>JAPLPQ010000007.1 GCA_026400105.1 Burkholderiales bacterium
GAGCTGGGCGTCGAGTTGTTCGAGCGCGCGGGCAAGCGCCTGCTGGGCCTGACCTCGGCCGGCAAGGCCTTGCTGCCGATCGTCGAGCGCGTGCTGCTCGACGCCGACAGCCTGCGCCGGGCCGGACAGGAACTGCAGGGCCGCGAGGAGGGCCGGCTGTCGATCGCCGCCACTCACTCGCAGGCGCGCTACGCGCTGCCGCATGTGGTCAGGGACTTCCGCCAGCGCTGGCCGCGCGTGAGCCTGCACCTGCACCAGGGCAGCCCCAAGCAGGTGGCAGAGATGCTGCTGGCGGGCGAGGCCGACATCGGCATCGCGACCGAGGCGCTGGCGAGCTACGACCAGCTCGTCACCCTGCCCTGCTACCGCTGGAGCCACAGCATCGTACTGCCGCCGGGCCACCCGCTGATCGAACGCGGCAGCGCCATCACGCTGCAGGACCTGGCCGCCTACCCGATCATCACCTACGAGCAGGGCTACACCGGTCGTTCGCATATCGATGCAGCCTTCACGGCGGCCGGACTGCAGCCCGACGTGGTGCTGACCGCAATGGACGCCGACGTGATCAAGACCTATGTCGAGCTCGAGATGGGCGTGGGCATCGTCGCCTCGATCGCGATCGACGAGGAACGCGACCGCCATCTGCACGCGATCGATGCCGGCCATCTGTTCCAGATCAATGTCACGCGACTCGGCATGCGACGCAACCTCTGGCTGCCGGGTTTCGCCTTCGGTTTCATCGAGACTTTCGTGCCGACGCTGACGCGCGACGAGGTGCTGAAGGCATTCGACAATTAGCCCGGCATTGATGCCGGGATATCAGGTCCGCGATATTCGTTTTCCTGATTTGCAAGCTTGAAATCATTGGTTGGGGTTTGATTGACGGCTCTCTACAGTGAAGTCCTGAGTCAGAACAAAGGATTTCAATCATGAGTACCGATACCCCAACCCAGGAATTGCCAGCCGCCCTGCTGCCAGCGCGCGAGCAGTCCAGCGCGGCGGGACTGGGCCATGCCGGCGGGGTGACACCGCCGCTGGCCTGGGAGCTGTTTTCCAATGGTCAGGCACAACTGGTCGATGTGCGCAGCGGCGAGGAGCGCAAGTTCGTCGGCCATGTGCCGGGCAGCGTCCATGTGGCCTGGGCCACCGGCACCAGCCTGACGCGCAACCCGCGCTTCGTGCGCGAGCTCGAGGCCAAGTTCGCCAAGGATGCCGTGCTGCTGCTGCTGTGCCGCAGCGGCAAGCGCTCGGAACTGGCGGCCGAGGCCGCCACCAAGGCCGGCTTCAGGAACGCGTTCAACGTGCTCGAGGGCTTCGAGGGCGACCGCGACGCCGATCAGCGACGCGGGACGGTGGACGGCTGGCGTTTCCACGGACTGCCCTGGCTGCAGGACTGAGGTCGCCATGAATCGCAACGATTTTCAACCGGCATTCAAGCTCGCCGAAGTCGTCGCGGGCCTGCGCCAGGCGCGCGCGGATTGGCGCCGGTCGCAGCACCGCAGCCGCGAGCCCGGCGGGCGGGAGCTGCCGTCGAGCGAGGCGCTCGCCGACATCCTGCAGCACCTGCGCGGCATCCTGTTCCCGATGCGGCTGGGCCCGCCCGATCTGCACCAGAGCTCGGAGGATTTCTACATCGGCTACACGCTCGACCAGGTGCTCAATGCCCTGCTGCCGCAGGTCAGGCTCGAACTGGGGCACAACCTCCATTACGCGCACCTGTCGCAGCCCGAGATCGAGCAGCGCGCACACCAGATCGTGCAGGCCTTTGCCATCGAGCTGCCCGAGATCCGGCGCCTGCTCGACAGCGATGTGCTGGCGGCCTACCGCGGCGACCCGGCCGCGCACAGCGTCGACGAGGTGCTGCTGTGCTATCCGGGCGTGCTGGCGGTGACGCATCACCGGATCGCGCATGTGCTGTACCGGCTCGGCGCGTCGATGCTGGCCCGCATGATCGCCGAGATCGCGCATGGCCAGACCGGCATCGACATCCATCCGGGCGCGGCCATCGGTCCGGGCTTCTTCATCGACCACGGCACCGGCGTCGTGATCGGCGAGACCGCCGTGATCGGGCGCGATGTGCGCCTGTACCAGGCGGTCACGCTGGGCGCCAAGAGCTTCCCGACCGACGGTGACGGCCAGATCAAGAAGGGCCTGACGCGTCACCCGCGCGTGGAGGACGAGGTGGTGATCTACGCCGGAGCCACCATCCTGGGCCAGGTCACGGTCGGCCGCGGTTCGACCATCGGCGGCAATGTCTGGCTCACGCACAGCGTGCCGCCGGGCAGCCGCATCAGCCAGGCACACACGCGCGAGAACGGCGAACTGCTGCCGGCCTGACGCTGGTTTTTTTCACCCTCCCCTTTTCATCAACCCTGTCTGGAGTCTCCATGTCGGAAACCTCGAAATCCCAGCTTGCACTGGGCGACAACGCCGCAAGGCAACTGGCCAATGCCACCAAGACCGTCCCGGTCCTGTCGACGATCACGCCGCGCTGGCTCACGCATCTGCTGCAGTGGCAGCCGGTCGAAGCCGGCATCTACCGGCTGAACCGGGTCAAGAACCC
>JAPLPQ010000099.1 GCA_026400105.1 Burkholderiales bacterium
GCCATCGAGGTTGCCGTAGGACTTCAGGGTCTCGACGCTGTCCTCGACCGTGGCGACATCGCGCAGCCGCACCGGACCGGCCGGGCGGTTCAGCACGATCAGGTCGGCGAATTCGGCCGCGTTGCCGAGCTGCCGGTTCGCTTGCAGCGTCAGGGTCTGGCGCGGGCCTTCGAGTGTGCCTACGGGAGTGTTGACGTTGGCGGCGCGCAGCGCGCTGGCCACCTCGTCGATGCCGATGTTGCGCGCGGACAGCGCCTCCGGGCGCACGCGCACGCGCACCGCGTAGCGCTTGGCGCCGAAGATGTTGACCTGCGCCACGCCGGCCAGGGTCGAGAGCGTGGGCGAGATCAGGTGCTCGGCGTAGTCGTGCAGTTCGGCCGGCGCCAGCGAGGGCGAGGTCAGCGCGACCAGCAGCACCGGCGCATCGGCCGGGTTGACCTTGCGGTAGGACGGCTGGCTCGTCATGTCCTGCGGCAGCGAGCGCTGCGCGCGCAGCAGCGCGGCCTGCACGTCGAGCGCGGCGCCATCGAGTGAACGCCCCTCGACGAACTCGAGCGTCAGCGAGGTATTGCCCAGCGTGCTGGTCGAGCTGATCTGGGCCAGGCCCGGGATGGTCTGGAACTGCTTTTCCAGCGGCAGCGCGACGGATGACGCCATGGTCTCGGGGCTGGCACCCGGCAGCGAGGCCGAGACGTTGATCACCGGCGTGTCGTAGCTCGGCAGCGCGGCGACCGGGATCGAGCGGTAGCCGATGACGCCGGCCAGCACGATGGCCAGGTTCAGCAGCACCGTCATGACGGGGCGGCGGATGAAGAGTTCGGACAGGTTCATGGTGCGACCTTGTCGGCTTGGCCGCCTTGATTGCCCTGGCCCTCGGGCTTGCCGTTCTTCTCACTCTTGCCGGCCTTGTCGCCTGCCGGCTTGCGCTCGCTGATCAGCGTGTCCGGGCGCAGGTTCTGGCGCCCGTCGACGACGACCTGATCGCCCTCGTTGAGTCCCGACACGGCGGCATCATCGCCCTGCGCGGTGAGCAGCTGGACCGGCTTTTGCACTGCCTTGCCGTCCTGCGCGACATAGACTACTGCGCCGCGCGCGCTCTGGATCACGGCCGGCAGCGGTATCACGATCGCGTCCTTGAGCTCGCGCGTCTGCAGCGCGACCTTGACGAAGGCGCCGGGCCAGAGCTTGGACTCGCGGTTCTCGAAGCGCGCCTTGACCTTGACCGTGCCGGAGGCGGCGTCGACCACGCTGTCGACGAACTGCAGCTTGCCCGTGAGCGCCTGCGCCTGCTCGGGCAGGCGGGCCTCGACCTTGGCCTGGCCGCTCTGGAGCAATGCCAGCAGGTCGGGCAGTGCTGATTGCGGCAGGCTGAAGGCGACATCGATCGGATCGAGCCGGGTCAGGGTGGCCAGGGTCGTGACATTGGCCTGTACCGCGCTGCCCGCGAACACCGGCACCAGCCCGACGCGCCCGGCGCTGGCGGCACGGATCTGGCCGTAGGACAGCGGCACCTGTGCCGCGGCCAGGCTGGCCTGGTCGGCTTGCAGGTTCGCCAGCTGGGAATCGACCGCGGTCTGGCTGCTGTCGACCGCGCCTTGCGAGATGAAGTTCTTGGCCAACAGCTCGCGCGACCGGGCCAGCTGGCGCTGGGCATCGGCCAGCAGCACCTGGTCCTTGGCGATCTGGGCCCGCAGCTTGGCGACGTTGGCCTCGTCGCTGCGGGTGTCGAGCGTGAACAGCAGTTCGCCAGCGCGCACGGTCTGGCCCTCGCGCACATGGACCCGGCTGATCACGCCGCTGAGCTGGGGCTTGACCTCGACCGCCGACACCGGCACGACACTGCCGGTGGCGAAAAGCGAAAGCGTCAGCTGGCGCTTGACCGCCGCCACCGTGCTGACCGGTACCGCCGGGGTCGCCGCAGCGGGTTTGGCGCCTGAGCTGGTTGCGCCGTCTGGCTTGGTAGTCTGGCTTTTGTCGCCGCAGGCGTTGAGTGCCAGCGCGACAGCGAGGCCTAAGGTGGCGGTGGCGAACGATGTCGATAGCTTTTTCATTATTTGGATTCAGGCGTGGCAAATTCGATAAGCCCTTGCATCATATGGCGCAATTGCTGTGCCTATATGTCGTATGGCCTGTCGCCGCAAGGACTGGCGGGCTGGCCGGACTCGTCTTGCAGGCGTTCTCGCTGCTGGCGTTCTGCGTTGCTGTGTGCTACTGGCGGCAGGCTGACTCGTGGCTTATAACTTTATGTATACTATAATTAAAATGATATAAATCCATATTGTTATCGCGCGCCAGCCTGTGAAAAATGAGTGACCCGAGTCTTTCCTACCCGAGTGACCAAGCCCGTTGGATCGGGCTGGTCCTGCTGCTGCTCGGGCTGGCCGGGGCCCTGGGTTTCGATCTCTATGCCGAGTATCGGAGCGCCTATGCCTCTGAGCGCGAGCAGGTTGACAAGGCGGCCAGGACGGTTGAAGTCAACCTGAGCCGGAACCTGCAGACCACCAGCGATGCCCTGGAATCGATTCGCGACGAATTGCCATGGCTGCTGTCGCAGCAGATCGAACATAACGATAACAATCTGTTGAACCGTCGCCTGCAAGCCATGGCCGTGGCCCAGACCGGGGTGCGCAGCCTGCTGGTCGTCAATGCCGCTGGCCGCTCGATCGCCAGCAGCCGTCCGGAGTTGATCGGACGTGATTTTCGCGACGGCGAGCGCTACCAGACCATCAGCCGGGGCCTGGACCCCGCGCGGCTGTACGTTTCGGCGCCCTTCCTGTCCCCGCTCAATGTCTACGTCATGAGCGTGGGCCGGGTGTTGCTCGACGGTCACGGCAAGTTCGACGGTTATGTGCTGGCCATCCTCGATCCGGCGTATTTCTCGGTGCTGCTCGACTCGGTGCGCTACGCGCCGGACATGCGCATTGCGCTGATTCACCAGGCCGGCAAGGTCGTGTTCCGGGTGCCGGACCCGGAGGGGGTGACGGGGCTGGATTTGCTCGCCAAGCCCGATTCCCTGTATTGGCAGCATGCCCGCAGCGGGCAGGACCGCAGTCTGGTCGAGGGCCGCACGCCGACCACAGACCAGGAACTGCTGGTCGCGTTCCGCGCGATCCGCCCCACCTCGAGTCCGGCCGACAAGTCGCTGGTGGTCTCGGTCAGCCGCGATCAAGCGGTCATTCTGGCGCCATGGCGCAAGAATCTGCTGGTCAGGATCGTGCTGTTTTGCGCCATCGCCTGCCTAGCCGCGATCGGCCTGCTGATCTGCCAGCGCCGCCGCGCTGCCTACGCCCGGCTGCAGGCGATCCGGCAAGCCGATCAAGAGCAGGCCGAGTCCCAGCTGCGCGACAGCGAACAGCGTTTTCGTGACCTGTTCGTGCATTTGCCGGTGGCTTATCAGTCGCTCGATGTCGCGGGCTGCTGGCTCGATGCGAATCAGAAGATGGCCGATCTGCTGGGCTTCGAGTCGCCGCAACAGTTGCTGGGGCTGGACTTCATCGATTTCTGGGGCGATCAGTACCGCAGCCAGTTCGATGCCGCCTACGACCAGTTCAAGGCCAATCACAACGTCGATGGCGAGATCACGCTGCGGCGCCGGGACGGCCGGCCGGTCGATGTGCTGTTCACCGGGCGGATTCAGCGCGATGCACAAGGGCGCTTCCTGCGCACCCACTGCGTGTTGCTCGACATCAGCGAGCGGCTCGCCATGGAGCAGCATGTGCTGCAGCTCAATGCCGAGCTGGAGTCGAAGGTCGAGGCGCGCACGGCGGCACTCGCGCAGGCCAACGAGGAGCTGCATCACCAGGCCCGTCACGATGCACTGACCGGCCTGGCCAACCGGATGGCGGCCAATGAGCGGCTGCGCAGCGAGTTCCTGCTGATGAAGCGCTCACTGCTCCCCTATGCGGTGCTGCTGCTCGACATTGACCATTTCAAGCGCGTCAACGACAGCCTGGGTCATGACGCTGGCGACAAGGTGTTGCAGGGCGTGGCGCATCTGTTGCGCGCGTCCTTGCGCGAAAGCGATCTGCTCGCCCGTTGGGGTGGCGAGGAATTCCTGGTGCTGCTGCCCGCCACCGACATGACCGAGGCCTGCCTGGTGGCCGAGAAACTGCGCCAGGGGATCGAGCTGGCGCCAGACCTGGTGGCCGGCGGCATCACGCTGAGCATCGGTGTGGCCACGGCTGGCCCCGAGCAGCTCAGCGAGGACGATGCCGTCCGCCTGGCCGACCTGCAGCTTTACGGCGCCAAGAAGGCGGGTAGAAACCGGGTGCATGCCGGGGCAGCGGCTTAGCCTTTCCCCCTGGCGTGGCCGAGCTCAGCCGGCCGCGCAGCGGACGATCAGACTTCGCCGGCGCTCAGAAGCGCAGGCGCATGCCGGCCGAATAGCTGTGGCCGCTGGGCTGGCCGTCGAGTTCGTCCTTCATGGCCGTCGCGTAGAGCTCGGTCAGTTTCGACAAGGGGTAGAGGTAGCCGACCGAGTAGGTGTTGCGCTCGGCGCCGGTGGCGGGCGAGTTCTGGCCCCACTGGGCGATCAGCGCTCCCGGTCCGGCCGGCACGCGCACGCCCAGACCGCTCAGGTCGCTGTCGATGCCGGTGCTGCGGTTCTCGACCGTCGCGTACTGGGCGAACAGCTTGGCGACGCCGAAGTCGTAGGAGGCGTTGAGCTGGGTGGTGTGGGTATCGGCCACGGTGACGGTGCCATCCTTTTCCACGTCCTGCACCACCAGCGCAGCGGCCAGCGGTCCGCTGGCATAGGCCAGGTTGACGCTCCAGTTGCCGCCGTTGCTGGCGCTGCTCGGGTTGGCTTCCTTGGCAGCGCTGGCCGCACCGAAGCGCCAGCCGTTCCAGTTCGGGCTGGCATAGGCGACCGAGTCGCTCCAGCCGGTATCACCCGTCACGGCGTTCTGGCCCGAGCCGAAGTAGTGGCGGATGCTGGGCGAGTAGCCGAACGAGTCGCCGAAGGCGTTGAACGACAGCGTCGAGAGGAACAGCGCCGTCGTGTTGCGGCCCAGCGTCAGCGTGCCGTAGTCCTTGTGCGACAGGCCGACCGAGGCGGTGCGCGAGAACTGGGTGTCGCCGCCAAAGCGGCCCTGCTCGCCGTTGTCGGCACGCAGGAAGCTTTCGAGCTTGAACAGCCCCGACAGGCCGCCACCGAGGTCCTCGCTGCCGCTCAGGCCGTAGTAGCTGGTGGTCATCTTGCCGCTGTCGAGCGCGCTCTTGACCGGCTTGCCGACGCCGACCTCCTGGGAGGAGCCGATGCTCAGGTCGACCAGGCCGTAGACCTTGACCTGGCTTTGGGCCTGGGCGCCGAAGGCGGCCAGGGCCAGGGTGGCGGCGAGCGCCAGCGGGGCGGATTTCGCAAAATGCATGGTGCAGACTCCTGTGGAATCAAGCCGGGGAAATCCGGCCTGTCCCGGTCTGTCAGCAAGCAATGTGCCAGTTTTTTTCAGGCAATCCTGGGAGATTCCGGCCATGACAGGGCATGGCGGTCGGCTGAATCCGCCGTAGGCACCAGGGTGGACGGCCTGGTCATTTTTGCGCACCAAAAACTGTCATCTTGTATGCAATATTGGCCCGTCAGCCCGTCAGCCCGTCAGCCCGTCAGCAGGTCCGCCAGCGTGCGCGCCACGACCTGGGTCGCGCGCCTGAGGTCCTCGAGCACCAGGTGCTCGTCGGCGCGCTTGGCATGGCTCTCGAACACGGTGCGCGGGCCGGCGCCGTAGATCGCGGCCGGTATGCCGGCGGCACCGAACAGGCGCACATCGGTGTAGAGCGGTGTGCCCGAGGTCGGGATCGGTTCGCCGAACACGGCCTCGCCATGGCGCTGCAGCGCCGCGACCAGCGCCGCGCTGCCTTCCTGCTGGCGCCAGGACTCGGCCAGCAGCAGGCGCTTGATCTCGACCGTGATGCCGGGCTGGCGCGCCGCCGCCTCGGCGATCACGCGCCGGATTTCGGCCTCGACCTCGACCGGGTTTTCCTCCGGAATCATGCGCCGGTCGAGCTTGAGCACCACCTTGCCCGGCACCACGTTGGTGTTGGTGCCGCCCTCGATGCGGCCGACGTTGAGGTAGGGGTGCTTGATGCCTTCGACGCCCGAGGTGATGCCCTGGTAAAGCTGGTTCTGCGCGTAGAGTGCATTGAGGATCTGGACCGCGCCTTGCAGCGCGTCGATGCCGGTGTCGGGAATCGCGGCATGCGCCATCTGTCCATGCACCGTCACTTCGAGTTGCAGGCAGCCGTTGTGCGCGGTCACGACCTGGTAGCTGAAGCCGGCCGCCAGCAGCAGGTCGGGCTGGGTCAGCTGCTGGCGCAGCAGCCAGCCGGGACCGAGCTCGCCGCCGAATTCCTCGTCGTAGGTGAACAGCAGCTCGACCCCGCCCTTGAGCGCCAGGCCCAGCGACTGGCTGACGGCCTCGAGCGCGCGCAGCGCGAAGGTGTAGCTCGCGAAGTCGCTCTTGCTGACCGCGGCGGCGCGGCCGTAGAGCTTGCCGTCGACCACC
Source organism: Burkholderiales bacterium (assembly GCA_026400105.1). GTDB lineage: Bacteria > Pseudomonadota > Gammaproteobacteria > Burkholderiales > Burkholderiaceae_C > Malikia. Next base: position 6,501 of record JAPLPQ010000099.1, read on the forward strand.
TCGCCGCCATAGGGGTCGTGGCTCCAGCCCTCGCCCGGCGGCACCACGTCGCCATGGGCGTTGAGCGCGATGACCGGGCCGCCAGCGCCGTAGCGCCTGCGCACGATCAGGTTGGTCAGCGTTTCGAGCCCGTAGTCATGCACCTGTTGCGCCGGCACCGGATGCTGCTCGGCTTCGAGGCCGAAGCCGGCCAGCAGCTCGGCGGTGCGCTCGGCATGCGGCGCGTTGTTGCCCGGCGGCGTGTCGGTCGGCACGCGCACCAGTTGCTGCAGGAAGCCGACTTCCTGCTCGAAATGCTTGTCGATCCAGCTGTCCAGCGCGGCGTACAGGGCAGGGTAGATGGCAGTGGAGGGGGCGGTCGGGGTCATGCGGTTTCCTTGGCGGTGAGTTCGAGCAGCTGCTGCAAGGCGCGCACGGCCAGTTCGGCGTCGTCGCAGCTGGTGGATTCGAGCGGGTTGTGGCTGATGCCGGCGTTGAGTCCGCGCACGAACAGCATCGCCTGCGGCAGCAGGTCGTGCAGCTTCATCGCGTCATGGCCGGCGCCGCTGGGCAGGCGCAGCAGCGGCAGGCCCAGCGCCTGCACCGCCTGCTCCCAGCGCGCCTGCCAGACCGGGGCTGATGGCGCGGCGGCAGCGCACAGGGTCTCCCGGATGCTGTGGCTCAGGCCGCGTCGCTCGCAGATGCGCTGCAGCTCGGCCAGCGTGTCGGCGGCGCAGGCGTCGCGCACCGCGTCGGTGGTGGCACGGATGTCGAGGCTGAAGCGGCAGCGGCCCGGCACCACGTTGACCGAACCGTTCGGCACCTCGAGCAGGCCGATGGTGCCGACCAGATCGGGCACCTGTGCCGCGCGCTGCTCGAGGAACAGCAGCAGCTCGGCCGTGGCGGTGGCGGCGTCGCGGCGCAGCGCCATCGGCGTGGTGCCGGCATGGCTGGCCTGGCCGGTGATCTGGCCCAGGTAGCGCCGACTGCCGTTGATCGAGCTCACTATGCCCAGCGGCAGGTCCAGCCCGTTGAGCACCGGGCCCTGCTCGACATGGATCTCGACGAAGCCCAGGTACTGCGCCGGATCGCGCGCCAGCGCCGCGATCGCCTCCAGGGTCGCGGGCAGGCCGGCTTGCACCATCGCATCGCGCATGGTGATGCCGTCGCCATCGACCTGTTCGAGCCAGGCCGGATCGAACTGGCCGACCAGCGCGCCCGAGCCCAGGAAGGTGGCCGGGTAGCGCTGGCCTTCCTCCTCGGCGAAGGCCACCACCTCGATGCCGAACGGCAGCCGCCGGCCTTGGGCGTTCAGCTCGCGCACGCAGGCCATCGGCACGAAGATCCCGAGCCGGCCGTCGTAGCGCCCGCCGTTGCGCACCGTGTCGTAGTGGCTGCCGGTCAGCAGGCGCGGCGCGGCGCTGTCGCTGCCGTGGTAGACGCCCACGACGTTGCCGACCGCGTCGATGCCGATCTGGTCGAAGCCGCATTCGGTCTCCATCCAGTGCGCGATCTGCGCCGCGCAGGCGCGGTGCGCCGGGCTCAGGTAGGTCACGGTCAGCGCGTCGTCCTGCTCGCTGTGCCGGGCCAGCTGTTCGCACCAGTCCCAGACCTGCTGGCCGAGCAAGGGCTCGAAGCCGAACTTCTCGTTCAGGCGGATCTCGGCGATGCGGTGGATGTTGCGCAGCGCTTCGGCGCGCTCGAACTCCGGATGATTGAGCAGCCGGCGCGCGAAGGTCGCGATGATCTCCGCCTTGCCCAGCCCCTGGCCGCGTGGCCCGCGCACCGCCAGGATGAAGGGAAAGCCGAACCTGGCGTTGTAGTCGGCGTTGAGCTGCTGCAGGGTGGAGAACTCCTCGGGCGTGCAGTCGGTCAGGCCGGCCTTGCCCTGCTCGTGGCTCGATTCGGCGGTCAGGTGGCGGGCGATCATGGCCTTGCCGGCCAGCTCGGGGTGTGCGCGGATCAGGCCGAGCTGGGCCTCCAGGCCGGACTCGCGCACCACCTCGACCAGCGCGCGCTTGAGCGCGGCCAGGCTGACGAAGGGGCGCCGGGCGGCGGCGCGCTCGGCGATCCAGGGCGAATGCTCATAGGTGCCGGCCAGCAGCGCGCTGAATTGCGCCACGCTGGCGGCGTTGAGCGGTTCCAGGCTCAGGATGGATGGAGGGGTCATGGCTTCATTCCCAGACGAAGGCGGTGGCGGGGTCGAACGGATGGGTCGCCTTCCAGTGGCGCGCGATGTCGATGCGCCGCGTCACCCAGACCCGGTCGTGCTGCTCGACATAGTCGAGGAAGCGCTGCAGTGCGCGCATGCGGCCCGGACGGCCCAGCAGGCGGCAGTGCATGCCGATGCTCATCATGGCCGGGCGCTCGTCACCCTCGGCGTAATGGACATCGAAGGCATCCTTCAGGTATTCGAAGAACTCGTCGCCGTGGCTGTAGCCCTGCGGCAGCGCAAAGCGCATGTCGTTGCAGTCCAGCGTGTAGGGCACGACCAGATGCGGCGCCAGCGCGCCGTCGGTCTTCCTGACCTGGAGCCAGAACGGCAGGTCGTCGCCGTAGTAGTCGCTGTCGTATTCGATGCCGCCATGGTCGGCGACCAGACGGCGCGTGTGCGGGCTGTCGCGCCCGGTGTACCAGCCGGCGCCATGCACGGTGCCGGGCTGGCCCAGGCGCTGGCCGGTCAGGCGCTCGATGCTGGCCAGTCCGCGCTGCAGGTGCTCGCGCTCGGTGGCCTCGTCGACGTTCTGGTAATGAATCCAGCGCCAGCCGTGGCAGGCGATCTCGTGGCCAAGCTCGACGAAGGCCTGGGTCACCTCGGGGCAGCGCTCGAGCGCCATGCCGACGCCGAACACGGTCAGCGGCAGGCCGCGCCGTTCGAACTCGCGCAGCAGGCGCCAGACCCCGACGCGCGAGCCGTACTCGTAGATGCCCTCCATGCTCAGGTGGCGCGCCGGGTAGGCAGTCGGGTTGAACAGCTCGGACAGGAACTGCTCGCTGCCGGCGTCGCCGTGCAGCACCGAGTTCTCGCCGCCTTCCTCGTAGTTCAGCACGAACTGGAGCGCGACACGCGCGCGCCCGGGCCAGTGGGCAGCGGGGGGATTGCGGCCATAGCCGCGCAGGTCGCGCGGGTAGGGGGGCGAGTGGGGCAGGGAGTTGGCCATGGTGGTCGATCTAGGCGGGCGGTCTAGTGGGTGGTCTGGGGGAAAATCAGTTCAGCGGCCGCAGCACGTCGGCGAGGTCGGGGCTCTTGGGGTCGAGCCGCAGGTTGCGCTCCACGCTCGCGATATGCTGCTCCATCAGCCGCACGGCGGCGCGGGCGTCGCGCTTTTCCAGCGCATCGACCAGGCGCACATGGTCGTCCTGCGAATGCTGGGCCGAGTGCGAGGACTGGTACATCAGCGAGATCAGCGAGGAGCGGCTCAGCAAGTCGGCCAGCAGGTCGGCCAGCACCTCGTTGCCCAGCATGCGCGCCAGCACCATGTGGAAGTCGGCCAGCAGTCTGGTGCGGCCCGGCACGTCGACCCGCGCCACCGCCTCGCGTTCCTGCTGCAGGTGGGCCCGCAGGCTGGCGATCTGCGGCTCGGTGATGCAGGCGCAGAGCTGGCGCAGCATCGCGCTCTCGAGCATCAGCCGGACCTGGAACACCTGGCGCGCCTCCTCGATGCTGGGTGTGGCGACGAAGGCGCCGCGCGCCGGCTCCAGCGTCACCAGATGGTCGCGCGAGAGCTGGTTCAGCGCCTGCCGCACCAGGGTGCGCGACACCTGGAAGATGTCGGCGATCTTCTGCTCGGCCAGCTTGGTGCCCGGCATCAGGCGCCGTTCGACGATCGCGGTCGTGATGGCCTCGACGATCCTTTGCGTGGCGCCGGGCACGGCATCGCCGGCACTGGCTGCCGCGCCCGACCGGGGCCCGCGCAGGGAGTCGGTGGACGGCAGCGGCTGGGTTTTCTGTTTCTTCTGGGGCATGGTTATTGCTTGATCGGTGGTGGCAAATGTGCACCAGACTGTATACAGTCATTTCACGAACATGCAAGAACCGGACCCGGCCACTTGCATCCCGAAGAAAGGAAATCCGATGGGACATCTCAGTACCCACGTGCTCGACACGATGAATGGCTGCCCCGCAGCCGGCATGCAGGTCACGCTGCAGCGGCAGCAGGCCGAGGGTTACGCCACGCTGCAGTCCTTCGCGCTCAATGCCGACGGTCGCTCGCCGCAAGGGCCCCTGCTCGACGCCGCCACGCTGGCCGTCGGGCGCTACCGCCTGCTGTTCGAGGTCGGCGCCTATTTCCGCGCCCGTGGCGTCGCGCTGCCCGAGCCGGCCTTCCTCGACCGCGTGCCGGTCGAGTTCGGTATTGCCGATGCGGCGGCCCACTACCATGTGCCGCTGCTGGTCAGCCCCTGGTCCTATTCCACCTACCGTGGCTCCTGAAGCGAGGTCCTGATGGATTCCTACCTGTTCGACTGGGTCAACCTGCTGCTGCGCTGGGCCCATGTCATCACCGCGGTGGCCTGGATCGGCGCCTCCTTCTATTTCGTCATGCTCGACAACAGCCTGTCGCCGCCCGAGCACGCCGACCTCAAGGCCAAGGGCGTCGATGGCGAGCTGTGGGCGGTGCACGGCGGCGGTTTCTACCATTCCAACAAGTACATGCTGGCGCCCAACTGGCTGCCGCTGCCGCAGAACCTGCACTGGTCCTACTGGGAAAGCTACTCGACCTGGCTGACCGGCTTCGGGCTGTTCACCTCGCTCTACCTGTTCAATGCCGGCAGCTTCCTGATCGACAAGAGCGTGCATGACTGGCCGCCCGCGCTGGCGATCATGGCCGCGCTTGGTTTCCTGGCGGCGTTCTGGCTGCTCTATGACGCCATCTGCCGCAGCCTGGGGCGCGGCAGGCGCGGCGACCTGATCGTCGGCGTGGGTGTGCTGGGCCTGGTGACCTTGGCCGCCTGGCTGGCCTGCCAGCTGTTCGCGGGCCGGGCCGCCTTCTTGCTGGTCGGCGCCATGCTGGCGACCGCGATGAGCGCCAATGTCTTCTTCCTGATCATTCCGGGCCAGCGCAAGGTGGTGGCGGCGCTGCGCGCCGGCCTGGCGCCCGATCCGGTCCACGGCCAGCGCGGCAAGCAGCGCAGCGTGCACAACACCTATTTCACGCTGCCGGTGCTGATCGCGATGCTGTCCAACCACTACGGCTGGCTCTACCAGGCCCGGCACAACTGGCTGGTGCTGGTGCTGCTGATGCTCGCTGGCGCGCTGATCCGGCACAGCTTCGTGGCGCGACACCGGGCCCATGTGCAGGGGCGCCGCACGCCCTGGGAAGTGGCCGGCGCCGGGCTGCTGGTGCTGGCGGGCCTGATCTTCTGGCTGGCGCCCACGCCAGCCGCGCCGGCCCTGGCAACCGAAGCCGCCGAGGCCCGGCCGGCCAGCCTGGCCGAGCCCAAGGCCGTGATCGACCAGCGTTGCGTGCTCTGCCACAACGCCGAGGTGCAGAACAAGGGGGTGGCCCTGCACACCGAGGCGCTGATCCTTCAGCACGGCCTGGCCATCTACCAGCAGGCGGTGCTGCTGCGCCAGATGCCGCTCAACAATGCGACCGGCATCACCGAGGCCGAGCGCCTCGTGATCCGGCGCTGGTTCGACGCCGGCATGCCCCGGCACTGAGCCCTGGCCCCCGATCTGGTGCGCCGCCTGGCCCGAAGCGGTGCATCATTTCGCTTGAAACTGTATACAAATTTGTATTCAGATCAGGCTGGGGCCTGGCATCGATCTTGCGACTGAGGCTGCATGCCGCCCCGAGCGGTTTCCAGACCCTTCCCTTGGAGTCCTCATGAACAAGCGCCAATTCCTGCAAGTCACCGCTGCCCTGGCCGTTGCTACCCTCGGCCAGGCCCATGCACAGACCCCGCTCAAATTCCAGCTCGACTGGCGCTTCGAGGGCCCCTCGGCCCTGTTCGTCCAGCCGGCGGCCAAGGGCTATTTCAAGCAGGCCGGGCTCGATGTCACGATCGATGCCGGCAACGGCTCGAGCGGTACCGTGACCCGCGTCGCCTCGGGCAGTTACGACATCGGCCTGGCCGACGTCGCCGCGCTGATGGAGTTCCACGCCAACAACCCCGAGGCCCCGAACAAGCCGGTCGCGGTCATGATGGTCTACAACAACACGCCGGCGGCGGTGCTGGCGCTCAAGAAGTCGGGCATCAAGTCCCCGGCCGACCTCAAGGGCAAGAAGCTCGGCGCCCCGGTGTTCGATGCCGGCCGCAAGGCCTTCCCGATCCTGGACAAGGCGAACAAGATCGGTGCCGTCAGCTGGACCGCGATGGAGCCCTCGCTGCGCGAGACCATGCTGGTGCGCGGCGACGTCGACGCGATCACGGGCTTTTCCTTCACCTCGCTGCTCAACCTCGAGGCGCGCGGCGTCAAGGCCGACGAGGTCGTGCTGCTGCCCTACGCCGACTACGGCGTCAAGCTCTACGGCAACGCCATCATCGCCTCGCCCAAGCTGATCAAGGAAAACCCGGCCGCGCTCAAGGCCTTCCTGAGCGCCTTCGCCAAGGGTGCCAAGGAGGTCATGGCCAACCCGCCGGCCGCGATGGAGGCGGTCAAGGCGCGCGACGGCATCATCAACCTGCCGATGGAGACGCGCCGGCTGCAGCTCGCGATCGATTCGGTCGTCGCCAGCCCCGATGCACGCCGCGAGGGCTTCGGCCGCGTCGATCCGGGCCGCCTGAGCCTGATGGCGAGCCAGGTCTCGGACGCCTACGCCACCAAGACCCGGGTCGATGCCGGCGCGATCTGGAACGGCAGCTTCCTGCCGCCGGCGGCCGAGCTCGACATCCTGCCCAAGGCCAAGAAATAAGGGGCACCCGATGGACAGCGCAATCGAAACCCCCTTCGTCGATTTCCAGAACGTCTGGCTGGCCTACAACGAGGAACTCTGGGCCGAGGGCAAGTTCGCGGTCGAGGACATCAACCTGCAGGTCAAGCGCGGCGAGTTCATCGCCATCGTCGGGCCCTCGGGCTGCGGCAAGTCGACCTTCATGAAGCTGACCACCGGCCTCAAGGCGCCGAGTCGCGGCAGCATCAAGGTCGACGGCCAGCCGGTCACCGGCCCGCTCAAGATCTCGGGCATGGCCTTCCAGTCCTCCTCGCTGCTGCCCTGGCGCAGCACGCTCGACAACGTGCTGCTGCCGCTCGAGATCGTCGAGCCCTACCGCGCGACCTTCAAGCAAAAGCGCGCCGAATATGTCGAGCGCGCGCGCCAGCTGCTCGCGACCGTCGGCCTGGCCGGCTACGAGGACAAGTACCCGTGGGAGCTCTCGGGCGGCATGCAGCAGCGCGCCAGCATCTGCCGCGCGCTGATCCACCAGCCCAAGATGCTGCTGCTCGACGAGCCCTTCGGCGCGCTCGACGCCTTCACGCGCGAGGAGCTCTGGTGCACGCTGCGCGACCTGCACGCTGCGCAGGGCTTCAACGTGATCCTGGTCACGCACGACCTGCGCGAAAGCGTGTTCCTGGCCGATACCGTCTACGTGATGAGCAAGAGCCCGGGTCGCTTCGTCGTCAAGCGCGACATCGAGCTGCCGCGCCCGCGCGACCTCGAGCTGACCTACACCCCGGCCTTCACCGACATCGTGCACGAGCTGCGCGGCCATATCGGCGCCATGCGCAAGGCCGGCGCCGTCATCAACCAATGAACCGGAAGTCCGCAATGAAAAGCAAGAACATCGAGCGCTGGTCGCCCTGGCTGCTGCTGCTCCTGATCATCGTGCTGTGGCAGACGCTGACCAGCGCCTTCCAGGTCTCGGAATTCATCTTCCCGAGCCCGGCCCGCATCCTCGACCAGGCGATCGAATACCACGCCGTGATCGCAGGCCACGCCTGGCGCACCTTCTGGGTCACGATGGTCGGCTTCGGCCTGGCGATCCTGGTCGGCGTGCTGCTGGGCTTCCTGATCGGCAGCTCGCGCGTCGCCTACGCGGCGGTCTACCCGCTGATGACGGCCTTCAACGCGCTGCCCAAGGCGGCCTTCGTGCCGATCCTGGTGGTCTGGTTCGGCATCGGCGTCGGCCCGGCGATCCTGACCGCCTTCCTGATCAGCTTCTTCCCGATCACGGTCAACATCGCGACCGGGCTGGCCACGCTCGAGCCCGAGCTCGAGGACGTGCTGCGCGTGCTCGGCGCCCGACGCTGGGACGTACTCATGAAGGTCGGCCTGCCGCGCTCGCTGCCGTATTTCTTCGGTTCGCTCAAGGTCGCGATCACGCTGGCCTTTGTCGGCACCACGGTGTCCGAGATGACCGCCGCCAACGAGGGCATCGGCTACCTGCTGATCTCGGCCGGCTCGGCGATGCAGATGGGCCTGGCCTTCGCCGGCCTGCTGACCGTCGGCGTGATGGCGATGCTGATGTACGAACTGTTCAGCCTGATCGAGAAGCACACCACGGGCTGGGCGCACCGGGGTTCGCAGGGGCATTGAGCCGCTCCAGGTCGGCACCACGCCGTCCCTGCCGTCCCGCGCCGCCCCCGCTGCCCCCGCTGCCTCAGGCGGCGCGGGCGGTGTAGTGCCGGAACCACTGCTCGAACTGCCCCGCCGGCAGCGGCTTCGAATACCAGAAGCCCTGCACCTTGTCGCAGCCCATCGCCCGCAGCTGCTCGACCACCAGCGGGTCCTCGATGCCCTCGGCGATGGTCTTGATGCCCATGCTCTGGGCAATCTGGATGATCGCGCGCACGATGGTCCGGTCCTGCTCGTCCTCGCGCAGGTTGGCGATGAAGGAGCGGTCGATCTTGAGCTTGTCGACATTGAGCCGCTTGAGGTAGGACAGGCTCGAATAGCCGGTGCCGAAATCGTCGATCGACAGCTCGATGCCCTTGGCCTGCCACTGCGCCACCGTCGCCAGGATCGCGCTGTCGCTGTGCAGCAGGGTCGATTCGGTCAGTTCCAGCTCGAGCCGTTTCGGATCGAGTCCGCTCTCGGCCAGTATCTCGAGCAATTCCGGCCCGAGCTGGCCGTGGCGGAACTGCACCGCCGACAGGTTGACCGCCATGCGCAGCTGACTCCAGCCGGCCCGATGCCAGGCGGCGCCCTGGCGGCAGGCCTCCTGCAGCACCCAGCGCCCGATCGGCGCGATCAGTCCGCTTTCCTCGGCCACGCCAATGAAGGTGCCCGGTTGCAGCAGGCCCCGTTGCGGGTGGTTCCAGCGCAGCAGGGCCTCGACGCCGACCACCTCGCTGTTGTTCAGCGCCACCTGGGGCTGGTAATGCAGCTCGAACTCCTCGCGCTCGAGCGCCAGCCGCAAGTCGTCGCAGGTCTGCAGGTAATGCCGCAGGCTCTCGTTCATCTGCGGTTCGAAGATGCGGAACCTGCCGCGTCCGGCTTTCTTGGCTTCGTAAAGCGCGAGGTCGGCATGGCGCATCAGGCTGCCGATGTCGCGCCCGTGCTGGGGATAGATGGAGCCCCCGATCGAGAACGACAGCAGCGGCTTGATACCCTCGACCTCGAGCGGCTCCGCGATCCGGGCCAGGATGCGCTGGCAGACCAGCTGCAACTGCTCGATGGCATGCAGATCCAGCAGCACCACCATGAATTCATCGCCCGACAGGCGGCACAGCGTGTCTTCCGCGCGCAGGCTGCTGGCCACCCTGGCGGCCACGCTCTTGAGCAGCCGGTCGCCCATGGCGTGGCCGTAGACATCGTTGAAATGCTTGAAGTTGTCGAGGTCCAGGTAGAGCACGCCCAGGCTGCTGCCGTCGTGCTCGGCAATGCTCAGCGCCTGCTGCAGACGATCCTGGCCCAGGGTCCGGTTCGGCAGGCCGGTCAGGGGGTCGTGGTAGGCCAGGAACTCGATCTGTTCGAGCGCACGCTTTTGCTCGGTGGTGTCGGTGATGACCGAGTGCAGCAAGTCCTGCGCGCCCATGCGGATGCCTGTGGTCAGGACCCGGGCCGGGAAGGGCTCGCCGTCTGAGCGGCAATGCAGCCATTCGGTCTCGAAGCTGCCGTGCTTGATCACGGCATCCTGCAATTCGGCCAGCTTGTCGCTGGTCTTGCGCCCATCGGCCTGCCAGAGCGGCGACAGTTCGGTCGGTGTGCGACCCCTGATCTCCTCGATGCTGTCGAAGCGGAACATCGCCAGGCTGGCCTGGTTGGCCGCGACACAGCGCGAGTCGCTGTCGTAGAGCAGGATCGGCTGGTGCGTATCCTCGAACAGCTTGCGAAAACGCTCCTGGCTCTCGCGCTGTACTTCCTCGCTGCGCTTGATCTGCGTGATGTCCTGCAGGCTGCCAGACAGGGTCTGCAGCTTGCCCTGCGGGTCGAACACGAACTCGGTGATGCTGCGCAGCCATTTCACCTCCGTTCCGACCAGGATGCGATAGCTCACTGCGTAGCTGCTGTTGCCGCGTGCCGCCGCCGCCCAGCCGGCCTCGATCAGGCCCTTGTCGTCGGGGTGGACCTGGGCCATGAAGTCGGAATAGCTGACCGGGGTGCCGACGGCAATCCCGAAGATGCGGTAATACTCGTCCGACCAGCGGGCCTGGCCGGAGCCGACCTCCATCGTCCAGCTGCCGACATGGGCCAGGGACTGGGCCCGCTCCAGCTCGGCCTGCGACTCGCCGAGTCGGCGCATCTGGCGCCGGACGGTCTTGGCTGTCGTGCGCCCGATCATGCCGGCCACCAGCGCAGCCAGCATCAGCAGGCCGGCGACCACCTGTGGCGGTGCCTTGTTGCCGAACTCGTGGCCCTGCTGATGCAGCCCGTAGACCGACAGCACCGCGGCGACCGTCGCCAGCATCAGTGCCAGCGTCATGCGCCGACCGAGCATGCAGCCGCCCACCATGGTGGCGATCGGCAGCGCGACCCATGAAATGTTGTAGAGGCCAGTCCCTATCAGGGCGCCGCTCCAGCCGATCAGCAGCAGGCCCCAGCACATCAGATGCACGGCCCACGAGATCCGGCCGATGCGAGCCCAGTAGAGCATCAGCAGGCCGATCACGGTCAGACCGGGCCCGCCTGGCCGGAGCTCGGACTCCCACAGCAGGTTGGCAATGAAGATGATCAGCCCCGTGCCCAGCAGCAGCAGGCCTAGCCTGCGCATCAGTCTCTCGCCGCCGGCTTTGCCAGGCTCCTGAGCGCCCTCGTTCTCGTACGCAGCCAGCATCGATGGCTTTCCTGACATGTCAAGCTTGTATGGCATCGATTTTCATACAGAAAACGTTTGCGTTTTCATGGCAAGGGTTTTTCTTAGCCGGGGCTGCGGGCGGGCAGGGCGGTCCGCTGCCCGTTCGAGGTCGCGGTCGCGGTCATGCTGGCCTGCGTCGACCTGCTGGCCGCTGGCGTGGTAGCGATGCTGATGTGCAAGTTGTTGAACCTGATCGAGAATCGAATTGACGGGTACGGGTGTACCTTGCCAAATAGGAAGCACCCTTTGCAAGCGCCCGCTGGCCAATTCGTCGGCCACCATGGCCTCGGGCATCAGCACGATGACCAGATCCAGCGTGGCCAGCCGTCGCATCATGCCCACGCTGTTGAGCTGGAAGCGACCAACTACTTCAACTTTCTTCATGCCATCACGATGGCATCTCACCCGCCAACTGACGGAAAACTGATCAATTTTTTCCTGGAAGAAAAATCGACCGTATGCTAGACTTTCATTTTTGGCAATAAATGCCGCGGCGCTCTGCAACACTGACATGAACTTCGTGCCCATGAAGATAGAGGCTCCCAATTTTCATGAAGAGACGCTCAGCGAGTTCCAGGATATCGTCAACCTGATCGTTCGCCTGGCCGGAGTTCGCGTCGCCTTGATCATGAGGTTGCTCGAAGACGACATCAAGGTCTCTGTCGCCAGCCACAGTGCGAACAATCCCTACCATGTCGGTGAAAGTGAGCCTCTTCTCGGTTCGGGCCTGTATTGCGAGGCTGTCGTCAGCAGTCAGGAAAAACTTCTTGTCGCCAATGCCTTGAATTCCGATCGATGGAACCACAACCCGGACCTGAAACACGGGCTGATTTCCTATCTGGGTTTCCCGATCAGATTGCCCGGCGGCAAGCCCATCGGCACGATCTGCCTGCTCGATGACAAGGAAAACCCCTATTCTCCCGACCTCGTTGCGCTGATGGAAAAGATGCGCGACCTGATCGAAGCACAGTTGGCTCTCAAGGAAGAGGCTCGGTTGCAACGGCTCTTCGCCGGGTGCTCGCTGATACATCAGGTGCTCGACAAAATTCCGACGGCAGTCGCTTGTTGCAACCTCGATGACGATCCGGCGCCGATCTACTGCAACGAGCAGTTCGTGCGCAGCTTCGGCTATACAGTAGCCGATGTGCCGACCCTCGACAGGTGGTACGAATTGGTCTGCCCCGACGAGCAAGAACGGGCCGTCCGCTACAAATTACATAGAACCATCCTTGAACAGCTTCGGCGAGAACCGGGCAAGGTGGAGCGCAGGGAATTCAGTATCCTCTGCAAGGACGGCAGGACTGTCGACGTGCTCGCCGGCGGCGTCATCATCGACGGCTTGCTGTTGTATTCGTTCGTCGATATCACCGACCGCAAGCGCCACGAGAACGAGCTCAAACAGGCCCGTGACGAGCTCGCCGCCGCGAATACGGAACACAAGCGCCTCGCCATCACCGACTCGCTCACCGGAATCTCGAATCGACGTCATTTCGAGGAAGAGACAGCGCAGGAAATGGTGCGAGCGCAACGCTATGCCCAGCCGCTGTCCTTGCTCCTGATAGACATCGACCACTTCAAGGCGATCAATGATCGGTACGGCCATCCGACCGGCGACCAGATACTGGTCGAACTGAGCCGACGCATCGGCAGCAGGCTACGCAGCATGGATCGGCTGGCGCGTTGGGGCGGGGAAGAATTCGTGGTGTTGATGCCGCACTGCGACGCCGCAGCCGCCGTCCTCATCGCAGAGAATCTACGCAAGCTTTGCGCGGAGCAGCCATTCCCCGAGGTCGGCACGGTAACGGCGAGTTTCGGCGTGGCCGAATTGAAACCGGGTGAGAAAACCGAGGAATGGTTCAAGCGCGTCGACGTCGCACTGTACGACGCCAAGTCGAGCGGACGTGACGTGGTGCGTTTGGCAGCGTAGACAGCAACCGAGCTTGCCCCTGTTCCGTGTAGTTCTTGGCCCACAGTTCACGCGGCCTTTTTGCGCTGTGCCTCGTACCAGCGTTGCTCAGGCTGCATCGGGCTGAGGTAGCTCAGCGTCGAATGCAGCCTGCGGTGATTGTGGAAGGTCATCCTGCGCAGAGGCCCGCATTGATTTGCAAGTCCCCGGCGCCGTATCCCACCTGATTCAGGGCCGCCCGACTTCATTCCCTCCAGTCAGCGGCCCCGAACGCCTGTCACTCCACCGTCACGCTCTTGGCCAGGTTGCGCGGCTTGTCGACGTCGGTGCCCTTGGCCAGCGCCGTGTGGTAGGACAGCAGCTGCAGCGGCACCACGTGCAGGATCGGGCTCAGCACGCCGTAATGCTCGGGCATGCGGATCACGTTGACGCCTTCGCTGCTCTGGATCTGGGTGTCGGCATCGGCCAGCACATACAGCACGCCGCCGCGCGCGCGCACTTCCTGCATATTGCTCTTGAGCTTTTCCAGCAGCGCATCGTTGGGCGCCACCACCACCACCGGCATCGCGCTGGTCACCAGCGCCAGCGGGCCATGCTTGAGCTCGCCGGCCGCATAGGCCTCGGCGTGGATGTAGGTGATCTCCTTGAGCTTCAGGGCTCCTTCGAGCGCGATCGGGTAGTGCAGGCCGCGGCCCAGGAACAGCGCGTTCTCCTTCTGTGCGAAGGCCTCGGCCCACTGGATCAGCTGCGGCTCGAGCGCCAGCACCGACTGCAGCGCGACCGGCAGATGCCGCATGTCCTTCAGATGCCGTGCCTCGTCCTCGGCAGACAGCTTGCCCTTGGCCTGGGCCAGCGCCAGCGTCAGCAGGAACAGGCCGGCGAGCTGGGTCGTGAAGGCCTTGGTGCTCGCGACGCCGATCTCGGCGCCGGCACGCGTGATGTAGGCCAGCTCGCACTCGCGCACCATGGCGCTGGTCGCGACGTTGCAGATCGTCAGCGTGTGGGTCATGCCCAGGCTTTGCGCATGGCGCAGCGCGGCCAGCGTGTCGGCGGTCTCGCCGCTCTGGGTGATGGTCACGACCAGGGTCCTGGGATCGGGCACGCTGGTGCGGTAGCGGTATTCGCTCGCGATCTCGACCTGGGTCGGGATGCCCGCGATCTCCTCGAGCCAGTACTTGGCGGTGCAGCCGCTGTAGTAGCTGGTGCCGCAGGCCAGGATCAGCACGCGGTCGATCTCCTTGAACACGCGCCAGGCCGCGCCGGCCTGGTCACCCTGGCCATCGAACAGCTCGGGGGCGATGCCCTCGATGCCCTCGAGCGTGTCGGCCACCGCGCGCGGCTGCTCGAAGATTTCCTTCTGCATGTAGTGGCGGTAGGGGCCGAGCTCGACCGCGCCGCTGTGGACCTGCACCGTCTTGACCGGACGCTGGCTGGCATCCTGGGCCTGGCCGGCACGGTCGAAGATCCAGTAGCGGCCCAGCTGCAGGTCGACCATGTCGCCCTCGGCCAGGTAGCAGATCTGGTCGGTCACGCCAGCCAGCGCCATCGCGTCGCTGGCCAGGAAATATTCGCCCTGGCCCACGCCCAGCACCAGCGGCGAGCCGGCACGTGCGCCGACCACGCGGTGCGGTTCGTCCTTGTGCACGACGGCGATCGCGTAGGCGCCATGCAGTCGGGCCGTTGCGGTGCTGACGGCCTGGAACAGGTCGCCTTCGTACAGCGAGTCGACCAGATGCGCGATCACCTCGGTGTCGGTCTGGCTGTCGAAGACATAGCCACGGGCCTGCAGCTCGGCGCGCAGTTCGTCGTGGTTCTCGATGATGCCGTTGTGCACCAGCGCAACGCGGGCCGGGCGCTGTTGCGTCTGTGCACCGGGGCCGTGGCTGAAATGGGGATGGGCGTTGTGCACCGCCGGGGCGCCGTGCGTGGCCCAGCGCGTGTGCGCGATGCCGGTGCCGGCGATCAGCTGGTCCTGATCGACCTGCTGCTGCAGTTCGGACACCCGAGCCGTGCTGCGGGCGCGGTCCAGACCGGCCTGTGCGCCTGCTGGCGCGCCATCGACCGTGGCGCCACGGTGCACCGCCACGCCGCAGGAGTCATAGCCTCGGTACTCGAGTCGCTGCAGACCCTGGACCAGCACCGGGACGATATTGCGCGTAGAGACTGCGCCGACGATTCCACACATATTTGACCTCAAATTACTTAGTAATCGGTCATGCTAGCGGGAAGGGTGAGAAATAAGCATTCAAATATTTGACGGATTTGATCGATTATTTCTTTCCTTTGCGCAAGTGCAATATTCTTTTGGTAGAGTCCGAATAATGGAAGAATCTGTTTTTGATCAGCTCGACCTCAGGCTGCTGGCCGAACTGCAGCGCGATGCTTCGCGCTCGAACCAGGCCCTGGCCGAGAGCCTGGGCATTTCGCCCGCGACCAGCCTGCGCCGGGTGCGGCGCCTGGTCGAGCTGGGGGTGATCGAGCGTCAGGTCGCGCTGTTGCAGCCCGATCGACTGGCCGTCGTGCTGGGCCATGGCCTGACCGCGCTGGTCGAGGTCAGCCTGGACCGCCAGGGCCAGGAGCCGCTCGACGCTTTCGAGGCCCGCGCCGTCGCCGACGCGGCGGTGCAGCAATGCTGGCGCGTCAGCCCGGGGCCGGATTTCGTGCTGGTGGTCGCGGTGCGCGACATGCCGGGCTACCAGGCGCTGGCCCAGCGCCTGTTCACCCAGGATGCGAACGTGCGCAATGTGCGCGCCTTCTTCAGCCTCAAGCGCGCCAAGTTCGAACCGGCCCAGCCGCTGCCGGATCGATGGCGCGGCTGAAGCCCCCGCTGCAGCGGGGGTTGGGCATCAGCCCTTTTGCTTGCTCGGGCGCTGCCAGTTCGCGACGCTGAACTGCTTGCCGCGCGCCACCGTCAGCGCGCCGGCCGGCGTGTCCTTGGTCACGGTCGAGCCGCCGCCGACCGTGCCGCCCTGACCGATCGTGACCGGCGCGACCAGCACGCAGTTGCTGCCGACATGCACATCGGCCTCGATCACGGTGCGGTGCTTGTAGGCGCCGTCATAGTTGGCCGTGATGCTGCCGGCGCCGTAGTTGACGCGCTCGCCGACATCGGCATCGCCCAGATAGGCCAGATGGTTGGCCTTGGAGCCGTCGGCCATGACCGAGTTCTTGACCTCGACGAAGTTGCCGATATGCACCTCGCGTCCCAGTTGCGCGCCGGGGCGCAGGCGCGCGAACGGGCCGATCAGCGCCGCTGCGCCGACGCTGACGCCGGCCTTCTCGCCGTCGATATGCGTGAACGGGTGGATCACCGCGCCGGCACCGATCTTCGCGTTGGCAATCACGCAGTTGGCGCCGATGCGCACGCCTTCGCCAAGCTCGACCTGGCCCTCGAAGATGCAGTTGACGTCGATCTCGACATCCTGGCCGCAGACCAGCTTGCCGCGCAGGTCGAAGCGCGCCGGGTCGGCCAGCCGCACGCCGGCGACCATCAGCTCGTCGGCGCAGCGGCGCTGGTAGGCGCGCTCGAGCTCGGCCAGCTGGGCCGGGCTGTTGACGCCGGCGACCTGCACCGCGTCGCTGATCCGGTGTCCGAGCACGCGCGCGCCGTCGGCGACCGCGAACTTCACGATGTCGGTCAGGTAGTACTCGTTCTGTGCGTTGCGGTTGTCCAGCCGCGCCAGCCAGCCGCGCAGCAGGCGGGTCGGCACCGCCATGATGCCGCTGTAGATCTCGGTGATGCGGTGCTGCTCGTCAGTCGCGTCCTTGTGCTCGACGATGGCCTGCACGTCGTCGATCGCGTTGCGCACGATGCGGCCGTAGCCGGTCGGGTCGGCCATCTCGAGCGTCAGCAGCGCCAGATGCTCGCCGCCGCAGACCTGCAGCAGCGCTTGCAGCGTCTCGGGCCGGGTCAGCGGCACGTCGCCTGACAGCACCAGCGTGATGCCGTCGTCGGCCAGCACCGGCAGTGCCTGCTGTACCGCGTGGCCGGTGCCGAGCTGGGGCTCCTGGCGCACGAAGTTCAGCGCCAGCTGCGCGCTGGCCAGCGGGGCGAGGGCGGCCTCGACCTGTTCGGCGCCGTGGCCGGTGATCACCACTGCCTGACGTGCCTCGATCCTGGTTGCGCAATCGATCACATGGGCCGACAGGGCCCGACCTGCCAGGCGCTGCAGCACCTTGGGGCTTTTGCTTTTCATGCGCGTACCCTTGCCGGCCGCCATGATCACTACATCCACGGGAAAGCTCATAAAAACTCCAGAACCACGTCAACTTGACGCCATTCTGGGATTATCCATCGGCTTTCACGGCGATTTTTTGACTCAGACCTGATCCGTGCGCCTGACCCCGGGGCCGGTCATGCCGTCGAAGCCGAGTTTTTCCAGTAGCGGCATGTCCTGCACCTGTTCGACCCCGGCGGCAATCACGAGCATGCCCAGCGCATGGCCCATCGTGCACAGACCGGTCAGGAATTCCTGATTGCCGCTGTGGCTGCCGATGCCGCGCACATAGCCCGGGTCGACCTTGATGTAATCGAGTCCGAGGCTGGCGAGCTTGCCGCTCTCGAGGAAGTTCTGCCCGAAATACTTGATGCCGACGCGGCAGCCCAGCGACTTGAGTCGCTGTGTCAGGTCCTGGAAGGCCTCGAAATGGCGCGCGACGCCGAATTCCTGCACCTCGAACAGCAGTCGCACCCGCAGCGCCGGCTGGGCCTGCAGCAACTCGCCGAGCTGATTGCGGAAGCTGAAGTCGGTGATCGATTCGGACGACAGGTTGATCGCCATGTCGCCGCTCGACCCGCGCAGGCCGTTGAGCGCCAGCCGCACGACCTCGAGGTCGATCGGTGCGGTCAGCTTGAGCTTGGCCGCCATCGGCAGAAAGTCCCCGGCGGTCAGCAGCGGGGCCGCCGTTTCGGTCTGCAGGCGCAGCGAGCCCTCACGGTGCAGCAACTGGCCCTGTGTGCCCTTGACGACCGGGAAGAAGGTCAGGCTCAGTCGCCCGACCCGGATCGCATCCTTCAGCAGCGAGCGCCATTGCTCGGCCGGTATGGTGAGCTTGTTGCTGCCTTCCTCGGGGGCATGCCAGTTGTTCTGGCCCTTGGCTTGCGCTTGCGCCAGGGCCTGATCGGCCTGGGCCAGCAGTTCGCCCAGGCTCTGGTCGCGCTGATAGCGCACCGCCGCCAGGTGGAACAGGTCGGGGCATTTGGCTTGCCATTGCGGCAACCAGTCTTGCAGCAGCCTGGCGTGCAGGGTCTGGGCCGCCTGGGCGGCTGAATCCTGGCTCGGATAGACCACGGCGAATTCGCCGCCCTTGAGCCGGCCGGCGTAATCCTGCTGGCCGTCGTGCAGCTGGTCTCCGAGCGACTTGAGCAGCCGGTCGGCCCCCTGATGGCCCAGCTTGTCATTGAGTTTGTTGAGGTCATCGAGCCGGATGATGACCAGGCTGCCGGTGGAGCCATGCTGCTCGCCGCTCATGATTTCGCCCAGCTGCGAGAGGAAATATTCCCGATTCGCCAGCCCGGTGACCGCATCGTGGTTGACCCGGTCGCGCAGGGTCTCGAGGCGTTGCGCCTCCTCGGCGAACATGGTTTTGAGCAGGCCGACCATATGGTTCATGGCGCGCGTGACTGCGCGCAATTCGGGCGTGCGCGGTTCGTTCACGGTCTGGAAGCGCCGCTCGGCCAGCGCCTGTGCCTGTGCTACCAAGTCGAGCAGTGGCCGGGTGATGAAGCGCAGCATCGTCATGCCGAGCAAGCCGGTCAGCAGGCCGCCGAGCAGGAACCAGATCAGCAGCTGGCGCGTGCCGTCCCACAGGCTCTTGTAGGCGTATTGGTCGTGGCTGGCTAGCGTCAGGGTGCCGTACTGCTTCCAGCCCTCCTGGATCAGGGCCTGGCCATTCTGCACCCGCAGTGGGATCAGGTTGACGAACCATTGCGGCACATCCACCGGCTTGCCTTCGTAGTGCTTCTCGATCAGGGTCTGGCCGCTCGGCGCGACGATCCGGATGAAGCGGTAGTGACCGATGTCGAACTGCGAGGACACCATCAGCTCGAGCGTCGGCCGGTCCTTTTCCATCTGGCTCAGCGAGAGCGCGAGCGAGGTCGCGTTGTCGATGTTCTTGATCTGCAGCTGCTGCTCCAGATATTGCCGGGAAGAATAGACATTGACCACCAGGCTGATGCCAAAGGCCGATAACATGACCAGCGTGATGGCCAACCAGAGTTGTTTGACGAGTGACATCGAGGCCTCTCCGTTGCTTGCTGCTGTCATAACTGTATGCCGTCGATCTTGATGCGGTCGAGCACGTCGCGCCAGCGCGACAGTCTGGCCGTTGGGTCTGCGCTCAGGCTGGGTGCACCTGGCACCCAGAGCCCCTGGCTATTGAAGCTGAAAACTGGTGTCAGGTCGGTGCGCGCGGCTGCCGGCCGGATCGAGTTCAACAGGCTGTCCAGAATGATCGGATCGCCCGCCGGGTCGACGTAATAACCCAGCACCATATGCGCCTCGGTGTTGAGGATCAAGCTGCCGCCGAAGCGTGCCCGCACGTAGATCAGGCGCAGCTTGTCGTTGGGTATGCCCAGCATCAGTAGTGAAATGTACTTGGCGATCGCGAAATCCTCGCAATCGCCCTGCGCTTTTCCCATGAATTCGAGCGGCGTGGCCCAGTAGTCGGGCACGCCCCAGACGGCCTGATCGGCATTGAAGCGGATGTGGCGGTTGAAAAACTGGTTGACGGCCTTGAGCTTCTCGTCGTCGGGCAGCGCGCGCGACTCCTCGATCATATGCCGCCAGCTGGTCACGGTCTCGGTGGCATGCTGACCATAGCGCTGCTGCGCCAGCAGCTGCATACGATCGAGACCGGATTGCGCCAGCGTCCAGCCCAGACCGGTTGCCAGCACCAAGCCGATCAGCCTGACGGGCAGATGAGCTGCCAGCGCACTGAGCATGGTCAGGAGGTAGAGATTCAGATTGCGCATTGAAGCGGTATCCTAGCCGCCTTTTCATACTAGGCCTGCTGAAATTTGCTATCGGGATCTGCTACCGGGCGTTAGTCGCTGATCTGCAGCAGTGCTTCGTCACGCCAGTAAGCCAGGGCGGTGAAATAGCCTTCCCAGACGCAGCCGTTGCAGCCGCGCCCGCAGCAGCTGGTCGGCTCGGGCGGTGGCTCGCGCAATTCGACGCCGGAACTTGTCGCGAGCGCGCGTGCCATCGTGATCGCAGCCTGGGCGCAGGCCAGATCGGTGATGGGCAGCGCGCCCAGGTGGGCGGCGGTGTAGTGGCTCATGCCGTGCAGATTCAATAGTGGGGTGGCAGCTCGTCGCGCAGGCTGCGGAAGGTCGGCGTCGCGTTGTCGCTCCACTGACCGCGCAGTGCGGCGAGCTCGAGTTGCAGTTGCTCGATCTGGCGCTGCTGCCGGTAGACCAGCTCGTTGAGCCGGTCGAGCAGATCGTCAGCGAAGCTGACCTTGATCTCGAGCTCGGCCAGCCGGTCCTCGGTGCGCGGGTCGGTGCTCATCAGTAGGCGTAGACGCCGTGACCGCTCTTGCGGCCCAGGCGACCGGCCGCCACCATTTCCTTGAGCAGCGGACTGGCGCGGTACTTGCTGTCCTTGAACTCGTCGAAGTAGACGTTCATGATCGCCAGGCAGGTGTCCAGGCCGATCATGTCGGCCAGCGCCAGCGGGCCGATCGGATGGTTGCAGCCCAGCTTCATGCCGGCATCGATGTCCTCGGCCGAGGCCACGCCCTCGGCCAGCACGAAGAAGGCCTCGTTGATCATCGGCACCAGGATGCGGTTGACCACGAAGCCCGGCGCGTTCCTCACGCTGACCGGGGTCTTGCCCAGGCGCAGCGCCAGTTCCCGCACCGCGTCATGGGTCGCGTCGCTGGTCTGCAGGCCGCGGATCACCTCGACCAGCGCCATCAGCGGCACCGGGTTGAAGAAATGCATGCCGATGAAACGTTCGGCGCGCGCGGTCACGGCCGCGAGCTGGGTGATGCTGATCGAGCTGGTGTTGGTCGCGATCAGGGTTTCGGCCGGCAGCAGCGCGTCGAGCTGGCGCAGGATCTTGATCTTGAGCTCGAGGTTCTCGGTCGCGGCCTCGATCACGAGGTCGGCGCTCTTGAGCGCCTCGTAGTCCGTCGTGCCCTGCACCCGGGCCAGCGCGGCATCGCGGTCGGCGGCGCTCAGCTTGTCCTTCTTGACCAGCCGCTCCAGGCTGGACTGGAGGGCAGCGAGGCCTTTTTGCACCGCGGCTTCGCTGATGTCGACCATCACGGCGCGGATGCCGCTGACGGCACAGGCCTGCGCGATGCCATTGCCCATGGTGCCGGCACCTACGATGCCGACGGTTTGTATGCTGCTCATGAAGGTTCCTGCAAGAAGGTGGGACTGATCAAAGGACAAATTATGCCGGCTCGGCCTGCAGCGGCAGCTCGGCCCAGCGCAGGTCGGGGTCTTCCGGATGGCGCGTGATCACGAAGCCCAGGCTGCGCGCGAGGTCCAGCATGCCGGCGTTCTCCTTCAGGATCGTGCCGACCACGCGCTGGGTGCCATTGGCGCGCAGGTAGCGGATCAGCTTGTCCATCAGGATCCAGCCCAGGTGCCTGCCCTTCACGTCCGAGCGCACGATCACGGCGAACTCGGCCTCGTCGTTGTTCGGATCGCTGATGCCGCGCACCGAGCCTATCGTCTCCTCGCTGCCATCGGCATTGGTGACGGTGGCCAGGAAGGCCATCTCGCGCTCGTAGTCGATCTGGGTCAGGCGCGCGAGTTCGGTGTGTTCGAGGCTGCGCCGCGCGCTGAACATGCGCATGCGCACATCCTCGGGGTCGAGCTTGTGGAAGAAGTCCAGGTGCCTGGCCTCGTCCTCGGGTCGGATCGGCCGCAGCGTCAGCGTGCCGCCCTGGTCCCAGGGCAGGGTCTCGATCAGATGCCGCGGGTAGGCCCGGATCGCGAAGTTGGAAGCGCCCGCCGGCTTGGCCCGACTCAGGCGCACGCGCGCGTCGAGCGCGAGCGCGCCCTCATGGTTGACCATCAGCGGGTTGATGTCGAGCTCGGCGATCTCGGGAATGTCGGCCAGCAGCTGCGACACCGCCAGCAGCACATGGACGATCGCGTCATGGTCGGCCGCCGGCACCTCGCGGTAGCCCTGCAGCAGTTTGGCGATCCGGGTGCGCCCGATCAGCGAGCGCGCCAGCGAGGTATTGAGCGGCGGCAGCGCCAGCGCATGGTCGGCCACCACCTCGACCGACACGCCGCCGGCGCCGAACAGGATCACCGGGCCGAACTGGGGGTCCACGCTGGCGCCCACGATCAGCTCGTGCGAGTGCGCTTGCTGCACCATCGGCTGCACCGTGAAGCCTTCGATGCGCGCGTCGGGTTGGCGTTCGGCGACGCGTTGCAGCATGGCCTGGGCCGCGGCCATGACTTCACTGGCGCCGTGCAGGTTCAGCCGCACGCCACCGACATCCGACTTGTGCAGGATGTCGGGCGACAGGATCTTGATCACGACCGGATAGCCCACGGTCTCGGCCGCATAGACCGCGGCCTCGGGCTCGGGGGGCACCACGCGCGTGGGCGTGACCGGCACGCCGGCCAGGCGCAGCAGTTCCTTCGATTCGGGCTCGGTCAGGACATCGCGGCCGTCGGCCAGCACGAAGTCGACCAGCTCGCGCATGCGCGCCAGATCGGGTTTGCTGCCCAGCGGGTCGGCGCTGGGCGTTTCCATCAGTTCGGCCTGGTGGCGGTGGTACTGGCGCAGGAAGGAGAAGGCGCGTACCGCCTCCTCGGGCGTGTTGTAGTCGGGAATGCCGGCCTGGCGGCACAGCCGTCTGGCCTCGCTGACCATGCTGCTGCCGAGCCAGCTGGCCAGCACGCGCGGGGGCCGCTGGCTGGCCAGCGGCAGCAGGGCCTGCGCGATCTCGGTGCTCGAGACGATCGCGGTCGGCGCCTGCACGAACAGCACCGCGCTGTCGCGCTGCTTGAGCAGCAACTGCAGCGCATCGAGGTAACGCTGCACCGGCGCGTCGCCGACGATGTCGACCGGGTTGCCATGCGACCAGTTGGCCGGCAGCACTGCGTCGAGCTGTTCGATCAGTCCGGGATCGAGCTCGGCCAGTTCGACGCCCGCGTTGGCCGCCGCGTCGGCCGCGATCACGCCGGCGCCGCCGCCGTTGGTCAGCACGATCAGCTTCTCGCTGCGGTTGTCGCGAAAGCGCGCCAGCAGCTCGGCCGACGAGAACAGCTGCAGCAGGGTGTGCACGCGCAGCATGCCGGCGCGCGAGATCGCGGCGTCGAACACCGCGTCCGAGCCGGCCAGGGCGCCAGTGTGCGAGGCTGCTGCCTGCTGGCCCCGGGTGGACTGCCCGGCCTTGATCACGATCACCGGCTTGTTGCGCGCCGCCGCCCGCGCGGCCGACATGAACTTGCGCGCCGACTCGATCGATTCGATGTAGAGCAGGATCGCACGCGTGCGCGAATCGCTGGCCAGGAAGTCCAGGATATCGCCGAAGTCGACGTCGGCATGTTCGCCCAGCGAGATGAAATGCGAGAAGCCGATGCCGCGCGAGTTGGCCCAGTCCAGCATTGCCGTCACGAGCGCGCCCGACTGCGAGACGAAGGCGAGCTGGCCCGGCGCTGCATTGGCCGGGGCAAAGCTGGCATTCAAGCCCAGATGCGGCACCAGCAGGCCGATGCAGTTGGGCCCCAGGATGCGCAGCGTGTGCGGCTGTGCTGCCTCCAGCATGGCCTGCTTCTGCTCGGGTGACAGCCCGGCCGTGATGACCACGGCGGCGCGCGTGCCCATGGCGCCGAGCTCGGCGATCAGGCCTGCGACGGTTTCCGGCGGGGTGCAGATCACCGCCAGTTCGGGCCCCTTGCCGCATTGCGCCGCCAGCGCCTGCAGATCGTGAAACACCGGCTTGCCGTCGAGTTCGCTCTGGTGCGGGTTGACCGCATGCAGTTCGCCCTTGTAGCCAGCAGTCAGATTGCTCCAGACCGTGTGGCCCACGCTGTGCAGGCGATCCGAGGCGCCGATGACGGCGACGCTACGGGGGGAAAACAGGGAATCGAGGTGGCGTATGCTCATGGGAAAGGCCGTCTGGATGAGGGGAGGGTACTGCTTTGCTGCAATGCAGCATTCAATCTCATCATGCCCGAACCTGCCCATGGAATGCTGACAAAAATCAAGCGCTGGCTGACTTGTCGCCAAATCGACACAGGTTTGTCCTGGTCGGCCTGCCGTCTCAGTGCCTCAGTCCGCCGTCGGCTTGAGCGCGAGTCCAGCCTGATAAAGGGCATTCTTCGAGCCGCCCGTGATCTCGGCCGCCAGCCGCGCTGCACCCTTGAGCGGCAACTCGGCCAGCAGCAGCTTGAGCACGCGCAGCGCTTCGGCGTCCGGGCCGTCCTCGCTGGCCGCAACGCGCGCCAGCGGATGCAGCGCGAGCGCGAATTCGCCCTTGCCATGCATCGGATCGGCCGCCAGCCAGTCGGCCAGCTCGTCGCAGCGCAGCGTGACGAGCTGCTCGAACTGCTTGGTCAGCTCGCGCCCCAGCGTGACCCGGCGTTCACCCAGCTCGATCAGGTCCTTGGCCAGGGTCTGGATCCGGTGCGGCGCTTCGAGCAACACGCAGGCGTGCGGCTGCTGGGCCAGCCGGCGCAGTGCCTGCGCGCGCGCCGAGCCCTTGGTCGGCAGGAAACCGGTGAACTCGAAGGCGGCATCGGTCTCGGTCGCCGCCAGTCCGGCCACGCTCAGCAGCGTCGTCACGCTGCTGGCGCCCGGCAGCGGGATCGCGCGCAGTCCGGCCGCCTGCACCGCCGCGCAGAGCCGGGCACCCGGGTCGCTGATGCCCGGCGTGCCGGCGTCGCTGACATAGGCGATGCGCTCGCCGCGTTGCAGCCGCTCAACCACGCCGATCGCGGCCTCGGCCTCGTTGTGCTGGTGCAGCGCGAGCAAGGGCCGATGCAGCCCGTAGGCCTGCAGCAGGCTGGCCGTGTGGCGGGTGTCCTCGCAGGCGATCGCGTCGACCAGCCCGAGCAGGTGCAGCGCGCGCAGCGTGATGTCGGCCAGATTGCCGATCGGGGTGGCGACCACATAGAGCGCACCGGCGGGATAATGTTGCGCACCGGCTGCCGCTTGCGCGGCGCCCAGCGCCGGCTGGAAGGAGGGGTTCAAGATGACGTTCCAGATTGAAGGTGCAGCCGCTACCAGCAAGGCCAGGGGCGACAGGGCCGAACAGCTGGCGCTCGACCATCTGCAGCGCCAGGGCCTGCGCCTGGTCTGCCGCAATTTCAGGACGCCAGGCCGTGGTGGCGGCGAGATCGATCTGATTATGCGCGAGCGCGACGGCACGCTGGTGTTCGTCGAGGTACGCCAGCGCCGTTCGCTGGCCCAGGGCGGCGCGGCGGCCAGCATCGTGGCCAGCAAGCAGCGCCGCATCGTGTTCGCGGCGCGCCATTTCCTGGCCCGGCTTGCCAGCCTGCCACCCTGCCGTTTCGATGCGGTGCTGCTGCAGGGCCGGCTCGACGGTCCCGAGCCGCCCGCGATCGAATGGCTGCGCGCCGCTTTCGATGCCGGCTAGGTCGTTGCACCGCCCCGGCCCGGTTTATCATCCGCCCCATGGTTTTGCAACGCATCCAACAGCAATTCATCGACAGCGCCGACATCCAGTATCAATGTGCCCAGAGTCTGGCGCCCGCCGTGGAGGCCGCACTCACCGCCATCCTGGCTTCGGTCACCGGCGGCGGCAAGATACTGGCCTGCGGCAACGGGGCCTCGGTCGGCTTGGTCGAGGCGTTCGCGAGCGCCTTTGTCGGCCGCTTCGAGCGCGACCGGCCCGAACTCGCTGCGCTCGCCCTGGGCAGCAATGCCGCCGTCTTCACCGGACTCTACAACGCCTTCGATGCGCGCTCGGTCTATGCCCGCCAGGTGCGCGCGCTCGGTCAGCCGGGCGATACCCTGCTGGTCGTCACCAGCCTGTCGCAGGCGCCCGAGATACTGGGCGCAGTCGAGGCTGCGCATGAGCGCGAGATGATCGTGGTGGCCCTGTGCGGCGCCCGCGCCGGCGCGCTCGGCCAACAGCTCAAGGACACCGACGTGCTGGTCTGCGTGCCGAGCGAACGCCTGCCGCGCATCCACGAGGCGCATCAGGTCGTGCTGCACTGTATCTGTGATGGCGTCGATGTCCAGTTGCTGGGCGACGATGCACCCGAGGAGTTTGCCGAATGAAAACACTGACCCTTCCCCTGCTGCGCGGCACCGCCGCCCTGCTGCTGGCCGCCACGCTCGGCGGCCTGGTATCGGGCTGCGCACCCCTGATGATCGGGGCCGCCGTTGGCACGGGTCTGGTCGCGGCCGACCGTCGCAGCTCGGGCGCCCAGCTCGAGGACGAGGCGATCGAGCTCAAGGCTTCCAACCGCATCACTGAAGCCGTTGGTACCCGCGTGCGTGTCAATGTCACGAGCTACAACCGCCAGGTGCTGCTGAGCGGCGAAGTGCCCAACGAGGCCGACCGCCAGCGCGTGCAGCAGATCGTCTCCGGCGTCGACAACGTGCGCTCGGTCGTCAACGAGCTCTCGATCATCGACAGCCCGACCCTGACCCAGCGCACCTCCGACCTCGTGCTGAGCGGCCGGGTCAAGGCCGGCTTCATCGACAACCACGAACTCTCGTCCCAGGCCTTCAAGATCGTGACCGAGCGCGGCACCGTCTACCTGATGGGCCGCGTGACCCGGCGCGAGGCCGATCTGGCGACCGAGATCGCGCGCACCACCAGCGGCGCCAAGGCCGTCGTGCGCATCTTCGACTACCTGAGCGAAGACGAGCTCAAGCGCCTGCAGCCCCCGCCCGCGCGCTAAGTCTCCCACCACAACACTGAACCGGCACCGCCTCCGCGGTCGGCGGCTCAGACCAGGGTCAGGTGCTCGGTGCCAGCCGACAGATCGGCGCTGCGCGCGCGCTGGCTGTTGAGCTTGATGTTGAGCTTGAGGTCGTTTTGCGAGTCGGCGTTGCGCAGCGCCTCCTCGTAGGAAATCAGCCGGGCCTCGAAGGCGTCGAACAGCGCCTGGTCGAAGGTCTGCATGCCGACTTCGCGGCTCTTCTTCATGGTCTCCTTGATCTCGTTGATCTCGCCCTTCATGATCTGGTCGGCGATCAGGCCGCTGTGCAGCAGCACCTCGACCACGGCATAACGCCCCTTGCCGTCCTGGCGCGGGATCAGGCGCTGCGCGATCATGCCCTTGATGTTGAGCGAGACATCCTTGAGCATCTGCGCGTGGCGCTCCTGCGGGAAGAAGTTGATGATGCGCTCCATCGCCTGGTTGGCGCTGTTGGCGTGCAGCGTCGCCATGCAGAGATGGCCGGTCTCGGCGAACGCGATCGCGTGCTCCATGGTCTCGCGGTCGCGGATCTCGCCCATCAGGATCACATTGGGCGCCTGACGCAGCGAGTTCTTCAGCGCGTTGTCCCAGCTGTCGGTGTCGAGCCCGACCTCGCGCTGGGTGATGATGCAGTTCTTGTGCTGATGCACGAATTCGATCGGGTCCTCCACCGTCACGATATGCTCATGCGTGTTCTCGTTGCGCCAGTCGACCATCGCCGCCAGCGTGGTCGACTTGCCCGATCCGGTGCCGCCGACCAGGATGCAGATGCCGCGCTTGGCCAGCGCGACATTCTTGAGCACCAGGGGCAGGCCAAGTCCGTCTATGGTCGGGATCTGGCCCGGAATCGTGCGCATGACGATGCCGACCTTGCCCATCTGCAGGAAGCAGTTGACGCGAAACCGCCCGATGCCGGCCGGCGCGATCGCGAAATTGCATTCCCGGCTGCGCTCGAACTCGGCCGCCTGCTTGTCGTTCATGATCGCGCGTGCCAGCGACTGGGTGTGCTGGCTGCTCAGCGGCTGCGGCGACACCTTGCTGATCTGGCCGTCGACCTTGATCGCAGGCGGGAACTCGGCAGTCAGGAACAGGTCGCTGCCCTTGCGCTCAATCAGCAGCTTGAGCAGGTCGTTGACGAATTTGCTCGCTTGATCGCGTTCCATCTGCATTCTCCTGCCGGGCTCAGCCGGGAAATTTTTAGCGAAACCGTCCCGGTCAACCCGGGAAGTTTTCCGGGATCTTGGACTTGCTGCGCGCCTCGGCGTTGGAAATCTGGTTGCGTCGGACCAGATCGGTCAGGCTCTGGTCCAGCGTCTGCATGCCAAAGCCGTTGCCCATCTGGATCGCCGAATACATCTGCGCGACCTTGTTCTCGCGGATCAGGTTGCGCACCGCCGGCGTGCCGAGCATGATCTCGTGCGCCGCGATGCGGCCGCTGCCCTCCTTGTTCTTGCACAGGGTCTGCGAGATCACCGCCACCAGCGACTCCGACAGCATGGCCCGCACCATGTCCTTTTCCTCGGAAGGAAAGACGTCGACGATGCGGTCGATGGTCTTGGCTGCCGACGAGGTGTGCAGCGTGCCGAACACCAGATGGCCGGTCTCGGCCGCCGTCATCGCGAGCCGGATCGTCTCGAGGTCGCGCATCTCGCCGACCAGGATCGCGTCCGGGTCCTCGCGCAGCGCCGAGCGCAGCGCACTGGCGAACGACAGCGTCATGCGCCCGACCTCGCGCTGGTTGACCAGGCATTTCTTGGATTCATGCACGAACTCGATCGGGTCCTCGATCGTCAGCACATGGCCGTAGGCGCGCTCGTTGAGGTGGTTGACCATCGCCGCCAGCGTGGTCGATTTGCCCGATCCGGTCGGACCCGTCACCAGCACCAGGCCGCGCGGCTTGAGCGCCAGCTCGGCAAAGATCGGCGGACAGTTGAGCTGCTCGAGCGTCAGGATCTTGGAGGGAATGGTCCGGAACGCCGCCGCCGCACCGCGGTTCTGGTTGAAGGCATTGACCCGAAAGCGTGCCAGCCCCTCGATCTCGAACGAGAAGTCCACCTCGAGGAATTCCTCGTAGTGCTTGCGCTGGGCATCGTTCATGATGTCGTAGATCATCGCGTGGACCTGCTTGTGGTCCAGCGCCTCCACGTTGATGCGCCTGATGTCCCCATGCACCCGTATCATCGGCGGCAGCCCGGCCGACAGGTGCAGATCCGAGGCCTTGTTCTTGGTGCTGAAAGCCAGCAGCTGGGTGATGTCCATCCCGACTCCCTTGTTTTTTATCATTATGTCCATGATCTCCGCCAATCTCCAAGCAGTACAAGCGCGCATCGAGCTGGCCTGTGCTCGCGCCGGCCGGCCCAGGGGAGCGGTGCAGCTGCTGGCGGTCTCCAAGACCTTCGATGCCGATGCGGTGCGCCAGGCCTGGAGCGCCGGCCAGCGCGCCTTTGGTGAGAACTATGTGCAGGAGGGAGTCGAGAAGGTGCAGCAGCTGCGCGCGGCTGGTCTGGCCGGTATCGAGTGGCATTGCATCGGGCCGCTGCAGAGCAACAAGACCCGCCCGGTGGCCGAGCATTTCGACTGGGTCCATACGGTGGACCGGCTCAAGGTCGCGCAACGCCTGAGCGAGCAGCGGCCGCCGGAATTGCCGCCGTTGCAGGTCTGCGTGCAGGTCAATGTCGATGGCGGTTCGAACAAGTCGGGCGTGCTGCCGGAGCAGGCGCTCGGGCTGGCGCAGGCCGTCGCGGCCTTGCCGCGCCTGCGCCTGCGCGGCCTGATGTGCATTCCCGAACCCGCGCCCGATTTCGCCAGCGCCTGCGCGGTGTTTGGCCGCGCGCACGCGCTGTTCGAGGCGCTCAATGCGCAGGGGCTGGCGCTCGACACCCTGTCGATGGGCATGAGCGACGACCTCGAGGCCGCCATCGCCAGCGGCAGCACCCTGGTGCGCGTGGGCAGCGCGATCTTTGGCGCCCGCCACTACCCTGCGCCGGCCTGAGCCAGCGCTGCTGGCTGCGAGCTCCAGGGCGTTTGCCGCGGCAACGGCTGCGGCCTGTTCCTGTGCCACCCATGCGTGATCTGGCTGATGCCCTGCTTGCAATTCGATCTGCGGGGCATTATTGTCATTGCTGCAGCAGGACATGACCTGTCGGGTCATCGACGCTGGCAACGACTCAGCTATCCAGATTCAAGGAGTGAAAAGCATGAACAGCCTCATGACGCGCGGCACCCGGTTCGACGATCTGTTCAAGGACCTGATGTTGCCCGGATTCTTCATCCGGCCGCTGCACGGCGACCCGCTGCCGCAGTCGATCAAGGTCGATGTCAAGGAATCGGACGGCGCCTACACGGTGCACGCCGAGCTGCCCGGGGTTGCGAAGGAGGATATCCAGGTCACGGTCGAAGGCAATGTCGTGACCCTGTGCGCCGAGGTCAAGCAGCAAGACAGCCAGGGCGCCGACGAGAAATCCTTGCGCAGCGAGCGCTATTTCGGTTCGGTCGCGCGCAGCTTCCAGTTGCCCGCCGACATCGACAACAGCCAGGCCAAGGCCAAGTTCGACAACGGCGTGCTGAGCCTGACGCTGCCCAAGCGCCAGGGCAGCAGCAGCGGCCATCGACTCGAGATCGACTGAGCCAGCCGGCCGTCAGTGTCTGCTGTCGGCCGCCTACCGCTGTCAGCGGAACACCACGGTCCGGTGACCGTTGAGTCGCACGCGGTGCTCGCTGTGCCACTTGACGGCGCGCGCGAGCACCTGGCTTTCGGTGTCGCGGCCGATGCTCGTCAGGTCGTCCACCGTCATCGCATGGTCGACCCGGGCCACATCCTGTTCGATGATCGGACCTTCGTCGAGGTCGGCGGTCACGTAGTGGGCGGTGGCTCCGATCAGCTTGACGCCGCGCTGGTGCGCCTGGTAGTAGGGCTTGGCGCCCTTGAAGCTCGGCAGGAAGCTGTGGTGGATGTTGATCGCCTTGCCGGCCAGCTTGCGGCACATCTCGTTCGACAGCACCTGCATGTAGCGTGCCAGCACCACCAGGTCGGCCTGCTCCTGCTCGATGATCTCGAGCTGGCGCGCCTCGACCTGGGCCTTGGTCGCTGCCGTGACCGGCAGGTGGTGGAACGGGATGTTGTAGCTCGCCGCGAGCTGGTAGAAATCGCGGTGGTTGCTGATGATGGCCCGGATGTCGATCGGCAGCAGGCCGCTCTTCCAGCGGAACAGCAGATCGTTCAGGCAGTGGCCCTGCTGGCTCACCATGATCACGGTCGGCAGGCGGGAGTCCAGCCCATGCAGGCTCCACTCCATCTCGTGCGCCTGCACGAACAGCCTGACCTCGTGGCGCAGCTCCTGCTCGTTCAGGCTCAGGCAGCAGAACTGCACCCGCATGAAGAACAGTCCGGTGTCGCGGTCGTTGTACTGGGCGGCTTCCTCGATGTTGCCGCCATGTTCCAGCAGGAAGCCCGAGACAGCGTGCACGATGCCGGGCTTGTCCTGGCAGGACAGGGTCAAGACGTAAGTTGGATTCATGGTGCTGCGATTGTCGCGCATC
Source organism: Burkholderiales bacterium (assembly GCA_026400105.1). GTDB lineage: Bacteria > Pseudomonadota > Gammaproteobacteria > Burkholderiales > Burkholderiaceae_C > Malikia. The sequence goes on from JAPLPQ010000099.1 coordinate 37,976, forward strand.
GCATGCGGGCCGCCCGCGGCAGCCCGTCGTCTTGCCGGCCTGCTGGTTTCAGCGCAGCGGACGACGATAGCCGCCGTTGACGCCGCGCGGCGACAGCACGAGCTGCCAGAGCTGGTTGTCGCGCGCGCGGAAGGTGCCGGCGCAGGCCATCAGGTAGTAACGCCACATGCGCCGGAAGCGCTCCGGGTAGCGCTGCTGCAGCCGGGGCCAGGCGGCATCGAAGCGCTCCAGCCAGGCCATCAGCGTGCGGTCGTAGTCGGCGCCGAAGTTGTGCAGGTCCTCGAGCACGAACTCGCGCTCGGCGGCCCGGGTCAGCTCGCTCGGTGCCGGCAGCACGCCGTTGGGGAAGATGTATTTCTCGATCCAGGGATCGTTGGCGCTGCCGGGACGGTTGCGGCCGATGCTGTGCAGCAGGAACAGGCCGTCTTCGCGCAGGCTGCGCCGGGCGACCTCGAAATAGGTCCGGTAATTCTTCGGCCCCACATGCTCGAACATGCCGACCGAAACCAGGCGATCGAAGCGCTTGGCGCCATCGGGATTGAAGTCGCGGTAGTCGACCAGTTCGACCTGGGCCGGCAGACCGCGCAGTTGCCGGCTGGCCCATGCTGCCTGTTCGCGCGAGATCGTCAGTCCCACGCAGTTCGCGCCGTATTGCTCGGCGGCATGGCGCATCAGCCCGCCCCAGCCGCAGCCGATGTCGAGCAGCGTCATGCCGGGCTTGAGCTGCAGCTTGTGGCAGATCAGTTCCAGCTTGGCGCGCTGCGCCTGCTCCAGCGTCTCGTGCTGGGCCCAGTAGCCGCAGCTGTAGGACATGGTCGGGTCGAGCATGGCTTCGAACAATTCGTTGCCGGTGTCGTAATGCTGCTTGCCTACCTGCCAGGCGCGTGTCGGGGATTGCAGGTTCAGCAGCCGCGCCTTGAGCGCGAGCAGCAGCAGGGCCGGGTTGCGCACCTGCCGGTCGAGGCCGGCCCGCAGCGCGCGGCAGATGAACTCGTCGAGCCGTTCGCAATCCCACCAGCCCTCCATATAGCTTTCGCCCAGCCCCAGGCTGCCGTGACCGAGCACCCGGTCGAAGGTGCCGCTGTGCCGGATCTGCAGGTCCCAGGGCCGCTGGCCGTCGAGCCTGACATCGGCCTGCGCCAACAGCCGTTCGAACGCGGTCCGCGCGCCGTCGTGGCGCGGATGCGGGCGCTCGCGCTCGAATCCGGCGGGTTGAACCCAATCGTTGTCCATCTTGTGTCTCACTCCCCTGCGTGAAAATAAGGCAAGAAGGAGAGCGGGGTCCAGCCTGTTTCGCCCCCTGAGTGATTGATTTTTTCAATCATTTGGCCCAGTAGATGAAATCCTGGCGCGATGCTGGCGGTATTAAGATCGATCCACGCAGCTGTCGTTGCGAATTCTGGAATTGGAGGTCGATATGGCAAAGAAGAAGGTGGAAGTCCGCAAGATGGACATCGGCATTGGCGAGCAGGACCGGGCGGCGATCGCGCAGGGCCTGAGCCACCTGCTGGCCGATACCTTCACGCTCTACCTGACCACGCACAATTTCCACTGGAACGTGACCGGGCCGATGTTCAACAGCCTGCACGCGATGTTCATGCAGCAGTACACCGAGCTCTGGAATGCGGTCGATCCGATTGCCGAGCGCATCCGTGCGCTGGGCCATGCAGCGCCCGGCTCCTATGCCGAATTTGCCCGGTTGAGCTCGCTGCCCGACGTCGACGCCCGCCCGCACAAGGCGCTCGAGATGGTTCGCCTGCTGGCCGAGGGCCATGAGGCCGTGGCGCGTACCGCCCGCGGCCTGTTTGCGCTGGTGGACCAGGCCAACGACCAGCCGAGCGCCGACCTGCTGACGCAGCGCCTGAGCGTGCACGAGCAGTCGGCCTGGATGTTGCGCAGCCTGCTCGAGGATTGAAACCCCACTGATGAAACTGGCTAGCTACAAGGACGGCTCGCGCGACGGGCAGCTGCTGGTCGTCTCGCGCGACCTCGGCAGTGCCCATTACGCCACGGGTGCCGCCCACACGCTGCAGCAGGCGCTCGATGACTGGAACTTCATCGCGCCCCAGTTGCAGGATCTCTATGTGGCCTTGAACCAGGGCCGGGCCCGTCATGCCTTTGCCTTCGAGCCCGCGCGCTGCCTGGCGCCGCTGCCGCGCGCGTTCCAGTGGGTCGCGGTCGATCCGGCTCCGCTGGCACAGGCGCCGGCCGCTGCCGGCTTGTCGCGGCTGCGCCAGGGATCGGGCGACGCCTTCCTCGGTCCTTGCGACGACATGCCCTGGCATGAGCCGGCGCTGGCCGCCGCAGCTGGTGCCGGTCTGGCGGTCGTCTGCGGCGACTTGCCGGCGCGCGCGAATCCCGAGCAGGCGCTCGACGCGATCCGGCTGCTGATGCTGGTCAATGACTGGTGTGGGCACGGGCCGGCAGCCGCTGCGGCACCAGAGGGCACTGACACGGCGCCGGTCTGGCCTGGCACGGCCTTCAGCCCGGTTGCCGTCACGCTCGACGAGCTCGGGACGGCCTGGCAGCGCGGCCGCCTCAAGCTGCCCTTGCAGCTCACGCTCAACGGGCAGCCGTTCGGTGCCTGCGAGCCCGATCGGTCGGCACTCCATTTCGGCCAGTGGCTGTCGCTGCTGTGCCGCCATCGTGCCTTGGGCGCCGGCACGGTGCTCGGCTGCATGGCCTCGCAGTTCCCGGCAATGGAGGAGGGCGACCAGCTGCGCATCGAGATCAGGAGCCCGGAGGGCCAGAGCCTGTTTGGCGCCATTGCCCAGACCCTGGCATTGCCGGCTTGAGCGCTGCTGCCGGCTGCAGGCCGGCACTCAAGCCGCTGGCTGATCAGAGCTGGGTCGGATCGGCGCCCATCGCGTCATGCTTGGCGAAATACTGGCGCGCCATCGCGACCAGTTGCTTGTCGCTCGGGTGATCGGTGTTGACCACGTCGACGATGGTCTCGGCGATGGCTGCCTCGTGCTGTTTGCAGTAGTCCTGGAATTCGATCTTGGCCTTGGCCGGTCCCGTCACCAGCACCTCGTGCACGCCGTCCAGCGCCTTGGCTACTGCCGCGAAGAAGTCCTTGTCGCCGCTGACATGGCCGTGCTTGGGCGTATGGTGGCTGCGCGACTTGATGCGCTGCGACTCGGCGTGCTCGCGATCGAACATCAGCACATGGGCTTCGCTGTGGTCGAGCCAGACGACGGCGTGGAAAGTGGTCATGCAAGAAACTCCTGGTGAAAGATCCGGTTTCAAAGGGTGGCGTGGCTTTCGCCGCTGGCGCGCTCGGCCCGCTCCTGGCAGGCCAGGCAGCGCAGCGTGGTCGGGCTGGCGTGCAGCCGGGCCGCCGGGATCTCGATCTCGCAATCCGAGCAATAGCCATAGCTGCCGTTCGCGATGCGCTTGAGCGCCGCGTCGATGGCGCCGAGCTCTTCCGTTTCGCGCTGGTCCAGCGCCATCGCGAGGTCGCGCTCGCCATCGAATTGTGCCCAGTCGCCGCTCTGGACGTCATGGCGGTCGCCAGCGGCTTCGGCCCGGCCGATCTGGCCACCGCGCTGGTGGCGAATCTGTTCGATCAAATCGCTGCGCAACTGCTGAAGCTGTTGGGCAAAGGTCTCTGAAGTGGTGGCGCTCATAAGGGTCTTCTCCTGGAAAGTCCGGGTCGAATCGACATTCTCATACCAAACCTTCTCTCATGCCCATATCTTGCGTCAAGCGACCGTTGCCGATGTTGACGGAGGTCAAGCCATCGAGGAATCTGGCCCCGCGGCTTGTGGCATGCTTGTCAGACAAGCGGTGTCGCCCCGACGCTGCACGCCATTCCCAGGAGCCCCTATGGACAAGACCGACTTCAGCGCATTCGGCCAGTACATACCCGGATTTGATTTCCTGCAAACCCTCGCGCGTCAGGCCGGCGCAGTGAAACCAGACCTGCAGCCAGCCGCAGGCGTCATGTCTTCGCTCGGACATTGGGTCGCTCCGACCTTCAGCGTCGAGGAAATCGAAAAGCGCATTCATGACCTGCGCGCAGTGGAGTTCTGGCTCGATCAGAATTCCAAGGCACTGGCCGCGACGATACAGGCGCTCGAGGTGCAGAAGATGACGCTGGCCACGCTCGAGAACATGAACCTGAGCCTGAAGGATGTGGCCGAGTCGTTCAAGATCAGGCCCGAAACGGTGCAGGCCCAGGCCGCGCCGCGCGCCGCCAAGGCCGCCGAGCCACCGGTCCAGCCAGCTGACGAATCGGCCCAGGCCGGGGCCAAGACCGGGGTCGATCCGATGCAGTGGTGGAATTCGCTGACCGAGCAGTTCACGACCATCGCTTCGAGTGCCGTGCAGGACATGGCTGGGCAGGCCGCGAAGGCGGCCGAGCAGGTGGCTCAGACCGTCCAGGCCAGCGCCGAGGCGGCAGAGAAGATGGCCGAGCAGGCCAGGCAAGAAGTCGAGGCAGCGGCAGCCAGGGCTGCGGCACAGGCCAGCGAGCAGGTTGCAGCCAGCGCGGCGGCCAGCCAGCGACCGAAGGCGCCAGCCAGGAAGACTGCCGCCACCGCAGCCAAGAAGGCTGCGACCCCTCGTTCGAGCCGGAAGCCTGCCGCCGAGTGAGCCGGCGGCTGACCGGCTTCAGACGCCGCGCGCGCGCTCGGACTTGAAGCGGGCGCGCAGGGCGCCGAACTGGCCGGCCTCGAGCGACTCGCGCACCTCGCGCATCAGGTTCAGGTAGTAGTGCAGGTTGTGCACCGTGCTCAGCATCGGGCCCAGCATCTCGCCGCAGCGGTCGAGATGGTGCAGGTAGGCGCGCGAGAAGCCCGTGCGCCCGCCGGCATCCCAGCTCACGCCGCTTGAGCCGGCGCAGGCGTAGCAGTCGCAGCTCGGATCGAGCGGCTGCGGGTCGGCCTTGTGGCGCGCGTTGCGGATCTTGAGGTCGCCGTAGCGCGTGAAGATGGTGCCGTTGCGCGCGTTGCGCGTCGGCATCACGCAGTCGAACATGTCGACGCCCTGTGCCACGCCCTCGACCAGATCCTCGGGCGTGCCGACGCCCATCAGGTAGCGCGGCTTGTGCGCGGGCAGGCGGTGCGGCGTGTGCGCCATGATCTGCAGCATCAGCTCCTTGGGCTCGCCGACGCTGACCCCGCCGACCGCGTAGCCGGGGAAGTCCATCTCGACCAGGGCCTCGAGCGACTCCTGGCGCAGGTGCTCGAACATGCCGCCTTGCACGATGCCGAACAGCGCGTTCGGGTTCTCGAGCCGTTCGAACTCGTTCTTGCTGCGCAGCGCCCAGCGCCGGCTCAGCTCCATCGAGACGCGCGCCTCGGCCTCGGTCGTGATATGGCCCGAGCCCTTCTCGCCCTGCCAGTAGGGCGTGCACTCGTCGAGCTGCATCACGATGTCCGAGTTCAGGATGGTCTGGATCTGCATGCTGACCTCGGGCGACATGAACAGCTTGTCGCCGTTGACCGGCGAAGCGAACTTGACGCCTTCCTCGCTGATCTTGCGCATCGCGCCCAGGCTCCAGACCTGGAAGCCACCCGAGTCGGTCAGGATCGGCTTGTCCCATTGCTCGAACTGGTGCAGGCCGCCAAAGCTCTGCATGATGTCGAGCCCGGGTCGCATCCAGAGGTGGAAGGTATTGCCCAGGATGATCTGGGCCCCCATGTCGTGCAGGCTTCTGGGCATCACGCCCTTGACGGTGCCGTAGGTGCCGACCGGCATGAAGATCGGCGTCTGCACCACGCCATGGTTGAGTGTCAGCTGGCCGCGGCGGGCGTGGCTGTCGGGGTCGGTGTGGAGCAGGTCGAATTTGAGCATGTGAGGGTTCCCTAGCGGCCCGGTCGGGCAGGCCGCGATTTTAGAAGGTGAAGCCGCAGCACTCCGGCAGACCAGCAATATCGCCCTCGCGCTAGAACTGCCGCAGGTAAGTCAGGCCGAGTTCGCGCGAGCGGGCCTGGCTGTCGAGGCTGTCGGTGCCGACACGCAGCCGCCAGTTCTGCCAGCCCATCGACAGGGTGGCACGGCGCTCGTGGAAGCGCCACTCCAGGCCCCATTCGAGCTCGCCGTCGCGCTGGCTCCATTGCAGCGCCGGCAGCAGGCCGAAGTCGGGCAGATGCTCGACCGATGCGCTGATCTGGGCCTGGTTCTCCAGCTTCCAGCCGGTCCTGATCTGGGTCCGCCAGGGTTGCCGGCGGGTGCGGCCTTGCTGGCTGTTCTGCCCCTGGATCAGCGGGCGGTAGATCAGGAAGCCGTCGGCGTCGACGGCCTGGGTGACGCTGTTGAGTTGCATCTGCTGTTGCGGTACATCGCGCCAATGCAGCCAGCCGCCATCTCGTACCGCCAAGGCCGCGAAAGCTTGTTCCCCTTGCCAGCCCAGTTCCGCGCCGAGCAGGAGCCCGGCACCCTGGGCCGCGAAGTCTTGCTGGAACGGAAAGCGCCGCTTGTTGTCGAGTTCGCGCGACTGCAGGTCGAACTGGTAGCTGCCGCTGTCTGCGGCATAGCTCGCCGGGCCATTGAGTTGACGCTCGCGCCAGCGGGTCAGCAGCAGGCCCTGTGCCGTCCAGCGTGCGCTCCAGCGCGCAGCCAGCCGATGGCTGCGGCCGACTTCGAGCCCGACGCCGTTGAAGCCGCGCAGCAAGACCTCGTTGTCCCATTGCGTATTGCCGGCGGGATGCTCGCCGCGGCTGATCAGGCTGGCCAGCTCCATGGCATCGGGGCTGGCGACCAGGCTGGCACTGCTGCGTGCCAGCAGCGCCAGCGACCAGGGCCCCTGCTGCTTGTCCAGCCGCAACTCGTCCTCGACATAGCTCAGATTGAGACCCTGGCGCGGGCGCAGGCTTTTCGCCCAGTCCCGGGTTCCCATCTGGTCCAGCGCCAGACCATCGCTGTGATGGTCGTAGCGCAGGCTCAGCTGCCAGGGGGAGGATTCTGCCGCTGTCACGGGGGCGGCCTGCAGCGCCATGGCTGCTGGCAGCGCAAGCCACACCAGCAGGGAAAACGCTTGCCGCTTCGATCGATGCCGTCGTGTGTGATTCATGCTGTTTCAATGCACCGCTTTGCAGGAACGAAAAAGGGCCCGGCAAAGCCGAGCCCCCAGACTGGCGCCTGCTCCGACTCAAAGGCCGAGATCGAGCGAGATAACGCTGCTGTCGCTGAAGGTCAGCAAGCCGCTCTTGAACTGGCCGATTTTGATCGCTGGATTGCCGAACACGAGGTCGATCGTGCTGGCACCTTCCAGCCAGTTCATCGACAGGCCTGAGCTGGCTTCAGCCAGCCTGAAGCTGTCGGGTGTGCCAGGCGTCCCGGTCAGCGTCACGACGCTGCGCGGCATGCCGTTGACCAGGGTGCGGTACTGCAGGCTGACCGGCTGCCTGGCCGAGCTGCCGTTGATGACCGTAGCGGTGCCCAGCGTCAGCTCGAGCTTGGGCCGGTTCGGCGCCGTGACGGCACCGACGAAGGTCAGGTCTGCGGTGTACTTGTTGCTGGCCGAAGGCGGCTGGGTCGAATCGAACTGAGCATAGCCCGTCGCGGTGACATTGAGCTGCCCGCTCAGGAACTCGGTGCTGACCCCGTTGGCTATGTTGCGCAGCATGCCCTTGAGCGCGAGCTGGGTCGGCGTGGTGTCCGTGCCGCTCTTGTCCGTGGTCATGCCCTGGAGCTTCAAGTCGCCTTCGAATTCGGCGGTGCCGGCATTCCAGACCAGATTGACCGCTGCCCCGCTGGCCTTGTCGAGGCTGCCGCTGTTGAGGGTCAGCTTGCCTTCCTGCGTCGTTGCATCCTTGTAGGCGGCCACATAGCCCGACAGCGACAGGGCGGTCGGTTCATTGCTGACCAGGGTCTGGCTGCCGCTGATGTCCACCTGGTGCTTGAAGTTCACCAGCGTGGTGCCGCCACTCTTGAACGCTGCCGGCAGTTCACCCTTGAGCGTGAAGCTGGCGATGTTGCCGTGGCTGCCAGTCAGCACCGGAGTCACGCTACCTTTGAACGAATCGAGTGGCGTGCTGCCATCGGATTGCAGCTGCAAGGCCTGGTTGCTGGTGATGGTGCAGTTATTGCTCAGATCACAGCTCTGCACGCGCTGGCGGGCCCGGGTCGAGTAGCTGAAACTGCCATCGGTCTGGGGCGTGACGGTGATGCCATGGCGCCATTCGGTATGCGTATAGCCGCTGCCGCTATAGCTGCGCGTGGCATAAAAGCGGGCGCCGCAGCCGATGAAGTTGGCATTGGCCGGAGCGCTGGCCCTGATCTGCGTGTCGGCATCCTGATACAGCGTGCAGCCCACTGCGGGTACCCTGACCGTGCCGTTGGTCGCGGTCATGTCGAAGGCCCGGGCCCGGTCCGGCAAGTTGGTGCGACCTGCCTTGTAGTCATGGTAGAGGTCGATCCCCATCACGAGCGCGCTCGCATCCTTGAGCACGGTTTCAACCGGAGGCTGAACCCCCTTCATCACTTGTTCGAACTTGAAGGCTTCCTGGTTCAAGGCGCCCGTGGCGTTGGCGCTGACCCCATCCTTGCTGAACATGGTCGTCAGGTCGGACTTGATCTGGGTGAACAGCAGCTTGGCTGCGGTGATCGTGGCCGCGACCGGATCCGGTGCCGGAATGTTGCCGCCGCTCGCTGCCGGGGTGCAGGCTGCGCCGCTGCAGCCCAGGTTGGTCACGATATTGACCAGGGTGGAGGTCTGGATCGCACCGACCAGCTCCGGCTTGTTCAGCACGGTCTGGGTGGCGTTCTGCAAGGCACTGGAGACACCATTGCCGAGTTGCAGACTCGACAAGCTGCTGTTGGCCGACAGTTTTCCGACCACGCATTCGGTGTTCGCGCCGGCGTTGCTGCTGTTGCAGCCCAGGTCGCCGTTGCTGGACATTTGCGAGACAGCCGCCAGCATCACGGCCAGTTTTTGCTGTTCGAGCGTTGCCGATGCGTTCTGCGCCGAGGTGACGGCGACCGTCGTCGGATCGAAGCCCAGCAGCTGCGTGACCGTCGACTTCGCTTGCGCTGCATTGGCTGGCGTGATGCCGCCGCTGGCCCGGGCCGCTGCAGCCACCGCTATTTCGCTGAACGGTGTCACGTTGACGCTGGTACTGGTCGCGCCCGTGGTCTGCGGCACCAGCAGCGCGCGCATGCTGAAGTTGGCGGGCAGGGCCTGCACCAAGCCGGTGACTTCGTCGAGGTGGGTGGTCTGGCCATTCGCCTTGGCCGTCACCTTGATGACCACCGGCTGGCCCTTGGTCGCGTTGAAGTTCAGCTGGTACTGGCCATTGCCATCGGTGGTGGTGGTGGCGAGCGGCGTGCTGGCCATCTGGCCATCGGCGTTGACCGCATAGACCGCGACATCCGCATTTGCCATCAGGCCCTTGGCGGCAGTACCGCTGAGGGCAATAGTGGATGTCGCGGTCGATGCGGCGTCATCCCCTCCGCCACCGCAGCCAGCCAGCAGGCTGGCACTGGCAACAGCTGTCAGAAATAGGCTTGCTTTCATGTGTGACCCCCGGTGATTGAGCCATGAGCAGGTAATGGCAAATCAATCGTATCACTTACATATTCTTACATCCGGGTGAGAGGCAAATTTTTTGTGGCGGCCTTTTGCAGCAGCATGGCGTCGCCATAGCTGAAGAAACGGTAGCCCTCGCGCACGGCGCGCGCATAGAGCGCCATGATGGTTTCGTAGCCGGCGAAGGCACTGACCAGCATCATCAGCGTGCTCTTGGGCAGGTGAAAGTTGGTCACCAGCAGGTCGACAACCTGGAACTCGAAGCCGGGCGTGATGAAGATCTGGGTTTCTCCGCTGGCGCGGCCGAACTTGGCCCAGGATTCGAGCGTGCGCACCGTGGTGGTGCCGATCGCGATCACGCGGCCGCCGCGCGCGCGGCAGGCGGCTATGGCCTGTTGGGTGGACTCGGGCACTTCGTAGCGCTCGGAGTGCATCACATGGTCGGCGATGGACTCGACCTTGACCGGCTGGAAGGTGCCGGCGCCCACATGCAGCGTGACGCTGGCGCGCTGCACGCCGCGCGCCTCGAGCTCGTCGAGCAGGGCCTGGTCGAAGTGCAGCGAGGCGGTCGGCGCTGCGACCGCGCCGGGCGCGCGCGCGAACACGGTCTGGTAGCGGCGCTCGTCCTCGGCGCTGTCGCCATGTTCGATATAGGGCGGCAGTGGCACATGGCCATGCTGCTCCATCAGGCCATAGGGCTCGGCGCTGAGCCGGAAGCGGAACAGCGGGCCTGTGTCCTCGGGCCAGCGGCCCAGCAGCTCGGCGCTGAAGCCGCCGACCATGTGGAGCACCGCGCCCGGCAGCGGTTTCTTGCTGACCTTCATGTGCGCGACCACCTCGTGGCCGTCGAGCACGCGCTCGATCAGCAGCTCGACCTTGCCGCCCGAGGCTTTCTCGCCGTACAGGCGCGCCTTGACGACCCGGGTGTCGTTGAAGACCAGCAGGTCGCCAGCCTTGAGCAGGCCGGGCAGTTCCTTGAAGATGCGGTCGACCGGCGAGCGGCCGGTGTTGTCGAGCAGACGCGAGCCGCTGCGCTCGGCGGCGGGGTGCTGGGCCACCAGTTCGGGGGGCAGCTCGAAGTCGAAGTCGCTGACGGTGTGGGCGCGCGTGGCGCCGGAGGAAGATGGATTCATGTCGCTTGAGGGCCGAACGGGCCCGTGCCAAGAAAAACCGGCATTTTCCCATGGCCGGGCTGCCTCATAATGATCCGCACCAACAACAGCAGGAGGCGCCGTGGCGCTTGTCGTATTCAACCAGAAGGGCGGGGTGGGCAAGTCCACCATCGCCAGCAACCTCGCCGCGATCAGTGCTGCCCAGGGCCTGCGCACGCTGCTGATCGACCTCGACCAGCAGGGCAACTCGACCCGCTACCTGCTTGGCGCCCCGGTCGGTGCGCAGCAGCCCACGGTGGCGAGTTTCTTCGACCAGACGCTGGGCTTCAGCTTCAATCCGGCGCCTCCGGCCGATTTCGTGCTGCGCACGCCGTTCGAGCGGCTCGACCTGATGGCCGCGAGCGACCGGCTCGACGAGTTGCAGGTCAAGCTCGAGTCGCGCCACAAGATCTACAAGCTGCGCGAGGCGCTGCAGCAGCTCGGGGCGGACTACGACCGGATCTACATCGACACGCCGCCGGCGCTGAACTTCTACACCCGCTCGGCGCTGATGGGGGCGAGCGGCTGCCTGATTCCGTTCGACTGCGACGACTTCAGCCGCCAGGCGCTCTATACCCTGCTGGCCAATGTGCAGGAAATCCGCGCCGATCACAATGCCGGCTTGCAGGTCAAGGGCATCGTGGTCAACCAGTTCCAGCCGCGTGCCCGGCTGCCGCTGCAGCTGGTGCAGGAGCTGATCGCGGAAGGCCTGCCGGTGCTGCAGCCCTATCTGCCGGCCTCGATCAAGGTGCGCGAGTCGCACCAGCTCGCGCGGCCCATGATCCATCTCGATCCCCGGCACAAGCTGACCCTGGCCCTGGTCGAGTTGCACGCCGCGCTGGCCTGAGCCGGCCGGGTCCGTCCGGACCCGGGTTTCAATCCTGCGCCAGCAGCTGGCGCAGCAGCGGGTGCTGCACCTTGCGCTCGGTGCTGATCGCGTAGTAATGCTCCTCGACCCCGGCGCAGGCACCGAGCAGCCTGGCCTGATGCCGCTGCAGCAGCGCGTCCTCGAGCGCGAGTGCGGCCGGAAACACGCCCAGGCCCGCGCCACCAAAGGTCTCGAGCAGGGCGCTGTCCTCGAACTCGCCGACCACGCGCGGGCGCAGGCCCTGCTGGGCCAGCCACTGGTCGAGATGGGCGCGCACGATCGAGTGGGTGGTGGGCAGCAGCACCGGGACATCCTGCAGCGAGGCCGGAAAATCGGCCTGGGCCTGCTCCCACCAGCGCGGCGCGGCATACCAGCCCATGCCGGTGCTGCCCAGCGGGTGACTGTGCACCTTCAGGTGCGGGTTGAACGGCGCCGGATGATCCGACAGCACCACGTCGAGCTGATGCACCGCGAGTTCGGCCAGCAGATCGGCCATCTCGCCTTCATGGCAGACCAGGCGCAGCTCCGGCGTGGCCAGCACCGGCTGCAGCAGCCGCTGCACCTCGAGCTTGGCCAGACCGTCGGCGATCCCGACCGCCAGCCGCATGGTCGGCGCCTGTGCCGCTGCGCGCACCCGCTCGGGCAGCACCTCGCCGAGCTGGAAGATCTGCTCGGCCTGGCGCAGCGCGACGATGCCGGCCTCGGTCAGCGCCAGCCCGCGTCCGGCCGGCTTGAGCAGCTGGCAGCCGAGGTCGCGCTCGAGCTCGCGCACCTGGGCGCTGACGGTCTGCACCGCCATGTCGAGCCGCGCCGCGGCGCGCGTCATGCCGCCTTCCTTGGCGACGATCCAGAAGTAGTACAGGTGGCGGTAATTGAAAGCCAGGCTCATGCTCTGCTTTTCCTTGAAATGGATGCCGTGATTGTCTGCTTTTCCGTTCAGGCGCAAAGCCGGTCCGGCTGCGGCAAAATGCCGCCATGTCAGACGCCTTGTCCGCTCCGCCGCCGGCCACCGCCAGCAAGCCCCTGTCCGCGCCGCAAAAAGCGCTGCGCAAGCTCGGGCTGGTGCGCGCGATCGACCTTGCGCTGCACCTGCCGCTGCGCTACGAGGACGAGACCCGCATCGTGCGCCTGCGCGACGCGCGCGAGGGCGAGGAAGTCCAGATCGAGGGCATCGTGACCTCCTGCGAGCTCAGCCCCGGCCCGCGGCGCCAGCTGCTGGTGGTGCTCGATGACGGCAGCGAGCGCTGCACGCTGCGCTTCTTCAGCTTCTATCCCTCGCACCAGAACACGCTGGCGGTCGGTGCCTGCATCCGGGCCCGTGGCGAGCTGCGCGGCGGCTTCCTGGGCTGGACCATGATGCATCCGACTTTTCGCGTCGCCGGTGGCGAGCTGCCCGATGCGCTGACCCCGGTCTATCCGACCAGCGCCGGACTGCCACAGGCCTATCTGCGCCGCGCGGTGCTCGGCGGCCTTGACCGAGCCGACCTCGGCGACACCATTCCGCCCGAGGCCTTGGCGGACTGTCCGGGCCTGCGCCAGCGCCTGCCCGGCGGGGGGCAGGGCGCCTGGAGCTTGCGCGAAGCGCTGCATTTCCTGCATCACCCGACGCCCGATACCTCGCTGGCGGCGCTCGAGGACCGCAGCCATCCGGCCTGGCAGCGGCTCAAGGCCGAGGAGCTGCTGGCGCAGCAGCTGTCGCAGCACAAGTCCAAGCAGGAGCGCGACTTGCTGCGCGCGCCGGCCTTGCCCCGTCGCCCGGACGGGTTGGACCGGCAGCTGCTGGCGGTCCTGCCCTTCGGCCTGACCGGGGCCCAGGCCCGCGTCGTCGACGAGATCGCGACCGACCTGGCGCGTCCGGTGCCGATGCACCGCCTGCTGCAGGGCGATGTCGGCAGCGGCAAGACCGTGGTCGCGGCGCTGGCCGCCACGGTCGCGATCGAGGCCGGCTGGCAATGCGCGCTGATGGCGCCGACCGAGATCCTGGCCGAGCAGCATTTCAGCAAGCTGGTCGGCTGGCTCGAGCCGCTGCTGGCGCCGCTGGGCAAGTCGGTGGCCTGGCTGACCGGCAGCCAGAAAAAGAAGGAGCGTGCCGCCATGCTGGCGCGCATCGCCTCGGGCGAGGCCGCGCTGGTGGTCGGCACCCATGCCGTGATCCAGGATCAGGTCCAGTTCCAGAACCTGGCGCTGGCCGTGATCGACGAGCAGCACCGCTTCGGCGTCGCGCAGCGCCTGGCCTTGCGCGAGAAGATGCGCGACGCCGGCCTGGAGCCGCATCTGCTGATGATGAGCGCGACGCCGATCCCGCGCACGCTCGCGATGAGCTACTACGCCGACCTCGATGTCTCGACCATCGACGAGCTGCCGCCCGGACGCAGTCCGATCGTGACCAAGACCGTCTCCGACAGCCGGCGCGACGAGGTCATCGGCCGCATCCGGGCCCAGGTCGCGCAGGGGCGCCAGGTCTACTGGGTCTGCCCCCTGATCGAGGAGAGCGAGGCGCTCGACCTCGGCAACGCGACCGCGACCCACCTCGAACTCAGCGCCGCGATGGAAGGCCTGCAAGACGCCGCCGGCCAGCCGCTGCGGGTTGGCCTGCTGCACTCGCGCATGCCGCCAGTCGAGAAGAAGGCCGTGATGGCGCTGTTCAGCGCCGGCCTGATGGGCGTGCTGGTCAGCACCACCGTGATCGAGGTCGGCGTCGACGTGCCCAACGCCTCGCTGATGGTGATCGAGCATGCCGAGCGTTTCGGCCTGAGCCAGTTGCACCAGTTGCGCGGCCGGGTCGGGCGCGGCGCGGCGGCCTCGGCCTGCCTGCTGCTGTATTCGACCAACGAGTCCGGGCGCCTGAGCGAGACCGCGCGCGAGCGCCTGCGCGCCATGGCCGAGACCACCGACGGCTTCGAGATCGCCCGGCGCGACCTCGAGATCCGCGGGCCCGGCGAGTTCCTCGGTGCGCGCCAGTCGGGCGCGGCCATGCTGCGCTTTGCCGACCTCGCGACCGACATCCACCTGCTCGAATGGGCGCGTGCCTGGGCGCCTGTCATGCTCGAACGCTGGCCGCGCCTGGCGCAGCAGCATGTCGAGCGCTGGCTCGGCACAAAATCCGATTATCTGAAGGCCTGAATCCCACATGACGCTGACCGAACTCAAGTACATCGTCGCCGTCGCGCGCGAACGCCATTTCGGCAAGGCGGCCGAGGCCTGCTTCGTCTCCCAGCCCACGCTCAGCGTGGCGATCAAGAAGCTCGAGGAAGAGCTCGAGCTCAAGCTGTTCGAACGCAACGCCAGCGAGGTCGCCGTCACGCCGCTGGGCGAGGAGATCGTGCGCCAGGCCCAGGTCGTGCTCGAGCAGGCGGCCTCGATCAAGGAGATCGCCAAGCGCGGCAAGGACCCGCTCGCCGGTCCGCTGCGCCTGGGCGTGATCTTCACCATCGGTCCTTACCTGCTGCCCGACCTGGTGCGCCAGGTGATCCAGCGCTCGCCCCAGATGCCGCTGATGCTGCAGGAGAACCTGACCGCCAAGCTGCTCGAGCAGCTGCGCCTGGGCGAGATCGACTGCGCCATCCTGGCCGAACCCTTCCCCGACACCAATCTCGCGATCGCGCCGCTCTACGACGAACCCTTCGTCGCGGTGGTGCCGGTGGCGCATGCGCTGGCGCAGCAGGAAGAGGTCACGGCCGAGCAGCTCAAGCAGGAAACCATGTTGCTGCTGGGCGCCGGTCACTGCTTTCGCGACCATGTGCTCGAGGTCTGTCCCGAGTTCGCCCGCTTCTCGAACGACGCCGAGGGTATCCGCAAGAGCTTCGAGGGCAGCTCGCTCGAGACCATCCGCCACATGGTCGCCGCCGGCATGGGCGTCACGCTGGTGCCGCGCCTGAGCGTGCCGAGCTCGGCGCTCGGCCCGGGTGCCAGGACCCTGCCGCCCGGATCGGGCCCGGGCGACGCCTCCTACCTGCGCTACCTGCCCTTTGCCGGCGAGCCGCCGACGCGCCGCGTCGTGCTGGCCTGGCGCCGCAGCTTCACGCGCTACGAGGCGATCGCCGCGCTGCGCAATGCCATCTACGCCTGCGAACTGCCGGGCGTCAAGAGACTGTCCGCATGAACCACACCCACGCTGCCGCGCTGGCGGCCTGGCGCGCCAAGCTCGCGCTCTACCTCGACCTGATCCGCTGGAACCGGCCCGCCGGCTGGTTGCTGCTGCTCTGGCCCACGCTGTCGGCGCTCTGGGTCGCTGCCGGCGGCTGGCCCGGCTGGCATCTGTTGCTGGTCTTCACGCTCGGCACCATCCTGATGCGCAGCGCGGGCTGCTGCATCAACGATGTCGCCGACCGCGACTTCGACCGCCATGTCAAGCGCACCGCGCAGCGCCCGATCACGAGCGGACGCATGTCGGTCCGGGAGGCGCTGGCCGTCGGCGCCGCGCTGGCCCTGCTGGCCTTCCTGCTGGTGCTGACCACCACGCCGGCGGCGATCCTGCTGTCCATTCCGGCGCTGGCGGTGGCGCTGCTCTATCCCTACGCCAAGCGTCATGTCTCGATGCCGCAGGCGGTGCTGGGCGTGGCCTTCAGCTTTGGCATCCCGATGGCTTTCGGCGTCATGCAGGTCGAGTCTGGAGTGGCTGCCTGGTCATGGGGCAGCCTGATGGCATCGGTGCCCTGGCAGGCCTGGGGCCTGGTCGTCAGCAACCTGTTCTGGGTGCTGGCCTACGACACCGAATACGCGATGGTCGACCGCGACGACGACCTGCGCATCGGCATGAAGACCTCGGCCATCACGCTCGGGCGCTGGGATGTCGCGGGCGTGACCGCCTTCTACCTGCTGCACCTGGTGCTCTGGGCCTGGTTGCTCTGGCTCAAGGTCGGCGGCCCGGTGTTCGGCCTCGCGCTGGCGGCGGCGCTGGCCCAGGTGATCTGGCATTACGGCATGATCCGCGAGCGCACGCGCGAAGGCTGCTTTCGCGCCTTCCGCCTCAACCACTGGCTCGGGCTGACCCTGTTCCAGGGCGTGGCCGGCGGCTACGCCCTGAACTGACTCGGGTGACTCAGGCGCCGAACTCGTCGCCGAGTTCCCTGGCACGCTGCCCGGCCGCGTGCAGCGCCTTGACGAAGCTTGCCTTGACGCCGTTGTCCTCGAGCGAGCACAGCGCCGCATAGGTGGTGCCGCCCTTGGAGGTCACGCGCTCGCGCAGCACCTCGGGCGGCTCGCTGGCGTCCTTGGCCAGCTGGGCGGCGCCAGCGAAGGTGCCGATCGCGAGCCGGGTCGCGGTCTCGGCGCTCAGGCCCATTTCGGTGCCGGCCTGGCGCATCGCTTCCAGGAAATAGAACACATAGGCCGGGCCCGAGCCCGACAGCGCGGTCACGGCGTCGAGGTCGGCCTCGCGCTCGACCCACAGGTACTGGCCGGTGGTGCCGATCACGGCCTCGATCAGCCCGCGGTCCGCTGCGCCGACCGCTGCCCGCGCGTAGAGGCCGGTCATGCCCTGGCCGACCAGCGCCGGCGTGTTGGGCATGGCGCGCACGATGCGCTCGCTGCCGAGCCAGGCCGCCATGCTGTCGCTGCGGATGCCGGCGGCCACGCTCAAGTGCAGCGCGCCCGCCACCTGCGCGGCGCAGTCCTGTGCGACCTGCTTGAACACCTGGGGCTTGACGGCCCAGACCACCAGGCTGGAGCCTTGCAGCGCCGGCCCGGCTGCCGCCTCGGTGCGCACGCCGAACTGGGCCTGCAGGCGTGCGCGTTGCTCAGGCAGGGGTTCGACGACCGTGATCTGGTCGCCGTTCAGGCCCTGCTGGATCAGCCCGCCGATGATGGCGCTGGCCATGTTGCCGCCGCCGATGAAGGCGATGCGGGTCGATGCGATGGGGGTCGGCTCTTGCTTCATGGGCGCCGATCTTACCCGCGCGCACCGGGTCCCGGCCGGGGTCGGGCCGGGCGGCGCAGGCCCTGGCGCGGTTGTCGCATTGGCCGGTAAAAACTCCTTGCCTAAATTGTGGAACTGGTAGATAATCGCTCTCTTCGCCCGTAGTGGGGGAAGTATCTGCCCAGCGAAGTCGGCCGGAGCGCGGTTGTTAACCGTGTGCTGGCTGCCAACGACGGGCCCAAGACTGATCGCCTGTGGCCGTGGTGGCCGCTGGGATTCAAGTTGGGACTTAAATCAAATGATCCAAACGCAATCTCGACTCGATGTTGCAGACAACACGGGCGCCAAGTCCGTGATGTGCATCAAAGTGCTGGGCGGCTCCAAGCGCCGTTATGCCAGCGTGGGTGACATCATCAAAGTGACCATCAAGGAAGCCGCACCGCGTGGCCGCGTCAAAAAAGGCGAGGTTTACAACGCTGTGGTCGTCCGTACTGCTGCCGGCATCCGCCGCGGCGATGGTGCCAAGGTGAAGTTCGACGGCAATGCTGCCGTTCTGCTCAATGCCAAGCTGGAGCCTATCGGCACCCGCATCTTCGGCCCCGTGACGCGTGAACTGCGTACCGAAAAGTTCATGAAGATCGTGTCCCTGGCCCCTGAGGTCCTGTAAGGAATCGACACATGAACAAGATCCGTAAAGGCGACGAAGTCATCGTCATCGCTGGTCGCGACAAGGGCAAGCGTGGCACCGTGGTGCAGCGCGCTAACGAAGAGCGTCTGGTGGTTGAAGGCATCAACCTGGTCAAGAAGCACGCCAAGCCGAACCCCATGAAGGGCATCGCTGGCGGCATCGTCGACAAGACCATGCCTATCCACCAGTCCAACGTGGCTATCTTCAACGCCGCCACCGGCAAGGCCGATCGCGTCGGCGTCAAGGTGACTGAAGACGGCAAGAAAGTCCGCGTCTTCAAGTCTTCCGGCGAAGAAATCAAGGCAGCATGACCATGGCACGCTTTCAAGAAATCTACCGCGACAAGGTCGCACCGGCTCTGAAAGAGCAGTTCGGCTACAAGTCCGTCATGGAAGTGCCGCGCATCACCAAGATCACCCTGAACATGGGTGTGTCCGAAGCTGTTGCCGACAAGAAAGTCATGGACCACGCCGTCGGCGACCTGACCAAGATCGCCGGTCAAAAGCCCGTCGTGACCAAGGCCCGCAAGGCTATCGCTGGTTTCAAGATCCGCGAACAACAGCCGATCGGCTGCATGGTCACCCTGCGTGGCGCCCAGATGTACGAATTCCTGGACCGTTTCGTCACCGTGGCTCTGCCGCGCGTGCGTGACTTCCGTGGTATCTCCGGCAAGTCTTTCGACGGCCGCGGCAACTACAACGTTGGCGTCAAAGAACAGATCATCTTCCCCGAAATCGAATACGACAAGGTGGATGCTCTGCGTGGTCTGAACATCAGCATCACGACGACCGCCAAGACCGACGCCGAGTGCAAGGCACTGCTGGCTGGTTTCCGTTTCCCGTTCAAGAACTGAGGTGGTTTGTGGCTAAACAAGCTTTGCTCCAGCGCGAACTGAAGCGCGAGAAACTCGCCGCCAAGTTCGCCAACAAGTACAACGAGTTCAAGGCCATTGCCGGTGACGCCAAGCGTTCCGACGAAGAGCGTGATGCAGCCCGTCTGGGCCTGCAGAAACTGCCCCGCAATGCCAACCCGACCCGCCAGCACAACCGTTGCGAAATCACCGGTCGTCCCCGTGGCACCTTCCGTCAGTTCGGTCTGGCACGTGCCAAGGTTCGTGAACTGGCTTTTGCCGGCGAAATCCCCGGCGTGACCAAGGCCAGCTGGTAAGGCGCAAGGAGTACCCCAAATGAGCATGAGTGATCCTATCGCCGATATGCTGACCCGCATCCGTAACGCACAGATGGTCGCCAAGTCCATCGTGGCAATGCCGTCTTCCAAAGTGAAGACCGCCATCGCCCAAGTGCTGAAGGACGAAGGTTACATTGACGGATTCCAAGTCAAGACCGAAGCCGGCAAGAGCCAGCTCGAAATCGCCCTCAAGTACTACGCTGGCCGTCCGGTCATCGAGCGTATCGAGCGCGTCAGCCGTCCTGGTCTGCGTGTCTACAAGGGCACCAAGGACATCCCCCAGGTCCAAAACGGCCTGGGCGTCGCTATCGTCACCACCCCCCAGGGCGTGATGACCGATCGCAAAGCGCGCGCTGCCGGTGTCGGCGGTGAAGTTCTGTGTTTCGTCGCCTAACGCGCGCATTGAGGAGTATCTGAAATGTCTCGTGTAGGTAAGCAGGCAGTCACCATTCCGCAAGGCGTGGAAGTGGCCATCAAGCCCGAAACCATCAGCGTCAAGGGTGCCCTGGGCGCCATGGAGCTGGCTCAGAACGCGCTGGTCAAGGTCGAAAGCGTTGACGGCAAACTGTCGTTCAGCCCGATCGGCGAATCGCGTGAAGCCAATGCAATGAGCGGCACCATCCGCCAGTTGGTCAACAACATGGTCAATGGTGTGAGCAAGGGCTTCGAGAAGAAGCTGACCCTGATCGGCGTGGGCTACAAAGCCGCCGCCTCGGGCAACAAGCTCAACCTGGCTGTTGGTTTCTCGCACCCGGTGAACATCGAGATGCCTGCTGGCATCACGGTCGCCACCCCGACCCCGACCGAAGTCGTGATCAAGGGCGCTGACCGTCAGCGTGTTGGCCAGATCGCTTCTGAAGTCCGTGCCGTGCGTCCTCCCGAGCCTTACAAGGGCAAGGGCATCCGTTACTCGGATGAGAAGGTCGTGATCAAAGAGACCAAGAAGAAATAAGGACTGCGAACATGTTGACGAAAAAAGAACAGCGTTTGCGCCGTGCCCGTCAGACCCGCATCCGCATTGCACAGCAAGGCGCCGTTCGTCTGACCGTGAACCGTACCAACCTGCACATCTATGCCAGCGTCATCTCTGGCGACGGCAGCAAGGTGCTGGCTTCGGCCTCCACCGTCGAAGCAGAAGTGCGTGCTCAGCTGGGCAATGGCGGCAACAAGGCTGCGGCCGAGCTGATCGGTAAGCGCATCGCTGAAAAAGCGAAGGCTGCTGGCATCGAGAAAGTGGCCTTCGACCGTTCGGGCTTCGCCTACCACGGCCGTGTCAAAGCCCTGGCAGACGCCGCGCGTGAAGCCGGCCTGCAATTCTGATTGGACGGGATACGCAAATGGCTAAATTTCAAGCTAACGTGAAGAGCGAAGCTGACGACGGCTTGCGCGAAAAGATGATTGCTGTCAACCGCGTGACCAAAGTGGTCAAGGGCGGTCGCATCATGGCTTTCGCCGCACTGACCGTGGTTGGCGATGGCGACGGCCGCGTCGGTATGGGCAAGGGCAAGTCCCGCGAAGTGCCGGCCGCTGTGCAAAAGGGCATGGACGAAGCCCGCCGCAACATGATCAAGGTTTCGCTGAAGAATGGCTCCCTGCACCATGCAGTCAAGGGTCACCACGGCGCAGCCAACGTCATGATGCTGCCGGCCGCCAAGGGTACCGGCATCATCGCCGGCGGCCCGATGCGCGCTGTCTTCGAAGTGCTGGGCATCACCGACGTCGTGGCCAAGAGCCATGGCTCGAGCAACCCTTACAACCTGGTCCGCGCCACTCTGGACGCTCTGAAGAACTCGACCACCCCGTCTAGCGTCGCTTCCAAGCGCGGCAAGTCGGTGGAAGAGATTCTGGGCTGATGGGAGAGATCATGACTGCCAATAACACCATCAAGGTTCAACTGGTTCGCAGCCCCATCGGCTGCAAAGAGGACCATCGCGCCACCGTGCGCGGACTGGGCCTGCGCAAAATCAACAGCACCAGCGAACTGCAGGACACCCCTGCAGTGCGCGGCATGATCAACAAGATCAGTTATCTGATCAAAGTGATCTGATCGGAGTCAAGACATGGAACTCAACACTCTCAAGCCCGCTGCCGGTGCCAAGCACGCCAAGCGTCGCGTGGGCCGTGGCATTGGCTCCGGTCTCGGCAAGACCGCTGGCCGTGGCCACAAGGGCCAAAAGTCGCGTTCGGGCGGCTACCACAAGGTCGGTTTCGAAGGCGGTCAAATGCCTTTGCAACGCCGACTGCCCAAGCGTGGCTTCAAGTCCCAGACTCTGAAGTACAACGCCGAAGTGACTCTGTCCGACCTGCAAGCCCTGGGCGTTGCAGAAGTCGATCTGCTGACTCTCAAA
Organism: Burkholderiales bacterium; assembly: GCA_026400105.1. GTDB lineage: Bacteria > Pseudomonadota > Gammaproteobacteria > Burkholderiales > Burkholderiaceae_C > Malikia. Next base: position 59,551 of record JAPLPQ010000099.1, read on the forward strand.
GCCGCCGGTCTCGTGCCGGAAATGGCCAAGAAGGTCAAGGTCATCAAGACCGGTGAACTGACTCTGGCTGTTAAGCTGACTAACGTCGGCGCAACTGCTGGCGCCAAGGAAGCCATCGAAGCCGCTGGCGGCTCGTTGGTTTGATCGGGTTTTAACCGGAACTGCTCGTGGCCACTAACGCTGCAACCCTCGCGAAGACAGGCAAGTTCGGCGACCTCCGTCGTCGACTCGTATTCTTGCTGCTGGCATTGGTCGTCTACCGCATCGGGGCTCATATCCCGGTGCCAGGTATCAACCCCGACCAGCTGGCCCAGCTCTTCAAGGGCCAGCAGGGCGGCATCCTGAACCTGTTCAACATGTTCTCGGGCGGAGCGCTGTCGCGTTTCACCGTGTTCGCGTTGGGGATCATGCCCTACATCTCGGCTTCCATCGTCATGCAGCTCATGGGCTATGTATTGCCCGCTTTTGAGCAAATGAAGAAGGAAGGCGAAGCTGGCAAGCGCAAGATCACGCAGTACACCCGCATCGGCACCGTGGGCCTCGCCATTTTCCAGTCGCTCGGCATTGCCATGGCACTGGAAGGTACGCAAGGCCTGGTGATCGACCCTGGTTTTGGCTTCCGCCTGACCACCGTCGTGACCCTGGTCGCCGGTACGATGTTCCTGATGTGGCTGGGTGAGCAAATCACCGAACGTGGCCTGGGCAACGGTATCTCGATCCTTATCTTTGCCGGTATCGCTGCGGGTCTCCCCAACGCTATCGGCGGCCTGTTCGAACTGGTTCGCACCGGCGCGATGGCTCCCCTGGCGGCGATCTTCATCGTCGCCCTGGTGATCCTCGTGACCTACTTCGTGGTGTTCGTCGAGCGCGGACAACGCAAGATCCTGGTGAATTACGCACGCCGTCAGGTGGGCAACAAGGTGTATGGCGGTCAATCGTCGCATCTGCCGCTCAAGCTGAACATGGCTGGCGTGATTCCCCCGATCTTCGCTTCGTCCATCATCCTGCTGCCCACTACCGTGGTGAGCTGGGTCAGTACCGGTGACGGTACGCGCTGGTTGCGCGACATTGCTTCGGCACTGTCGCCGGGACAGCCGATCTATGTGGCGTTCTACGCTGCAGCGATCGTGTTCTTCTGCTTCTTCTACACCGCGCTGGTATTCAACAGCCGGGAGACCGCAGATAACCTGAAGAAGAGTGGTGCGTTCATTCCGGGCATTCGCCCGGGTGACCAGACTGCCAGGCATATCGACAAGGTGCTGGTGCGCTTGACGCTGGCTGGTGCGATCTACATCACGCTGGTCTGTCTGCTGCCGGAGTTCCTGATCCTGAAGTACAACGTTCCGTTCTACTTCGGCGGTACTTCGCTGCTGATCATCGTGGTGGTGACCATGGACTTCATGGCCCAGGTGCAAAACTACCTGATGTCGCAACAGTACGAGTCCTTGTTGAAAAAGGCCAACTTTAAGGCAGCCCCGGGTGTCTGAGAAATGGCCAAGGATGATGTGATTGAGATGCTGGGCGAGGTGTTAGAAAACCTCCCCAACGCCACGTTCCGGGTCAAGCTGGAAAACGGGCACGTGGTCTTGGGCCACATTTCGGGCAAGATGCGCATGCACTACATACGTATCCTGCCTGGTGACAAGGTCAAGGTCGAATTGACGCCCTATGACCTTACGCGTGCCCGGATCGTGTTCCGCGCCAAGTAAAGAGTTTTGAGATTTCTTCAGGAGAATGACATGAGAGTTTCGGCTTCGGTCAAGAAAATGTGCCGCAACTGTAAGATCATCCGTCGCCATGGCGTCGTGCGCGTTATTTGCACCGACCCGCGACACAAGCAGCGTCAAGGCTGATAGGTTTAAGGGACCACCATGGCACGTATTGCTGGTATCAACATTCCGCCTCACAAGCACGCCGAAATCGGCCTGACTTCCATCTTCGGTATCGGCCGCACCCGTGCGCGCCAGATCTGCGAAGCTTGTGGCATCGACTACAACAAGAAGATCAAGGATCTGTCCGACGCCGAACTCGAAAAAGTTCGTGACGTGGTCAACTCCTACACGATCGAAGGCGACCTGCGCCGCGAAACCACGATGAACATCAAGCGTTTGATGGACATCGGTTGCTACCGCGGTTTCCGTCATCGCCGCGGCCTGCCGGTCCGCGGTCAGCGCACCAAGACCAACGCTCGTACCCGCAAGGGCCCGCGCAAGGCAGCACAGTCGCTGAAGAAATAAACCGGATTGAAGGATCACCATGGCTAAGCAACAATCCAGCAGCGCCGCCGCCCGCGTGCGCAAGAAGGTTCGTAAGAACATTGCTGACGGCATCGCGCATGTCCACGCTTCGTTCAACAACACGATCATCACCATCACCGACCGCCAGGGCAATGCCCTGTCGTGGGCTTCGTCGGGTGGCCAGGGCTTCAAGGGTTCGCGCAAGTCGACTCCTTTCGCAGCTCAGGTCGCTTCCGAAGTGGCTGGTCGTGCCGCGATCGAACAGGGCATCAAGAACCTTGACGTCGAAATCAAGGGCCCGGGTCCGGGTCGCGAATCCTCGGTGCGCGCCCTCGGCGCCCTGGGTATCCGCATCTCCTCGATCTCCGACGTGACCCCGGTGCCGCACAACGGCTGCCGTCCGCAAAAGCGTCGTCGTATCTGATCGCTTGCCGATCGGTACGAGAGCGCTATAATCCAAGGCTTTTGTTTTGGTCGCCACCGCAGCGTCGCTGCGGTGGTGTTTGTCGTTAAGACCACCGCCACCCCGTGTCTGGGGCGGCTCCCGCAAGTCAACGCTTGCGGCAGTGCATAAAAGGAATCAACGTGGCACGTTATATCGGCCCTAAGGCCAAACTTTCCCGCCGTGAAGGCACCGACCTGCTGCTCAAGAGCGCCCGCCGCTCGATCAGCGACAAGTCGAAGTTTGAAACCAAGCCGGGCCAGCATGGCCGTACCTCGGGTCAGCGTACTTCCGACTTCGGCCTGCAGCTGCGCGAAAAGCAGAAGGTCAAGCGTATCTACGGCGTGCTCGAGCGCCAGTTCCGCCGCTACTTCGCTGAAGCCGACCGTCGCCGTGGCAACACCGGCGCGACCCTGCTGTCGCTGCTGGAATGCCGCCTGGACAACGTCGTCTTCCGCATGGGCTTTGCCTCCACCCGTTCCGAAGCGCGCCAGCTGGTGTCGCACAAGGCGATCCAGGTGAACGGCCAGAGCGTCAACATCCCGTCGTACTCGGTCAAGGCTGGTGACATCATCGCCGTGCGCGAAAAGTCGAAGAAGCAAGCCCGCATCATCGAAGCGCTGGAACTCGCCAAGCAAATCGGCTTCCCCGCCTGGGTTGAAGTCGCTGCCGACAAGGCCGAAGGCGTGTTCAAGAAGTCGCCTGACCGCGACGAGTTCGGTTCCGACATCAACGAATCGCTGATCGTCGAACTGTACTCGCGTTAATCGCGAGAGTCTCCCTAGTGCCCGGATTCTGCTCAGCTGCAGAGTCCGGGATTTGTGCTCCATCGGCCTTATCGGCGTAACGAGCCGAGGGTATTGAAGGAAGTCCGAATGCTGAATAATCTGCTCAAGCCCAAGAACATCAACGTCGAGCAACTGACGGCCAACAAGGCCAAAGTCGTGCTCGAGCCCTTCGAGCGCGGTTACGGCCACACGCTGGGCAATGCCCTGCGCCGTGTGCTGCTGTCCTCCATGGTGGGACATGCTCCGACGGAAGTGACGATCGCGGGTGTGGTGCACGAGTATTCCTCGATCGATGGCGTTCAGGAAGATGTCGTCAGCATCCTGCTCAACCTCAAGGGCGTGGTTTTCAAGCTGCATGGCCGTGACGAAGTCACGCTGAGCCTGCGCAAGGACGGCGCTGGCGTGGTCACTGCGGCTGACATCCAGACCCCGCACGACGTCGAGATCCTGAATCCCGAGCATCCGATCGCCACCCTGTCGGCCGGTGCCAAGCTCGATATGCAGATCAAGGTCGAGAAGGGCCGTGGCTATGTGCCGGGCAACGTGCGCCGTGGCGACGATTCGACCCGAGCCATCGGTCGCATCCTGCTGGACGCTTCCTTCTCCCCGATCAAGCGCGTGAGCTACGCGGTCGAGAACGCCCGCGTCGAGCAGCGTACCGACCTCGACAAGCTGGTGCTCGAGATCGAGACCAACGGTGCCGTCGGTCCGGAAGAGGCCGTGCGTGCCGCTGCCAAGATCCTGGTCGAGCAGCTGGCCGTGTTCGCGCAGCTCGAAGGTGCGGACGTGTTCGAGAATGGCGCCGTCAAGAGCGGTGTCACCCAGCAATTCGACCCGGTGCTGCTGCGTCCGGTCGACGAGCTCGAACTGACCGTGCGTTCCGCCAACTGCCTGAAGGCCGAGAACATCTACTACATCGGTGACCTGATCCAGCGCACCGAGAACGAGCTGCTCAAGACCCCGAATCTGGGTCGCAAGTCGCTCAACGAAATCAAGGAAGTGCTGGCTTCGCGCGGCTTGACGCTGGGCATGAAGCTGGAAAACTGGCCGCCCGCCGGCCTGGAAAAGCACTGATCCCTTTTTTCTGCCCCTGACACCCTGCGGTACCTGATACGGCCGTAGGTAAATACTCAAAAGGAAACTACCATGCGTCACGGAAACGGACTTCGTAAACTCAACCGCACCAGCGCCCACCGCCAGGCCATGCTGCGCAACATGATGAACTCGCTGCTGACGCACGAGGCCATCAAGACCACCGTCCCGAAAGCCAAGGAACTGCGTCGCGTCGTCGAGCGCATGATCACCCTGGCCAAGGTCGACTCGGTCGCCAACCGCCGCCTGGCTTTCGACCGCCTGCGTGACCGCGACGTCGTCACCAAGCTGTTCAACGACCTGGGCCCGCGCTCGGCTACCCGTCCGGGCGGCTACACCCGCATCCTGAAGATGGGCTTCCGCGTCGGCGACAACGCCCCGATGGCCCTGATCGAGCTGGTCGACCGCGCTGAAACTTCGGTTGAAGCTCCGACTGCCGAATAATTCGTGCTAGAATCCAACTCTTGACGCGCGGTGGAGCAGCCTGGTAGCTCGTTGGGCTCATAACCCAAAGGTCGCAAGTTCAAATCTTGCCCGCGCAACCAGAATTACGATTCAGTTGATCAAAAAAGCCTGCTTATGCAGGCTTTTCTGTTTTCAGCCCTGGCTTGCCGCCAGCTCGATCTGCTTGGCCATGGTCTTGCCAAGCTCGACGCCCCACTGGTCGTAGGCGTGAATGCCCCAGATCGCGGCCTGGCAGAACACCTTGTGCTCGTAGAGCGCGACCATGGCGCCCAGCGTGTGCGGCGTCAGCTCGGCCAGCCAGAGCGTCGAGTTCGGCACATTGCCGCGGAAGGTGCGGTGCGGCAGCAGCTCGGCCACGCGCGCCTCGTCCAGCCCGCTGGCGCGCAGCTCGGCC
>JAPLPQ010000084.1 GCA_026400105.1 Burkholderiales bacterium
GAGCCGGGCGGAGTGCCGGGCGACGATTTCTGCTCGCAGCATGAGGAGCCCGGCACCCCGCCCGGCTCGGCGACGAGCGCCTGAGCCTGAGCCTGAGCCTGAGCCTGAGCCTGAGCCTGAGCCTGAGCAGCGGCAGCGGCAGCGGCAGCGGCAGCGGCAAAAGCTTCCGCGCTGACAGGGCGACGCGGCTGCAGCGGATGGCGCATCGCGTGCAGCAGGTAGCGGCCGGTCTGCGAATCGGCAGCCGCCATCACGTCATCGACCGTGCCTTCGGCGACCAGGCGACCGCCACGCCGGCCGGCGCTCGGGCCGATGTCGATCACATGGTCGGCGCGACGGATCGTGTCCTCGTCATGCTCGACCACCACCAGCGTGTTGCCCTTCTGGCCCAGCTTGTGCAGCGCATCGAGCAGGATCTGGTTGTCGCGTGCATGCAGGCCGATGGTCGGCTCGTCGAGCACATAGCAGACCCCCTGCAGATTGCTGCCGAGCTGGGCCGCCAGGCGGATGCGCTGCGCCTCGCCGCCGCTCAGCGTGGGCGCGCCACGGTCCAGCGTCAGGTAGCTCAGGCCCACCTCCTCGAGGAATTCGAGCCGGCCCTGGATCTCGGGCAGCAGGTCGCGCGCGATCTCGGTCTCGCGCGGGCTCAGGGACTGGCCAGCCTGCAACTGGCGCACCCAGCCACGCAGGTCGAGCACGCTGCGGTGCGCGAGCTCGGCGATGCCCAGGCCCTGGAAGCGCACCGCGCGCGCGGTCGGGTTCAGCCGGCTGCCGCCACAGCTCGAGCAGGCCTGGTCAGCGACTTCCTCCAGTTCGGGCTCGGCAAAGCTCTGCTCGCGGCCCTTTTCCTTGTCGTCGCGCACCGAGTCGTCCATCAGCTGACGCTGTGCCTTGGTCAAGGCGACGCCGGTGCCGACGCAGTCCGGACACCAGCCATGCTTGCTGTTGTAGGAGAACAGGCGCGGGTCGAGCTCGGCATAGCTGGTCGCGCAGACCGGGCAGGCGCGCAGCGTCGAGTAGACCTGCAGCTGGCCGATGCCGAGCGTCGAGCTGCCGGCGGCCAGCGCCTCGTCCAGCCCGTCGCTGCCCACGAGCAGGTGCAGCACGCCCTTGCCGAGCTCGAGCGCCTGGGTCATGGCTCGGCGCAGCTCGGACTCGGCGCCGGGTTCGACGCGCAGGCGTGCCAGCGGCAGCTCGATGGTGTGCTCCTTGAAGCGGTCGATGCGCGGGAAGCCGGTGGTCGGCAGGAATTCGCCATCGACGCGCAGATGGGCATGGCCGCGTGGCCGCGCCCAGTCGGCCAGCTCGGTGTAGACGCCCTTGCGGTTCAGCACCAGCGGAGCGAGGAACTGCACCTGCTGGCCGCGGCATTGGGTCATGAGCTGGGCCAGGATGCTGTCGGGCTGCTGCGGCTGGACCGGGGTGCCGTCGTGCACGCAATGCTGGGTGCCGAGCTTGACGTAGAGCAGGCGCAGGAAATGCCAGACCTCGGTCGTGGTGCCGACGGTGGACTTGCGCCCGCCGCGGCTCAGGCGCTGCTCGATCGCGACCGTCGGCGGAATGCCGTAGACCGCATCGACCTCGGGCCGTCCCGCCGGCTGCACGATCGAGCGCGCGTAGGCATTGAGGCTCTCGAGGTAGCGGCGCTGGCCCTCGTTGAACAGGATGTCGAACGCCAGCGTCGACTTGCCCGAGCCGCTGACGCCGGTGATGACGTTGAACTTGCCGCGCGGGATATCGACGCTCAGGCCCTTGAGGTTGTGCTCGCGGGCGTTGACGATGCGGATCGCGTTGGCGTGCGGGCTGGCCTTGGCCGCTACCTTATCGGGACCAGCGAGTACGACGGCCTCCTCATGCCGCAAGCACGACTTACCGGCTGCGCTGTCGGGCCGAGCGGGCCTGGCGGACTCCTCATGCTGCGAGCAGAAATCGTCGCCCGCCAGCCCCTCTCGGCCCTCCGCCATCCGGTGGGCAATCGCAGCACCCATGCCCGAGCTCGCCGGGGTCAGGGGCTGGCCGGGTGACGATTTTGGCTTGCCGTATGAGGAACCCGGCAAGCCCCTGGCCCCGGCGCCGAGCACCAAAGCCGGACCAGCACCAGCACCAGCACCAGCAAAGTAATCCGACAGCCGGCCCTCGTTGACCTCCATCAGCTCGCCGACCGCCTCGGCGTAGTCGCGCAGGGCGCGGGCGGTGTGGCTGGTCGGGTGCAGGCGCAGGTCCTCGGGGCGACCCTGGGCGACGATCAGGCCGCCGCCCTCGCCGCCTTCGGGCCCGAGGTCGATCAGCCAGTCGCTGGCGCGGATCACGTCGAGGTTGTGCTCGATCACGATCAGCGAATGGCCGATCTCGAGCAGCTTGCGCAGCGCGCGCATCAGCTTGGCGATGTCGTCGAAATGCAGGCCGGTGGTCGGCTCGTCGAACAGGAACAGCTGGCCCTTGGTCGCCAGCATCTGGCCCGAGCGGCTGGCAATCGACTTGCCCCGGCCCCCCTTGCCCTTGCTGCCGCCGAAGGCCTTGGCCGCCTCGGCTAGATGGCCGGCCAATTTGAGGCGCTGCGCCTCGCCGCCCGACAGCGTCGGCACCGGCTGGCCCAGGCGCACATATTCGAGTCCGACATCGACGATGGGCTGCAGCGCGCGGATCACGTCGCGGTCGCCGGAGAACAACTGCGCGGCCTCGCTGACGGTCAGCTCGAGCAGGTCGGCCACGTTGAGCTGACGGCCGCCGCGCTCGATCGTGATCTCGAGGATCTCGGGCCGGTAGCGCCTGCCATCGCAGTCCGGGCAGCGCAGGTAGATGTCGCTGAGGAACTGCATCTCGACATGCTCGAAGCCCGAGCCGCCGCAGGTCGGACAGCGCCCGTCGCCGCTGTTGAAGCTGAACTTGGTCGCGGTATAGCCGCGCTGCTGCGACAGCGGCGTAGCGGCGAACAGGTCGCGCACCGCGTCCCAGGCGCCGACATAGCTGACCGGATTCGAGCGCGCGGTCTTGCCAATCGGGCTCTGGTCGACAAAGACCACGCCCGAAAGCTGGTCGGCACCGAGCAGGCGGTCGTGCGCGCCCGGCGCCTCGGTCGACTGGCCGAAATGGCGCAGCAGTGCCGGCGCCAGGATGTCCTGCACCAGGGTGGACTTGCCCGAACCGCTGACCCCGGTCACCGTGACCAGGCGCTGCAGCGGGAATTCGAGGTCGAGATTGCGCAGGTTGTGCTCGCGCGCGCCTTCCAGGACCAGGCGCGGCGTGCTCTCGGTCACCATGCGCTTAAAGCCGAAGCCGACCTGCTTGCGCCCGCCCAGGTAGGCGCCGGTCAGGGTGTCGGCCTGGGCCAGCTGCTCGATCTTGCCGTCGAACACGATGGCGCCACCGCGCTCGCCCGGGCCCGGCCCCATGTCGATCACGCGGTCGGCGCACAGCATGACGGCCGGGTCATGCTCGACCACGACCAGGGTATTACCGGCGTCGCGCAGCCTGGCCATCGCCTGGTTGATGCGGTCCATGTCGCGCGGATGCAGGCCGATGCTGGGTTCGTCGAGCACGAACAGGGTGTTGACCAGCGAGGTGCCGAGCGCGGTGGTCAGGTTGATGCGCTGGACCTCGCCGCCGGACAGGGTACGGCTCTGGCGGTCCAGCGTCAGGTAGCCGATGCCGACATCGCACAGGTACTTGAGCCGGGTGCCGATCTCGTCGAACAGCAGCTTGAGGGCTTGCTGCTCGCCGGTCAGGTGCTGATTTTGGGCCTGGCTTGCGCTGGCAGGAGCGGCGGGCATGGGCGACTCCTCATACTGCGAGCAGAAATCGTCGCCGCCCATGCCCACCACTCCTGCCGGACAGTTTGCACGCTCCAAATCTGGAGGCAACTGATCACCCGGACTCGACGGGGCTAGGGGGCTGCCGGCTGACGATTTCTGCTCGCAGCATGAGGAGGCCGGCAGCCCCCTAGCCCCGTCAGCGCCAGCCAATAGCCCAGCTGATGCCCAAGCCAGTGCAACAGCCCCAGCATCAACGCCAGTGCCGAAGCCAACGCCAGCACCAGCCAGATCCGACTGCAGCGAAGCAAAGAAGGCGCGCAGCCGCTCTATCGGCAGCTGCATCAGGTCGTGCAGGCACAGGCCAGGCAGCGCTTCGAGCTGTTCGCGCGTCCAGTCGACGCCGACCGGCAGGAAGCGCAGCGCGGGCGCCAGCGCCGCATCGGCCTGGGCCTTGCTGCCCAGACGCCAGAGCAGGCTCTCGGTCTTGAGGCGGGCGCCGCGACAGCTCGGGCATTCGGTGTAGCTGCGGTACTTCGACAGCAGGACCCGGATATGCATCTTGTAGGCCTTGCTCTCGAGGTAATCGAAGAAGCGCTTGATGCCATACCACTGCTGGTTCCACTTGCCGTTGTAGTTGGGCGAACCTTCCAGCACCCAATGCCGCTGCTCGGGGGTCAGCTGGCCCCAGGGCAGGTCGCGCGGAATGCCGGCGGCCTCGGCATGGCGCATCAGGTCGTCCTGGCATTCCTGGTAGGCCGGAGTCTGGATCGGCTTGATCGCGCCCGCGCGCAGGGTCAGCTTGTCGTTCGGGATCACCAGGCCCCAGTCGACGCCGATCACGCGGCCGAAGCCGCGGCAGCTGTCGCAGGCGCCGACCGCCGAGTTGAACGAGAACAGCGAAGGCAGCGGCTCGGCGTAGCGCAGCTCGCTCTCGGGGCAATGCAGTCCGGTCGAGAATTTCCACAGCAGCGGCTCTGGTTCGCTGCCGTCGGCGTCGGCCGGTTGCAGCGCATAGACGCTCAGGCGGCCGCCGCCACGGCGCAACCCGAGCTCGATCGCCTCCATCACGCGCACACGCTCGGCGTTCGAGAACCGGAAGCGGTCGGCCACCACGTCGAGCAGGCGCACCTGCTGCGGCGCGACGGCGCTAGCCTTCTTGCGCGCGTCGGTTTTGGCCGGGGCCGGGTCGGCGGAAGAATCGGTGTCTGACCCCGATTCAGGGGCTCGCTCGACCAGGCGTTCGGCCTGCACCCGCGTGAAGCCGCTCGCGGCCAGCCACTGCTCGATGTCCTCGGGCGTGGCGCTGGCCGGCAGCTCGACCGGGAAGGTCACGACCAGGCGCGGATCGCCGGCGGCTGCGGCGCGCTGCTGCAGCTCGGCATAGATCGTCTCCGGGCTGTCATGGCGCACCGGCAACGCGGTCCGGCGGTCGAACAGCCGGCCGGCGCGCGCGTAGAGCAGCTTGAGGTGGTCGTTGAGCTCGGTCATGGTGCCGACCGTCGAGCGCGATGACCGCACCGGATTGGTCTGGTCGATCGCGATCGCGGGCGGCACGCCATCGACCCGGTCCACCGCCGGCTTGTCCATCCGGTCGAGGAACTGGCGCGCATAGGCGCTGAAGGTCTCGACGTAGCGGCGCTGGCCCTCGGCGAACAGGGTGTCGAACACCAGGCTGGACTTGCCCGATCCGCTCGGCCCCGTCACGACCGTCAGCTCGCCGGTACGGATGTCGAGGTCGAGGTTCTTGAGGTTGTGCTGGCGCGCGCCGCGGATGCGGATCAGGCCGGTGCCGTCCGCCGGCGCGGGCAAGCTGCTGGGAGAAATCGGGCGGCTGGAGTGTGAGCTTTCGGACATGACGGCTGGCCTCGTAGGGGAGGCAAACATTCTAGGCAAGCCGCATGACGAGCGGTGGCCCGGGCCGCCCGAGCCAGGGCGAAATCAGGTCTTGACGATCAGCACCGGCACCTTGGCATGGGTCAGCACCTTCTGCGCCACGCTGCCGAGCACCAGCGCCTCGATGCCCTTGCGGCCATGCGAACCCATCACGATCAGGTCGCAGCCCTCGGCGCTGGCGGTTTCCAGGATGCCTTCGTAGGTCACGTTGCGCTCGATCGTGTCGCCGTCGAAGCCGACGCCGCGCGCGACGCAGACCTGGCGGATGTCGTCGAGCGACTGGGTCGCCGCGACCTGGGCCTCGCTCAGATAGGCCTGCAGGCCGATCGCCGAGGCGTCACCGATGCCGATGTAGGGGAAGGGATCGATCACATAGACGCCGATGATGTGGGCGCCATGGACCTTGGCCAGATCGGCAGCGAATTCGGCCGCCTGATGCGCCAGCGGGGAGCCATCGGAAGGCACGAGGATTTTCTTGAACATGGAACACTCCTGAAAAAATCGATGCAACCATCTTAACCAGCCTGGACGCCAGGTCCAGCCCTGGCAACGCCAGCAAAACACCTGCCAGCCGATGGAAAATCCCGAAACCGGCTAGGATGACCAAGACCGCTGATCACGGCGGCGGCTTTTTCCACCACATCAATCCAGGAGTTTTTCCCTATGGGTCTGTTTGACATGTTCAAGAGCGACAGCGGCGACAAGATGAGCCCGCACCTTGCCTTCGCCACTGCGCTGCTCTACATGATGTCCGCCGACGGCGAAATGGACAACGAGGAAATCGGTCACCTGCTCAGCGTGCTCGGCGGTCATGATGATGGCCGTGGCACGATCGGCGTCGGCGCACAGAGCCAGGCCCTGCTCGACTCGGCGCTCAAGTACCGCCGCAAGCACCCGGTCGAGACCCTCCTGCAGGAAGCCACCCCGCTGCTGACCGATGCGCAGAAGATGTGCATCCTGGTCAACCTGATCGACTCCTCGCTGGTCGACGGCCAGCCCGAGCCCGAGGAACAGGTGCTGTTCGGCAAGTTCCTGACCGCCTTCGGCATTTCGGAAGAGCGTTTCCGCCCCTTCTTCGAGGTGATCGTGCTGAAGAACGACCGCCAGGTCTTCACCAACCCGAACCACCCGAAGAACGACAGCAGCTACCGCGTCAAGCTGTCGGTCTGAGCGCTCAGGCGCTGCGCGGTGGCACGGGCTCGACCCGGACCGCGCAATACTTGACCTCGGCGATCTTGGCCCAGGGGTCGAGCGCCGGATTGGTCAGCAGATTGGCCGCCGCCTCGACATAGGCGAACGGGATGAAGCAGCTGCCCAGCGGCAGGCCGGCATCGACCCGTACCGCGAGTTCGGCTGCGCCGCGCCGGCTGCAGACCCGCGCCAGGCCGCCAGGCTGCAGTCCCAGCCGCGCGATGGTGTCGGGGTGCAGGCTGACGCTGGCCAGCGGTTCCAGCGCGTCGAGCACCTGGCTGCGGCGCGTCATGGCGCCGGTATGCCAATGCTCGAGCTGGCGCCCGGTGATCAGCACCAGCGGATAGTCGGCGTCAGGCTGCTCGGCCGGCGGCAGCAGGCCGACCGGCACCAGCCGCGCCCGGCCGGAGGGCGTCGGAAAGCGGTCGACGAAGACGATCGGCTGGCCCGGATCGTCGGCCGTCAGCACCGGATGCGTGACCGCGCCCTGCACCAGCAGGCGCGCCCAGGACAGGCCGGCCATCGACGGCATCAGGCCGCGCATCTCATCGAACACGCGACCGATCGCGCTGTCGGGCTCGGCCCCGCTGCCGTCGGGTGCAATGTCGTAATCCCAGTCCAGTCCGAGCCGGCGCGCGAGCTGCTCGGTGATCCAGGCGTCGGCGCGTGCCTGGCCCGGACAGGCTATGGCCTTGCGCCCGAGCTGCACGATGCGGTCGGTATTGGTGACGCTGCCGGTCTTCTCGGGCCAGGCGCTGGCGGGCAGCACGACATCGGCCAGCGCGGCGGTCTCGGTCAGGAAGATGTCCTGCACCACCAGGTGCTGCAAATTCGCCAGGCCGGCGCGCGCATGCGCGCTGTCGGGGTCGCTCATGGCCGGGTTCTCGCCCTGGATCAGCATCGCCTGGATCCGGCCGTCAAGGGTGGCGTCGATGATCTCGACCACGGTCCAGCCGGGCTGCTCGGGCAGGCTGCCAGCCGGCAGGCCCCAGGCCGCCTCGGCGGCGGCGCGATGCACCGGATCGGTGATGCGGTGGTAGTCGGGCAGGAACATCGGGATCAGGCCGGCGTCGCTCGCGCCCTGGACGTTGTTCTGGCCGCGCAGCGGATGCAGGCCGGTGCCGGGGCGTCCGATCTGGCCCGTGATCAGCGCCAGCGCGATCAGGCAGCGCGCGTTGTCGGTGCCGTGACTGTGCTGGGACACGCCCATGCCCCACAGGATCATGCTGGCGCGCGAGGTCGCGTAGGCGCGCGCGACCTCGCGGATCGCGTCGGGCGCAATGCCGCAGATCGGCGCCATTGCCTCCGGGCTGTAGTCGACCGGGCCGTCGATCAGCTCGGCGCGCCAGGCCTCGTAGTCTTGCGTGCGCGCGGCGATGAAGTCCGGGTCGGTCAGGCCCTCGGCCACGATCACCTGCAGCATGGCTTTCAGCAGCGCGACATCGCTGCCGGGCTGGAACTGCAGCATGCGCCAGGACTGGCGCGCCAGCTCGGTGCGGCGCGGGTCGGCCAGCACCAGGCGCGCGCCGCGCTCGACCGCGTTCTTGATCCAGCTGGCGCCGACCGGATGGTTCTGCGCCGGGTTGGCGCCGATCACGAAGATCAGCTCGGCCTGCGCCACGTCGCGCAGCGGATTGCTGACCGCGCCCGAACCCAGGCCCTCGAACAGCGCCGCGACGCTCGAGGCGTGGCACAGACGGGTGCAGTGGTCGACGTTGTGGGTCAGGAAGGCGCTGCGGATCAGCTTCTGGAACAGATAGGCTTCCTCGTTGGTGCCCTTGGCCGAGCCAAAGCCGGCGATCGGCACCTCGCGGCCGTGCCGGTCGGGATGGGCGTCGCGCACGCGGCGCAGGCCGGCGGCGGCGAAATCGAGCGCCTCGTCCCAACTCGCCGCGCGGAACTGGGCCCGCAGCGCGGCGGCGTCGGCACGGCCGCCAGGGCCGCGCGTGAGCAGGGACGGGTCCTTGGGCGCGTCGGCGCGCCGGATCAGCGGCACCGTCAGCCGCTCCGGGCTGTGCGCGTAATCGAAGCCGAAACGGCCCTTGACGCAAAGCCGGCCTTCGTTGGCCGGACCGGGCGCGCCATCGACCTGGACGATGCGGCCATTGCTGACCTGATAGCTCAGCTGGCAGCCGACGCCGCAGAAGGGGCAGACCGAGTCGACCCGGGCGTCGGCGACCTGCGCCTGGCTGCCGTTGGCCGGCGCCAGCGCGCCGGTCGGGCAGGCCTGCACGCATTCGCCGCAGGCGACGCAGCTGCTGCTGCCGAGCGTATCCCCCAGGTCGAAGGTGATGCGGGCCTGGCCACCGCGGAACGACAGGCCGATCACGTCGTTGCCCTGCTCGTCGCGACAGGCGCGCAGGCAGCGCGTGCACTGGATGCAGGCGTCGAGGTTGACCGCGATCGCCGGGTGGCTGCGGTCGGCGCCTTGCGTGGCGGCCTCGGCCTGCATCGCGCCGCGCGCCGCGAAGCGCTGCGGGTCGGCGTCCAGCTCGGAAGTCCAGTGCGCGAGCTCGCTGTCATGCTTGAGCAAGTGGCCAGCCGGCGCGTCGGCATTCAGCAACTCGAGCACGCTGCGCTGGGCAAGGCGGGCGCGCGCGCTGTCGCTGCGCACCGTCATGCCGGGCTGCGGCGCGCGGCAGCAGGAGGCGGCCAGCACGCGCTCGCCTTCGACCTCGACCACGCAGGCGCGGCAGTTGCCGACCGGGTCCAGGCCCTCGCGGTGACAGAGATGCGGGATCTCGATGCCGACCCGGCGCGCGACCTGCCAGATCGTCTCGCCGCGGCTGGCCCGGACCGCGCGGCCGTCGAGCTCGAAATCGACCGCGGCGGCCGTGGTCACGACAGTCGCGGCATTCGCGCCAGCGACTGGCGGCGGGGACTGGATGGAAGCGCTCATGACTGCACCTCGTGCGGAAAGAAGCGCAGCACCGAATCGAAGGGATTGGGCGCGGCCTGGCCCAGGCCGCAGATCGAGGCGTCGCGCATGACATTCGACAGTTCGGCCAGCCGATCGGCGTCCCAGACCGGCGCCTGCATCAGGGCCCTGGCCTGTGCCGTGCCGGCGCGGCAGGGCGTGCACTGGCCGCAGGACTCGTGCTCGAAGAAGCGCATCAGGCCGGTGGCGACCTCGCGCACCCGGTCCTGCTGCGACAGCACCACCACCGCCATCGAGCCGACGAAGGCGCCCTGCCCGGCCAGGGTATCGAAGTCGAGCGGCAGCTCGGCCAGCGCCGCCGGCAAGATGCCGCCCGAGGCGCCGCCCGGCAGATACGCCTGCAGCTCGTGACCATCGGCCATGCCGCCGGCATGTTCGTCGATCAGCTCGCGCAGCGTGATGCCGGCCGGCGCCAGGTAGCAGCCCGGATTCTTCACGCGGCCCGAGACGCTGAAACGGCGCAAGCCGCTGCGGCCGCGCCGGCCCTGCCCGGCCAGCCAGGCGCCGCCGCGTTCGAGGATGGCGGGCAGCCAGGACAGGGTCTCGACGTTGTGCGCCAGCGTCGGGCGGCCGAACAGGCCCTGCAGCGCGACGATCGGCGGCTTGAGCCGCGGCAGACCGCGCTTGCCTTCCAGCGACTCGATCAGCGCCGACTCCTCGCCGCAGACATAGGAGCCGGCGCCACGGCGCAATTCGATTTCGGGCCAAGCCGCCGGTGGAAACTCGACCTGCCAGCCGGCAATCCGCTGGCGCAGCGCAGCCAGTTCGTCCTGCAGCAGCGCACGGCAGTCGTGGTATTCATCGCGCAGGTAGATCCAGGCCTTTTCGGCGCCGACCACCAGCGCGGCGATCAGCAGGCCTTCGAGTGCCAGCCGGGGCTGGGTCGCAAGCAGCTGCCAGTCCTTGAAGGTGCCGACCTCGCCCTCGTCGATGTTGACCACCAGGTAGCGCGGTCCGGGCTGGGCCCGCACCGTGTCCCATTTGCGCCAGGCCGGAAAACCCGCGCCGCCCAGGCCGCGCAGGCCCGAGGCCTTGAGCTCGGCCAGCACCGCGTCGGGCGTCAGGTCGCCGGCCAGCAGGCGCCGCAGCTGGGCATAGTCCTGCGCCGACACCGGCGCGCCGCTGGCGGGCAAGGCGCGCGGGCCGGTCTGGCCTTGCGCCAGCGCAGCACTGACCGATTCGACGCTGGCAGCCGGCAGCTGGTGCTGGCCGACGCAGGCGGCCGGTGCGCGGTGGCATTGGCCGATGCAGGGCGCCTCGACCAGCCGCACCGCCTTGTCTGCGGCCAGGCGCTCGCGCAATCCGGCCAGCAGGCTCTCGCTGCCGGCCATGGCGCAGGACAGGCTGGTGCAGACGCGCACCGTGGTGGCGGGCAGCGCGGCAGTGTCGTCGACCACATCGAAGTGGTGGTAGAAGGTCGCCACCTCGTGCACCTCGGCCTGGCTCAGGCGCAAGCGCTCGGCCAAGGCCGCCAGCAGACCCTGGCGCAGGCCGCCCTCGGCATCCTGCAGGCGGTGCAGATGCTCGATCAGCAGGTCGGCGCGCGGCTCCAGGCCGGCGCAAAGTCCTGCCACGCGCTCGCGCGCCTGTGGCTCGACCTGCCGCCCCTTGAGGCCGGCACGCCAGCGGGCGCCGGGTGGCGCGACTGCGTGGCTGTCATCTGTCTGTGGCAAGAGCTACTCCCGATGCTGGAATCGACAGCCACAGTTTAAGCGCGCCGGGATCAGGTCGGTTGCAGTCCGGCCGCCCGCTGGCGCTGCTCGACCAGCTGCCAGACCGCCAGCTTGGACAGATCGTCGCTGGCCTTCCAGGCCCGCAGCTCGTCGCGGGTGCGCCAGCAGCCCTGGCACAGGTCGCCGGACTCGGTCATGCGGCAGATGCCGACACAGGGCGAGGGCACGGTCTGGCCCGGCTTGGGCGCGGCGGTGGCCAGGGCAAGGAAGGGGGGCGGCAATTGAGCCCGGGAAGCGGTTTTTGACATGGCGCGATTCTGGCGCAAGCCCGGCTGGCGCGTCAGAACGCCCTGGCATGCCCCCACAGCCGGGCGGCATGACGGGCCAGGCGGCAGTTACGAAACAGGCTCAAGCCCGGCGCCAAGGGCAAACCCGCTGATGCAAACGATTGTTCTTCTGTTGCAATCGAGGCTGACAGCCCGGCATCGTCCCCCACCGTCCAGCCTGCCGGCAGCTGCCGCGCCTTCCTTCATCCCCAGCAGAACACCACCGTGCGCAGATTCACCCAAGCCCTCACGATCCAGCACTGGAAAACACGCAGCAAACTGATAGCAGGCTTCCTGGCCGTGTCGCTGGTCGGCACGGTGATCGGCCTGGTGGCGATCTACAAGTCATCGCAGATGCAGGCGCTCAGTGACGAGATGTACAACTCCTCGGTCACCGGACTCAAGTACACGGCCGAAGCCAACCTGGCCCTGCTCTCGACCGGCACCCTGCTGCGCAACGCGATCCTGGCGCTCGACCTCAAGGCCAGGAACGACAGCCTCAAGGCGGCGCGCGAGCAAATCGAGACCCTGAACACCAGCCTGCGGCTGGCGAGCCAGAAGTTCTCCGACCCCGAGGGCCAGGCCAAGGTCGCCGAGACGCTGGCAGTGGTGGAAGAGTTCACTCTCAACGCCAGCAAGGTCATGGAGATGATCGATTCGGAGTTCATCGGCGCCAGCCATGGCTCCAGGGTCTATCTGATGGCCGTGATGCAGAAACAGACCCAGCAGTCCGAGGACGGACTGAGTCAGCTGATGCGGCACAAGTCCGACCGGGCCGCAGCGATGAGCCAGGCCAGCAGCCAGCTCTACACCGAGCAGCTGCTGACCCTGCTCGCCACCACCGTGCTGGCGCTGCTGACGAGTCTGCTGATCGGCTTGCTGCTGACGCGTAACCTGACCCGCCTGATTGGCGGCGAACCCTCCTTCGTCGCCGCGCTGGCGCGCCAGATCGCCAGCGGCGACCTGCTGACCCGGATCGATGCGCGACGCGCCAGCCCGGCCAGCGTGGTGCATGCGATGGCCGAGATGCAGGCCGCCCTGATCGAGCTGGTCAACGGCGTTCGCCATGCCAGCGACAGCATCGCGACCGGGGCGCAGCAGGTCGCCAGCGGCAACGCCGACCTGTCGGAGCGCACCGAGCAGCAGGCCAGCAACCTGGAGGAAACCGCCGCGACCATGGAGCAGCTGAGCACCACCGTCAAGCTCAACTCGGAGGCCGCGCAGCATGCCACCGGGCTGGCCCAGGCCTCGCGCGACGCCGCGGCCGCCGGGTCGGCGCTGGTCGGACAGGTCGTCTCGACCATGGCCGACATCAAGAGCTCCTCGCACCGGATCAGCGACATCATCGGGGTGATCGACGGCATCGCCTTCCAGACCAATATCCTGGCGCTCAACGCCGCGGTCGAGGCAGCCCGGGCCGGCGACCAGGGGCGCGGTTTTGCCGTGGTGGCCAGCGAGGTCAGGACCCTGGCCCAGCGCAGCGCGGCCGCCGCCAAGGAGATCAAGTCCCTGATCCAGGCCAGCGAGGAGCAGGTGATCGCCGGCAACGAACTGGTGGCCCAGGCCGGTTCGTCGATCGACGGCATCATGTCGCGCATCCGGCAGCTGGCCGAGCTGATGGTCGACATCAATGCCGCCTCGCGGGAGCAGACGACCGGCATCCGGCAGGTCGGCGATGCGATCGCGCAGATCGACAACGTCACCCAGCACAACGCCGCCCTGGTGCAGGAATCGGCCGTCGCCGCCGACAACCTGAGCGCGCAGGCCCAGTACCTGGTCCGGCAGGTGGCGGCCTTCAAGACCCCCGACCAGGCGCTGCCGATTCGCCGCGCTGAGCGCGGCGCCAGCGCAAGCTAGAGCGCCAGGACCCGGGCGATCTGGTCCATGTGGCCGAACAGCCGGCGCGCACCGGCAGCCAGCAGCCGCTCGCCCGCCTCGGGCAGCGGGCAATAGGCCCAGACCTCGGCGCCAGCGGCGACACCGGCCGTCACGCCGGTCGGCGTGTCCTCGATCACCAGGCAGCGCGCCGGATCGGCGCCCAGATGCGCGGCGGCCGCCAGGTAGACATCGGGCGCCGGCTTGCTGCGCGGCATCTCGTGGCCGCTGAAGATGCGCTGGCCGAAATAAGGCCGCAGGCCCGCCATGTCGATCTGGAACTCGACCTTGTAGCGATCGGCGCCCGAGGCGCAGGCAATCCGTCCGCCGGCATGGGCATGGGCCGCGGCAACGGCGCTCAACGCGCCCTCGATCGCCTGCAGTTCGGCCTGCAGGCGCTGGTTGCGGCGCTGGTAGAAGGCGTCCATCCAGGCATCGGTCAGGGGCTGGCCGGTGCGCGACTCGATCAGCGCGCGCTCCTGGCGCACCATCTTGCCGACGAAGGTCCGCATGCATTCCTCCTGCGTCATCGACCAGCCCGACTCCTCGAGCATGTCGCGCAGCACGGCCTGGGTGATCGGTTCGCTGTCGACCAGCACGCCATCGCAGTCGAACAGCACGGCGTCGAAGCTCACGGCCTCGAGGTTGAAGATAGGCGCGCTCACAGCAGGTCTCCGTCGAGGTAGTACCAGCGGCCGTCCTGGCGCACGAAGCGGCTGATCTCGTGCAGGCGCTGGGCCCGACCGGCAGTGCGCGAGCGGGCGACGAACTCGACCTCGGCGCTGTCGGGTCCGGTCGAGCGCGCGCGCCTGATTTCCAGCCCCAGCCACTTGCAGCCGGGCTCGAAATCGATCGTGGCCGGACGCCGGCTCGCGTGCCAGGTGGCCAGCAGGTAGTCGGCCCGACCTTCGACGAAGGCGCTGTAGCGCGAGCGCATCAGGCTTTCGGCATCCAAGGCCGGATGGGCAGCGAAGTCGTCGAGGCAGGGGCCGCAACAGGCGCTGCGGGCGAGCGGACGGCCCTTGGCGTCGGAGCGGCCACAGGGGCAAAGGTCGAGGGTCATGGCTGCAGATTGTCGCAGGGCCACTGCCGCCGTCGCCGACCTGGTTCGCACGATTGTTCTGGCGGCCAAAGAAACCCGGCATCCGGGCAAATGACCCGAGGACCAGTAGCGATAGATTGCCTAGAAGCAGGAGACCGGCAACGACCCGCCAACCATAGGCAGGCGCCAGCCATAACAACAAGCCTGCCCCCCAGGCAGATGAAAAGAGGCTCCCCATGTTCAAAAACTGGATTCGAGTGGATCGCTTGATGGGCGATCTCATCCCCCGTTTAGCGCCCGACTCTTCCAGTGGCGGCCAATCGCTGCACAAGACCTACGAAACGCAGCCGCCACTCGGCAACCTTGGACTCAACGGCAACCAACCGACCTGGCTGACGCCCGCCTACCTGCGCCAGCATCGCTCGGGCGACCGCATCTCGCGCTTTCGCTGAACCCCGCCGGCCAGGCGGGGCCGCTGGAGTAGCGCCGCTCAAGCAGCAGCCAGGCGCCTGAGCTCGGCCAACTCGAGCCGACGCGCGGCCTGCAGCAGGCGCTGCGCAAAGTCGTCGAGTTCGGGCCGGCGTTGGCGCAACTCGTCGGCCCATTCCTCGATCTCGGTCACGGCACCGGCGCGCACCAGCGCGGCCAGCACCGCGCGCTCGGCCGGTTCGAGCTCGGCGTTGCCAGGCTCGACCGCCTGGCCGCGCCGCAGCGGCGGCAGCAGGCGCTCGAGGGTCTCGAACAGCAGCGACGGATCGACCGGCTTGGTCAGGCAGGCATCGAAGTCCAGTCCGGCCGGACAATCGGGCGGACGCAGCAAGGCCATGGCCGAGAGCACCACCACCGGCACGGATGGCCAATGGGCACGCACATGATTGAGCACCGCCCAGCCATCGCCGTCGGGCATCAGCTGATCGGTCACGATGGCGTCCCAGCGCTGCGTGTCGTCGGCCAGCAGGGCCACCAAGGCGTGACCGCTGCTGGCGGCCTGGACCGAGAAGCCCTGAACCTCGAGCAGATCGACCAGCGACAGGCGAGCGGCCGGATCGTCCTCGGCAATCAACAGACGCAACTCGCCACGGCGTCGGCTCAGTCTGACTGGCAAGCGCTCGAGCAAGACCGGACCCGCAGGACCGTCCAACAATTCGCCTTCGGGCAACAAGGCGCAGGCGACGCTGAAGTAGAAGTTCGAACCCTGGCCAGGCTGGCTGCGCACACCGAGGTCTCCTCCCATCAGGCGCACCAGGTCGCGCGAGATCGACAGTCCCAGCCCCATGCGCTTGGCCCGCAGACTGGGCGCGGGCTGACCCCCCTGCCCCATGAAGAAGGGTTCGAAGATGCGCTCAAGGTCGCTCGGCACGATGCCCTCGCCGCTGTCGCTGACGGCAAAGTCCAGCCTGATGCAGTCGTCGAGCTCGGTCGGACAGACCACGCAGCTCAGCACGATGCGCCCGCCATGGGTGTGCCGGTTGGCATTGCCGAGCAGGTTGTCGAGCACCTGGCGCAGGCGCTGGCCGTCGGCCTCGATGCGGTGCGGCAACTGATCCGGCAACAGCAGCTCGAACTGGTTGCCGGCCGAGTCGGCCATCAGGCGACCGGCGCGGTCGATCTCGTCGAACCAGGGCCGCAGCAGCAGCGCAGCGGGTGCCAGCCGCATGCCACCGGCAGACAAGCGGGACTGGTCGAGCAGCTCCTCGATCATGCCGAGCAGGCGCATGCCGCTGCGCTCGATATCGGCCGAGCCCTCGTGCAGCGTGATCCGGTCCGAACCGCGCCGCAGCATCCGGGCATAGCCGATGATGGCGTTGAGCGGCGTGCGCAATTCGTGGCTGACGCGCGCCAGGAATTCGGACTTGTCGCGCGCGAGCTGGCGGCTGGTCGCGAGCTGGACATCGAGTTCGTTCGCCTGGCGTTGCGACTCCATCGCCTGCGCCTGGAAGTCGAAAGCACGCTCGCGTTCGAGCCGGATCGTGTCGGCCAGCGCCAGCGACAACAGCAGCATCTCGAGGCCGGCGCCCATCTGCAGGCTGTAGGCGGTCCAGAAATTGGCTGGAATCCAGCCCAGCAGTTGCAGGGTCGCGACCACGGCGCCCAGCCACAAGCTGCCCCAGGCCAGCAGGAAAATGCCAGCGCTGCGGACCCGACGCCGCCAGACCAAGCCGCTGGCGACGCTGACCAGCACCCCCATCAGAATCGCATTGAACAAATTGAAATGCGCCAACCAGCGGATCTCGAAATCCAGCGCCAGCTGGGCCAACTGGGCCAGCAAGACCGCGGCAAAACCCAGCGCGCTGGCCCTGAGCCAGCGATGCAGGCGCGGAAACTGGACCCGGGTCTGCAGGAAATCACAGGCGAACCCGATCGAGAAAACGGCCGCCAGGCTCAGGAACAGGGCCTGGGCCTGGATGTCGAAGCGCGGCGAGTCCGGCCACAGGAACACGCGACCGAAACCGTTGCCCGCGAAGATACCCAACGAGAAAGTGACCGCGTAGAGCGAGTAGAGCAGGAAACGCCGGTCCCGCAGTGACAGGAACAGCAGCAGGTTGTAGAGCAGCAGGGCCAGCAAGCCCCCATGGTAGAGGCCATGCAGCAGCAACTCCTTTTGCTGGCTGTGCTTGTAGAGCGCGGGTTGCCAGGCCAGCAGTGGCAGCACCAGCGCCTCCTGCGAAACGGCACGCAGATGGAAACAACTCGGCTTGGGCTCGAGGGTGATCGGGAAAACGAAATAGCGGTCCGGGAACGGACGGCTGTCGAGCGGCAGCATGGCGCCGGTCCTGACCACCGGCTGGCCGGGGGCATGGAACTCCAGATCGGACAACAGCGGATAGGACAGCTCGAGCAGCCAGTCGGCGGGCGCCGCTGGCGTGCGGCTCAAGCACAGCCGCAGCCAGTAGGCCGAAGCGGTGTAACCGAAGCTTGGCATGCCCTGGGCGGCCCGCCAAGGCTTAAAGCGTGCGGCGACCGCCGGCCGCTCGAGATCCTGCAACTGCAGTCGCCGCGTGGGGTCCTCGAGGTAATACACCGCCCCGGCCAGATCGACCCGGGCCGGCTGGACGCCGAGCTCGATCGCCCCTGCGCTGCCGATGCCGAACACCAGCCCCAGCACCAGCCAGCAGCGACAGATGCAGACCAGCAGGCGCAGCGAACTCATGGCGTCGCCCCCGGTCCGGCAGCCCTGTCGGCGCCGGCTTCCCCGACCGGGCCGGCTGACGCAGCGCGATCGAGCAAGACCGCCAGACCGCGCAGGTCACCACGCTCGGCAAGTTCGGCGACGCTGCATGCAAAAGCCGCATGCTGCGGCTGACTGTCCTGCAGGCCGGCCGCCCAGTCCTCCAGGTCCGACACCGCCCCCAGGCGCAACAGGGCGGCCGCCTCGGCCAGCAGTTCGGGCGCCGGAACGGCCATGCCAGACGAAGCTGCCAGGCCGTCCGGACCCTCGGTCGGCATCGGTCCATCCGGCGCCATGGACTCCGGCATCTTCGCCAGCTCGGGCAGGCTCACGGGCAGCAGGACCCACATCGTCGTGCCCTGCCCGGGCACGCTGTCGGCCACGATCTCGCCGCCCATGCGCTCGGCCCAGTGCCGCGCGATCGCCAGGCCCAGGCCCAGGCCAGGGAAACCAGCCGCCTCATCGGCGCGGCGATAGGGCTCGAACACCACGGCCAACTGACTGGCGTTCATGCCAGGCCCGGTGTCGCGCACGGTGAAGACCAGCGTCGCCTGCGCGGGCCCCAGGTCGGCATCGATCTGGAACTCGACCCGACCACCACGCGTGAACTTGGCCGCGTTGTCCAGCAGGTTGATCAGGACCTGGCGCAGGCGCCGGCTGTCGACCCTGATGCAAGGCGGCAGATCGGGCGCGGGACTGAAGACAAATTCATTGCCCCCCGCCAGCACCAGGCCCTCGGCCTCGAATGCCAGGCCCGCCAGCAGGGTCTGGGTGTCGACCCACTCGCTGCGGATCTCATCGACCGCACCGTCATGGCTGGCCTGGTCGATCAGGTCGTCGATCAGTCCCAGCAAGTGAGTGGCACTGCGGCGAATGACGGCCCCATACTCGGCCGGCTTGCCGCCGACCTGTTCGAGCGGAGCCGCCAGCTCGACGATCTCGGTCACCGGCCGCAGCAGGTCGTGGTTGACGCGAGCCAGCAGTTCGCCACGCGCGTGATGGGCTTCCTCGGCGGCGATGGTCGCATCCTGCAGGCTCTGCGTGCGCTCGCGCACCAGCGCTTCGAGCCGCTGCTGCTCGTCCTGGCGGGACTTGAGCAGGGCGGTCTGGGCCGCACGGTAGGCCTTCTGTTCGCTATAGGCCTGGCGCAGCAGGCCGAACACCATGACCAGCGCCAGCCCCAGCGAGGGGCTGATGGTCAGCCCCTCGGAAAGACTGAAGTCGGACGATAGCCAGCCCTCCTGCTCCAGCAGCCGCAGGATGGCGACTGCCCAGAGGCTCAGGGTCGCAATGAAATACAGGCCCGCATTGGCCACTCTGCGGCGCCAGGCCGCCAGGATCGAGATCGGCCAGACCAGGAAGAACAGCAGCAGCAGGGGCACGGTCACGACGTTGGCGGCGAACAGGTCGCCAAATGCCGTGCGCATCAAGTTCGCCAGATTGACTGCTATGAAAAACAGGTAGACCAGGTGCCAGGCTCGATGCTGGTACAGGCGCAGGAAGAACAGCGTGAAAACCGCGCACATGATGACAACGAGATTGGACAGCACCAGCGTCGCGCGCACGGCCGGTTCGCCGCCACCGGACAAGAAAAAGCGGTAGAAATAGCCGTCGAAAGCCAGCTCGAACAGCGCCATGAGGCAGAGCCAGCAAGACAGCAGCAGCATGTCGCGACTGCGGCGTGCCAGGCCATGCACCAGCATGTACAGCACGACGCCCAGCACGGCGCTGATCGGTGCCATCTGGCGCACGATCAGGTCGGACTCGCGCGAGCGGTAGGTCAGCGGCTCCCATAGCTCGGGCTTAATGAACAGGCGGGTGCGTCCGGCCACGCGCAGCAGCAGGGTGGCGGATTCGCCGGGGGCCAGCCTGACCGGAAAGATCGAAACCAGCCCTGGCACCGGCCTGCGGTCCAGCGCCCTGGCCAGCCCGCCGACGGCGGACTCGACCCAGGCCGGATCGCCGGGCGCGAAACGGTAGAAATCGACCCACTCGAGCCGGGGCGAACCGAGCGTGAGCCAGCGGGTCTGCCACTGGAGCGACCGGTTCTCGACCTGCAGCCGCAGCCAGATGGCCGAATCGCTCACGCCCAGGTTCAGGTGGGCGCGCGCCGCCGACTGCCAATCGCTCGCCGCCATGGCCTGCGCCGGCTCCAGCCTGGCCTGCTGGTCCTGCAGCCACTCCATGCGCTGACCGAGCTCCAGCTGCGGCTCCACGGCGGCGAAATCGACGACCTCGGCCGCCCGCAGCGGGCCAGCACCGAGTCCGAGCAGGCCGACGCCGAGCCAGAGCATGATCCAGCGCAGGAGCCGGCTCATGCCTCGCCCTCGACGGTCAGGTCCAGCAGCCGGGCCAGGGTCAGCCGCAGCTCGGCCAGGCTGACGGGCTTGGCCAGCACCGCAGAGAAGCCATGTTCCTTGCCCTCCAGTACCTCGGGCGCGGAGGTCAGCAGCAGCACGGGCAGATCGGGCCAGCGCGCGCGCGCCAGGCGCAACACGGCCAGGCCATCGCCCCCCGGCATCCTGAAGTCGGTCAGCAGCAGGTCGGGGGCCTGCTCCTGCGGCGCACTCAGGCGCGCGAGGGCCTCACGGCCATCGGCCAGAGTGGTCACGATGAAGCCCTGGCCCGTCAGATCGGCCAGCAGCAGCTCGCGCACGGCGGGGCTGTCGTCCACCAGCCACAGCCGCCGTCCCTCGGCCCGTAGCTCGGGCAGCCGGCTGTCCTGGCGCGTCAGATGGCGGATCGCGACGGCCGTTTCATCCGACGGCTCGACCGGCAACCAGATCCGCATCGTCGTGCCCTGATCCTGCGCGCTGATCGCCTTCAGGCTGCCGCCCATGCGGACCACCCACTGGTGCGCGATCGCGAGGCCCAGGCCCACCTCCTGGTGGCTCTGGCCAGCACCCAGGCGCTGAAACGGCTGGAACAGGGTCGGCAACTGATCGGCTGCGATGCCCGGTCCGTCGTCGCGGACCGTGATGATCAGCTGCGGCAAGGCCTGCGGATCATCCGGCTCGGCCGCCCGGGTCTCCACCAGCAGCTCGATCCGGCCCTGGCGCGTGAACTCGGCCGCGTTGTGCAGCAGCTGCATCAGCACCTGGCGCAGGCGCTTGGCATCGAGCGTCACGACATCGGGCAAATCGCCCTCGAGCCGGAACTCGAAGCGGTTGCCCTGACGAGCGGCCAGCTCGCTGGCCTGGGCCGCCACGCTGCGCAGAAAAGCCCCCAGATAGAGCGGCTGTGACAGCAGGGCATCGGGCTGCACGCCGATGCGGGCATATTCGAGCAGGCCATTGATCAGCGCCAGCATCTCGCGCGCACTGCGCCCGATCGCCAGGGCGCGCTGGCGTAGCGCGCCTTCGGCTTCCTCGAGGCGTCCGGCATAACCCATGATCGCGGTCAAGGGCGCGCGCAGATCATGGCCGACCCGGGCCAGCAGCTCGCCCTTGGCACGCGCGGCCTCGTCGGCGGCGACGGCCGCCTGACGCAAGGCCGCGCTGCGCGAACGCACCGCCTCCGACAGCCGCTCCTGCTCGATCTGCTGGGCCGCCAGCCATTCGGCCTGCATGACCTCGAGGTGGCGTGACTCAGACACCGAGTAGCGCGCGACCAGATAAAGCAGCACGAAGGCCATTGCCGCCTTGAATGCGATCGCCCAATAAAGCACCAGCAGACTCAGGGAATGGAAGTAGCCGAAGGAAGTGACGACCCGCGCAATCGTGAAGACCCAGATGCAACCCAGCAACAGCGTGAAGGCCCGGACATAGGGCACGCCCTCGCGCCAGGGCTGGATCAGCGCCAGCGGCCAGGCCAGGTAGAACAGGGCCAGGAACACCAGCGAATACGCGATCGACCCGCGCAGATCGCCGAACAGGGTCGACAGCGCGAATACGGTCAGCAAGACCGCGCACAGCGGGAAAAACAGGCGCCAGAACCGCCTTCGTCTCATCTCGAGGTAGACCTGCATATAGACCACCAGCACCAGATTGGTCAGCAAGCCGAGCAGATGCGGCATGCGAGCCGCCAGCTCGCTGCCCTGCGGCATCAGGTAGCGGCGCAGGTAACCATAGTAGGCAAAGTCGTAGGCAGCCCCGAGTCCGAGCCAGAGCCCGAGCAGGAACAGCAGCTGATTGCCGCGCGCCAGCGTGTTGGCCAGCAGATACAGCACCAGGCCGAGCGTCACACTGATCGGCAACAGATAGCGCAGGTCGTCGATCAACTCCTGGTCGAGGTAGGCCGACGGCTGCCAGAGCCGGGGCTGCATCGTCATGATGGTGCGACTCTGCACGCGCAGCAACAGGCGGCTGTGCTCGCCGGGCAGCAGCGTCAGCGCGAACACGGCGTCCATGCCGCGCGCCAGCGGCACCGGGGGCGGGTAGATCATGCCCGCCCGCTGGGTTTCGAGCAGCCGGCCCTCCTCGGGAACAAACCGATGCAGCTCAATCCGTTCCAGACGCGGATTGCCCAGCGCCAGCCAGCGCGTCAAGGGCTCTTGGCCGCTGTTGACCAGATCCAGCCGCAGCCAGAGCGCGGCGGCCGTGCTGCCTCGGCTCAGCTGCCGCAGCGTAGCCGGCTGCCAATCCGCCTGCTGCAGCGCCGCCTCCGGCTGGAGACTGGCATCGGCGTCGAGCAGCAGCTGCAAATGCGGCGTCAGATCGACCCGCGGCGGCAGCTCGGACAAGTCCAGACCCTGCGCCCGCGCCAGGCCGCAGAACCACAGGCCGACCAGCAGCGCCAGCAGCAGGCGATGCAGCCGGACCAGGGTCATGCCAAGTCGGTCAGACTCTGGCCGGGCAACAATTCTTCAGGCGACTTGCGGTACTCGCGCGGCGACAGGCCGAAACGGGTACGGAAGGCGGTCGCGAAATTGGCCGGATTGTCGTAGCCCAGATCATTGGCAATCACCTGCACGGCCAGGCTGGTTTCACGCAGCAGCTTGCGCGCTTGCTCCATGCGGGCCTCGCGCAGGTACTCGAACACCGTGGCGCCCGCGCAATGGCGGAACGCCTCGTTGAGGCGGCGCGTGTTGGTGCCGACGGCCTTGGCCAGACTGGCCAGATCGGGCGGCTGCGCCAGATCGTCATGCAGCAGCCGCTGGGCGGCGCGAAACACCAGCGAGTCGACATTGGACGCCGGTTCGCTGCCTTCGGGCGGCCGCATCGAAGGCGGAGAGGTCGCGACCCGGACCGGCTCCTGGGCCATGTGACGCCAGGCCTGCAGATGGATGCTGACCCGCAGCCTGACCTCGTCGAAATCGAAGGGCTTGGCGATGTAGTCGACCGCCCCCACCATCAAGCCGCGCACCCGGTCTTCGGCCTGAGCCGCGGCGGTCAGGAAGATCACCGGAATGGCAGCGGTACGCGGATCGGTCTTGAGCAGGCGGCAGGCCGCGACACCGTCACAGACCGGCATCGAGACATCGAGCATGATCAGATCGGGCTGCATCAGACGCGCCTTCTCGACGCCATCATGACCGTCCTCTGCCACGTAGAGCCGATAGCCCTGCGCGCGCAGGCAGTCGGTCAGCAAGCGGCGATCGTCCGCGTTGTCGTCGACCACCAGAATGCGCAGCCCTTTCGGAAACGTGGGAATGAGGCTCATACCGATATTATTTTCAATTTCATGAAGAATGAGCCAATCGAACGGCAATTCAGCGCAGGGAACCCATCCAGCAAGGACTGGGCCACCCACGCTCGGCGGCGACGATCGAAACCTGACATGGTAGCAGGCGGACCCGCCTGCCGGGGCTCGGGCTGTCTCGGAGGCTAGCCGGGCTCAGGTGCCGCGTGGGTAGCGCCGGATCGCGTTGCGGAACACATCGACCACCTCGCCAGGCTGGCTCATGCTGACGTTGAGGTCCTTGACCAGGCCGTCCTTGAGCCCGTAGCACCAGCCATGGACCGCGACTTTCTGGCCCCGGCTCCAGGCATCCTGCATCACGTTGGACAGCGCGACGTTGCCGACCTGCTCGATCACGTTCATCTCGCACAGCACGTCCTCCTGCACGGCCACCGGCAAATGGTCGAGCCGGCGGCGATGGCGCAGCTTGACGTCATGCACATGGCGCAGCCAGTTGTCGACCAGGCCCACGCGCGTGCCGCGCAGCGTGGCCAGCACGCCACCGCAGCCGTAATGCCCGACCACCATGATGTGCTCGACCTTGAGCATGTCGACCGCGTACTGGATCACCGACAGGGCGTTGAGGTCGGAATGCACGACCACGTTGGCGACGTTGCGGTGCACGAACACCTCGCCCGGATCGAGGCCGGTGATCTCGTTGGCCGGCACCCGGCTGTCGGAGCAGCCGATCCAGAGGTACTTGGGACTTTGCTGGTGCGACAGCTTCTCGAAGAAGCCAGGCCGCTCGCGCTCCATCTGGGCGGCCCAGGCGCGGTTGTTGTCAATCAGGTGGTTCAGGGTAACGCTCATGCCCCAATATTACCCAAGCTGCATGACCCGACAACTACAGGCGGTTATTGGGCCCGGCCTCAGGGGGCCAGCCGCACCCGTCTGAGCCGCTGGCGCCGCGGTTCGTAGTCGGGCATCACGCTGGCGACCACGCGCCAGAATTCCGGGCCATGGTTCATCTGGCGCAGGTGACTCAGCTCATGCACCACCACGTAATCGATCAGCTCGAGCTCCAGGTGCACCAGGCGCCAGTTGAGCCGCAGGCTGCCGTTGGCGCTCGCGCTGCCCCAGCGGGTGGCCGCGCTCGAGAGCTTGAGACTGCGGTAGCGCACGCCCAGGCGCGGCGCGAAATGTTCCAGCCGCTCGAGGAAGACCTGCTGCGCCGCGCGCATCAGCCAGGCCTGGGCCAGCGCGCGCACCCGCTCGGGTCCGGCGTCGTGCGCCAGCGCCAGCCGCAAGCGCCCGTCGGCCAGGGCCGCATCGAGGTCGTCGCTGCGCAGTCCAGGCAAGGGATCGGGAGATGAATCGGGACCGAGCTCCAGCACCAGGCTGCGCCCCAGGCAGGGCAGGACGGTCCCCTGGCGCCACTCGGCCGGGGCCGGCGCCAGCCGGCTGGCCTGCTCGAGCTGACGCAGCTTGGCCAGCACCCAGTCGGCCTTGCGCAGCAGCAGGGCATCGACCTCGGTCAGCGGCGTCCAGTGCGGCGCGCGCACGCTCAGGCCCTGCGGCCCGACGCTCAGGCCGATGGTGCGGCGCGCAGCGCGCTGGAACTCGTAGGCCAGCAGCTGGTCGCCAATCCGGCACTCGCGGTTGGCGCGCGGGTGCCGGCTGCTCATGGGGCGCTGGGCGGATAGGCTTCGGGGTCGAGGCGGCGCATCTCGGTCTCGATCCAGGCCTGGACCTCGGCCATCAGCTCGTCATGCTGGCGGCCGACGCTGGGAATCTGCGGCCCGATCGAGATCTCGACCTGGCCCGGCTGCTTGAACAGCGCCTTGCGCGGCCAGCATTTGGCCGAGGTCACGGCGACCGGGATCACCGGCGCGCCGGTCTTGATCGCCAGCCTGGTGCCGCCGCTCTTGTAAGTCCCCTGCTGGCCGCGCTCGATCCGCGTGCCTTCCGGGAACATGATGACCCAGGTGCCCTGGTCCAGCAGGCGCTTGCCCTGCTGCACCATCTTGGCAAAGGCGCGCGCGCCGTCGGCGCGATCGATGTGGATCATGTCCATGCTGCCGATGGCCCAGCCGAAGAAAGGCACGCGCAGCAGCTCCTTCTTGAACACATAGGCCAGCGGGTGCGGCATGATGGCCGGCATCGCGAAGGTCTCCCAGGTCGACTGGTGCTTGACCAGCAGCACCGCCGGGTCGGAACTGCCCTGGGGCAGGTTCTCGCGACCCAGCACCTGGTAGCGGATGCCGATGATCCAGCGCGCGCTGTCGACCGACAGCTTGAGCCAGCGCTGGCACATCCAGTAGATGGTGGTCTTGCTCGCGAAGGGACGGGCCAGCACCACGGCCAGGCTCCACGGAATCACCGTGACGGCCATGAACAACAGGTGCAACAGGGAACGGATGGCAGAGATCATGGGGCTCAGGTCGGTGGTTCTTGGGCCAGCACCCAGTCGGCAAAAGCCTGCAGGTCGGCATGGACGCGGGTGCCGGGCGGCAGCCCTTCGGGCAGGCCACCCTCGCGGTAGGCGGACGACTGACCGCTCAGGATCAGATGGGGCGAGCAGCCGGCAGCGGCGGCGGCCTGGGCATCGCGCACCGAGTCGCCAGCGGCCAGCACCTGCGCCAGCGGCACGCCCAGGCGCTTGCCGATCTCGAGAAACAGACCGGGAGCGGGCTTGCGGCAATCGCAGTCGTCCTCGGGCGCATGCGGGCAGAAGAAGATCGCATCGACGCGCGCGCCGACCTCGGCCAATGACTTGAGCATGCGCGCATTGAAGGCGTTGAAGCTCATGACATCGAACAGGCCGCGCCCGATGCCGGACTGGTTGGTCGCGATCACCACATGCCAGCCGGACTGGTTCAGGCGCGCGACCGCCTCGAGCGCACCCGGAATCGGCTGCCAGTCCTCGGAACCGCGGACATAGGCTTCCGGGTCCTGGCTCAGGATGCCGTCGCGGTCGATCACGACCAGCTTGGTCAAGGCCGGGATGCGCATCAGGCCGCCAGGCGCGACAGGTCGGCGACCCGGTTCATGGCCTGGTGCAGCTGGGCCAGCAGGCCCAGTCGATTCGCCTTGAGCGCCGGGTCCTCGGCATTCACCATGACCTGGTCGAAGAAGCGATCGACCGGATTCTTCAGCGCGGCCAGCAGCTGCAGGCTGGCGGTGTAGTCGCCCTGGCTCCAGGCCGTCTCGGCGACCGGGGCCACCTCGGCCAGCGCAGCGGCCAGCGCGGATTCGGCGGCCTCCTGCAGCAGCTCAAGTCTCACCTCGGCCTTGACCTCGCCCTCGGCCTTCTTGAGGATATTGCCGACGCGCTTGTTGGCAGCGGCCAGCGCGGGCGCCTCGGGCAGCGCCGCGAAGGCGCGCACCGCGGCCAGACGGCGCGCCACTTCAGCCAGGCGGGCCGGCTTGAGCGCCAGCACGGCATCGACTTCCTGCGCGCTGTAGCCCTGCTCGCGCAGGTTGACGGCCAGGCGGTCCAGCATGAAGTCGAGCAGCGCCGCGCTCGGGTCGGTGATCAGCTCGCCGAACGGCACGGCGGCGGCTTTCAGCAGCTCGGGCAGATCGAGCGGCAGCTGCTTTTCGGCCAGGATGCGGATCACGCCCAGCGCATGGCGGCGCAGCGCGAACGGGTCCTTGTCGCCGGTCGGCAGCTGGCCGATGCCGAACAGGCCGATCAGCGTCTCGAGCTTGTCGGCCAGCGCCAGCACGGTGCCGGTGTGGTTGCGCGGCAGCGCGTCGCCCGCGAAGCGCGGCTTGTAATGGTCCTCGATCGCGATCGCGACGCCATCGCGCAGGCCTTCATGGCGCGCGTAATAGCCGCCCATGATGCCCTGCAGCTCGGGAAACTCGCCGACCATGTCGGTCAGCAGATCGGTCTTGGCCAGCCGTGCGGCCTGCTGGACCTTGGTGTCGAGCAGGTCGAGATGGTCCTTGTCGTCGACCGTGAACGGCAGCGTGGCCAGGCGCAGCTGGTTGACGATGGCGTGGGCGATAGCGCGCACGCGCTCGCTGCGCTCGCCCTGGGTGCCGAGCTTGTTGTGATAGACCACCTTGGCCAGGCCGGCGACGCGCGACTCGAGCGTCTTCTTGCGGTCCTGGTCGAAGAAGAACTTGGCATCGGCCAGGCGCGGGCGCACCACGCGCTCGTTGCCGCCGATCACGGCGCTGGCGTCGGCCGGGCTGATGTTGCTGACGACCAGGAACTGGTTGGTCAGCTTGCCATGGGTGTCGACCAGCGGGAAATACTTCTGGTTCGCCTTCATGGTCAGGATCAGGCATTCCTGCGGCACCTCGAGGAATTCCTCCTCGAAGCTGCAGGTCAGCACGTTCGGGCGCTCGACCAGGCCGGTGACCTCGTCGAGCAGCGCCTCGTCCATCAGCACCTCGTAGCCGGGGCCGAGCTTTTCGGCCGCCTGCGCCAGCTGCTGCACGATGGCAAAGCGCCGGTCGCCAAAGCTGGCGAACACCGCGCCGTCGCGCAGCAGGGTCTCGGCATAGCCATCGGCATCGGCGAGCACCACCGGCGACACCGCGGCCTCGAAGCGGTGGCCCTGGGTCTGGTTGCCGGCCGTCAGGCCGAGCGCCTTGACCGGCACCACGGTCGAGCCATGCAGCGCGACCAGGCCGTGCGCCGGGCGCACGAAGTTGACACTGCTCCAGCCCGGCAGCTCGCAGTCGGTCTCGAGCTGGTAGCTCATGACCTTGGGGATCGGCAGCTTGGCAATCGCCTCGTCGAGCGCCTTCTGCAGGCCGGCATCGAGCGTCGCGCCGGTCACCAGGCTGTCGTAGAACAGCGCCTCGGCCTTGCCTTCGCCCTGGCGCTTGAGCTGGGCCACGGCAGCGGCCGGGTCCGACAGGTCGGCGCCGAGCGCGGCCAGCTTCTTGAGCAGCGCCGGCGTGGCCTGGCCGTCAGCGTTCAGGCCGACCGAGGCCGGCATCAGCTTGAGCTGCACCGCCTTGTCCTCGGCCTTCAGCCAGACCTGGCTGACATGGGCCGCCAGGCGACGCGGCGAGGCAAAAGGCGTCACGACGGAATCGGCGCCGGCCAGGCCCTGGGCCTTGAGCTGTTCGAACAGCTGATTGGCAAAGGCGTCGCCCAGTTTCTTCAGCGCTTTGGGCGGCAGTTCCTCGACGAAGAGCTCCACCAGCAGGTTTTTAGTCGTCATAGTCTTGTCCGGTAAGGGACAGCGCGGTCAGGCCGGGGCTGTCCCGCAAACATATCAGGCGGTTTTCTGTTCCATCTGCGCCACCCACTCGCGCGGCGCCATCGGGAAGCCCAGGCGCTCGCGGCTCTCGTAGTAGCTCTGCGCGACGGCGCGCGCCAGGTTGCGGATGCGACCGATGTAGGCCGCGCGCTCGGTGACCGAGATCGCGCCGCGCGCATCGAGCAGGTTGAAGCTGTGCGCGGCTTTGAGCACCTGCTCGTAGGCCGGCAGCGCGAGCTGCTGCTCCATCAGGTACTTGGCCTGCTTCTCGTGCGCATTGAACGCGGTGAACAGGAAGTCGGCGTCCGAATGCTCGAAGTTGTAGGTCGACTGCTCGACCTCGTTCTGGTGGTAGACATCGCCGTATTTCAGCGTGTCGGTCCACTGCAGGTTGTAGACGTTGTCGACGCCCTGCAGGTACATGGCTAGGCGCTCGAGGCCGTAGGTGATCTCGCCGGTGGCGGGCTTGCAGTCGATGCCGCCGACCTGCTGGAAATAGGTGAACTGCGTCACTTCCATGCCGTTGAGCCAGACCTCCCAGCCCAGGCCCCAGGCGCCCAGGGTCGGGTTTTCCCAGTCGTCCTCGACGAAGCGGATGTCGTTCTTCTTGAGGTCGAAGCCCAGTGCCTCCAGGCTGCCCAGATACAGCTCGAGGATGTTGGCCGGTGCCGGTTTCAGCACCACCTGGTACTGGTAGTAATGCTGCAGGCGGTTCGGGTTGTTGCCGTAGCGGCCGTCCTTGGGCCGGCGGCTGGGCTGGACATAGGCCGCCTTCCAGGGCTCGGGACCGATCGCGCGCAGGAAGGTCGCGGTATGGCTGGTGCCGGCGCCGACTTCCATGTCGTAGGGCTGGAGCAAGGCGCAGCCCTGGGCGTCCCAGTAGGCCTGCAGTTTCAGGATGATTTGTTGAAAGGTCAGCATGTCATTGCCTAGGGGCGGTGATCCGCCATACATTCGGGTCGCACCTGCAGGGCGCAGGCGGCGAAAGCCTGATTCTACGGTCGCGACCGGCCGGTGCGGCGCCAGGCCAGCGCCAGGGCGATGACGCCGAGCAGGACCAGCGGCCAGAGGCCAAAACGACCGGCCCAGCGCGCATAGGGGGTCAGGCCCTCGCGCCCCTCGACCTCGACCGCCAGCACGGCGCGCGTCAGCCGCGGCAGCTCATGCGTGACGCGGCCCAGGTGGTCGATCGCCAGCGTCGCGCCGGTATTGGTCGCGCGCAGCATCGGGCGCTGCAGCTCGAGCGCGCGCAGGCGCGAGATCTGGCGGTGCTGGGCGATCGCCACCGTGTCGCCGAACCAGGCGATGTTGCTGAGGTTCACCAGCACGGTCGGCGCCAGCGCCGGCGCGACAAAGCCGCGCGCGAGCTCCTCGCCGAACAGGTCCTCGTAGCAGATATTGGGCGCGAGGCGCTGGCCGGCCCAGTCCAGCGTCGGCTGCACCGGCGCGCCGCGGTTGAAATCGCCAAGCGGGATCTGCATCAGCTCGGTGAACCAGAGAAAGCCGGTCGGGATGAACTCGCCAAACGGCACCAGATGCTGCTTGTCGTAGCGCAGCGGCTCGTCCTGACCCGGGCGCCAGGACAGCGCCGAATTGGTATAGCCCTGCTCCGGGCTGCCCATCGGCAGGCCCAGCATCAGCGCCGCACGGCCCTGCTGCACGCCCTGCAGCAAGGGCTGCCACCAGGCCGGGGGCAGCTGCTGCGGCAGCAGGGGGATGGCGGTCTCGGGCGCGACCACCAGGCTGACCTGCCCCTGCTCGAGCGCCGCGTGCGCCTGCTGCCGGTACCAGACCAGCGCCAGCGGCATGCCGCTGCCGGGCTGGAACTTCTCGTCCTGCGGGATATTGCCCTGCAGCAGCAGTGCCGACAGCTTGCCGGCCGGTGTGGTCCAGACCGGCACCATGCCGGCCCAATGCCGGGCGGCGCCAGGCCAGCAGAGCCAGGCCAGGCCGAACAGGCCAGCCAGCGCGACGGACCTGGCGACGCTGGAAACCCGGCCTGCGGCAACACCCGGACCGGAAATGGGTGCGGCATGTCCAGCCAGCAGGGCCAGCGCCTGCGCCGCGAGCAAGGCCAGCGCGGCCGCGACCGCCCCCATGCCGTAGACCCCGACCCAGGGCGCCAGTGGCGCCAGTGCGTCGACCTGGGCATAGCCGCCCGCGCCCCAGGGAAAACCGGTGAACAGCAGGCCGCGCGCGAGCTCGGCCAGGGTCCAGAGCGCGACGAAGGCCGTCAGGCGCCAGGGCAGCCGCGCGCCGCGCCAGCGCCAGAACAGCGCCGCCGCCCCGGCGTAATACAGCCCGAGTGCGGCCGCCAGCGCCAGCACGCTGAGCAGCGCCAGCGGGGCCGGCAGGCCGCCATAGGTATGCATCGAGACAAACAGCCACCAGAAGGTCCCGCCGAGCCAGGCGGTCGACCAGATCCAGCCGCGCAGGAAGGCCGAGCGCGCCGAAGGTGCGCCGGGCAGCGACAGCAGCAGCGCGGCCAGCGACAGGATCTGCAGCCCGGCCACCGGCTCGCCGGCCGGCCAGCCCAGGCGCCAGGGCCAGGCCAGCGCAGCGGCCTGCAGCAGCCCGGCCAGGCCGAGGGCGAATCCGAGCGGCATGACCCGCAGCAGCAGGCTGGGGTTCAGGCAACGCATGAGCGGGACGATAGCGGCAACTGCGGCCAATGCTGGAAGGACGGCCGGCTCAAGGCTGGTGCGGCAGGCGCGTCACCTTGAACCACTTGACCGCCCCGCCCTTGCTGTGCTGGACCATGAAATCCAGCCCTTCGAGCAAGTGACGCTCGCCGCGGCGCGGCACCCGACCCAGCGCATGCGAGACCAGGCCGCCGATGGTGTCGAAGCCTTCGTCGTCGAGCGTGATGCCGAAGGACTCGATCACGCGCTCGACCGGCGTGTCGCCGCTGACGCGCCAGGTGCCATCGGCCAGCGCGAAGATGTCGCCCTCGTCCTCCTCGAC
>JAPLPQ010000062.1 GCA_026400105.1 Burkholderiales bacterium
ATGGCCTGGATAAGCTGCGAGCCGATGTTGGACGTCATCACGATCACCGCGTTCTTGAAGTCGACCGTGCGGCCCTGACCGTCGGTCAGGCGCCCGTCATCGAGCACCTGCAGCAGCACGTTGAACACATCGGGGTGCGCCTTCTCGACCTCGTCGAGCAGGATCACGCTGTAGGGCTTGCGCCGCACCGCCTCGGTCAGGTAGCCGCCCTCGTCGTAGCCGACATAGCCGGGCGGCGCACCGATCAGCCGTGACACCGAATGCTTCTCCATGAACTCGCTCATGTCGATGCGGATCAGGTGGTCCTCGCTGTCGAACAGGAAGCCGGCCAGCGCCTTGCACAGCTCGGTCTTGCCGACGCCGGTCGGGCCCAGGAACAGGAATGACCCCAGCGGCCGGTTCGGGTCGGACAGGCCCGCGCGCGAGCGCCGGATCGCGTTGGCCACGGCCTGGATCGCCTCGTGCTGGCCGACCACGCGTTCGTGCAGCTTGTCCTCCATCGCCAGCAGCTTGTCGCGCTCGCCCTGCATCAGCTTGGAAACAGGGATGCCGGTGGCGCGGGCCACCACCTCGGCGATCTCCTCGGCGCCGACCTGCGTGCGCAGCAGCTTGGGCCGCTTGGCGGTCTCGGGGCCGGCGGCCTCCTTGGCCTGGGCTTCCTTCAGGCGCTTCTCGAGCTCGGGCAGCTTGCCGTACTGCAGCTCGGCGACCCGGTTGAAATCGCCCTTGCGCTTCCAATCCTCGATCTCGAGCTTGACGCGCTCGACCTCCTCGCGCACCGTGCCCGAGGTCTGGACGCTGGCCTTCTCGGCCTTCCAGATCTGATCGAGGTCGTCGTACTCGCGCTGCAGCTTCTCAAGCTCCTCCTCGATCAGCGACAACCGCTTCCTGGAAGCCTCGTCCTTCTCGCGCTTGACCGCCTCGCGCTCGATCTTGAGCTGGATCATGCGGCGATCGAGCTTGTCCATCACCTCGGGCTTGGAGTCGAGCTCGATCTTGATCTTGGCCGCCGCCTCGTCGATCAGGTCGATCGCCTTGTCGGGCAGGAAGCGGTCGGTGATGTAGCGGTGGCTCAGCTCGGCCGCCGCGACGATGGCCGGATCGGTGATGTCAACGTTGTGGTGCTTCTCGTAGCGCTCCTGCAGGCCGCGCAGGATGGCGATGGTGTCCTCGACGCTGGGCTCATTGACCAGCACCTTCTGGAAGCGACGCTCCAGCGCGGCGTCCTTCTCGATGTACTTGCGGTATTCGTCCAGCGTGGTGGCGCCGATGCAGTGCAGCTCGCCGCGCGCCAGGGCGGGCTTGAGCATGTTGCCGGCGTCCATCGCACCTTCGGCCTTGCCGGCGCCGACCATGGTGTGCAGCTCGTCGATGAACAGGATGATGCGGCCCTCGTCCTGCGCCACCTCCTTCAACACGGATTTCAGCCGCTCCTCGAACTCGCCACGGAACTTGGCGCCGGCCAGCAGGCCCGCCATGTCCAGCACCAGCACCCGCTTGTCGCGCAGCGTGTCGGGCACCTCGCCGGCGACGATGCGCTGCGCCAGCCCCTCGACGATCGCGGTCTTGCCGACGCCGGGCTCGCCGATCAGCACGGGGTTGTTCTTGCTGCGGCGCTGCAGCACCTGGATCGCGCGCCGGATCTCGTCATCGCGCCCGATCACCGGGTCGAGCTTGCCCAGGCGCGCGCGCTCGGTCAGGTCCAGGGTGTATTTCTTCAGCGCCTCGCGCTGGCCTTCGGCTTCCGGATTGTCCACGCTCTGTCCTCCACGCACCGCGACGATGGCGGCTTCCAGGGTCTTGCGCTGCAGGCCGGCCTGGCGCGCGGCGGCAGCCAGGTCGGTCTTGCTGTCGGCCAGCGCCAGCAGGAAGGATTCGCTGGCGACGAACTGGTCGCCGCGCTTGATCGCGTCCTTCTCGGCCGCCTGCAGCAGGCTGACCATGTCGCGTCCGACCTGGACCTGCTCCTGGCCTTGCACCTGGGGCAACTTCCTGATCGCCGCATCGGCCTCCTGGGCCAGGGCCGGCAGGTTGACGCCAGCGCGCTGCAGCAGCGACCGCGGGCCGTCCTGCTGCGCCAGCATGGCCGCCAGCACATGGGCCGGCTCGATATAGGCATGGTCGCTGCCTAGCGCCAAGGTCTGAGCCTCGCCCAGCGCCTCCTGGAACTTGGTGGTGAGTTTGTCAGCTCGCATCAAAGCCCTCCGTGATGAATCATTGTGCAGGACTTGGGGGCCGGTGGCGAGGATTTCAAGCCGACTTTCTCAAGGCACGTGATGGCGAGACGACAAGGACAAGCCGTGGTTTGCAAACCACGAACCAGTAGTACAGCTACTTATAGCAACGTCACATCGAGCGATGAGGCTGCTTGCTACCCACGAGCAAGATCGGACTTGCTAGTTGTCGCATCACGCAGCGTGTAGTGATGACTTCCTATAGTGATGCCGAAAGTATACGCCGCTTGCGGCTTATACTTCACGTTAGGCTTTTAGAATAGCTGCAGCAGCCCACTACACCGAGGGAAAAAATTTGCGAGACACAATCGGTCAATTCTATTATCAGGTCACGAAAACAGATGAGGGTAGTCGCTTATCCTTTGACCCGTACATTCTACTTTGCCTCAAACATTATGGAGCCACCACTCGTGATGGAGCGCCCACCATCTCCGAAAAACTCATGACGGAACAAGAAATTGACTTTCATATCAAGCAATTGAAGCTTGATCTTGATAAATTAGCTCGATCAGCAAAGGCAGCACTAAAGAAGGCAAAAAAACAAACACAAGATCTGATAAATCAAGATTTCATGCAATAAATTACATAATTATTACGCGACACATAGGCATCAAAATAAAATATGGAATTCATCATAATAGTCGCGATCATAGCTGTCGTATGGCTCGTAGCGTCGGGCAGCTACAAAACCAAAGTACAAGACCCACAGACTCTCCGTCCAAGCGAGATCGAAGACTCAATTATTGAATTGAAGAGAAAGATTCTGATAACGAACGCATACGAAAAGGAAGCTGATTACGAGAGGCTCTATATGAGACTTAACGCCCTGATGGGGCAAGTGTTAGCGCGCCATCAACATTTTGTTCTCGACGTTGAGGCCGCAGGATCAGTGCCTTTTGGCTTCTTTCAGCCAGAGAAGCACCATGATTCCAACGGAATTCAATATACAACCTACTCTGTCCCGTACGATTTTGATCCTTCAAAGTACTCGCCTGCACTGCTCCTCTACGCCTGCTTCTTTCTCTGGCATGGCGGGCAGGCAAAAGACATCGGCATCATTAACTCGAATTCGAAAATTATGATGAAAGTCATCGAATTTTTAGTAAAAGAAAAAGAATATGGGCCAGCCCTATTCATGAAGGGAATGGTTCGAAAATACGGATTAAAGGTCTATTCGGAGTGCTTCCCCGCAGAGGCAAAGCAGCTTCTTGAAAAGGCAAAAGAAGCAGGCGTCGGCTCGGCCGCCATAGAACTTGAAAACCTATCGAAATACAGTCAACTTTCCGGAATAAAGAGCGTGCAATTGGGCGAGCCACATTGATACTTTACTAAACAAGAAGTGCGACACTAAGTTACTATTTTTTCCGGAAGTAACGCCACCTCCGTAGAATTGAGGCGTAACCACCGCTGCAACTGTTCTTCTTGCCGCCGTACACGACACAGCTCAACCCAGACGAACAGGAACAGGTCTAGGCTCATGTCAAGCGGCGCGTCAGCAGCCAGTTCGTCGAGATCAAGGATGAAGCGGCTGGCCTTGGGCTATTTGCGTCGAATCCAGAAGCTACAGGAACTTGTCAAGTCGCTCTTCCGTCATAACGAATGTTTGCATGCGCGGATGTGATATTTATTTCCGAAACATTAGTAAAAAATCGATATATAACACAGCCATCCTCCTATTTTGTGGTGTGCCGTTTTTGTCGGCCAATATTCGAAAGTACATCCCAGCCCCCAGGCTGCTTGATTAGTTGCGCGACAAGGTACTTTTGAAGGTCCGCTCCCCAGCAGCGCAGGCGTCAAGTCGGTGCTAGCATTCGCCCTCCATGCAGATCCAAGACATCAGACAGCGCCTGAGCGCGCTCGCCGCCCGCCCCGTCCCCGAAGACCGCATCCTGCGCGCCTGGCTGCAGGCCCGCCCGCTCGACCAGGGCCGGCGCCAGGCCGAGCATTTCTTTCCGCTCCCGCTGCGCGAAGGCCTGCCGGCGCTATCGGCCGAGCTCGACGGGCTGGCGCGCGTCAACAGCGTGCACCCGGGCTCTGACGGGTCGGCGCGGCTGCTGGTCGAACTGTCGGATGGCCAGACGGTCGAGAGCGTGCTGCTGCCGCGCGGCGGCGTCTGTGTCTCGACCCAGGTCGGCTGCGCGGTCGGCTGCCAGTTCTGCATGACGGGCCAGAGCGGCCTGCTGCGCCAGATCAGCTCGGCCGAGATCGTGGCCCAGGTCGTGCTCGCGCGCCGGCTGCGCCCGGTCAAGAAGGTGGTGTTCATGGGCATGGGCGAGCCCTCGCACAACCTCGACAACGTGCTCGAAGCGATCGAGCTGCTCGCCAGCCATGGCGCGATAGGCCACAAGAACCTGGTGTTCTCGACCGTCGGCGACCCGCGCGCCTTCGAGCGCCTGCCGCAGGGCCGGGTCAAGCCCGCGCTGGCCGTTTCGCTGCACACGACCGACGCCGCACTGCGCGCGCGCCTGCTGCCGCGCGCGCATCGCATCAGCCCGGTGGAACTGGTCGAACGCGCCGAGACCTATGCGCGCGCCACGGGTTATCCGATCCAGTACCAGTGGACCCTGCTCGAGGGCATCAATGACAGCGACGAGGAACTCGAGCGCCTGGTGCCGCTGCTGCAGGGCAAGCTGGCGATGATGAACTTCATCCCGTTCAACTCGGTCGAGGGTTCGGGCTTCAACCGTCCCTCGGAACAGCGCGCCTGGGAGATGACCCAGCATCTGCGCCGCCACGGCATCATCGCCTGCCTGCGCGATTCGGCCGGACAGGATGTGGACGGCGGCTGCGGCCAACTGCGCGCGCGTGCGCTGGGCCAGCAGCCGGATCAGGAGACGGCCGGCAAGCCCATGAACGAAGCCCCGCTGAGCTTCATGAAGCGGGAAAAGATCCCGGCGACCCCGGCCTGTTGACCTCCCCGGCAAGGGGGA
This sequence comes from Burkholderiales bacterium, assembly GCA_026400105.1. GTDB lineage: Bacteria > Pseudomonadota > Gammaproteobacteria > Burkholderiales > Burkholderiaceae_C > Malikia. The sequence goes on from JAPLPQ010000062.1 coordinate 5,165, forward strand.
GCCTGGCCGCGCGATTGATCAGGATTAATCAGGCGTTGCCGGAGGCGATGCCCCAGCGCGCCAGCGCCGCGTCGTCGCTGACCCGGGCATCGACCCAGCGCGCGCCCGCGGGCGTGACTTCCTTCTTCCAGAACGGGGCCTGGGTCTTGAGGTAGTCCATCAGGAACTCGCAGGCCTGGAAGCTCTCGCCGCGGTGCATCGAGCTAACCGCCACCAGCACGATCTGGTCCAGCGGCTGCAGCAGGCCGACCCGGTGCACCACCCGCGCGCCCAGGATGTCGAAGCGCGCGAAGGCCTGCTCCATCATGGCCTCGATCGCCTTCTCGGTCATGCCGGGGTAATGCTCGAGCTCCATCGTCGCAACCGACGCGCCCTCGTTGCGGTCGCGCACGGTGCCGACGAAGCTGCAGACGGCGCCGACGGCCGGCATGCCCTGGCGCAAGGCAGCGACTTCTGCACTCAGGTCGAAGTCCTCGTGTCGGATGCTGACGCTGGCGCGGCGCTGTACGCTGGCGGCTGGTTCGGGTGCCGACATGCTCAGCCCCCCGTCACGGGCGGGAAAAAGGCCAGCTCGGCGCCTGAGCGCAAGGCGGCCTCGTCATTGACCATGACCTGATCGAGCGAAGCGCGCACCGCGCGGCCACGCGCCAGCGCCTCGGCCCAGACGCCGCCGCGCGCGACCAGCTCGTCGCGCAGCGCGCCGACGGTCGCGGCCTCGGTCTGCCAGCTCAGGCTGGAGGTGCCGAGCGCCTCGCGGATGGAGGCAAAGAATCGGATCTCGATCTGCATGCGGTTTCAGCCCAGCAGGGCCGCCATGGGGATGAAGGGCACGCTGTCGCCGCGCGCAATGGTGCGACCGGCCGGCAGGTCGACCAGGCCGTCGCCCCAGGCGACCGAAGTCAGCACGCCCGAGCTCTGGTTCGGAAACAGGTCGAGCCCGCCCGCGGCATTGCGGCGTACGCGCAGGAACTCGCGCCGGCGGTCGGCGCGCGGCCAGTCGAAATGCGCCGGCAGGGAAATGGCCTGCGGCAGGCCATCGGCCGCCGCGTGCGAGACCCCGAGACCGGACGACACGCCCTGCAGCCGCTGCAGGAAGGGCCGTACCAGCAACAGGAAGGTCACGAAGCTCGAGACCGGATTGCCCGGCAGGCCGACGAAATGGCAGCGGCCGACCTGACCCGCGCGCGCGATCCAGCCATGGGCAAACGGCTTGCCGGGCTTGATCGCGATCTGCCACAGGTCCAGGCCGCCGAGCTGCTGCACGGCCGGCTTGACATGGTCTTCCTCGCCAACCGAGACGCCGCCGCTGGTCACGATCAGGTCATGCGACTCGGCAGCCTGGCGCAGAGCAGCCAGCGTGACCTCGCGCCGGTCCGGCACGATGCCCAGGTCGCTGACCTCGCAGCCCAGGCGCTTCAGCAACACAGCCAGGAAATAACGGTTCGAGTTGTAGATCGCGCCCGGCGCCATGTCTTGCGGCGCGACCTCGCCCGGCATCACGAGCTCGTCGCCGGTCGAGAACAGCGCGACGCGCAAGCGCGGGCGCACCGGCAGCTCGGCCAAGCCCAGGCTGGCAGCCAGGCCGAGTTCGGCCGGTCCGAGCCGGGTTCCGGCCGGCAGCACGGTGTCGCCCTGGCGCACATCCTCGCCGCGGCGGCGGATGAAGGCGCCAGGCTCGGGCGCGCGCTGGAAACGTGCAAAGCCCTGGCCCTGCGCGTCGAGACCGGACTCGACCTCCTCCTGCATCACCACCGCGTCGGCCCCCGCGGGCAGCGGCGCGCCGGTGAAGATGCGCGCGACGCTGTCGGGCTGCAGCGCCGGACCGAAATGACCGGCCGGTATGCGCTGCGACACCGCCAGCGCCTGGCCAGCGGCCACGGCCGCCGCCACCTCGACGCAGTTGACCGCGTAGCCGTCCATCGACGAATTGTCGAAGCCCGGCACGTCGAGCGCGGACCGGATGTCCTGCGCCAGCACGCGGCCGTCGGCCTCGAGCGTAGCCACCGTCTGCTGGCCAACGAGCGGCTGCGCGGCACCGAGCAGCTTGTCCAGCGCCTCCTCCAGGCTCATCAAGCCGGGGCGGCGCGGGACTGGAACTGCATGAACTTCATGACTCATGGCGGCAACCCAACAGTTGAGGGGACAGGCAAGCGGACGCTGGCAGGCCCGAAGGCCTCAGTCGGCGCAATGAGCGACGATATAGGCCTTGACCTGCGCGACATCGGCCGGCATCACCAGCACGCGCTTCGGTAACGCCTCGATGCCCTCGAACTTGGCCGGACGGCTCGGTTCCTGGCCCAGCGCCTCGACGATGGTGCCGGCAAACTTGATCGGCAGCGCGGTCTCGAGCACGATCATCGGCACGCCTTGCATCAGATGCTCGCGCGCCACCTTGACGCCGTCGGCGGTGTGGGTGTCGATCATCTGGCCGAAACGCTGGTAGGTGTCGCGGATGGTGTCCAGCCGGTTGGCGTGCGTGCTCTTGCCACTGACGAAGCCGTAGCGGGCAGCAGCCTGCGCGAACTGCGGGTCGGCGCTCAGGTCGAAGCGGCCATCGCGGTTCAGCGCGTCGCCGAACAGCGCCTTGACGCGCGCGCCATCGCGGCCCAGCAGGTCGAACACGAAGCGCTCGAAGTTGCTGGCCTTGGAGATGTCCATCGACGGGCTCGAGGTCTCGAAGGTGTCGGCGCTGCCGCGCACGCGGTAGATGCCGGTGCGGAAGAACTCGTCGAGCACATCGTTCTCGTTGGTCGCCACCACCAGCTGCTGGATCGGCAGCCCCATCATGCGCGCGACATGGCCGGCACAGACGTTGCCGAAGTTGCCGCTCGGCACCGTGAAGCTGACCTTCTGCGCGTTGCTCTCGGTCGCGTACAGGTAGCCGGCAAAGTAGTAGACCACCTGGGCCAGCAGACGGGCCCAGTTGATCGAGTTGACGGTGCCGATCTTGTACTGACGCTTGAACTCGAGGTCGTTGCTGACCGCCTTGACGATGTCCTGGCAATCATCGAACACGCCGTCGATCGCGATGTTGTGGATGTTGGCGTCGAGCAGGCTGAACATCTGCGCCTGCTGGAACGGGCTCATGCGCCCGTTCGGGCTGGTCATGAAGACGCGCACGCCCTGCTTGCCGCGCATCGCGTACTCGGCCGCGCTGCCGGTGTCGCCCGAGGTCGCGCCCAGGATGTTGAGCTGCTCGCCGCGACGCGCCAGTTCGTATTCGAACAGGTTGCCCAGCAGCTGCATCGCCATGTCCTTGAAGGCCAGGGTCGGGCCGTTGGACAGGGCTTCGATCAGCAGGCCGTCCTCGAGCTTGCGCAGCGGGACGATTTCCTTCGTGCCAAACACTGCCTCGGTGTAGGTCTTGGCGCACAGCGCGCGCAGGTCGTCGGCCGGGATGTCGTCGATATAGAGCGACAGCACCTCGAACGCCAGCGCGGCATAGCCCTGCTCGCGCAGCAGCTGGCGCCAGGCGTCGAGCGTCGCGCCGTCGACCTGCGGGTAGGACTCGGGCAGATAGAGGCCGCCATCGGGCGCCAGGCCTTCGAGCAGGATTTCGCAGAAGCGCTTGCGGTCGGCATGACCGCGGGTGGAGAGGTAACGCATCAGGCCAGTTCCTCCTTGCGGATGCGGGCGATCGGCGCCAGCACCGTCGGCAGCGCCTGCATCTGGGCCAGCGCGTCGTTCATCGTGCCTTCGCGCGTGTCGTGGGTCAGGATGATCAGGTCGGTCTGGGTCGCACCCTCGCCGGCGACCTCGTCGGCCTCGCGCTGCAGCATCGCATCGATGCTGATGCCCAGGCCGGCCAGGATGCCGGTCACCTGGGCCAGCACGCCGGCCTTGTCGGCCACGCGCAGGCGCAGGTAGTAGCTGGTCACGACTTCGCTCATCGGCAGCACCGGCAGGTCGCTGAGCTCGCTGGGCTGGAAGGCCAGGTGCGGCACGCGGTTCAGCGGATCGGCGGTGTGCAGGCGGGTGATGTCGACCAGGTCGGCGATCACGGCGCTGGCGGTCGGCTCGGAGCCGGCGCCCTTGCCGTAGTAGAGCGTGGTGCCAACGGCATCGCCCTGCACCACGACGGCGTTCATCGCGCCTTCGACGTTGGCGATCAGGCGCTTGGCCGGAATCAGGGTCGGGTGCACGCGCAGCTCGATGCCTTCGACGCCGTCGATCACCGTGCGCCGGGTGATCCCCAGCAGCTTGATGCGGTAGCCCAGCTGCTCGGCGTACTTGATGTCGATCGCCTGCAGCTTGCTGATGCCTTCCACGTGCGCTTTGTCGAACTGCACCGGGATGCCGAACGCGATCGCCGACATGATGGTCAGCTTGTGGGCCGCGTCGACACCTTCGATGTCGAAGGTCGGATCGGCTTCGGCGTAGCCCAGGCCCTGCGCCTGCGCCAGCGCGGTCGAAAAGTCGAGCCCCTTGTCGCGCATCTCGGACAGGATGAAGTTGGTGGTGCCGTTGATGATGCCGGCCACCGACTCGATCCGGTTGGCGGTCAGCCCCTCGCGCAGCGCCTTGATGATCGGGATGCCGCCGGCCACCGCGGCTTCGAACGCGACCATCACG
>JAPLPQ010000044.1 GCA_026400105.1 Burkholderiales bacterium
CACAACACCGAGCTCGCGACCCAGGGCAACGGCATGAAGGGCCTCGACGCGCGCCTGGTCGTCAACTCGCCGCTGCATGTGCGCCACATCGAGAACCTCGGCAACATGGCCAAGCAGGGCCTGTTCGTCTACAAGGGCCGCGGCAGCGCGGCGGGCGCACCGTTCGAGTCGGGTGAATGCGCGATCAGCATCAACTCCTCGGCCGCCTACGCCGGCGTGAGCAAGAACGCCAAGTTCAAGTTCGCCGTCGGTACCCTGCCCTATTACCCCGACGTGGCCGGCGCGCCGCAGAACACCGTGATCGGCGGCGCCAGCCTGTGGGCGATGTCGGGCAAGAAGCCGGCCGAGTACAAGGGCATTGCGTCCTTCTTCAACTACCTGTCCGACCCGGCGGTCCAGGCCGCCAACCACAAGCGCACCGGCTACCTGCCGGTCACGATGGCGGCCTTCAAGCTGACCGAGCAGTCGGGCTTCTACCAGCAGAACCCGGGCACCGACATTTCGGTCAACCAGATGATCCGCAAGACGACCGAGAAGTCGCGCGGCATCCGCCTGGGCAACTATGTGCAGATCCGCACCATCGAGGACGAGGAACTCGAGCAGGTCTGGGCCGGCAAGAAATCGGCCAAGGCGGCACTCGACAGCATCGTCCAGCGCGGCAACGAGCTGCTGGTGAAATTCGAGAAAGCCAACAAGTCCTGATCCGGACCGCTTCCCCATCGACCTGAAGGACGGCCCCGCTGCGGCGGGGTGCATGCATTGTGAGCAGTGACAAAAAAGTCGTATTCGCCTCGGGCTACCTGCCCTGGCTGCTGATCGCCCCGCAGGGGCTGATCATCCTGGCGTTCTTTTTCTGGCCGGCCGGGCAGGCCCTGCTGCAGTCGGTCCAGCAGTCGGACGCCTTCGGCATCTCGACCGAGTGGGTCGGCCTCGACAACTTCCACGCGCTGTGGGCGGACGAGACCTACCTGGCCTCGTTCCAGACCACGGCCCTGTTCTCGGGCCTGGTCGCGCTGCTGGGCATCAGCATTTCGCTGCTGCTGGCCTTCTTTGCCGACCGCATCCGCCAGGGCGCCTGGTTCTACCGCACGCTGCTGATCCTACCCTACGCGGTGGCGCCGGCGGTCGCGGGCGTGCTGTGGCTGTTCCTGTTCTCGCCTTCGGTCGGACTGGCGGCGCAGGCGCTCAAGTCGGTCGGCATCGACTGGAACTCGCTGCTCAACAGCGAGCACGCGATGGCGCTGATCGTGATCGCTGCGGTCTGGAAGCAGATCGCCTACAACTTCCTGTTCTTCCTGGCCGGCTTCCAGAGCATCCCGAAGTCGCTGATCGAGGCGGCCGCGATCGACGGCGCCGGGGTCTGGCGCCGCTTCTGGAACATCCAGTTCCCGCTGCTGTCGCCGACCACCTTCTTCCTGCTGGTGGTCAACACGGTCTACGCCTTCTTCGACACCTTCGGCATCGTCGATGCGACCACCCAGGGCGGTCCTGGCAAGGACACCGCGATCCTGGTCTACAAGGTCTATTTCGACGGTTTCAAGGCCATGGACCTGGGCGGCTCGGCCGCCCAGTCGGTGGTGCTGATGCTGATCGTGGTCGCGCTGACCGTGTTCCAGTTCCGCTATATCGAACGCAAGGTCAATTACTGAGATGATCGAACGAAATCGTCTGCTCGACCTGCTGTCGCACGGGGTGCTGTGGATCGGCCTGGGCCTGATCGTGTTCCCGCTCTACATCGCGCTGGTGGCCTCGACCCATTCGGCGCAGACGCTGGCGCAGGCGCCGCTGCCGATCTGGCCGGGCGACCAGGGCTGGGCCAACTACCGCGCCATCCTGAGCGGCGACGGTGGCGGGGTCGCCGCCCAGGTGCCCGTGGCCCGGATGCTGTGGGTCAGCCTGGTGATGGCGCTGCTGATCTCGGTCGGCAAGATCGCGATCTCGCTGCTGAGCGCGTTCGCGATCGTGTATTTCCGCTTCCGCTTTCGCCTGGCGGTGTTCTGGGCCATCTTCGTCACGCTGATGCTGCCGGTCGAGGTGCGCATCGTGCCGACCTACCAGGTGATCGCCGATTTCGGCCTGATCAACAGCTATGCCGGCCTGACGATCCCGCTGATCGCCTCGGCCACCGCCACCTTCTTGTTCCGGCAGTTCTTCCTGACCGTGCCGGACGAACTGGTCGAGGCGGCCAAGGTCGACGGCGCCTCGCCGCTGCGCTTTCTCTGGGACATGCTGCTGCCGCTGTCGCGCACCAGCATCGCGGCGCTGTTCGTGATCCAGTTCATCTACGGCTGGAACCAGTACCTCTGGCCGCTGCTGGTCAGCACCGACGAGAACATGTACCCGATCGTGATGGGCATCAAGCGCATGATCTCCGGCGGCGACTCGCGCATCGAGTGGAACCTGGTCATGGCCACCGCCATGCTGGCCATGTTGCCGCCGGCGGCGGTCGTGATCCTGATGCAGAAATGGTTCGTCAAGGGCCTGGTCGATAGCGAAAAATAACCCAGAACCCCGATGGCATCCCTCACCTTCAAGAACGTAATCAAGCAATACCCGCAGGGCCGCCAGTCGCTGCAGGTGATTCATGGCATCGATGCCGAGATCGGCGACGGCGAGTTCGTCGTGATCGTGGGTCCATCGGGTTGCGGCAAGTCGACCCTGCTGCGCATGGTCGCCGGCCTGGAGGAAATCAGCGGCGGCGAGATCCTGATCGGTCCGCGCGTGGTGAACCAGCTCGAGCCGGCACAACGCGACATCGCGATGGTGTTCCAGAACTACGCGCTCTACCCGCACATGAGCGTGTTCGACAACATGGCCTACGGGCTCAGGATCGCCAAGCTGCCGAGCGAACAGATCAAGTCCCGGGTCTTGCGCGCCGCCCGCATCCTCGAACTCGAGCCGCTGCTCGGGCGCAAGCCGCGCCAGCTCTCGGGCGGCCAGCGCCAGCGCGTGGCGATGGGCCGCGCCATCGTGCGCCAGCCGCAGGTCTTCCTGTTCGACGAGCCGCTGTCGAACCTGGACGCCAAGCTGCGCGCCCAGACCCGACTCGAGATCCAGCAGCTGCACCGCGAGCTCGGCGTGACCTCGCTGTTCGTGACCCATGACCAGGTCGAGGCCATGACGCTGGCCCAGCGCATGATCGTGATGAACAACGGCCGGATGGAGCAGTTCGGCACGCCCGAGGAGGTCTATGCCCGCCCGGCCACCACCTTCGTCGCCAGCTTCATCGGCTCGCCGCCGATGAACCTGCTGCAACAGGCGCCGGGCGTCGAGGCCGGCACCACCCTCGGCATCCGGCCCGAGCATGTCGACCTGGCCGATGACGGCTGGACGCTGCAGGTCGAGTCGGTCGAGCTGCTGGGCGCCGAGCGGCTGATCCACACCCGCCTGGGCGCCGAGAGCCTGACGCTGCGCATCCCCGAGGATCAGGTCCCGCCCGCGCTCGGCAGCAGCCTGCGCGCCAGGCCGCGCGCCGACCGGCTGCACCGTTTCGACGCCCAGACCGGCATCCGACGCCCATGAAGCCGATGACTCCCTGGCCCTACCCGCGCTGGATCGCGCACCGGGGCGCCGGCAAGCTGGCGCCCGAGAACACCCTGGCCGCGTTCCGGCTCGGTGCCCGGCATGGCTACCGCATGTTCGAGTGCGATGCCAAGTTGAGCGCCGACGGCGTGGCCTTGCTGCTGCACGACGCGACGCTGGAGCGGACCTCGAACGGCCAGGGCCAGGCCGGCGACCAGCCCTGGGCCACGCTGGCCCAGCTCGACGCCGGCAGCTGGCACAGCGGCAACTACGCCGGCGAACCGCTGCCGACGCTGCAAAACCTGGCCCGCTTCTGCCTGCGCCAGGGCCATGCGCTCAACATCGAGATCAAGCCCACGCCGGGCCAGGAAAGCCTGACCGGCCGGGTGGTGGCCGAGCAGGCCGAACGCTGCTGGGCCGAGCATGCCGCCCGGCACCCGGACCGGCCGGCCGCGCCGCCGCCGCTGCTGACCTCGTTCCAGGTCGCGGCACTGGCGGCAGCCCAGGCCGCGGCGCCGGCCCTGCCGCGCGGCCTGCTGCTGCACGAGTTCTGGGACGGCTGGCAGGAGGCGGCACAGGCGCTCGGCTGCGCCGCGCTGGTCTGCCATCACCCGCTGTGGACACCTGAGCGCATAGCCCAGGCCCATGCGCAGGGCTGGCGGGCGCTGGCCTATACCGTCAACCAGGCCGCAGAGGCAGAACAGCTGCTGGACTGGGGGCTGGACGGGGTGATCACCGACCGCATCGACCTGCTGGGCCCCTGAGGCTGAATCGGCAAGCGGGCCGGCAGCAGGCCGCCGTTTTGTCAGCAATTTTATAATCCGTGGATGAAGCCCTTCATCCGCGAAACCCTGGAGCGCCAGCGCCTGCGCCTGCACGAACTCGATGCCCTGCTCAGCGCGCCCGACGCCACCCAGGACATGGAGCGCTTTCGCAAGCTGACCCGCGAGCATGCCGAGAACGGCGCCCTGATCGAGCCCTGGCTGCGCTACCAGCAGCGCGAGGCCGAACTGGCCGAGGCCCGGGTCATGGCGCAGGAGGACGATGCCGAGCTGGCCGCCATGGCGCGGGACGAGATCGCCGCCGCCGAGTCCGAGCTCGCCGCGCTCGAGCAGGAGCTGCAGTTGCTGCTGCTGCCCAAGGACCAGGACGATGACCGCAATGCCTTCCTCGAAGTGCGCGCCGGCACCGGCGGCGACGAGGCCGCGCTGTTCGCCGGCGACCTGACCCGGCTCTACACCCGCTACGCCGAGCGCCAGGGCTGGCGGGTCGAGGTGGTCAGCGAGTCGCCCAGCGAGCTCGGCGGCTACAAGGAAGTGGTGCTGCGCGTGGTCGGCACACGGGCCTACGGCAAGCTGCGCTTCGAGTCGGGCGGCCACCGGGTGCAGCGCGTGCCGGCGACCGAATCCCAGGGCCGCATCCACACCAGCGCCTGCACCGTCGCGGTGATGCCGGAGCCCGACGAGACCGAAGCCATCAAGCTCAATCCGGCCGACCTGCGCATCGACACCTTCCGCGCCAGCGGCGCTGGCGGCCAGCATATCAACAAGACCGACTCGGCGGTGCGCGTGGTCCACCTGCCGACCGGCATCGTGGCCGAATGCCAGGACGGCCGCAGCCAGCACAGCAACAAGGCCAAGGCGCTGCAGGTGCTGCAAGCCCGGATCCAGGAAAAGGAGCGCAGCGAGCGCGCCGCCAAGGAGGCCGCCGAGCGCAAGGGCCTGATCGGCAGCGGCGACCGCAGCGACCGCATCAGGACCTACAACTTCCCGCAGGGCCGCCTGACCGACCACCGCATCAACCTGACGCTGTACAAGCTCGGCGCCGTGATGGAAGGCGAGATCGACGAGGTGATCCACGCGCTGCAGCTCGCGCGCGGCGCCGAGCTGATGGCCGACCTCGAACAGAGCGCCGGCCAGGCCGCGCACGGGGCACTGGCATGAGCGCCGCCGAGCCGGCCGGACTGGCTGCGACCGGACCTGAAGCCGATCGGGATCAAGCCCTGCCGGCAACGGTGCAGCAGGCCTTGCTGCACGCGCGCCAGGCCGGACTCGACAAGCTCGACGCCCAGGTGCTGCTGCTGCACCGGCTCGGCCGCTCGCCGCACGACCGGGCCTGGCTGATCACGCACGACACCGACCCGCTGGCCACGGAGGCCGCGCAGGAGTTCCTGGCGCTGTGCCGCCGCCGGCTGACGGGCGAGCCGGTGGCCTATCTGGTCGGCAAGCGCGAATTCCACGGCCTCGAGCTGCAGGTCGACGCGCGCGTGCTCGACCCGCGCCCCGACACCGAGACCCTGGTCGACTGGGCGCTCGAGGTGCTGGCCCCACGGAAGAACCCCGGCCTGCTCGACCTCGGCACCGGCAGCGGCGCGATCGCGCTGGCGCTGCAGCAGCGCCGGCCCGATGCCCAGGTCTGGGCGCTCGACGCCAGCCGCGACGCGCTGGCCGTGGCGAGCGCCAACGCCAGCCAGCTGGGCCTGCCGGTGCGATTCCTGCTCGGCAGCTGGCTGGCCGACTGGGCCCGGCGCCAGGCCGAAGCGGCCGCCCAGGCACCCAACGGCTCCGCCCTGCCCGCGCGCTTCGAGCTGATCGTCAGCAATCCGCCCTATATCCGCGCCGACGACCCGCATCTGGCCGCGCTGACGCACGAGCCGCTGTCGGCGCTGGTCAGCGGCGCCGACGGGCTGGACGACATCCGCCGCATCGCAGCCCAGGCCCTGGAGCATCTGCAGCCCGGCGGCTGGCTGCTGCTCGAGCATGGCTGGGACCAGGCCGACGCGGTCGCGCAGCTGCTGGGCGAACAGGGCTATCTAGAGGTCCAGCACCGGATCGATCTGGCCGGTCATCGACGCTGCACCGGCGGGCGCCGCGCCGCCCGCTAGCCAGAGCGCGAGCCGAGCAACAACCTAAAACAACTAGTCCAAGAATGGTCATAATGAAACCCCATGAACGAAGCCAAGATCAGTCTGCTGCTGCGCTCGCACTGGTCGGTGCTATCGGCCAGCGCGGCTATCTTGCCGTTGCTGGGCTACGCGGCCGCTGATTTCATCAGCGAGCGCCTGTCACTCAGGGAACTGATACATCCGGACGACAGCGATTTGGCCGAAATCCTGTTCACCACCGATTCCGGCCGGTCGTCCGGGGCAATGAACCTGCGTCTGCGTCAGGCCGGCGGCCAGATCCGCTGCGTCAAGGCGAACTACGACCGAGCCCCGGCGCGCGACGGCGGGGTCATGCTGGAGCTGCTGCTGCAGGACGCCAAGAGCCTGCCGCGGACGCTGGATGATGCGTCGCTGACGGCCAATTTCCGCGCCATGATGGAGAACACCGACGACTTCATCTACTTCAAGGACCGCAACCATGTCTTCACTGGCGCCAGCCAGACCCTGGTGACGATCTGCAGTCCGGCCGAGCACTGGACCGACCTGCTGGGCCAGACCGACTACGACGTCTTTCCGCAAGCCTTGGCCGACCGCTACTACTACCTGGAAAAGCAGGTTTTCAGCGGCCTGCCGGTCGCGCACGAGGTCCAGCCCATCATGCGCAAGGACGGCCGGGCCGGCTGGGTCGACAACCGCAAATACCCGATCCGGAACCAGGACGGCCAGATCGTCGGCCTGTTCGGCGTGGCGCGCGACATCACGCGCAGCGTCGAAGCCGAGCAGTCCGAACACAAGGTGCAGCGCGCGCTGCGCCTGCTGAGCGACTGCAACTTCGCGATGGCCAGCTCCGACTCCGAGACCGAATTGCTGAGCGAAATCTGCCGGGTCGTGGTCGAGTCCGGCGGTTACCGCATGGCCTGGGTCGGCAGTGCCGAACAGGACCCAGGCAAGACGATCCGGCCGCTGGTGTCCTGGGGTTCGAACGACGGTTACCTGGCCGACATCCAGATCAGCTGGGACGAGCATTCGGAATTGGGCCGCGGTCCGACCGGCGAAGCGATTCGCAGCGGCCTGCCGCAGGTCAACCAGAACTACCTGGGCAATCCCAGGATGGCACCCTGGCGCGAGATGGCGCTCAAGCATGGCTATCAGTCCAGCATCGCCTTGCCCATGAAGCTGTCGGAAACCGGCAGTTTTGGCGCCATGATGGTCTATGCCCGCGAGGCGGATGCCTTCGCGCCCGAGGAGGTCAAGCTGCTGCTGGAACTGGCGCACAACATGACCTTCGGCGTCGAGCGCCTGCGCGAACGGGTGCGCCGGCTGGCCGCCGAGTCCGCCAGCCAGGCCAAGAGCGCCTTCCTGGCCAATATGTCGCACGAGATCCGCACGCCGATGAATGCGGTCATGGGCATGACGCTGCTCGCGCTCAGGGCCGACCCGCCGCCCAAGGTGCGCGACTATCTGCAGAAGATCCAGTCCTCGAGCCGGCATCTGCTGGGCGTGATCAACGACATCCTCGACATCAGCAAGCTCGAGGCCGGCAAGGTGGCGCTGGAACAGGTCGAGTTCGACCTCGAGCAGATGCTCGACGACGTGGTGTCGGTCATTTCGGAAAAAGCCGCCAGCAAGGGGCTCAAGCTCATCGTCGAGGTCGCCGACGAGATGCCGATGCAGCTGGTGGGCGATCCGCTGCGGCTCGAGCAGGTACTGATCAACCTGGCCAGCAACGCCGTCAAGTTCACGGCGCAGGGCGAGATCGCGATCAAGGTCTCGCTGCAGGAACGCCGCGCGGGACAGGTGATACTGCATTTCGCGGTGCGCGACACCGGCATCGGACTGTCGCAGCAACAGCGCGAGCGGCTGTTCCAGACCTTCCAGCAGGCCGACAGCTCGATCACGCGCAAGTACGGCGGCAGCGGGCTGGGCCTGTCGATCTCGAAGCGGCTGGTCGAACTGATGGGAGGCGGCATCGGTGTCGACAGCCATCCCGGCTCGGGATCGACCTTCTGGTTCACGACCTGCCTGGGGCTGGGTCTTGCCAGTCCCCGGCAACAAGGGGTCAAGATCGAGCTGAGTGGCGGGACACCTTCCGCAGCAGACCGCCAGCCGGCGGGGACAGAGCCCTTGTCGCCGGCGGTCGAACTGCAGGGCGCGCGCGCGCTGCTGGTGGAAGACAACGCACTCAACCAGGAAGTGGCGACCGAGTTCCTCAAGGCGCTCGGACTGCAGGTGGAACTGGCCGGGGACGGCGCGGTCGCACTGCACATGGTCAAGCGCCAGCGCTACGACATCGTGCTGATGGACATGCAGATGCCGGTGATGGACGGGCTCAGCGCAACACGCGAAATCCGCAAGCTGCCTGCACTGCAAGCGCTGCCGATCCTGGCCATGACAGCCAACGCGATGGTGGTCGACCGCAAGCGCTGTCTCGAGGCCGGCATGAACGACCATATCGCCAAGCCGATAGACCCGGAGCAACTGCTGACCAAGCTGCGGCGCTGGGTCAAACCCAGGCCCGGATCTGGCGCCGACACGGTGCCAGCCAATGCCGCTGCCCTGCGCCAGCCAGCGCATGACGCGGACGAGCCATGCTGGAAGGCGCTGGCACAGATCGACGGGCTCGACAGCCAGCTCGGGCTGAGGCGGGCGGCCGGGCGCGAGTCGCTCTACCTCAGTCTGCTGGTCAAGTTCGTCGCCGATCAGGCTGCTGCGCCGGACCGGCTGGCGCAGGCCATCGCGCGCTCAGACTGGGACGAGGCGGAACGCACGGCGCATACGCTCAAGGGGGTCGCCGCCCAGATCGGCGCCCAGGCCCTGAGCGATGCGGCGCAGCGGCTGG
>JAPLPQ010000085.1 GCA_026400105.1 Burkholderiales bacterium
GAATTCATGGATATCAATCAGATCAGCCAGACCCTTCGCGAGGACGCGATCACCGTCGTGTTCGTGAACGTCCTGTTGCAGCAGATCGGCCTGCCGGTACCGGCGGTGCCGACCCTGTTGCTCGCCGGCAGTCTGGCGGCGACCTCGGGCAGTCTCGGCCAGATCCTGGCGGCGGCGGTCGTCGCCTCGGTGATTGCCGACTGGATCTGGTACCTGACCGGCAAGCTGTTCGGCTACCGGGTGCTGGCCGGCCTGTGCAAGCTCTCGATCAACCCCTCTTCCTGCGTCAGCCTGACCGAGGCCAGATTCATCCGCTGGGGGGTGTCGTCGCTGGTCGTGGCCAAGTTCATCCCGGGTTTTTCGACCGTGGCGCCGCCGATTGCCGGTGCGATGCGCATGAACCCGCTGGGCTTCCTGCTGGCGGCGGCTGTCGGATCCGCTCTATGGGCCGGACTCGCGCTCGGCGCCGGCTGGCTGTTGCAGGATGCCGTGCAGTCAGTCATCGCGCTGCTGGACCGCCATGCCAGCTGGCTGTTGTTGCTGGTGCTCGTGTTGCTGGTCAGCGGGATCGGCTGGAAGCTCTGGCAGAAATACCGCTTCAGGCAACTCAGCGCCGTGCCGCACATCACGCCAGACGAGCTGATCGCGGCCTTGGCCGGTGCCGAGCCGCCGCTCGTGCTCGACCTGCGCAGCGCCACGATGATCGCCGAGACCGGTCCGATCGATGGCACCCGGGTGGCCGAACATGACTGGCTGCTGGAGGCGGTCGGCGACTGGCCCAAGGACCGGCCGATCGTGACCCTATGCGCCTGCCCCGAGGACGCCAGCGCCGTGCAGGCGGCCCGACAGCTGCAGCAAGCCGGTTATGCATCGGCCAAGCCCCTGAAAGGGGGCTACGAGGCCTGGCTGGCGACCCGGGCGCAGCGGACTTCAAGCTGATGCCAGTCGTACCCGGTGGCGCGCCGGACTGGCATGAGTCCAGGCCCGGATCTTCTGCTACAATCATGCCACCAAATTTCGCGGGATTAGCTCAGTTGGTAGAGCGATACCTTGCCAAGGTATAGGTCGAGAGTTCGAGTCTCTTATCCCGCTCCAGATCAGGCCCCAGTGGCCAGGCAAAAGCCCCTCCTGTTGATTCAGGCGGGGCTTTTGTTTTGCGCCGGCCCGACAGGCCCGAGGCTGCGCGTTGGGGGCCAGTGTCAGCCGTCACATTCCCACCCGTCCGGTTCCTGGCTTACCATCGACCGCTACCATGGACATGATCAGGCAATGGATGAAGCACCCGCGCTTGCGGGCGGCGCTGCGCGTGTTGTTGAGCCCCTACTTTGGCAACGGGGCGATGGCCGCGCTCGGCCTGCTGCTGATTTCCGGTCTCGTTCGGCTCTGGCTCGGGCCGGAAGCGGCAGCCGCCGCTTCGGTCGGCGTGATCGTCTGCATTCCGCCCGACCAGGCCGCGCCCAAGTACGGCAAGATCTGGTTGCTGCTGCCGTCGGCCATCCTGGGCCTGCCCTTGTTCGCGGCGGTGCAGGCGCTGCATGCCTCGCCGCTCTACCTGGGCTTGCTGCTGGTCTCGGCCACCTTTCTGGCCTTCCTGGCCGGGGCCTGGGGCAAGCGGGGCCTGCCGATCGTCATGTCGCTGATGTTCGCGGTCTTGTTCTCGATGGCCATGCCCCGGCAGGCCAGCGAGGCCAGCGTGCTGTTCAACAGTGCCTGCTTCGCGCTCGGCGCTGGCGTCTACCTGGTCTGGGCCACGGTTGCCAATGCCTGGCTGAATCCGTTCTACCGGGTCACGACCCTGGCCAACACCCTGTTCTCGCTGGTGGCACTGATGCGGCTGCAGGCCAGGCAGTTCCAGCCCCGGGACGAGCCGGCATCGGCGTCCGGCCTGCCGGTGATCGGCGCCGTGCTGCGCCAGCAGGCCCAGCTGGCCGATCAGCTGCAAGCGGCGCGCGACATCCTGCTCGAGTCGCCGCGCACTGCGCGCCGCCAGCAGCTGGTGGCCATGCTGCTGCTGGTCATGGAGCTGCGCGACCACCTGCTGGCCTGCGAGCTCGACCTCGATGCGATCCGGGCCCAGCCCGGACATCCATCGGTCTTGCCGCTGCTGTCCCGGGTCATGCAGGATTGCGCCAGTGCGACCGAGCAGGTGGCTGACGCCCTGCTGCGGGGCGATCTGCCAGCGGCCTGCCCGGATCTGGGCCAGTCGCTGGCGCCCTGGCGCAAGGCCGCCTGTGCCGCCGATTTCGCTCGCGAAGCGTCCGATGTCTTGCCGGCGGCGCTGACACTGAGCCTGGCCAACCGGGTCGCCAATCTGAGCGACGATGTGCTGCGCCTGATCGAGCTCGGGCGTGGCCAGGCAGCGCCGAACCTGGCGGCGGTCCGCACCGCCTGGCAGCTGTTCGTGAGTCCCACCCACTGGAGCTGGCGGCCACTGGCCTCGCTCTGGCGCTGGAACGCGCCCTCGCTGCGGCATGCGATCCGGGCCAGCCTGGCGCTGGGCTCGGCCTATGCCCTGGCGCAGGTCCTGCCCTGGGGCACGCATGATTACTGGATTCTGTTGACGATCGTCGTCGTGCTGCGCGGCAGCCTGGCCCAGACCCTGGAACGCCGCAACCACCGTGTGCTGGGCACCTTGATCGGCTGTCTGCTGTCGGCCGCGCTGCTGTCGGCCCATCTGTCGGCGCTGCAGCTGCTGCTGGTCCTGACGCTGGCACAGGCCTGCGCCCATGCCTTCGCGGCCAGGCGCTATCTGGTTACTGCCGTGGCGGCCACGCTGCTCGGGCTGGTCCAGGCCCATATGCTCAATGCCGGGGCCTCGCCGGTGTTCGACGTGATCGAGCGCATGGCCGACACGCTGATCGGGGTCGGCTTTGCCTGGCTGTTCAGCTATTTCCTGCCGTCCTGGGAGCGCCATGCCATGCCCTCGCTGCTGAACCGGACGCTGAAGGCGCAAGCCCGCCATGCCGAGGTCGCGCTCGGACTCGGCCAGCTGCAGGCGATAGACAACGCGCCCGAGATCGAATGGCGGCTGGCCCGCCGCGAGGCGCACGACAGCCTATCCGCGCTGATGCAGGCGATCCAGCGTTCGCTGTCCGAACCGCGCGCCGTCAGGCCGCCGCTGGAGCCGCTGGAACGGCTGCTGGCCTACAGCTACCAGCTGCTGGCCCAGTTGACGGCGGTCAAGACGATGCTGGTCCAGCATCGGGACCGGATCGATCTGCTGCCGCTGCAGCCGCCGCTGGCGCAGGCGGTCGATGCGATCGGAACCGCCCTGACCCAGCCCAGCGCGACCAGCTGGCCCGAAGACGCTCTGCCCCTGGCCGATCTCCCGTCGTTCGTGGCACCGCTCGACGATGCCCTGGAGCCCTGGCTGCTCAGGCGGCTGCAGCTCGCGACCGCGGTGTCGGGGCGGGTCCGGGCCGAGGCCGATCAGGTCCTGGCGGCGCTGGCCCAGTCGCGCCAGTAAGGCCTGGCCTGCTTCACTGCACCACGGCCACCGACTTCACCTGCACCCAGACTATGCTGCTCGGCTGCAGGTGCAGCAGGGCCTGGGCGCGCCGGGTGATGCGCGCCAGCAGCACCGCCTCGCCGCAACGCACGCGCACCAGCACCTGTGACGGATGGGCATCGGGGGCGATCGAATCGATCCGTCCCGGCAGATGGTTCTGGATGCTGGTGTGATGCGGTTCCGTGGTCGTCAGGCTCACGTCGCGCGCCAGCACGCGCAGCCGCACGCTTTGCCCGACGGGG
Organism: Burkholderiales bacterium; assembly: GCA_026400105.1. Classification (GTDB taxonomy): domain Bacteria; phylum Pseudomonadota; class Gammaproteobacteria; order Burkholderiales; family Burkholderiaceae_C; genus Malikia. Next base: position 3,751 of record JAPLPQ010000085.1, read on the forward strand.
ATGTCGCGGTCGCGTACCCAGAGCTCACCGCCCTCGAACGCCACCCGCGCCAGCTGCCAGTCGCCATCGCGTTCGGCGACCCGGCCCTGCAGCAGCACGCCGGCATCCTCGCCGACCACGACCGGGCTCTGCAGCGAGGCCAGCACCTGCTGCACCGGACCGACCGCACGCACCTGCCCGCGCTCGAGCACCACCAGATGGTCGGCCAGCCGCGCCAGCTCGTCGGCAGAATGGGTGACGTAGAGCATCGGGATGCTGAGCTCGTCGCGCAGGCGTTCGAGCCAGGGCATGATCTCGAGCCGGCGCGCCAGGTCGAGCGCGGCCATCGGTTCGTCGAGCAGCAGCACCCGGGGCGCCGTGGCCAGCGCGCGCGCGATCGCGACCCGCTGGCGTTCGCCGCCCGAGAGCTGGGCCGGCCGGCGCCGCAGCAGCTCGGCGATGCCCAGCAGCTCGATCGCCGCCTGCAGCTGCTGCCTGGCTTGCGGCGCGCGCGCGCGCCTGACGCCGTAATCGAGATTGCCCTGCACGTCCAGATGCTCGAACAGGCTGGCTTCCTGGAACACATAGCCCAGCGCGCGCCGGTGGGTCGGCAGGAACAGGCCGGTCGCATCGTCCTGCCAGACCTCGCCGGCGACGGCGACATGGGCCTGTTGCGCCCGCTCCAGCCCGGCGACGCAGCGCAGCAGGCTGGTCTTGCCCGAGCCGGAGGCCCCGAACAACACCGTGATGCCGCGCACGGGCAGCTGCAGGTCGACCTGCAGCGCGAAATCGGCCCGTGGCAGCGTGAGCCGGATCTGCAGCGCCTGCTCGCTCATGGCAGTCCCGGGCCGCGCTGGCGCTTGAGCAGCGCCAGGCTCAGCAGCACCACGAAGGAGAACAGCACCATGGCGCCGGCCAGCCAGTGCGCCTGGGCATATTCCATCGCCTCGACATGGCCGTAGATCTGGGTCGACACCACCCGGGTCTGGCCCGGGATGTTGCCGCCGATCATCAGCACGACGCCGAACTCGCCGACCGTGTGCGCGAAGCTCAGGATCGCCGCCGTGACCAGTCCGGTCCTGGCCTGCGGCAGCGCCACCGTGAAGAAGGCGTCCAGCGGGCGCGCGCGCAGCGTGGCGGCGACTTCCATCGCACGCTGACCCTGGGCCTCGAAGGCATGCTGCAGCGGCTGCACCGCGAACGGCAGCGAGAAGATGACCGAGCCGATCAGCAGTCCCGTGAAGCTGAACGACAGCAAGCCCCAGCCCAGCGCCTGCGTCAGCTGGCCCAGCGGGCCGTGCGGGCCCATTGCCAGCAGCAGGTAGAAGCCCAGCACCGAGGGCGGCAGCACCAGCGGCAGCGTCACCAGCGCGCTGATCGGGGCGCGCCAGCGCGAGCCGGTCCGCGCCAGCCACCAGGCCAGCGGCGTCGCGATCAGCAGCAGCAGCAAGGTGGTCAGCGTCGCGAGCTTGAGCGTGAGCCAGATCGCCTGCAGGGCAGCCGGGTCGAAGGGCATGTCAGAACTCGTAGCCGTGGGCGTGGATGATGGCGCGCGCCTTGTCGCCTTGCAGGTAGCGCAGCAGCGCCAGGGCCGCCGGATTGTCCTTGCCCGGGTTCAGCAGCAGGGCATCCTGCCGGATCGGGCGGTGCAGCCAGGCCGGCAGGACCCAGGCCGAGCCCGCGCGCAGTCGGCCGTCGACATGGACCTGCGACAAGGCCAGCAGGCCGAGCTGGGCATTGCCGCTGGCGACGAACTGGTAGGCCTGGGCAATGTTCTCGCCATGCACGAATTTGGCTTGCAGCTGCTGCAGCAGGCCGAGCCGGGTCAGGCTTTCGATCGCGGCGGCGCCATAGGGGGCGAGTTTCGGGTCGGCCAGGGCCAGCTTGTCGAAGCGGCCCTGCCTGAGCACCAGGCCCTGGTCGTCGACCAGGCCTGGCTGCGGACTCCAGAGCACGAGCCGGCCGATCGCGTAGGTGAAGCGGCTGCCAGCCAGGCCCAGGCCTTCCCGCTCCAGCTTGGCAGGAGTCTCGTCGTCCGCGGCCAGCAGCAGCTGGAATGGCGCGCCTTGCTGGATCTGGGCGTAGAAGCGGCCGGTCGAGCCGAACGCCAGTCTGGCCTTGTGGCCGCTGTCCTGCTCGAACGCGGCGGCGATCTTCTGCATCGGCGCCGTGAAGTTGGCGGCCACGGCCACGGAAACCTCGGCCGCCTGGGTCGGCAACACCGATCCCAGGGCGCAAAAACAGGCCGCGAGCATTCGCTTCATGAAAAATCTTACTATCTGTCTGACGGATGGAGAAAGTGTACGGCCTTGCCCGGCCCGAACGATCACCAGCCACCGATCCACTTCAGCTTCGCGACCATGACTACCCTCAGCCTCCAGGACCCCGGCCTGCTCAAGAACCTGTGCTTCATCGACGACCGCTGGGTCGGCGCCGCCGACGGCGCGACGCTGGCGGTGCGCAACCCGGCCACCGGCTGGCTGGTCGGCAGCATTCCGGACGCCGGCGTGGGCGAGACCCAGGCCGCGATCCGGGCGGCCGCGCAGGCCTTTCCGGGCTGGAAGGCACGCACCGCCGAGGAGCGCGCCCGCATCCTGCGGCGCTGGTTCGAGCTGATGCTGCAGCACCAGGAGGATCTGGCGCTGCTGATGACGAGCGAGCAGGGCAAGCCGCTGGCCGAGGCGCGCGGCGAGATCACCTATGCCGCCTCCTTCATCGAGTGGTTCGCCGAGGAAGCGCGCCGGGTCTATGGCGAGGTCATTCCCTCGCCCTGGCCCGACAAGCAGATCATCGTCACGCGCGAGCCGGTCGGGGTCTGCGCCGCGATCACGCCCTGGAACTTCCCGGCCGCGATGATCACGCGCAAGGTCGCGCCGGCGCTGGCGGCCGGCTGCACCATCATCGTCAAGCCGGCGACGCAGACGCCGCTGTCGGCGCTGGCGATGGCCGAGCTGGCCCAGCGCGCCGGCTTGCCGGCCGGGGTGCTGAACGTCGTCACCGGCAACGCGCGCGTGATCGGCGCCGAGCTGACCGCCAGCCCGGTGGTGCGCAAGCTGAGCTTCACCGGCTCGACCGAGACCGGCCGCCTGCTGGCCGCGCAATGCGCGCCCACGCTCAAGAAGATGTCGCTCGAGCTCGGCGGCAATGCGCCCTTCATCGTCTTCGACGATGCCGACCTGGACGCGGCGGTCGAGGGCGCGCTGGCCTCCAAGTTCCGCAACAGCGGCCAGACCTGCGTCTGCAGCAACCGGCTGCTGGTGCAGGACGGCGTCTACGAGGCCTTTGCCGGCAAGCTGGCCGCGGCCATCGCCAAGCTGCAGGTCGGCAACGGCCTCGAGCCCGGCGTGCAGCAGGGTCCGCTGATCGACAGCGCCGCGCTGACCAAGGTCGAGGCTCTGGTCGCGGATGCCGTGGCCCAGGGCGCGCGGGTCCTGAGCGGCGGCCAGCGCCATGCGCTGGGCGGCACCTTCTACGAGCCGACCCTGCTGGCCGATGTCACGCCCGCGATGCGGCTGGCGCGGGAGGAAATCTTCGGCCCGGTCGCGCCGCTGTTCCGCTTCCAGACCGAGGCCGAGGCGATCGCGCTGGCCAACGACACCGAGTTCGGCCTGGCCGCCTATTTCTACTCGCGCGATGTCGGGCGGGTCTGGCGCGTCAGCCGGGCGCTGGACTATGGCATGGTCGGCATCAACAGCGGCGTGATCTCGACCGCCGTCGCGCCGTTCGGCGGCGTCAAGCAGTCCGGCATGGGGCGCGAGGGTTCGCACCACGGCATCGACGAATATCTCGAGACCAAATATCTCTGCCTCGGCGGGCTGTAAGCCGCCTGGCCTTTTCCAGTTTTTTCTCCTGTACTGATGAGTTTTCCTGATCGCCAACCGGGCCTGCGGCCCGACCTTCCGTCCGGCCTCGACGCCGCCATCATCGACCTCGACGGCACCATGGTCGACACGCTGGGCGACTTCGTCGCCGTGCTGGGCCTGACGCTGGACGAGTTCGGCCTGCCGCGCGTGGAGCGCGCTTTCGTCGAGCGCACCGTTGGCAAGGGCAGCGAGCACCTGATCCGCCAGACCCTGGCCGCGGTCGGTGGCGATCAGGCGCGCTACGAGCTGGCCTGGGCCGCCTACCAGCGCCATTACCTGAGCATCAACGGCGAATTTGCCGCGGTCTTCGATGGCGTGGCCGAGGGCCTGCAGGCGCTGCGCGACGCCGGCCTGCGCCTGGCCTGCCTGACCAACAAGCCGCTGGCCTTCGCGCGGCCGTTGCTGGCGGCCAAGGGGCTGGAGGGCTATTTCGAGTTCGTCTTCGGTGGCGACTCGTTCGCGCGCAAGAAGCCCGATCCGTTGCCGCTGCTCGAGACCTGCCGCGCGCTCGGCACCCTGCCGGCGCGCACGCTGATGGTCGGCGACTCGCGCAACGATGCCGAGGCGGCGCATGCGGCCGGCTGCCCGGTCGCGCTCGTGAGCTATGGCTACAACCATGGCGAGCCGATCCGGGCCGTGCCGGCATCGGTCTATCTGGACCGGATCGGCCAGCTGCTGGGCTGATTCACGCGATCTTCATTGAGCGATCACCGGGGCTTCACGGGGCTGGCCTAGATTGGGCGGTTTCCTCCACAGAAGCCCCCATGACCCAATCCCCGATCCTCATGCCCACGACGCTGGCCCTGGCCGCTGTGCTCTCCCTGGCTGGCTGCAACGACAGCGAGGACAGCTATATGCCGCCCACGCCGACGGTGATTGCACACCGCGGTGCCTCGGCCCTGCGTCCCGAGCACACGCTGGCGGCCTACCAGAAGGCGATCGACGACGGCGCCGACATCATCGAACCCGATTTGGTCATCACCAAGGATGGCGTGCTGGTCGACCGGCACGAGAACGCCCTCGCGATCGTCAACGCCGACGGCTCGATCAAGGAAGCCACCACCAACGTCGCCGAGCTGCCGCAGTTCGCCTCGCGCAAGGCCACCAAGACCATTGACGGCTCCGCCATCACCGGCTGGTTCACCGAAGACTTCACGCTGGCCGAACTCAAGACCCTGCGCGCCCGCGAGCGCATTCCCGCGATTCGTCCCGCCAACACCCAGTACAACGACCAGTTCGAGGTGCCGACGCTGCAGGAGGTCATCGACCTGGCCAAGGCCCAGTCCGCCGCCAAGGGCCGCGTGATCGCGATCGAGCCGGAAACCAAGCACCCGACCTATTTCAAGTCGATCGGCCTGCCGCTGGAAAAGCCGCTGCTGGCCACGCTCGAGAAGAACGGCTGGAACCACCGCGGCGCCCCGGTGTTCGTGCAGTCGTTCGAGGTCAGCAACCTGAAGGAAATCAGCAAGCTCAGCACGGTCCGCCTGGCGCAGCTGATCAACGGCAGCGGTCGTCCCTACGATTTCGTGCTCGAGGGCGCAGCCAACACCCGCACCTATGCCGACATGGTCACCCCGGCCGGCCTGAAGGAAATCGCCAGCTACGCCTATGCCGTCGGCCCGTACAAGGAGTGGATCATCCCCTTCGTGCGCGTGAGCGGCGTGGCGACCGAACTGGGCGCTCCGACCAGCCTGGTCAAGGACGCGCATGCCGCCGGTCTCGTGGTCCATACCTGGACCCTGCGCCCGGAAAACAGCTTCCTGCCGGCCAGCCTCAAGGGCGCTCCGACCAGCGATGCCAGCGCGCGCGGCAACAGCATCGCCGAAATCCAGGCTTACCTGAAGACCGGCATCGATGGTTTCTTCACCGATGATCCGGCCGTGGGCCGCGCCGCCGTGAACAGCTTCAAGCCCTGAAGCCGCCCAAGCTGGCGGCTACCCCGGGTCCCGGGGACCGCCAGCGGTTCAGCCCAGCACCCGCTCCAGCGCTTCCTGGTACTTGGCGGCGGTCTGGCTGATGACTTCCTGCGGCAGGCGCGGTGCCGGTGCGGTCTTGTTCCAGAGCTGGCCGTTGACGGTCGCGGTCTCGAGCCAGTCGCGCAGGAACTGCTTGTCGAAGCTCGGCGGATTGCTGCCTTCGACATAGCTGTCGGCCGGCCAGTAGCGCGAGCTGTCCGGGGTCAGCACCTCGTCCATCAGCACCAGGGTGCCATCGCGGTCGAGACCGAACTCGAACTTGGTGTCGGCGATGATGATGCCCTTGGTCAGCGCGAATTCGGCCGCGGCCTGGTAGAGCCGAATCGAGGTGTCGCGGATCTGCGCCGCCAGCTCGGGGCCGATCATCTCGACCGTCTTCTCGAAGGTGATGTTCTCGTCATGCTCGCCGACCTCGGCCTTGGCGGCCGGGGTGTAGATCGGCTCGGGCAGCTTGGAGGCGTTCTGCAGGCCTTCGGGCAGGGCCACGCCGCAGACCGAGCGGCTGTCCTGGTATTCCTTCCAGCCGCTGCCGGCCAGGTAGCCGCGCACCACGGCCTCGACCGGAATCGGCTTCAGGCGCTTGACCAGCATCGAGCGGCCCGCGACCTGGGGCGCTTCCTCGGCGCTGACGACGCTGGTCGGGTCCTGGCCGGTCAGGTGGATCGGGCAGATGTTCTGGCCATTCGGACCGAGCAGGTCGAACCAGAACAGGCTCAAGCGGGTCAGCAACTCACCCTTGCCAGGAATCGGCTCGCCCATGATGACGTCGAAGGCGCTGATGCGGTCGGACGCGACCATCAGGATGCGGTCGTCGCCCACGGCGTAGTTGTCGCGCACCTTGCCGCGTGCGAGCAAGGGCAGGGACTTGAGGGCGGAGGTGTGGAGTGCGTGGGTCATGGACAAAGCGGGCCAGGATCAAATGTTCGATTATCGCAAGTCTTGCGTTTTGCGCCCAGCCAGTCCAGGCCTGTTGATGCCAACCTGGCAATGACCGCCAGTTGTCATACCATGCATAATATGATTAATGTGAATCTATTGAAAAAATGAAATGAAATTGCTGGCGAATCAAAAAGATTTGTAGTAAATTTACAGCCGGGATTCGTCCCCGTCGCTCACCTCCCTGGCGACGAGCCGCAAGGCTTTCCAAGCCCCCTCGTGGGGCTCTTTTTTTGTCTGCCTCGCATTGGGGGCAGACCTGTGGCTGCAAGTCCCGCCTCGAACGCAAGGCATTGGGGGCCTTGGACGATGCAGTCAGGCAACAGGCGGGTACTGTCACCGCAGTTGGGTTGGTGCAACAGCCAATGGCGCGAACATTGCTATAAAAATCATTATTTGTAATGATGCTTGGCATGGATGTGAGTGTGCCAACCCTGTTTTTTGTGATTATCTTGATCAGCTTTACCTTGGCATGCTCGATCGCAGTGGTGGCCTGGCGCCATAGCCGGGAATTGCTGATCTGGGCGTGGGCGCTCGGAGTCAATGCGCTCGCCTATGTCTTGTTTGCGCTGCGAGGACAGGTCAGCGATCTCTGGTCGGTGGTGGGGGCGAATGTCGCGATAGCCAGCACATTGGCTTTGTTTCGCGCCGGCATTGCCTGCTCCCAGGGCGGTCGTCTGAACTGGCGGCGGGTGTATTGGCCGATTCCGTTCGTCGCGATCAGCTTCTATGCCCTGCTCGACAATTTGCCAGCCCGGGTCAGCGTCGGTTGTCTGATTTTTGCCTGGCAGTCCTCTGACAGTTTCCTGGCCTTGATTCGGCGGCGCGGGCAAACCCAAGGCATGGGTCAATACATCCTGATGGTGGGGTTTGGGCTGATCGCCCTGGTTTTTCTGACCCGGATCGCGGCAGCGCTCAGCGGGCATATGCACCTGATTTCCATACTGACGACCAACGGGGTGCAAATAGCGACTTTCTTCATCGCCATCATCTCGCTCGCGCTGTTCGGAACCGGTCTGACCTTGATGGCGCATGAGCGCGCGATGCATGAACTGGCTGAAAGTCGTGCCCTGCTCAGGCAGCAGAACGCCATGCTGCAGCAGTACAGCACCGAGCTCGGGATCGCCAACCTCAGGCTGGGCGAGCTGTCGCTGACGGACAGCCTGACCGGACTCGGCAACCGGCGTCGTTTCGATGAGGGCTTGCAGGCCGAGTCGGTGCACGCGCGCAGGACGGGAAAGCCGCTGGCGCTGCTGATTGCCGACGTCGATTACTTCAAGCACTACAACGACTGCTACGGTCATCTGGGCGGTGATGACTGCCTGCTCCAGGTGGCCCAGGTGTTGCAGGGGCAGTCGAAGCGTGCGGCTGACCTGGTGGCCCGCTACGGCGGCGAGGAATTTTCCGTCATCGCGTCCGGCACCCATCGGGAGGGGGCCTTGCAGCTTGGCGAGGCGCTCTGTCGTGCGGTCGCGGAGCTGGCACTGCCGCATGTTCAATCGCCACACGGCAGGGTCACCATCAGCATTGGAGCTGCCGTCCTCATGCCCGGTGACGAGCTGGAGCCGCGCACGCTGATCCGGCTGGCCGACGTCGCACTCTATCGCGCCAAGAGCGAAGGACGCAATCGCGTCTGCCTGGCCTAGGGCCTGCCGCTGCTTCCCTGCAAGCCCCTAGTCGGCAACAGTCAGGTCGGCAAGGCTGGTGACGAGCGCGTCGAAGCCGGGGCGCGCATGTGGCAGCGGGTCCAGGCAGGCGTCGCGCAATGCTGCCAGCCGGGCCAGCAGCAGGTCGTCGCCTTCGGTGGGGGCTATCCGTTCCAGCAATTCCTCGAGCAGGCAGCCGAAGGCGCGCACTTCGAGCTTTTGCAGTCCCGCGGCCAGCTGCGCTGGCAAGCCGCTCAGCAGGGTCGCGGCGCCGAAGTCGCCAAGCAGTGCCCGGCCGCTGCCGTCGTGCAGGATGTTGTGGCCGTAGAAGTCGCCATGCAGCACGCCGCGGGCATGCAGATGCTCCAGGGTCGAGGCCATGCTGCTGGCCAGTTCGAGCGCGACCGCCGGGCTCCAGCGGCTGTCGGCGCGGTAGATGTCGCGGCTGCAGGAGTCCAGGCTGGGCGGTCCGGCCAGGCTGCGGAATTCCGCGCCGACCAGCGCCATCACCAGGCCTTGGCCGGCTTGCGGATGGCCGTCGATCCGGCCCAGCAGCGGGATCAGGTTGGGATGTTCGCCGCCCGCGAGGCAGGCGGCCATTTCGGACTCCGGCCGGCCGTCGCTGGTCATCTCGCCCTTGAACAGCTTGACAGCCACCGGTCGAGCGGAATCGGCGTGGCGCTGTTCGGCCAGATGAATCACGCCCGACGCCCCGGCGCCCAGGATCTGCTGCAGCTGCAGCGATTGCCAGGCTATCGCGGCGATCGGGCTTTGCGTCAGCGTCGCCTGTTCCTGCTCGATGCAGCAGGGATTGCCGGCATAGGCCAGCCAGGTCAGTCTGGGCAGGTCCAGCAGCCAGGCCGGCAGCTCGGTCAGGCGGTTGGCCGAAATGCGCAGCAGCTCGAGGTTGTGGCAGGCCGCCAGTTCGGCCGGCAGCGATTGCAGCCGGTTGCCGGCCAGCGCGAGTTTCTGCAGCCGGTCGCAGCGGCCGATCTCGGGCGGCAGCGATCCGATCCGGTTGTCGGTCAGGATCAGCCAGCGCAGCCGAGCGGGCAGCGCGGCGGCAGGGACATGCTCGATGCGGCAGGACTTGAAGCCGACCATCTCGAGCTGCTCGCAGCGGCCCAGCACCGCCGGCAGCTCGGTGAAGGGATTGTCCGAGCAGAACAGCACGCGCAGCCGGTGCAGGCGCGGCAGGTCCTCGGGCAACGAGCTCAGCGCGTTGCCCGACAGGTCCAGGATCTCGAGCTGGTCGGCGAGATCGAAGATCTCGCGCGGGAACTCGGTCAGTCCCGCCCGCAGCGTGAGCCGGCTGGCACCGGCGAGCTTGCCGGCGCGCAGCTGCTCCAGCGTCTGGATCAGTTGACCACCTGGGTCAGCTGGCCGGCGGCGTATTGGCCGGCGACGACCTGCAGGCTGTGACCCTTGATCTTGCCGGCCTGGCCTTCGCAGCCGAACTCGAGGAAGCGCTGCTTGCACAGGGCCTGGGCGGCGGCGCGCGCGGGCTTGAGCCATTCGCGGGCATCGAACTTGTCCGGGTTCTCGAACAGGAACTTGCGCACGGCGCCGGTCATCGCGAGGCGGATGTCGGTGTCGATGTTGATCTTGCGCACGCCGTACTTGATCGCTTCCTGGATTTCCTCGACCGGCACGCCGTAGGTTTCCTTCATCTGGCCGCCGTACTGGTTGATGATCGCCAGCAGGTCCTGCGGCACGCTCGACGAGCCGTGCATCACGAGGTGGGTGTTGGGGATGCGGGCGTGGATTTCCTTCACGCGCGAGATCGCCAGGATGTCGCCGGTGGGCTTGCGGCTGAACTTGTAGGCGCCGTGGCTGGTGCCGATCGCGATCGCGAGTGCGTCGAGCTGGGTGGCCTGGACGAACTGGGCCGCTTCCTCGGGGTCGGTCAGCATCTGGCTGTGGTCGAGCTTGCCGACCGCGCCGATGCCGTCTTCCTCGCCGGCTTCACCGGTCTCGAGGTTGCCCAGGCAGCCGAGTTCGCCCTCGACCGAGACGCCGAGCTTGTGCGCGAGTTCGACCACGCGGCGCGTGACGTCGACGTTGTACTCGAAGCTGGCCGGGGTCTTGCCGTCTTCCATCAGCGAGCCGTCCATCATGACCGAGGAGAAGCCCAGATCGATCGCGCCCTGGCAGATCGCCGGGCTCTGGCCGTGGTCCTGGTGCATGACCAGCGGGATGGTCGGATAGGCCTCGACCGCCGCCTGGATCAGGTGCTTGATGAAATGCTCGCCCGCGTACTTGCGCGCGCCGGCGCTGGCCTGCAGGATCACGGGAGCGCCGACTTCCTTCGCGGCCTCCATGACGGCCTGGACCTGTTCCAGGTTGTTGACGTTGAAGGCCGGAATGCCGTAGCCGTTGGCAGCGGCGTGGTCCAGCAGTTCGCGCATCGAGACGAGAGCCATGGGGATTTTCCTGTGAAGTTTGAGAAACGGGGTCGTGCGACCGGGAGTTTCCGGCCAGGTCTATCCATCCATTCTAGCGTCGCAGAGCTATCAGCCCATGACATGCCGCAGGCCTGGCAGGCCTCCTGATCGCGGGCCGTTCCTGTCGTTTCGGCACGGTATGGTGTGCCTCCTGGTCGAACGACCATCATGGGTCTTGGCTGGCTCACAGCACGAGCCTATCGCGTTGGCGTCAAACCAGGAGCACGTCCAGCTTCTGGTTCAGCATGCTCAAGGACGTGCCAGTCGCGAGGAGCGGGTGCACGGTGTCGCCGTCAACGAAGAGCAGCGTCGGATAAGACGTCACACGCAATTGACGGGCCAACGTGAAGTCGGCTTGCGCCTGCGCTTGGCCAGCGCCGCTCTTCAGGTCGCGCAGCACTGCGGCCTCGTCCAGACCATTGGCCGCTGCGATACCGGCAATCGTGGCCGGGTCCGACAGACTGAGGCCTCGGTCGTAGAACGCGGCTTGCAGTTCATGGGCCCAGTGCACAGCCCTTGTCGGCGCGTGCACACGAAGCACTGCCAGTCCGGCGCCGGCAGCCACCGAGTCCATCACCAGATGGCCGTCCTTGAGCAAACCGTTGTACGCATCGCCAAAGACGGCGCCGGTCAGACGGGCGATGTGGGCATTGGCCTCGGGGATGTGGGGATAGGCGGCGATGGGCTTGGCACGCTCGCCGACGAACAACCCGCCACTGATGGCGGTGAAGGCCACCCGGTGGCGGTTGGCGGCTTCGAACTCGCCCAGCCGCTCGGAGAAGCCCCAGCACCAGCCGCAGTAGGCGTCCATGACATAGAGGATGGACTTGGGGGGCAGGTTGAAGGCGTTCATGCAGGTTCCTTGCGCGGATGGGGTTACCACTTCATCTCGCCGGTGGCGACCTTGGCACCGATTTCCAAGGCGATGCCCAGGCCTGCGGTCGGATAGGCCGCCTTCATGGCACCGATGAGCGTGGCGCTGTCGCTGGCCTTCTTCAGCTCGGCGTCCCAGCGCTGCAGGTAGGTTTGCGTAAAGGCGACCTGCGAAGCGTCTTGGGCCGCGCCAGCTGCCGCGTGCCCCGGCACAACGACGGCCGGCTTGAGCGCGGCGATGTCGCCCAGCTTCTTGGACCACGCGGCGCGGTCTTCGGCGCTGGCAGCGTCGGCAGTCCAGACATGCAAGCCGGCGAACACGTTGACACCACCGACCACGGCCTTGATGGAGGGAATCCACACGTAGCTGCGGTGCGGCAGCCGGTCGTCCGTGCCACGGATTTCGAGGGCTTCGTTCTCCAGCGTCAGCGTGTTGCCGACCAGCACCTCGGGCAGGCTGACGGACTTGGGGGCGTTGGCGCCCATCTTCGATGGCCAGAAGCCCAGCTTCGTCGGCAGCGTCGCTTCGATTTTCTTGACGGTGGCAGCGGTCGCGACGACCTTTGCGTCCGGGAAGTACGACTTGAGGATGTCGATGCCGAAGTAGTAGTCCGGGTCCGGCTGGCTGATGTAAATGGTTTTCAGCGTCTTGCGGCTGTCGAGCACCATGGCGGCGATGCGCAGTGCATCGGCACGGGTGAAACCGGCGTCGAACAGCACCGCGTCGGTCTTGCCGGCCACGAGCACGGAATTGACATTGAAGCTGTCGGCGTCGGCATGATAGACCTTCAAGGTCAGGGGAGCCGTTTGCGCGTTAGCCGCAGTGGTGGACAGGGCAAGAGCGACGGCAGCGAGGCTGGAAACAGTGCGAGCGATGGACATTTCGGTTCTCCTTGGCGGCAGCAACGAGCTGGCGATGGATGAACTTTATTTGCTATCTTAATGAAGATAAACTTCACTTATTCGGCATGACTGTCAACTGAATCGAGCAAATACATGGACCGTGTCACCGCGATGCGGGTATTCGTCGAAATCGTGGATCGCGGCAGCATCAGCGCGGCGGCTGACGCGCTGGACATGTCCCGGGCGATGGCGAGCCGTTACCTGGAAGGGCTGGAAGGTTGGCTGGGGGTGCGGCTACTGCATCGCACCACGCGCAAGCTCGCGCTGAGCGATGCTGGCGAGCAAGCGCTGAAGGGCTTCAGGGAGATGGTCGCGCTCGCCGACGACGTCCATGCGCAGGCCAGCCAGCAAGGGGAGGTCCAGGGGCGGCTGCGCATCACATCCTCGCCCTCGTTCGCGCAGGCGCAGCTGACGGAGGCGGTTGTCGACTTCCAGCAGGAATACCCCCAGGTCGAAATCGATCTGATGATGGTCGACCGCACCGTCGACCTGGTGCAGGACCGAATCGACCTGGCCATCCGGTTGAGCAACCGCATCGACGATACCCTGGTCGCGCGGCGGCTCGCGGTGTGCCACTCGGTCTTGTGTGCATCACCGTCGTACCTAGCGCGCGCGGGTGTTCCCAAGAAGCCCGAAGACCTGGAGAGGCACCGTTGCGTCGTTCACAGCGCAGGGTTTGCGCCCTCGTACAAGCTGCGACGCGGTGACAGGACCATCACCGTCAGTACGCACACGGTGCTGACGGCGAACGAAACCTCCATCATTCGTGCTGGTGCGCTGGCAGGAGCGGGTATCGCCATGTTGCCCACCTACTATGTGACGGAGGAACTCGCGCGCAAGCAACTGCGGGTCGTCCTGCCCGAGTACACGCTGGACCCCTTGGACATCCAGGCCGTCTACCTCTCGCGCCGGCATCAACCGCAGCCATTGCGCAAGCTCATCGATTTTCTGGCAGAGCGGTTCGGGGGCGATGTTGCGCCCTGGGACCGGAAGCAGCCTGTCGTGGCCGAGTGAGACCATTCGACGCCTCGTCTTCATCCGCCGCGGCCGGGACTTCGGCTTTTCTATCGAGCAGGTCACCGGCACGGGAACTGGTCCGGCCGGTCGATGAGCCCGACCGCCCCTGCGCTGAATTCATGTCTTCTGCGCGCCATCGTTGTTGCGCTTCGCCGTGTGCAGTTGGGCCAGCGGCGTTCACGCCGACTGCACTGACGGATGACCCCTTCAGGCCGGGGTGAGCCGTGGCTTTAATGCGCGCGGCAGATCTTGAGCATATTGGTGCCGCCCGGCGTGCCCATCGGCTCGCCGCAGGTGATCGCGTAGACATCGCCGCTTTGCACGATGCCGCGATCCTTCAGGTGCTGTTCGGCCTGCTGCAGCGCGGTATCGCGGTCGGCGCTGGTGTCCATCAGCAGCGGGCGCACGTTGCGGTAAAGCGCCATCTTGCGCTGCGCCGACAGCTTGGAGGTCACGGCATAGATCGGCATCGCGACCTTGTGCCGGCTCATCCAGAGTGCGGTCGAGCCCGAGTCGGTCAGCGCGACGATCGCCTTGGCGCCCAGGTGGCTGGCGGTGAACAGCGCGCCCATCGCGATCGTGTGGTCGATGCGGTCGAAGGTCTTGCCGGTGAAGTCGGCCTCGAGCTCGTAGCTGTCGGCGGCTTCGGCCGCTTCGCAGATCTTGGCCATCTCCTGGATGGTCTGCAGCGGGTACTTGCCGGCGGCGGTCTCGGCGCTCAGCATCACGGCGTCGGTGCCGTCGAGCACCGCGTTGGCGACGTCGCTGACCTCGGCGCGGGTCGGCACCGGGTTGGTGATCATGCTTTCCATCATCTGGGTCGCGGTGATCACGACCTTGTCGTTGGCCAGCGCGAGCTTGATCATGCGCTTTTGCAGCGCCGGCACCGCCGCGTTGCCGACCTCGACCGCCAGGTCACCGCGCGCGACCATGATGCCGTCCGAGACGCGCAGGATGTTCTCGAGCTCGGGGATGGCCTCGGCGCGCTCGATCTTGGCGATCAGGCCAGGCTTGTGGCCGGCCGGTGCCGCGACCTGGCACAGCTGGCGCGCCAGTTCCATGTCGGTGGCGGTCTTCGGGAAGCTGACCGCGACGTAGTCGGCCTTCAGGCCCATCGCGGTCTTGATGTCGTCCATGTCCTTGCCGGTCAGCGCCGGCGCGGTCAGGCCGCCACCCTGCTTGTTGATGCCCTTGTTGTTGGACAGCTCGCCACCGATCACGACCACGGTGTGCACCGCCTCGCCAGCCACGCGCGTGACCTCGAGCACGATCAGGCCGTCGTTGAGCAGCAGCCGGTCGCCGGCCTTGACATCGCGCGGCAGGTCCTTGTAGTCCAGGCCCACGCCTTCGAGATCGCCCGGCTCGCTGCGCGCCGCGTCGAGCACGAAGGCGGCACCGTCTTCCAGCATCACCTTGCCGTCGGCGAACTTGCCGACCCGGATCTTGGGGCCCTGCAGGTCGGCCATGATCGCCACCTCGACGCCGGCACGCTTGGCCGCCGCGCGAACCATCTCGGCGCGGTCGATATGGTCCTGGGCCTTGCCGTGCGAGAAGTTCAGCCGCACGACGTTGACACCGGCACGGATCATCTGTTCGAGCAGTGCGGGATCGCTGGAGGCGGGGCCGAGGGTGGCGACGATTTTGGTGGCGCGCTGGGGCATGGAATTCCTTCGGGAAAGCGGCGAGTTTCTTGTCCGTGACATTGCGGTGTCTTCGTCGATCCATTATCCGGGACGGCGATGACAGGCGGGTAACGTTCGGAGTTCAACTTGCATGCCGGGGGCTGGCAAGACGCTCCCCCGGCAGGGCCTCAATGGCCGTAGTAGCCGCGGTACCAGTCGACGAAGCGCGCCACGCCCTCCTTGAGCGGCGTCGCGGGCTGGAAGCCGATCCAGTCGCGCAGCGCGCTGGTGTCGGCGAAAGTGGCCTCGACGTCGCCGGGCTGGGCCGGCAACATCCGCTTGTCGGCTTCGTGGCCGACCGCCTGCTCGATCGTGCCGACGAAGTCCATCAGCTGCACCGGGTCGGCGTTGCCGATGTTGAAGACGCGATAGGGCGCGAAGCTGGTCGAGCTGCGCGGCTGCTGGCGGTCGAAGTCCGCGTCGGGCGTGGCCGGCTTGTCGAGCACGCGCAGCGTCGATTCGACGATGTCGTCGACATAGGTGAAGTCGCGCATCTGGCGGCCATAGTTGTAGATGTCGATGCCCTGGCCTTCGGTGATCGCCTTGACGAACTTGAACGGCGCCATGTCGGGCCGGCCCCAGGGGCCGTAGACCGTGAAGAAGCGCAGGCCGCTGGTCGGCAGCTGGTACAGATGGCTGTAGGTATGCGCCATCAGCTCGTTGGCCTTCTTGGTCGCGGCGTAGAGGCTGACCGGGTGATCGACCGAGTGGTCCTCGCTGAACGGCAGCTTGGCATTGGCACCATAGACGCTCGAGCTGCTGGCATAGGCCAGGTGCTCGACCTGCCAATGTCGGCAGAGTTCGAGCACGTTCAGGAAGGCGACCAGGTTCGCCTGGGCATAGGTATGCGGGTGGTCGATCGAATAGCGCACGCCGGGCTGGGCCGCCAGGTGCAGCACGCGCTGCGGCTTCCAGTCGCCCAAGGCGGCCTGCACGCCCGCGAGGTCGGCCAGGTCCTGCTCGATGAAGCGGAAGTTGGGGTAGGCCGCGAGCTGGGCCAGGCGCGCGCGCTTGAGGCTGACCTCGTAATAGGGCGTGATGTTGTCGATGCCGACCACCTCGTCGCCGCGCTGCAGCAGGCGCAGTGCCGCATGCATGCCGATGAAGCCGGCCGCGCCGGTGAGCAGGATTTTCATGTCATTGCCTTTTTGGTATTGATGGGCTGCAGCTTATGCCAGCGCCGCAGGCGCCAGCGGGTCCAGCATGCGCGGATGGCCAGGCTGGTGCCCCAGAGCAGCAGGCCGCCGAACAGCACGTCGGACAGGAAATGCCCGCCCTGGGCAATGCGCAGCGCGCCCAGCAGCAGGCCGGCGCTCCAGCCCAGCACCAGCCAGCGCCGGCGGCTGCGGACCGTGCCAAGCGTGCCGAGCGCGATCAGCGCAAAGCCGGTACCGGCATGGCCGCTGACGAAGGAGCAGTTGCGCTGGCATTGCGCCGCCGGTTGCCAGGGCGGGGTGTAGGCTGCCGTTCCGCCGAACTGGCTCACCTGCACCGGGCGCGCCCGGCCCCAGTGTTCCTTCAGCACGCCATGCGCCAGCAGTCCGAGCCCGAACACCAGGCCGAGGAACAGGGCAGCGGCGGGCCGGCTCAGCCGGCGCAGTCCGGGCCGACGGCCAAAGCGTCCGAGCAGCCAGCCGGCCAGCGAGCCGACCAGCAGCAGCCGGCCGACCCAGGGCACGGTGTGGTGCACCGCCTGCACCCAGGGCAGGTCGTCGATCCAGAAGCCGCTGTCGGGGCGGTAGAACCAGGCGCTGACCGGCAGGTCGAGGCCGGGCCAGACGACATAGATCAGCAGCAGCGCAAGCAACAGCGCCAGCCAGAGTCGGGTTTCGCGGCGGGTGGCGCTCATGGGTGCTTTCCGGTCGGGGTCAATGTGGCCAGCGCGGTGCCTGGACGCTCCAGCAGCCAGGCCTGCAACTGGACCCGGCCCGACTTGGCCTGCGCCAGCGGCCTGGCCAGCGGATAGAGGGCCAGCAGGGCCGCATCAGGCGCCTCGTCGCCCAGGAAGACCAGCGCCGCCGGCGCGGCATCGGGACGCAGCGGCTGCTTCCAGTCGAAATGGTGTCGCACCTGGCCGTCCGGACTCCAGGAGCGCAGCTCAGGCTGCAGCGCGCGCAGTTCGTAGCCGGTCTGGACCAGCAGGGTGCGGTCGCTGGTGACCCAGGGCAGCTCGCGATGCGGCACCAGCGCCGGTGCCAGCGCGCCGAGCGCCTCGTGCCAGCCGCGCATGCGGCTCCAGATGTCCCAGGCCGGCTTGCCGGCTGCGGCCGGGCGGCCGATCCAGCGCCTGAGATCGCCGCCCTGCGCGATCGCCGCCGACAGCAGCAGGCCGGTCAGCACCCAGGCCACCAGCACCTTGCCGGAGATCCGGCTTCGTACCGCCAGCCAGCCTGCGGCCAGGCAGACCCCGAGCAGCGCCGGCAACGCCCAGTTGACCTGGGCCTTGGCGCGCAGGGCCTGCAGCAGCCCGAGCGCGAGCAGCGGCCAGGCAAAGGCCCAGGCGTAGCTCAGCGCCGACCAGAGCGCGGGCGTTGCGGCCGCCGCAGGCTGGGCGACCGGCTGGCGGCGGCGCTTCCAGGCCAGCGCCAGCACCGCCAGACCGGCCGGGCCGAGCAGCAGCAGCTGACCGAGGCCGAATTCGACTGCCGAGCCCAGCTTGTGGCCCCAGCCGGCCGCGCGGTCCGCGGCTGAAGCCGCGCCGCCCTGGACCGTGATGTCGAGCGTGTGGTGCAGCGTCGGCCAGCCGTTGTGCATGTTCCAGAACAGGTGCGGCAGCAGCAGCAGGATGGCGATGCTGGCGGCCAGCGCCAGCCCGGCCAGCAGCTGCGCGCGCCGGGCGGGCGGACAGCGCCACAGCAGCCAGAGTGCCGACAGGCTCAAGGCGCCAGCGGTGTACTTGGACAGCAGGCCCAGCCCGAGCGCCAGGCCGGTCAGTGCCCACCAGCGCCAGGCCGATGCGCCCTCGGCATGCGCGGCGCGCCAGGCGCCTAGCATCACGAGCGACCAGAACAGCATCAGCACCGAGTCGGTGGTCGCGCTCAGGCCCAGCAGCCCGGACGCCGGTGTCGCTGCCAGCAGCGCGGCGGCGATCAGTCCGGCGCGTTCGCTGCCCATCGCGGCGCCGAGGCGCCACAGCAGCGCCGAGGCCAGCAGCCAGGCGACCATCGCCAGCGCCTTGACGCCGAGCAGGCCGTCGCCGAACCAATCGGTCGAGAGCCGGATCAGCCCGACCAGCAGCGGCGGCTTGGAGAAATAGCCCCACTCCAGCGGTCGTGACGACCAGTACCAGTATTGCGCCTCGTCGACATGCAGGCCGGCGCCGCTGTGCAGCACCTGCCAGCAGCGCCAGGCCAGCAGCAGCACCAGGCACAGCGCGACCGCCAGTGCCGGTTTGAGCCGGCTGCCGATCATGGCTGTGGCTCCGTCAGCCGGCGCACCAGCAGCAGGCCGCGCTGCTCGAAAACGACTTCGTTCGGGTAGGGGAAATCTGCCAGCCGGTGCCGCTTGACCAGCGCGAGTTCGCCGACGGCGGGATCGCGCTGCGGCGTCGGGATGCCGCGGTAATAGGCAAAGCTGGGCTGGTGCATGCGCCACTGGACCACGGTCTCGCTGCGCCCGCTCGCCCAGACGCCGGCGGCCTTGAACGGCCCCTGCAGCGTGTCGGACAGCCAGGGAATCACCGCGCCGACCCACAGCAGCGCGACCGCCAGCACGGCGGCGCCATAGCGCTGGCCGAAGTCGAAGCGGCGCAGCAGCAGCGCCGCCAGGGCCAGCGCTGCGGCCAGCCCGGTCCAGAGCGGTAGCCAGCCAGCGCCAGGCGCGGTCTCGAACAGGCCGCGCACCCAGACATCCTTGACCTGGGGCGCCAGCGCCGGCAGCAGGGTCGGCAGCGCGGCGGCCAGCGCCAGCTGCAAGGCCAGCGCGGACCAGAGCGCGGCGCGGCCGAAGCGGCCGATGCCGCCGAGCTGGCGCGCCATCAGCAGCGCCAGCGGCGCCACGCCATACAGCATGTAGTGCGGCAGCTTGGTGCCCGACGACGAGAACAGCAGGAACACGAAGCCGGCCCAGATCAGCAGGAAGCGCGCCAGCGGCTCGCGCCACAGGCTGCGCGCCCGGGCCAGCAGCGCGACCAGCAGCGGCGACCAGGGCAGCAGCAGCAGCGGCAGCACGACCAGGTAGTAGGCGAAGCCGCCGCCATGGCCCTCGAGCGTGCCCGAGAAGCGCTCGACGTTGTGCTTCAGGAAGAAGCCGTCGATGAAGGCCTGGCCGTGGCGATTGAGCGCGTAGAGGTACCAGGGCAGGGCGATGATGAGCGCGATCAGCCAGCCCAGCGGTTCCCAGGCCGCGCGCAGCGCAGTGCGGCCGCGGTCGCTGAACAGCGACCACAGCACGAGCGCGCCGCCCGGCACGATCACCGCGACCGGCCCCTTTGCCAGCAGCCCGAGGCCGCACCAGAAATAAGCCCAGCGCAAGGGCTTGCGTTCGCCGCTTTCGGCAAACTGCCACAGCGAGAGCGAAATCGCGACCAGCAGCGCGTTGAGCAGGCCGTCGGCGGTCGAGGCGCGGCCGATCGCGAGCAGGCCCAGGCCGCTGCCCAGCACCAGCGCGGCCAGCGCACCCGTGGGCTGGCCCCAGCGTCTGGCGGCGAAGCGGCCTGCGGCCCAGGTCGAGGCCAGCACGCAGAGCGCCGACGGCAGCCGGGTCGCCCATTCGTTGACGCCGAAGACGGCCATCGAGACGGCTTGCAGCCAGTAGACCAGGATCGGCTTGTCGAAGCGGTCGGTGCCGTTGAGCGTGGTGTGGCCCCAGTCACCCGAGGCCAGCAGCTCGCGCGTGGCTTCCGAGAAGGCGCCCTCGTCGACGTCGAACAGCGGTGCCGCGCCGAGTTGCCACAGATAGAGCAGGCCCAGCGCGAGCGCCAAGGCCCAGAGCCGGGGCCCGGCCCGGTCAGACGGCCGCATCGGCATCATCCTGCCCATGCCAGCCCTGCTCGATGGCGCGCGGGTCGGGTCGCATCACCTGGTAGGAACGCGCCCCGGACTGGTCGAAGTAGCTGCGCATCAGGATCTCGGCCAGCACGCCAGTGGTCAGCATCTGCACCCCGGCCAGCACCGAGAAGAAACCCAGCCAGAGCAGCGGCCGGCCGCCGACATCCTCGCCGAGCAGCTTGAGCACGCCGAGATAGGCCAGCATCAGGCCACCGATCGCGGACAGGATCAGGCCGAAACCGCCGAAGAAATGGCCCGGGCGGGTGCCGAAGCGCAGGAAGTAATGCATCGCCAGCAGATCGACGATGACGCGGAAGGTGCGCGAGATGCCGTACTTGGACTCGCCCATGCGGCGCGCGTGGTGGCGCACCGGCTCCTCGGCCATGCGGCCCGGCGAGGTCACGGTGGCCAGCCAGGCCGGGATGAAACGGTGCATCTCGCCGTAGAGCCGGACCTGGCGCAGCACATCGCCGCGAAAGGCCTTCAGGCTGCAGCCCAGGTCCTTGAATTCCAGCCCCGAGACCTTGCGGATCAGCCGGTTCGCGATCATCGAGGGCAGCTTGCGCAGCAGGAAGCCGTCCTGGCGCTTCTGGCGCCAGCCCGCGACCATGTCGAGGTCCTCGGTCAGCAGGCGCGAGACCAGCTTTGGGATGTCGCGCGGGTCGTTCTGCAGGTCGCCGTCCATCGTCACGATCACGTCGCCGCGCGCGGTGTCGATGCCGGCCTGCATCGCGGCGGTCTGGCGGAAGTT
Source organism: Burkholderiales bacterium (assembly GCA_026400105.1). Classification (GTDB taxonomy): domain Bacteria; phylum Pseudomonadota; class Gammaproteobacteria; order Burkholderiales; family Burkholderiaceae_C; genus Malikia. The sequence continues at coordinate 24,809 of JAPLPQ010000085.1, forward strand.
GCGCCGCAGCTCGACCACATGGACATGGTTGCCGAGCTCGGCGGCGCGCTGGCGCAGCGCGCGCGGCGTGCCGTCGGTGCTGCCGTCATCGACCACGATCAGCTCCCAGGGCTGCGGGTAGTCCTGCAGCGCTTCCTGCACCGCGTCGATCTGCAGCTTGGCGTTGTCTTTCTCGTTGTACATCGGCACCACGACCGACAGACGGTGGGGCGGCAGGGGGAAGGTCGGTTCGGACATCGGTAGCAATCTTGTGTTGTCAGGCCGGACCAGGTCCGGAATGGGGCTGGCGCAGGTCGCGGTGGCTCCAGCCCAGCAGGCGGGCCAGGACCGATGAGCCGACCGTGACGGCCAGTGCGAGCAGATGCACGACCAGCGCGGCGACGGCGATGTCGCTCCACGCGACTTCGGCCGTGCTGCGGATGGCGGCGATGACGCCAGCCTCGTAGGGGCCGAAGCCGGCCGGTGGTTGCACCGGCAGCGCGGCGGCCAGTTCGCCGCCGGCCGCGCCCTTGAGCGCGGCGTCGAAGTCGAGCGGCAGCAGGCTCAGCAGCGGCCAGGCGATGGCGGCGAGTTTAACGACCCAGTTCGACACCGCATAGGCCCAGCTGGCCCAGGCCGGCGCGGGCAGCTTGCGCCCGCTCTCGCCGCTGCGGCGCGCGGCGCGCTCCTGCACGATGAACCAGACCGTCGGCAGCAGCCAGACCGCCGCCACCAGCATGGCCGCCAGCAGCAGCAGGCGCAAGGGCCAGCCGAAGGGCGCGAACAGCGCGAGCGCCAGCACCGCCAGCACCGCCATGTCCTGCAGCCGCAGCCGCAGCAGGCTCAAGCCGGCCTGGCGCAGCGGCACGCCGCCCTGGCGGTGCAGCGCCCAGACATAGATCGCCTCGCCGCCGCGCATCGGCACCAGCACGACCCAGGCGCTGTGGCGCACCATCAGGCCCCAGGCCTCGCGCCAGCCCATGCGCAGCTGGCCGCGCCATTCGGCGCGCACCCGGCCCGCGCGCAACAGGTGGCTGGCCGCCATGCCGAGCGCCGACAGCAGCCAGACATGGGCCGGCACGCGGGCGCCGGCCTGCGCCGCCTGCTGCCAGTCGACCTGGCGCAGCATCCAGCCCAGCGCGAGCACGGCCACCAGCGTGACGAGCAGGCTGAGCCAGAGTTTCTTGCCTGATTTCTTGTGTGGTTCGCTCATGGCTGCCTTGTGTCGCTCTCAGCCGCCATCAGCCGCGGCCGCGGCGTTGACCCAGATGGCTGGCCAGCCGCCAGCCGGCGCTGGCCAGTGCGGCCAGGCCGAGCGCCCATTGCAGCGCTTGCACCTCGGGGTAACCTTCGCGCGCCGTGACGGCAGCCAGCGCGCCGAGTAGCTCGACCGCCAGCGGGACCCAGAGCGACATCCAGCCGCCCTGGCGCAGCCAGCGCGCCTGCAGTTGCCAGCACAGCGCGGCGACCGCGATGCCGAGGCCGGCGCCGACCAGGATGTCGGCCGGCCAGTGCGCGCCGACCGCGACGCGCGACAGTGCCATGGCGCCACCCAGCGCCCAGGCCAGCGCCTGCAGCCAGAGCGGCCTGCCGTCCCGGCGCAGCAGGCAGACCCAGAGCGTCGCGATGCTGAGCGCGGCCAGCGCGTGGCCCGACGGCATGGCGGGGCTGTTGAGCACAGGACTGCCGATGAAATGCAGTGCGCCCTCGGGCAGCACCAGCCCCGGCCTGGGTTGCGCCAGCCAGGTCTTGAGGGCCTGCGCCAGTCCGCCGCCGAGCAGGAAGGCCAGCAGCACGGCCCGGCCACCTTCGGCCCCGCGGTCAGCCCCGGCCACCAGGATCAAGGCCGACCAGCCAAAGGCCAGCAGCGTCAGCCCGGCCCAGACCGTATCGGGCAGCAGCCCCAGACCATTGCCCCACAGCATGGCGGCCTGGTTCCAGGGCGAGCCTTGCAGCAGCGCACCGGCCAGGATCAATGCCAGCGCCCCCCCCCACCAATGGCGGGGAACAGCCTGTGCAGCCCGGCCTGGGCGGGCGCTGGGCGCCAGTTTCGAGGGAGCGGGCATGGGGCGGTGCTGACTGAAAACAAGGGAAATTGATTTTATCCCTTGCCAGCTGTATCAGTTTTTAGCGGATCGCTTCAGTCGCTGCCGAACAGGTCGCGCGTGTAGACCTTCTGGCTCACGTCGTCGAGATCGGCGGTCTGGCGATTCGCGACGATCACGTCGCATTCGCGCTTGAAGCGGGCCAGATCGCGCACCACCTCGGAGCCGAAGAAGTCGTCCTGCTCGAGCACCGGTTCATAGACGATGACCTTGACGCCCTTGGCCTTCAGCCGCTTCATCACGCCCTGCACGCTGCTGGCGCGGAAGTTGTCGCTGCCGGCCTTCATGACCAGGCGATAGACCCCGACCACCTTGGGTTGGCGGCGCAGGATGTCGTCGGCGATGAAGTCCTTGCGCGTGCTGTTGGCGCTCACGATCGCGCTGATCAGCGTCTGCGGCACGTCCTGGTAGTTGGCCAGCAGCTGCTTGGTGTCCTTGGGCAGGCAGTAGCCGCCGTAGCCGAAGCTCGGGTTGTTGTAGTGGCTGCCGATGCGCGGGTCGAGGCAGACGCCGTCGATGATCTGGCGCGTGTCCAGGCCATGGCTGGCGGCGTAGCTGTCGAGCTCGTTGAAATAGGCCACGCGCAGCGCCAGGTAGGTGTTGGCGAACAGCTTGATCGCCTCGGCCTCGGTGCTGCCGGTGAACAGCACCGGGATGTCGGTCTTGATGGCCGCGGCCTGCAGCAGGCCGGCAAAGACGCGCGCGCGCTCGGAATCCTCGCCGACCACGATCCGGCTCGGATACAGGTTGTCGTGCAGCGCCTTGCCCTCGCGCAGGAACTCGGGGCTGAAGATCAGCTGACTCGTGCCGTACTGGGCGCGCGCCTTCTCGGTGAAGCCGACCGGAATGGTCGACTTGATCACCATCACCGCGGCCGGGTTGATCGCGGTCACGTCGCGGATCACGGCCTCGACCGAACCGGTGTTGAAGTAGTTGGTCGCCGGGTCGTAGTCGGTCGGCGTCGCGATGATGACGTAGTCGGCGCCCTCGTAGGCCTCGCGCTTGTCGAGCGTGGCGCGCAGGTTCAGCGGCTTGGTCGCCAGGTACTGCTCGATGTCGGCGTCATCGATCGGGGACTGGCGCGCGTTGAGCTGCTCGACCTTGGACGGGACGATGTCGAGCGCGACGACCTCGTTCTGCTGCGCCAGCAGCACGGCATTCGAGAGGCCGACGTAGCCGGTACCGGCGATGGCGATTTTCATGGCTTGTCTGGGCTGGAGCAGCCCCCTGATGTGGAAGGGTTGATATTAGCGCCGACAGGTGTCATTGCGATAACGGCCGTCATGGCTGTCATGGGCGACGCGACGCGCTTGAAGCTGGCTGCCGCTTCAGAGCGCCAGGATCCAGTCGACCAGTTGCCGGGCCTCGGTCTCGCTGACCGGCACGCGCGCGCCGGCGCCCGGCATCTTCATCGCGCCCCAGTGCCTGCCGTCGGGCAGCAGCGGCGAGCCCCTGGTGATGGTCTCGACCATGATGGATTCGGCCTGCTTGACCCGCCGGTACTTGGTCCCGATGTTCCGGAACGAGGGCGCGAGTCCGTCCTTGTCGACGCCGTGGCAGCTCAGGCATTGCTTGGCCTGGGCCAGCTCCGGGATCTCGCCGGCGCAGGCCGGGGTCTGTGCGGCGCTGACCAGCACCAGGGCGGCAATCAGGGTTTTCTTCATGGGCTTCCAATCCAGGCATGACGCCTGCCTTTGAGACCGTGAATATAAGGGCCGGGCGGTGTCAATCGTAGAATCCAGCTCCATGCTCACCGTCAAAAACGAACTGCTCGCCGCCCTGGCTGCCGAGCTGGAAAAACTCTCCCCCGGCGCCGGCGCGAAGGCCGCTTTCGAAAACCCGAAGGTGGCCGCGCATGGCGACTACGCCTGCACCGCTGCGATGCAGCTGGCCAAGGCGCTCAAGTCCAACCCGCGCCAGCTCGCGCAGCAGCTGGTCGACGCGCTGCTGGCGACCCCGGCCTACGCCCAGTGGGTCGATGCGCTCGAGATCGCCGGTCCCGGCTTCCTCAACGTCAAGCTGAAAGCCGCCGCCAAGCAGCAGATCGTGCGCGAGGTGCTTGGCGCAGGTAGCTCCTTCGGCCAGCAGCCGGCGCGCGAAGAGCGGGTGCTGGTCGAGTTCGTCTCGGCCAACCCGACCGGCCCGCTGCACGTCGGCCACGGCCGCCAGGCCGCGCTCGGCGACGCGATCTGCAACCTGTTCCAGACCCAGGGCTGGAACGTGCACCGCGAGTTCTACTACAACGACGCCGGCGTGCAGATCCAGACCCTGGCCAACTCGACCCAGCTGCGCGCCAAGGGCTTCAAGCCGGGCGACGCCGAATGGCCGGATGCCGCCTACAACGGCGACTACATCCAGGACATCGCTGACGACTTCCTGGCCAAAAAGACCGTCAAGGCCGACGACCGCGAGTTCAGCGCCAGCGGCGATGTCGACGACCTCGACGGCATCCGCCAGTTCGCGGTCGCCTACCTGCGCCACGAGCAGGATCTGGATCTGAAGGCATTCCAGGTCAGCTTCGACCATTACTACCTCGAGTCCAGCCTCTACACCAGCGGCCGGGTCGAGCAGGCGGTCAACAAGCTGATCGAGGCCGGCAAGACCTACGAGCAGGACGGCGCGCTCTGGCTGCGCTCGACCGACTACGGCGACGACAAGGACCGCGTGATGCGCAAGTCCGACGGCGGCTACACCTACTTCGTTCCCGACGTCGCCTACCACATCACCAAGTTCGAGCGCGGCTTCGGCAAGGTCATCAACATCCAGGGCACCGACCACCACGGCACCATCGCGCGCGTGCGCGCCGGCCTGCAGGCGGCCAATGTCGGCATTCCCGAGGGCTATCCCGACTATGTGCTGCACACCATGGTGCGCGTGGTCAAGGGTGGCGAGGAGGTCAAGATCTCCAAGCGCGCCGGCAGCTATGTCACGCTGCGCGACCTGATCGAGTGGACCAGCAAGGACGCGGTGCGCTTCTTCCTGCTGTCGCGCAAGCCCGACACCGAATACACCTTCGACGTCGACCTCGCGATCCAGCAGAACAACGACAACCCGGTGTTCTACGTGCAGTACGCCCATGCGCGCATCTGCTCGGTGCTGGCGGCCTGGGGTGGCGCTGTCGCGACCCTCGCGGGTGTCGACCTGTCGCCGCTGCAGGGCCTGCAGGCCCAGGCGCTGATGCTGCAGCTGGCCAAGTACCCCGAGATGCTGAGCGCCGCCGCGCAGGACTTCGCGCCGCACGACGTGACCTTCTACCTGCGCGAGCTGGCCTCGAGCTACCACAGCTACTACGACGCCGAGCGCATCCTGGTCGACGACGAGGCCGTCAAACTGGCCCGCCTGGCCTTGGTGGCAGCAACGGCGCAGGTGTTGCACAATGGCCTGGCCGTGCTCGGTGTCAGCGCGCCACAAAAGATGTAAATGCCTATGAAAAAGCACAGGGGGGGAACCCTGCTCGGATTCATCCTGGGTCTGCTGGTCGGTCTCGGGGCCGCCTTGGCGGTCGCCGTCTATGTGACCAAGGTGCCGATCCCGCTGGTCGACCGCGGCCTGCAGCCCAAGCCCGACCAGGATGCGCAGGAGCAGATGCGCAACCGGGACTGGAATCCGAACGCGGGCCTGGCCAGCAAGACCGTGCCGCAGTCCAAGCCGGCCGATGAGAGCGCCACGGTCTCGGCACCGGCAGCGCCGCCCGCCGAACCGGTCAAGCCGACTCCGGCGCCTGCCACTGTGCCGGCTTCCGCCTCGCCCGAGAGCAAGCCCGCGCCTGCGGCCAAGCCCGTGGCCAAGGACCCGCTGGGCGACTTGATCGATTCGCGTGCCGATGCGAGCGCGCCCAAGCCCGAGTCCTTCATCTATTACGTCCAGGCCGGCGCCTTCCGCGGCCCCGAGGAAGCCGAGACCCAGCGCGCCAAGCTCGCGATGCTGGGCTTCGATTTCAAGGTCAGCGAGCGCGAACAGGCCGGCCGTCTGGTCTACCGCCTGCGTCTCGGTCCCTATCGCAGCAAGGATGAAGCCGACCGGGCGCAGGAGCGCCTGGTGGCCCAGGGCGTCGAAGTGGCGCTGGTGCGCAGCCAGCGCTGAACCCACACCGGATCAGGAGTTTTTCATGCAACGTCGAGTCTTCAACCACCGCCTGCTGGCTGGCACCGCCCTGGCCGCTACCGGCTGGCTGAGCCTGCCAGTCCAGGCCCAGTCCGGCTTCAAGGAAGGCAAGGATTACCAGCGCCTCAAGCAGCCCGTGGCCGTCGATGCCGCGGCCGGCCAGGTCGAGGTGCTGGAGTT
>JAPLPQ010000022.1 GCA_026400105.1 Burkholderiales bacterium
GCGGCGGGCGGACGGTGCCTCGCGCGGGTGTGTGCGACCGGCGCGGCGCGCTGCGCGGCGGACGGTCGTCGCGAGCTGTGCAACGCCCGCGGAAGCGCCTACGACGCGACCGCGTGTGCCTCCACCGAGAGCTGCCGCGAGGGGGCCTGCGTGGCGCGGGTGTGCGTTCCGGGCCGATCCCCACATCGGCCTCGCCCGACAGCAGCATCTCTGCCACCTGCTTCGGGCTGCCCTGGTGCAGGTGCAGGCTCACGCGCGGCCAGCGCTGGCGAAAATCCCTGACCACATGCGGCAGCGCGTAGCGCGCCTGCGAGTGGGTGGCGGCGATCGACAGCCGGCCCTCCTCGCGGCCCTGCAATTCCTGGCCGGCGCGGCGCAGGCTGTCGGCGTCGAGCAGCACGCGCTCGACGATCGGCAGCAAGGCCTTGCCGGCCGAGGTCAGGCCCAGCAGGCGCTTGCCCGCGCGCTCGAACAACTCGACGCCCAGCTCCTCCTCGAGCTCGCGCACCTGGCGGCTGACGCCAGGCTGGGAGGTGTGCAGTGCGGCGGCGACCTCGGTCAGGTTGAAGCCGCAGCGCACCGCCTCGCGCACCGAGCGCAGTTGCTGGAAGTTCATTACAGCTTGGCCAGCGAGACTTCGGTCGACTTGACCAGCGCCACCACCTCGGAGCCTACTTTCAGCTCGAGCGAATCGACCGAGCGGGTCGTGATGACCGAGGTCACGATGCCCCAGGGCGTCTCGACATCGATTTCCGACACGACATCGCCGCGGATGATTTCCTTGACCTTGCCCTTGAACTGGTTGCGAACGTTGATGGCTTGGATCGACATGATTTTTTCCTTGAATAAAGAAGAGTGACGGAAACGGGGTGGAATCGCGCGTCAGCGCGCAACGGGTTTACTTTTTGGTGTAGATCTGGTCGAAGCTGGCGCCGTCGGCGAAATGGTCCTTGCTGGCCTGGGTCCAGCCACCGAAGGCCTGGTCGATGCTGAACAGGTTGAGCTTGGGGAACTGCTTGGCGTACTTGGCCTGCGCCTTGGCCGAGATCGGGCGGTAGAAGTTCCTGCCCGCAATGTCCTGGCCCTCGTCGCTGTAGAGGTAATTCAGATAGGCCTCGGCCACCTGGCGCGTGCCCTTCCTGTCGACGGTCTTGTCGACCACGGTCACGGCCGGCTCGGCCAGGATGCTGACCGACGGGTAGACGATGTCGAACTTGGCGCCGAATTCCTTCTCGAGCAGATAGGCCTCGTTCTCCCACGAGATGAACACATCGCCCTGGTTGCGCTGGGCAAAGGTGATCGACGAGCCGCGCGCGCCGGTATCGAGCACCGGCACGTTCTCGTACAGCTTCCTGACGAAGTCGCGCGCCTGCGCCTCGCCGCCGTACTTGCGCTTGGCGAATTCCCAGGCCGCCAGGTAGTTCCAGCGCGCGCCGCCCGAGGTCTTGGGGTTCGGCGTGATGACCTTGACGCCCGGCCTAGCCAGGTCGTCCCAGTCCTTGATGCCCTTGGGGTTGCCCTCGCGCACCACCAGGATGATGGTCGAGGTATAGGGCGAGCTGTTGTGCGGCAGGCGCTTTTGCCAGTCCTTCGGGATCAGCTTGCCGTTGTTGTGCAGCGCATCGGTGTCGCCGGCCAGCGCCAGCGTCGCGACATCGGCATCGAGCCCGTCGATGATGCCGCGCGCCTGCTTGCCCGAGCCGCCATGCGACTGCTTGATCGAGACCTCCTGGCCGGTCTTGGCCTTCCAGTGCTTGGCGAAGGCGGCGTTGAACTCGACATAGAGTTCGCGCGTCGGGTCGTACGAGACGTTGAGCAGTTCGACCTTGTTCTGGGCCCAGGCCGGGACCAGGCCGGCGCCGAGCAGGGCCGCGCTGACCAGCGTGTGTCGTATCCAGTGACGGCGTGCTTGCATGATGGGTTTCCTTGCGATCGGGTGGTGATGGGACCGATGATCGAAGCAAACCCAAAAAACAAGAACTAATAAAAAATCACTTGAAAATTACTAAAACAACTAAGCAAAGGCCGAACGCTCAGGTCCTGGGGTTGAAATGGCTCAGCAGGGCCGACAGCGAATCCATCAGGCACTGGAAGTCCTGGCCGATCGCGGACTGCGCCAGCGTCAGCCGGATGCGGCAGTAATGGCCCTGGTAGCTGGTCAGTGCCAGCGCCGAGAACTGGCGCCCGGCATCGAAGCTCAGGTAGCGCAGGTTGGCGCTCTTGTTCTCGCTCGCGGGCTGCAGGCCCGGGAACTCGACCCGCAGCTCGGCCAGCGCCTGCTCCAGCTCGGCCTGCAGGCCGGCTTCGGTCGGTGTGCGGTCCGGCGCCGGGTAGAGCGTCAGGCTGACCTTGGTCTGGCGCGCCGCATAGTCCAGCCGCAGGGCGCCAGCCGGAGTCGCGGCCGGGCCCATGCGCTCGAAATGCAGCCAGCCGAACTGCGCCGGCAGCCCGAAGCCAAAGCGCTCGCCCAGGCTGAAGCCGCAGGCCGGGCTGCTGCGCCCGGGCGGCAGCTTGAGGCTTGTGGTGTCGAAATAGAGTCGGCGCGGCTCGGCCACCAGCTGCTCGCCGTCGATGAAGCGGATCTCGTACTGGCAGCATTCGATCGTCGGCCGCACCGGGTCGCTCTGCTTGGCCACCAGGCGCCACTGTTGCTGGCCGCCAAACAGGCAGGCAGCGATGCTGTCCTGCGCCTCGACCGCGAGGTAGAGCGAATCGGTGGCGATGACGATCGGGTCTTCGGCATTGCGGCCGGAGCCGCCCGCGATGGGCAGATCCAGGCCAAAGTCTTTGAGCAGCAAGTCGCGCAGCATCGGTTTCCTGTGTGGGAGCGCGGCGGCCAGGCGGGCCGCCGGGAGGGATGGAGCGGCGATTCTCGCACCGGACCGCAGCCTGCTCCGCGGCAGCGGCCTGCCATCGTTCTCAAGTAAACTCGTTCGGCTCGACTTTTTTGTTCTGACTGGTACCGGCTATGTTCGATTTTTTCCGCAAGCACATGAAGCTGTTCATGGGTTTGCTGTTCATTCCGCTCGTGATCGGCTTCGTGCTGTTCGGCGTCCAGGGCTATGACCGCTCCGGCGGTGCCGACAAGGTGGCCGAGGTCGCTGGCAAGGTCATCACGCGCCAGGAACTCGACAACGCGCATCGCAGCGAGGTCGAGCAGCGCCTGGCCAGCATGCCCGGCCTCGACCGGGCCCAGCTCGAGTCCGATGCCGCGCGCAGCATCACGCTCGATCGACTGATCGCCCAGCGCGTGCTGGCGCTGGCCGCCAAGGACCAGCATATCGTCACGCCCGACCAGCGCCTGGTGCGCGAGCTGTCGCAGGACCCGACGATCGCGTCCTTCCGCAAGCCCGACGGCCAGCTCGACCTGCAGCGCTACAACGAGGCCTTGCGCGCCCAGGGCATGACGCCCGAGCAGTACGAGAACTCGCTGCGCCAGGACCTCGCACAGCGCCAGGTGCTGGCAGGCATCAGCGCGAGCTCGCTGCTGCCGGCCGCCGTGGCCCAGCCCGCGCTCGGCGCCTGGTTCGAGCGGCGCGAGGTCCAGGTCGCCCGTTTCGCTCCGGCCGATTTCGTCGCCAAGGTCCGGGTCGCTGACGCCGATGTCGATTCCTACTACCAGGCCAACCTGGCCCGCTTCCAGTCGCCCGAGCAGGCCGACATCGAATACCTGGTGCTCGACCTCGACGCCGTCGCGCGCCGCATCACGGTGTCCGACGCCGACCTGCGCGCCCGCTACGAGCAGAAACTGGCCCTGCTGGCCAAGGACGAGCAGCGCCGCGCCAGCCATATCCTGCTGACGGTGGCGCCCGATGCCGCTGCGGCCGACAAGGCCAAGGTCAAGGAGCAGGCGCAGGCATTGCTGGCCGAGCTGCGCCAGACCCCGGCGCGCTTTGCCGAGCTGGCCAAGGCCCGCTCGCAGGACCCGGGCTCGGCGGCCAAGGGCGGCGACCTCGACTTCTTCACGCGCGGCAGCATGGTCAAGCCGTTCGAGGACGCGGCCTTCGCGCTCGCCAAGGGCCAGATCTCGGATCTGGTCGAGTCCGAGTTCGGCTTCCACATCATCCAGCTGACCGACATCCGCCAGCCGGCCAAGCCCAGCTTCGAGTCCCTGCGCGCCCAGATCGAGCAGGAGCTCAAGCAGCAGCAGTCGCTCAAGGCCTATGTCGAAGCCGCCGAGCAGTTCGGCAACCTGGTCTACGAGCAGGCCGACAGCCTGAAGCCCGCCGCCGACAAGCTGGGCCTGACGATCAAGTCCTACCAGGGACTGCAGCGCAGCGGCCCGGCCGCCGCTGGCGCCGATGCCCTGCTGGCCAATCCCAAGCTGCTGCAGACCGTGTTCGCCGACGACGCGCTGCGCTCCAAGCGCAACACCGAGGCGGTCGAGGTCGGCGCCAACCAGCTGGTGGCCGCCCGCGTGCTGCAGCACCGTCCGGCCGCCACCCGTGCGTTGGCCGAGGTCAGCGCCCAGGTGCGCCAGGCCCTGGTCCAGCAGCGCGCGCTCGAACTCGCCAAGGCCGAGGGCAAGGCCCGGCTCGAGGCCTGGAAGGGCGGCGCCGCCGCCAGCCTGCCGGCTGCCATCGTGGTCTCGCGCCAGCAGGCCCAGGGCCTGGCGCAGCCGCTGGTTTCCGCCTTGCTGTCGGCCCATGTCGAGAAGGGCCAGCCTGGCTGGGCCGGCGTCGATCTCGGCGCGCAGGGTTATGCGGTGGCACGCATCAACCAGGTGCTCGCACCCGAGACGCTGCCCGCCCCGCAAGCCGAGCAGGGCCGCCAGCAGCTGGCCCAGATGTGGGCCCAGGCCGAGGCCCAGGCCTACCTCGAGGCGCTCAAGAAGCACTACAAGGTAAAAATCCTGACCAAGTCCTGATGGGGCCCGTTTTTTCTGTATAGAATAGCGGCTTCGACAGACGGTGGCTGTAGCTCAGTTGGTAGAGTCCAGGATTGTGATTCCTGTTGTCGTGGGTTCGAGTCCCATCAGCCACCCCAAGAATTCCAAGCATTTGCAAATGCTGTTCCCAGCAAGTCAGTCGCAAGATACTACTGGGGCGCTTTGTGAATAGCAGCCGAGAAAAGCCCGGTCCAGTCGGGCTTTTTTCATCAAGAAATTGTCAGCCGTGGTGGCTGTAGCTCAGTTGGTAGAGTCCAGGATTGTGATTCCTGTTGTCGTGGGTTCGCATCAGCCACCCCATCCCTTCAGGGCTCCTGTAGAGCCCAGTCAAAAGCCCGGACCTGCCGGGCTTTTTTGCGCCTGCACCGCGCGCCGCGCCAGGTCGCGCTGTGGCTGCTGACTCAGGGCATCAGTTGCCGCTCTTGCCTGTCTTGCCGGCCTTGTGGTCCACCTTGTCGCTCGGCAGCGCCAGCGACTCGCGGACCTGGTCCTGCTGGGCCTGGAAAACCTGGGCCACTCCCTCGCCCCAATGGCTGAAGATGTCCATCAGCTGACGGCTGTAGGCCGCGGCCCGCTCGACATGGGGCTGCAGGCTGCTGCCGTGCAGCTGCATCAGGTCCTGGGCGTCCTTGGCGTTCAGGCTGGCCTGGGCCTGCCGGGTGCTGTCGTTCAGCGTGTCCTGCGACAGCTTGAGGTTCAGCGCCGTCAACTTCTCGACGCTCGACAGATAATGGGTCGCCAGCTCATGCAGGGAATTGAGTTGCGCCTGCTGGGCGGCAATGATTTGTTCGTTGGTCAACATGGGTTTCCTCCTCCAGAAATGATGAATGCCATCTTCTTTTATCGCGTCATTGTGAGGTCTTGGTGACAGTTTGCCCAGTGGCCCCGATTTCCCTGCAGCGACTGCCGTCATGAGTCCAGCCCACCCCGCCTTGAGCGTCGATCCGTCCGAGCTCGAGTTCCATGCGATCCGGTCCCAGGGGCCGGGCGGACAGAACGTCAACAAGGTCTCGAGCGCGATCCAGTTGCGCTTCGACATCGCGGCGTCTTCCCTGCCCGAGGCGGTGCGGACCCGCCTGCTGGCCCTGTCCGACCGGCGCATCAGCGACGCCGGCGTGCTGGTCATCAAGGCCCAGTCGTTCCGGACCCAGGAGGCCAACCGCGAGGACGCCCTGCGCCGCCTGCAGGAACTCGTCAACTCGGTCGCCGAGGCACCCAAGACCCGGCGGCCGACGCGGCCGACCTATGGCTCGCAGCAGCGCCGGCTGCAAGGCAAGGCCAAGCGCGCCGAGGTCAAGGCGGGCCGGGGCCGCATCGACGACTGAATCCAGCTTCTTGCGCTTGAGCCAAGGCCCGCATCGCTCCGGGCTTCGGGGCCATGGCTACACTGGCCGCATGCCTGCCGCCATCGCTGCCCCCGATTTCACCGCTGCCACCGAAGCCCTGCCCGAGCCCTGCCTGCAGGCTGTCGGCCTGGGCAAACGCTACCAGCAGGCCTCGGTGTTCGCGGGCGTCGATCTAACGGTCCGGGCGGGCGAGTTCGTCGCCATCGTCGGCGAATCGGGCGTCGGCAAGTC
>JAPLPQ010000019.1 GCA_026400105.1 Burkholderiales bacterium
GCTCGAAGCGCTTGCGCTCCAGCTCGAAGGCAACCAGGTCCGGTCGCAGCCAAGCAGCGAGGCGATCGAGGCGCTGCTGGCCGGAACCCGCTGGCAAGCCGACTACGCCCCGATCGGCGAATCGATCGCGAACTTCGACTTCGAAACCGCGCGGCAGCAACTGCAGGACTTCGCCAGCAAGCACCAGTGCCACCGGCCCTGATACCGCCTGCCACCGGTCCTGCGAAGGGCTTAACAAATTTAAAACAAAGAGTAGCATGAGTCTGTCACACCCCCTCCCGCGTCTCCTGATCGTCGACGATACCCCCGCCAACATCAAGGTTCTGATCGCGATGCTGCAAGATGACTACGAGCTCAGCGCGGCGACCTCGGGCCAGCAGACGCTGAACCTGCTCGCCAAGGGCCAGAGGCCGGACCTCATCCTGCTCGATGTCATGATGCCGGGCATGGACGGCTACGAGGTCTGCGCAACGCTCAGGCGCGATGCGGCCACGCGCGACATCCCGGTGATCTTCGTGACCGCCAAGACCGACGCCGACAGCGAGGCGCTCGCGCTCGCCAGCGGTGGCGTGGACTTCATCCACAAACCGCTCAATCCAGTGGTCGTGCGCGCGCGCATCCGGCTCCACCTCGAGCGGGCGCGCCAACAGCGCGAACTCGAGGCGCTCAACCTGCAACTGCAGCGCAGCCTGGCAGCCCGTATCGAGGTCGAGCAGGAGCTCGCCGAATGGCGCGCGCGAGAAATGGAGTTCTGCTCAACGATTCAGCAGCAACTGCTGTTCGGCACGCCACCGCCGGACCTGCAAGGCTATTCGGTCGCCTACCACTCGGAACCTTCGCAGGGAGTGGACGGCGACTTCTACACCTTCACCAAGCTCGGTCCGACCTGCTTCGAGGTCCTGACCGGGGATGTGATGGGCAAGGGCCTGAAGGCCGCGATGACGGCCGCCGGCGTCAAGAGCGCCTACGACAAGGCCTTGGCCCGACTGTGCGCAAAGCGCCAGGCCGGACTGCCATCGCCGGCCGAACTGGTCAATGCGATCCATGCCGACATCACGCCCCGGCTGATCCAACTCGAGACCTTCGTGACGATGACACTGCTTCGCTTCGACAGTGCCACGCAGACCATTACCTGGGTCAACGCCGGCCATATGCCGACCCTGCTCGCGCCCCAGGATGGACGCGACATCATCGACCTCGTCGGCGAGAACATGCCATTGGGCATCCACGAGTCCGAAGTCTACGAGGAGCATGTCGATGCTTTTCAAATCGGTGACACGCTGCTGCTTTACTCGGACGGCATCTCCGAGGCCGTTGATTCGGATGATGTCCCGTATGGAGACGAGCGCGTCAAACGCATCCTCGACCTGGGCCAGCGCAACCACGCCAAGCCCCCGATGATCATGAATTCCCTGCGCAGCGACCTCGCCGACTACACCCAGGTCACTGCCGGCGCCGACGACAAGACCGTGATCGTGATCCAGGCCACGCCGATACCGGCCGCGCCGCCATCGGACCGCCCCGGGGGCGATCTGGACCGGCCTCTGTGCATGAGCCCGCTCGACGGCTGAGGCATGGCAATCCGTAGAATCGACCAATTTACCCCTGATCGGAGTCCCGAATGAGCGTCTACGCCCGCCTGCAAGCCCTGAACATCACCCTGCCCCCGGTCGCCGTGCCGGCCGCGGCCTACCTGCCCTATGTGCAAAGCGGCAAGCAGCTGTTCCTGAGCGGCCATATCGCCAAGCAGGACGGCAAGCCCTGGGTCGGCCAGCTCGGCCTGACGATGGCGACCGAGCAGGGCCGCGCCGCCGCACGCGCGGTCGCGATCGACCTGATGGGCACGCTCGAGCATGCCTGCCGCGCCGCCGGCACCGATCTCGACGGCATCAAGCGCATCGTCAAGGTCATGAGCCTGGTCAACTCGACCTCGACCTTCACCGAACAGCATCTGGTCACCAACGGCTGCTCGGAACTGCTCGGCGAAGTCTTCGCTGGCGCCGGCTCGCATGCGCGCAGCGCCTTCGGCGTGGCGCAGATTCCGCTGGGTGCCTGCGTCGAGATCGAGCTGATCGCCGAACTGGCCTGAGTCATTGACCGGTCGGCGCGGTGGGTGCCCAGCCAGGTGCGCAGCCCCCCCCCCGCCGGCAGGTCAATCTGAAACAAACGCCAAATCTGTGCATATTGCGCAAACTTGGCTTGTTTTTTGCTTGCTTTTGGTGCAAGGCTGGACAAAAGCCGAAATCTGCATCAAAAATTCACTCTTTTCACCAAAAACAAGCATGGACGCACTAAAACAGGGCGCAGATGCCCTCTTCATCCTGCTCGGGGGCATCATGGTGCTGGCAATGCACGCCGGCTTCGCCTTTCTCGAGCTCGGCACGGTCCGGCAGAAAAACCAGGTCAACGCGCTGGTCAAGATCCTGGTCGACTTCTCGGTCTCGACCGTGGTCTATTTCCTGGTCGGCTATGGTGTGGCCTATGGCAGCGGCTTCCTGGTCGGCGCCGAGACGCTGGTGCAGAAGAACGGCTACGAGCTGGTCAAGTTCTTCTTCCTGCTGACCTTTGCGGCGGCGATTCCGGCCATCATCTCGGGCGGCATCGCCGAACGCGCGCGTTTCTGGCCGCAACTGCTGGCCACCGCCGTAATCGTCGGCTTTGTCTACCCCTTCTTCGAGGGCATTGCCTGGAACCAGCATTTCGGCGTCCAGGCCTGGATCAAGCAGCTGACCGGCGCCGAATTCCATGACTTCGCCGGCTCGGTGGTGGTGCATGCCGTCGGCGGCTGGATCGCGCTCAGCGCGGTCCTGCTGCTGGGTCCGCGCGCCAACCGCTACCGCAAGGACGGCGCCATGAGCGCGCATCCGCCCTCGAACATCCCGTTCCTGGCGCTGGGCTCCTGGATCCTGATCGTCGGCTGGTTCGGCTTCAACGTCATGAGCGCGCAAACGCTCGACAAGATCTCGGGCCTGGTCGCGGTCAACTCGCTGATGGCCATGGTCGGCGGCACGCTGGCCGCACTGGTCGCGGGCAAGAACGACCCCGGCTTCGTGCACAACGGCCCGCTGGCCGGCCTGGTCGCGGTCTGCGCCGGCTCGGATCTGATGCACCCACTCGGGGCGCTGGTGGTCGGCGCGGTGGCCGGCCTGCTGTTCGTCGGCATGTTCACGCTGACGCAGAACCGCTGGAAGATCGACGATGTGCTCGGCGTCTGGCCGCTGCACGGCCTGTGCGGCGCCTGGGGCGGCATCGCGGCCGGCATCTTCGGCCTCCAGTCCCTGGGCGGCCTGGGCGGCGTGAGCTTTGCCGGCCAGCTGCTCGGCACCGCCATGGGCGTGGGCTGGGCGCTGCTGGGCGGCCTGGTCGTCTACGGCACGCTCAAGGCCGCCATCGGCCTGCGCCTGAGCCAGGAAGAGGAATACGAGGGCGCCGACCTCAGCATCCACCGCATCCGCGCCACCCCCGAACGCGAAAGCAGCTGGTAACAGCAGGGCCAAGCGCCCGATTCACTACGACAAGATCATGGCTGCCTACAATGGCGCCATGATCGCCACCCGACTGCTCAACCTGTTGCGGCCCCTTGCGCTGCTGGCCTGCGCCCTGCCCCTGATCGGGCTGTTCTGGGCTGGCCAGCATGACCAGCTCGGCAGCAACCCGGTCGAGCGGCTGATCAGCGAGACCGGCGAATGGTCGCTGCGCCTGCTGCTGGCCACGCTGGCGGTCACCCCCTTGCGCAAGATCCTGGGCCTGCCGGCGCTGGCACGCTGGCGCCGCTTCCTGGGAGTCTGGTCACTGGTCTACGCCCTGCTGCACTTCGCGGCCTATGCCTGGCTCGAGATGGCGCTCGACCTCGGCGAGATCCTGCGCGACGTCATGACCCGCCCCGTCATCACGGTCGGACTGCTGGCGCTGGTCTTCATGCTGCCGCTGGGCGCGACCTCGTTCAACCAGGCCATACGCTATCTGGGCGCGGCGAAATGGCAGCGCCTGCACCGGCTGGTCTACCTGGTCGCGATCCTGTCGGTGCTGCATTTCTTCCTGAAGAAGGCCGGCAAGAACGACTTCGCCGAGGTCGCGCTCTACGCCGCCTTGCTGCTGGCCCTGCTGGGCTGGCGCCTGTACGACAAATGGCGCAAGGGCGACTTCAAGGGCTTTTTCTCGGCCAGCACGCACAGCTGCGGCCATGACCCGAAGCATCCGATGGGTGCCGACATCAAGCCGATCGTGTTCCACCGCAAGAAGCCCTGAGGCTTCAGACCCAGCGCAGCACCCGGTTCGGCTTGAAGCCGAAAGTCGCGTCCTTGCCCTTGCGCCCGCGGGCGCCAAGCGCGTTGTTCAGGCTGCGGATCTCGAGCGTCTCGTCGCGCAGCTTGGCACCACGGCCCACGCCCTCGATGCGCACGCTGCGGACATAGGCCGCCGCGCCCGCCAGACGGTCGTTGTCTTCCAGGGCCAGCAGCTGCAGCCCGCGCCCGCCCTTGGGCTGGTGCTTGAGCTCGGCCAGCTCGAAGGTCAGGATGCGACCGGCCTGCGAGACGCAGCAGACATGGCTGGCCGCCAGCAGCGCGCCACTGGCCGTGGCTTGCGCGCCCTCGCCCGGCAGGGGTGCCAGCACGCTGCCGTCCTGGCCCGCCAGCCGCATCGCGCCACCGCCCTGCACCAGCGAGGGCGCGCACAGGCTCTCGCCCTCGGCCAGCGTGATGAAGGCCTTGCCGCCCTTGTTGCGCGCGACCAGGTCCTCGACCCGGGCCAGCAGCCCATAGCCGCCCGAGCCGCTGAGCAGCAGGGTCGCACCGGGAGCAGCGGCGAAATAATGCACCGGCTGGGTGCCGGCCTCGAGCTCGATCAGGGTCGTGATCGGCTGGCCATCGCCGCGCGCACCCGGCAGGCTGGCGACCGGCACCGAATAGACGCGCCCGTTGCTGCCGAACACGATCAGCTGGTCGACCGTGCGGCACTCGAAAGTGCCGTGCAGGCCGTCACCGGCCTTGAAGGCGAAGCCGCCCGCCTCGTGGCCGTGTCCGGTGCGCGCGCGCACCCAGCCCTTGCTCGAGACCACCACCGTGACCGGCTCATCGACCACCTTGATCTCGGCCACCGCCTTCTTCTCGGCCTGGATCAGCGTGCGGCGCTCATCGCCAAAGGTCTTGGCATCGGCCTCGACCTCCTTGATCATGAGCCGCTTCAAGCTGTTCGGATTGGCCAGGATGTCCTCGAGCTTGCCCTGCTCGGTGCGCAGCTCGGACAGTTCCTGCTCGATCTTGATCGCCTCCAGCCGCGCGAGCTGACGCAGGCGGATCTCGAGGATGTCGTCGGCCTGGCGCTCGCTCAGACGGAAGCGCTCGATCAGCGCGGCCTTGGGCTCGTCGCTGTGGCGGATGATCGCGATCACCTCGTCGATGTTGAGCAGCACCAGCTGCCGACCCTCGAGGATATGGATGCGTTCGAGCACCTTGTGCAGCTTGTGCCGGGTGCGACGCGTGATGGTGGCCTGGCGGAACTCGACCCATTCGGCCAGCATCTGGCGCAAGGATTTTTGCACCGGCTTGCCGTCGAGTCCGACCAGGGTCAGGTTGATCGGCGCCGAGGTCTCGAGGCTGGTGTGCGCCAGCAGCGCGGTGCTGAGCTCCTGCTGCTCGACCGTGCGGCTCTTGGGCTCGAACACCAGGCGCACCGCCGCGTCCTTGCTCGACTCGTCGCGCACGCCGTCGAGCACCGCCAGCAGCGAGGCCTTGAGCTGGGTCTGCTCCTGCGTCAGCGCCTTCTTGCCGGCCTTGACCTTGGGATTGGTCAGCTCCTCGATCTCCTCGAGCACCTTCTGCGAGCTGACGCCGGGCGGCAGCTCGGTCACGACCAGTTGCCACTGGCCGCGCGCCAGGTCCTCGATCTTCCAGCGCGCGCGCACCTTGAGGCTGCCGCGCCCGCCACGGTAGGCCTCGGCGATGTCGGTGGCGCTGCTGATGATCTGGCCGCCACCGGGGTAGTCGGGGCCCGGGATCAGCGCGAACAGTTCGGCCTCGTCGAGCTGCGGGTTCCTGATCAGCGCGACACAGGCGGTCGCGATCTCGCGCAGGTTGTGGCTCGGGATCTCGGTCGCCATGCCGACCGCAATGCCGCTGGCGCCGTTGAGCAGCGAGAACGGCAGCCGCGCCGGCAGCTGTTTCGGCTCCTGGGTGCTGCCGTCGTAGTTGGGAATGAAGTCGACCGTGCCGAGGTCGATCTCGTCGAGCAGCAGGCTGGTGATCCTGGACAGGCGGGCTTCGGTGTAGCGCATCGCGGCGGCGCCGTCGCCGTCGCGGGAACCGAAGTTGCCCTGGCCGTCGATCAGCGGGTAGCGCAGCGCGAAGTCCTGCGCCATGCGCACCAGCGCGTCGTAGGCGGCGCTGTCGCCATGCGGGTGGTAGCGGCCCAGCACATCGCCGACCACGCGGGCGCTCTTGACCGGCTTGGCCGGGGTGTTGTTGTTGGTGCCGCCGTAGCCCAGGCCCATGCGCTGCATCGCGTACAGGATGCGGCGCTGGACCGGCTTCTGGCCGTCGCAGACATCGGGCAGCGCACGCCCCTTGACCACGCTGAGCGCGTACTCGAGGTAGGCACGCTGGGCGTAGGCCGCCAGGCTGTCGGGGTCGCCCGTGGCGGGCTTGAGGTCGAGGATTTCTTCGGTCATGGGGTCGCTATCGTAGCGTCTCGGACCCCGGCCCCGCGCCGCGGCGGCGGCCACGCGGCGGCCACCAGAGTTCCAGCGCAATCGGAACGCCCGAAATCGACCTATCAACGCCCATTTTCGTGCATTGATGCACCGCTATTGTGCGCAATTGAAATAGACCGAGAGAATGCCAGCACGAAAATCAGGAAAAACCCTGGTTCACGCGACTGGATTACATTTATCCAATCCAGCCAGTGGAATTCTCCGCTGCTTAAGACAATCAAAAACCCATTCCTTTTCAGGCCCACAGGATTCAGACGATGCGACCCCTCACCCCCTCCGGCCAGCAGGCCGTCAGCCAGATCGCACAGCGCCACGGCTTCAGCGTCGAGGCCGTGACAACCATGCTCGACGCGGTCATCAACGGCAACGGCAGCATGGCGCAATTCAGCCACCCCGAATTCGGCGGCTCGGGCCAGTGGATGTCAGGCGGCATGACCATGCTGTCGGACATGTTCAACAACTACCTCAAGGGCCGGGTCGACAACCTGTGCGCCGACCTGGCCGCGCTGGTCGCGAGCCAGGCCGACCTGATCCAGCGCGCCAACTCGCAGGCGCCGGGCCAGGAAGGCGCCAGCCTGTTCGTGCCTGCGGGACCAGACTGGTGGGGGCCTGAGCTGCGCTGGCCCGACAGCAGCGGCGCACAGAACGGCGTGCGCTATGCCTATTTCTCGCAGGCGCACCGGCTCGCGATCGAGGTCAACGGCCAGGTCACGATCTACGACACGCTGGACCACCAGATCGGAGGCGTCTCGCAGCAGCAGGGCTACGGCGGCTCGCTGAGCTTCAACAGCCAGTACGGCCTGATCGACATCAGCCGCCTGCCAGTGCTCAGCATCGACGGCCAGGCACAGGCGGCGCCAGCGCCGGCACAGCAACCGCAACCGCAACCGCAACCGCAGATTGCCAGCGGCTTCGGCGTCTCGCTGCCGACATCCGCGCCGCCGATCGCGACCGCAAGCGATATTTTCACCTTGATCGAGCGGTTGTCCGAATTGCACCAGCGCGGCCTGCTGAGCGATCAGGAATACGGCAGCAAGAAGGCCGAATTGCTGTCCCGGCTCTGACACGCTCCATTCATCAGGACCTGACAGGATTGGAATCTGGCGCGGATATTGCTGCGCCCATGACTACCCCTCCATTGCCAAACCCCCGCCATGTCAGACCTCATTTCCATGCCACGTACGACTTTCTGCGGCAATCTGGGCTATCGGTTCGATGCCGATCAGGTCGAACTGCAGGCCGATATCGCCGGCCCCTGCGGCTGGCCAGCCCAGGGCCAATGGGCCCTGCAGCTCTGGGCCGATGAAACCGTCAAGGTCGCCGAATTGCCGCTCGGCCAGTTCGAGGCCGATGCACAGGGCCTGCTCAGGGTCAACGGCATCGCGACCGCGCAGCCGCCGGCCGGCGACGACTTCCATCGCATGAGCCTCAAGCTGGTCTCGGGCCAGCCGGGCGACTACGCCGAGCTGCACGACCAGCAGACCTTCGGGCTGCTGCAAAGCTTCGCCCAGCCCCGCCTGCTCGGGGCGGTGGCCTGCCACGCGAGCGACGAAGGCCTGGCGATCGAAGTCGAGTCGATCAGGAACCCGCGTGCCCCCGGCAACCTCAGCGGCACGCTGGCGCTCGAACTCTGGGCGCTCGACGCGCCCTACGCGGGCACCAGCTGGTCCGGCACGCCGGTGGCCAGCCTGGTGATCGGCTGCCTCGACGGTCAGGCCAGCCTGGAGCGCAACCGCTTTGTCGTGCACGCAGCGCCCTGGCCCGCAGGCAACGAGCTCACGCTGATGCTGCGCGAATGGACCACCGCCGGCTATGTCACGCGCGACTACCGCCTGCTGGAACAGCCGGCCCTGACAGCACCAGCATCGCCAGTACAGGAGCTCGAGCCAGTACCGGCAGCAGAGCCAGCACAAGAGTCGGCGCCAGTGCCAGTGGCAACAGCAGCACCGGCCCAGGCAGTTGCTGTCGCCCCCACTGCGGTCGACAGCGAACCGGCGCAGAGCGTACCGGGCCCATCGGCCAAAGCCGAAGCCAGCAGCAGCGCCCAGCGGGTCTCGATCAACCGCGCCAGCGCCGCCAGGATCAGCTCGCTCAGGGGTATCAGCGACAAGGTCGCCGCGTCGATCGTTGCGCACCGCCCCTACAGCTCGCTCGACGACCTGCTGCGGGCCAAGGGCATAGGAATCAAGCGGCTCGAGCTGCTGCGCGCACAACTCGAGCTCTGAGACAATAGAACCGAGCCAGTTCTACCCATGTCGCATGGGTGCGGGCAGGAGCCGGTGGCAGGGCGGGCGGACGCCGATTTCTGGTACTCCAGCATGAGGTGGCCGCCCGCCCTGCCACCGGCTTCATGAGCTGTCGACTAGACAACTGCTGCTACGCCTTCAGCAGAGAGCAGCGGCCTGTCCTGTCATCAACGCATCCATAAGGCGTGAATCGGATCGGCTGCTACCGATTCCGACACTCCGATATGGCTTGGCTGTCTGCCCTGCCATCAACGCCGACGCGTAACCCTGCGGCGTGAGTCGGATCGGCGGACGCCGATTTCTGGTACCCCAGCATGAGGTGGCCGCCGGTCCGGCTCACGCCGCAACGCCAGCACAGCGTCAGTAAAGCGCCAATACCAGCGACAGCAATCAGCACCAGAAGGGATCAGACGTCGATCTCGACCTCGTCGCCGTGCAGCTCCATCAGTTCGCGCCGCGCCGCGGCCTCGCCCTTGCCCATCAGCTGGGTGATGATGCCCTCGGTCGCGGCAAAGCTCAGGCCCCCGAGCTGCACCGGCAACAGACGGCGCGTGTCGGGGTTCAGCGTCGTGTCCCACAGCTGCTCGGCATTCATCTCGCCCAGGCCCTTGAAGCGGCTGATCTGGCATTTGTCGCGCGCCACGCCATCCTTGGCGCATTTGTCCAGGATCGCAGTCAGCTCGCCCTCGTCGAGCGCATAGGCCTTGGTGGCCGGCTTCTTGCCGCGCGCGGGCACATCGACCCGGAACAGCGGCGGCCGCGCGACATAGACATGACCGGCCTCGACCAGCTTGGGGAAATGGCGAAAGAACAGCGTCAGCAGCAGCACCTGGATATGCGAGCCGTCGACGTCGGCGTCCGACAGGATGCAGACCTTGCCATAGCGCAGCCCGCTCAGATCGGGCGCGTCGAGCGGTCCATGCGGATCGACGCCGATCGCGACCGCAATGTCATGGATCTCGGTGTTGGCGAACAGCCGGTCGCGCTCGACCTCCCAGGTGTTGAGCACCTTGCCGCGCAGCGGCAGCACGGCCTGGGTCTCCTTGTTGCGGCCCATCTTGGCGCTGCCGCCGGCCGAATCGCCCTCGACCAGGAACAGCTCGTTGTGCGCCAGATCCCGGCTCTCGCAGTCGGTCAGCTTGCCCGGCAGCACGGCCACGCCGCTGCCCTTCCTCTTCTCGACCTTCTGGCCGGCGCGCTGGCGCGTCTGCGCGGCCTTGATCGCGAGCTCGGCCAGCTTCTTGCCGTAGTCGACATGCTGGTTGAGCCAGAGCTCGAGCGCCGGGCGCACATAACCCGAAACCAGCCGCAACGCGTCGCGCGAGTTGAGCTTTTCCTTGATCTGGCCCTGGAACTGCGGATCGAGCACCTTGGCGCTCAGCACATAGCTGGCGCGTGCGAACACATCCTCGGGCATCAGCTTGACGCCTTTGGGCAGCAACGCATGCAGCTCGATGAAGCTTTTCACCGCCTGGAACAGGCCGTCGCGCAGGCCGCTGTCGTGGGTGCCGCCGGACGGGGTCGGGATCAGGTTGACATAGCTCTCGCGCACCGGCGCACCGTCCTCGGTGAAGGCCACGGCCCAGGCCGCGCCCTCGCCCTCGGCAAAGCTCTCGTGGCCGGCGTCGGCATAGCCCTCGTCCTCGAACAGCGGGATCACCAGCTCGCCATGCAGGGTCTGCAGCAGGTAGTCGCGCAGGCCGCCCTTGTACTGCCAGGTCTGGCTGTCGCGGGTCTTCTCGTTGACCAGCGTGACCGAGACGCCCGGCATCAGCACCGCCTTCGAGCGCAGCAGCTGCACCAGATCGGTCAGCGGCAGGGCGGCGGACTCGAAGTACTTCGGATCGGGCCAGGCCCGCACTGTCGTGCCCTGCTTGCGCTCGCCCGACTCGAGCGGGCGCCGGCTCAGCGGCTCGACCACGTCGCCGCCGGCAAACACCAGCCGCGCCAGATGGCCGTCGCGGTGGCTGCTGACCTCGAGCCTTGTCGACAGCGCATTGGTCACGCTCACCCCCACGCCGTGCAGGCCGCCCGAGAAGCTGTAGGCACCGCCCGAACCCTTGTCGAACTTGCCGCCCGCGTGCAGCCGCGTGAAGACGAGCTCGAGCACCGAGGCCCCCTCTTCCGGGTGGATGCCGTGCGGGATGCCGCGCCCGTCGTCCTCGATCGCGACCGAACCGTCGTCGTGCAAGGTGACCTTGATCTTCTTGCCGTAGCCGGCCAGCGCCTCGTCGGCCGCGTTGTCGAGCACCTCCTGCACGATGTGCAGCGGGTTGTCGGTGCGGGTATACATGCCGGGGCGCTGCTTGACGGGCTCCAGGCCCTTGAGCACGCGGATCGAGCCCTCGGCATAGGCGTTACCAGCGGAATTCGTCGAGTTCGGTTTGTCTGCCATGATGGAGCGCGATTGTAGAGAGCGATCCGTCCCGCCCGACCCCAGGCCCGAGTCGGACTGGGCACGCGGCCTAGAATGCCAGCCATAACCATAACCCTATCGATCGAGACATGGACTCCAACCACCGCCGCCTACCCCTGTTGCAACTGCTGCTCTGCGCCAGCCTGATCCTCACGCTCGCCATGGGCATCCGGCATGGCTTCGGGCTCTGGATGCAGCCGATCACGCAGGACCAGGGCTGGACGCGCGAGGCCTTCTCGCGCGCGATCGCGGTGCAAAACCTCAGCTGGGGGCTGTTCGGCATCGGCGCCGGCATGCTGGCCGACCGCTGGGGTAGCTGGCGCGTGCTGCTCGGCGGCGCGCTGCTGTGGACGCTGGGCCTGTGCGGCATGGCGCTGTCGGAGTCGCCACTGGCCTTCACGCTCAGCACCGGCGTGGTGATCGGCGCGGCGCAGGCCGCCAGCACCTATGGCGTGCTCTACGGCATCATCGGGCGCCAGATCGCACCCGAAAAGCGCTCCTGGGCCATGGGCGTGACCGGCGCGGCCGGCAGCTTCGGCCAGTTCCTGCTGGTGCCGACCGAGGGCTGGCTGATCAGCAGCTTTGGCTGGCAGCAGGCGCTGCTGGTGCTGGGCGCGTCCACGCTGCTGATCGCGCCGCTGGCGCTGCTGCTGCGCGAGCCGACCACGCCTGCCGCGGCACCGGGCGCGACAGCCGCGCAGCAGGGCATCTGGCAGGCCATGCGCGAGGCGATGGCCTACCCGAGCTTTCGCCTGCTGATGGCCGGCTATTTCGTCTGCGGCTTCCAGGTCGTCTTCATCGGCGTGCACCTGCCGAGCTACCTCAAGGACCAGGGCCTGGCGCCCCAGGTCGCCAGCACCGCGCTGGCGCTGATCGGCCTGTTCAACGTCTTCGGCAGCTACGGCGTCGGCCTGCTGGGCCAGCGCTGGCCCAAGCGCTACCTGCTCGCGATCATCTACGGCGTGCGCTCGGTCGCGATCACGCTGTTCCTGCTGGCGCCGCTGACGCCCTGGAGCGTCTACGTCTTCGCGGCGGTCATGGGCCTGCTCTGGCTGTCGACCGTGCCGCCGACCAATGCCATCGTGGCGCAGATCTTCGGCGTGCGCCATTTCTCGATGCTCAGCGGCTTCGTGTTCTGCAGCCACCAGGTCGGCAGCTTCTGCGGCGTCTGGCTCGGCGGCCTGCTGTACGACCGCAACGGCAACTACGACCTGGTCTGGCTGATCTCGATCGGCCTGGGCCTGTTCGCCACCGCCGTCAGCCTGCCGGTGCGCGAGAGCGCGATCCAGCGTGCGCCGCAACGCGTCGCCGCCAGCGCGTCATGAAGTCCTGGCAACGCCTGCTGCTCTGGTGCACCAGCCTGCTGGGGCTGCTGGGCGTGTTCTCGCTCTATCTGCGACCCGACTTCATGCGCGACCTGGCCGATCTGGCCTGGTCCTGTCTCTAGAATCCGCCACATGACCATCGAGCACCACACACAAGCGCCCTCCGACTGGGTCCGGCGCTGGGGCCACCTGATCCCGGACCGGCCAGGCGGCGCGCGCGTGCTCGACCTGGCCTGCGGGCGCGGGCGCCACAGCCGCTGGCTGATGCGCCAGGGCCACCAGGTGACCGCGGTCGACCGCGATGCCGAGGCGCTGGCCGGCCTGGCCGACCTCGCGCCCTGGGTCCGCACGCTGGCAGCCGATCTGGAAAACGCCCCCTGGCCGCTGGCCGGACGCGAGTTCGAGGCCGTGGTCGTGACCAACTATCTCTGGCGCCCGCTGCTGCCGCAGGTCCTGGCCAGCCTGGCACCGGGCGGCCTGCTGGTCTACGAAACCTTTGCCGACGGCAACGCCAGCGTCGGGCGACCGGCCCGGCCCGAGTTCCTGCTGCAGCCCGGCGAGCTGCTGCGCGTCTGCGCCGGGCTGCGCGTCGTGGCCTACGAGGACGGTTTCCTGAACCATCCCGAGCGCTATGTCCAGCGCATCGTGGCCGTCAACGCCGCGCTCCCGGTCACGCCTGGTGACAAAGCCGCTGCTCCCGCACGTTATGCCCTGCACGGCGCTGGGTAGAATGTGGATCGACTTCAATACCTCTAGAGACTCCGCCATGAAACCCATCACCGGCAGCATCGTCGCCCTGGTCACCCCCATGCACGAAGACGGCAGCGTCGATTACGCTGCGCTGCGCAAGCTGATCGACTGGCATGTCGCCGAAGGCACGGACTGCATTGGTGTGGTCGGCACCACCGGCGAATCGCCCACCGTCAATGTCGAGGAACATTGCGAGATCATCCGCGTCGCGGTCGAACAGACCGCCAAGCGCGTGCCGATCCTGGCTGGCTGCGGCGCCAATTCGACCGCCGAGGCGATCGAGCTCGCCAAGTTCGCGCAGAAGGTCGGCGCCGACTGCCAGCTGCAGGTCGTGCCCTACTACAACAAGCCGACCCAGGAAGGCCAGTACCTGCACTTCAAGGCCATCGCCGAGGCCACCGGCGGCGACCTGCCGGTCATGCTCTACAACGTGCCGGGCCGCGCCGGCGCCGACATGCTGCACGACACCGTGCTGCGCCTGGCCCAGCTGCCCGGCATCTTCGGCATCAAGGAAGCCACCGGCAACCTCGAGCGCGCGCAGTGGCTGATCAAGGAAACCCCGGCCGAGTTCTCGGTCTACTCGGGCGACGATCCGACCGCCGTCGGCCTGATGCTGATGGGCGGCCAGGGCAACGTCAGCGTCAGCGCCAACATCGCGCCGCGCCTGATGCACGAGCTCTGCGTCGCGGCGATTGCCGGCGACGTCAAGCGCGCGATGGCTATCCAGATGCAGCTGCTGCCGATCCACAAGCAGCTGTTCGTCGAAGCCAACCCGATCCCGGTCAAATGGGCCATGAAGCGCCTGGGCCTGTGCAACGATGCCATGCGCCTGCCAATGACCCGTCTGACGCCTGGCAACGAACCCGTGGTCGAGGCCGCCATGCGCGCCTCCGGCCTGCTCTGAATTCCAGGCCCGGCCCCTGCCGCGCCCAACGACCCCGCACCATGATCAAGAAGCCGCTAACGCTCAACATCGCCCCCCGCTCCGCCCTCGCCTGCGCACGCTGGACCCTGATCGGTCTGACCGCCATCGGCGCCGTCGGCTGCTCGGTGCTCGAAGAAGGCAAGGTCGATTACCGCAGCGCCAAGAAGGTCAGCAACCTCGAAGTGCCGCCCGACCTGACCCAGCTCAGCCGCGACTCGCGCTATCTGGTGCCAGGCGCCTCGGTCACGGCTTCGAGCATGCAGCAGCAGGCGCAAGCCCAGCCGGCCGCAGCTGTCGTGACGGCCGATTCCAAGCTGCGCATCGAGCGCGCCGGCAGCCAGCGCTGGCTGGTGATCGATCGTGCCCCGGAAAAGCTCTGGGAGCCGCTGCGCGAATTCTGGCAGGAGAGCGGTTTCAACCTGGCGCTCGAGCAGGAAAAGCTCGGCATCATGGAAACCGAGTGGAATGAAAACCGCGCCAAGATCCCGCAGGACTTCATTCGCCAGACCATAGGCAAGGTCTTCGACAACCTGTATTCGAGCGGCGAGCGCGACAAGTTCCGCACCCGCATCGAGCGCAACGCCCAGGGCGGCAGCGAGATCTACATCAGCCATCGCGGCATGCAGGAGGTCTACACCAGCGACAAGAAGGAGTCGACCGCCTGGCAGCCGCGTCCGTCCGACCCCGAACTCGAAGCCGAATTCCTGCGCCGACTGATGCTCAAGCTCGGCACCTCACCCGAACAGGCCAAGGCCGTGCTGACGACCAGCACCCAGCCCCAGGCCGCCAGGACCGCCAACGTCAACGGCGTGCCGACCCTGCAGCTGGCCGAGAGCTTCGACCGCGCCTGGCGCCGCGTCGGCCTGGCGCTCGACCGCACCGGCTTCACGGTCGAGGACCGCGACCGCACCCAGGGCATCTACTTCGTGCGCTACCTGCCGAGCGACAACGCGACGAAGGACGGCAAGCCCGGCTTCCTGTCCGGCCTGTTCGGCGCCAAGGCACAGGAAATCACGCCGCAGCGCTACCGCATCAAGGTCGGCAGCGATGTGACCCAGAGCCAGGTCTCGGTGCTCGATGCCCAGGGCAAGCCCGACACATCGCCAACGGCCGGCAAGATCCTGCAACTGCTGGCCAACGACCTCAAGTAAGGCCTGACGCCGGAACAACAACGGCCCCTGCATGGGGCCGTTTTTTTTGCTGCACAAGCCAGAAGCAACCGGGAGCGCCGATCGGGAGGCAAAAGGACTTGAAGGGACGTAGCAAGACGGGCGTAAAAAAACCGCCTTGCGGCGGTTTTCTTGCCTGAGGCGAAGAAATTACTTCTTCTCTTCAACGGCAGGAGCAGCAGCCGGAGCAGCAGCTTCAGCAGCCGGAGCAGCGGCTTCAGCCGGAGCGGCCGGAGCAGCAGCCGGAGCTTCAACAGCGGGTGCCGGTGCCGGAGCAGCAGCTTCTTCCTTCTTGCCGCAAGCGGACAGAGCAGCAGCAGCCATCAGAGCAGCGATAACGAGAGTCTTGTTCATCTTTCGGTCCAAAAAAATTTGTCAGGACGATCATTGGAAGCATCCGGCGTCACCATCCTGAAACGACAACCGGTGTAACTTTCGCGACGCTGACGATTCCTCGCCAGCGCTTAAGTTCATTATCAATGATAAAGCCAAAACCCAGGAGGGATAACCCTGATAGGCTTTTTTTTGTAGCGAATTGTCAACAACAGACCGGATCAACCGGACAAGCCGCTCAATTTTGCTGTATGTGCAACCAGCCGGCCACGAACCATTCATCCAGCAGCGCCTTGGCGCCCTTGCTGGCAGCGCGCACCAGACGCGCATCCAGGCGCCGCTCGTCGGCCAGGCGGCGCATCAGCTCGGCATCCTTGCCGCCAGCGCGGTAGGCTTCGCCGTTGATGAAGATGTGATGCTCATCGTACATCATGCGGCTGCGCCGATCGAGCGCGATCGCGCCAGGCGCCCAGTCGCCCTCGGGCTCCTCGAACCAGACCTTGGGCTTGGGTTCGGTCATGACCTCGCCGAGCGCGCGCGCCATGTCCTCGGGCTGCTCGAGCAGGCGCTTGAGCGCATCGGCCGTGAAAGCCTGCAGGCCGGCCGGGATGAGGCCTGGCTGCTGCGTGGCGGGCTGGTCCGGATCGCGGTAGAGCGTTTCGTCCTCGTTGTCGTCGGCCAGGCGCTGCGCGATCTCGCCCGCCAGTCCGCCGCGCTGCGGCACGCGAAAACCCACCGAGTAGGTCATGCACTCGCCCTCGACCGCCACGCCGTCATGGGCCCATTTGGGCGGCAGGTAGAGCATGTCGCCTGGCTCGCAGACATATTCCTCCTCGGCCTCGAAATGGCTCAGGATCTTGAGCGGCATGTCCTCCTCGAGGCTCAGGTCCTTCTGGCGGCCGATGCGCCAGCGGCGCTTGCCCTGGGCCTGGATCAGGAACACATCGTAGCTGTCGAAATGCGGGCCGACGCCGCCGCCCTCGCTGGCCCAGGAAATCATCAGGTCGTCCAGCCGCGCATCGGGCAGGAAGCGGAACTGCTGCATCAGCGCATGCGCGCCGTCATGGTGCAGGTCCACGCCCTGCACCAGCAAGCTCCAGTGCGACTGCTTGAAGGCCGGGAAGGCCGACTTGGCGAACGGCCCGTGCTTGAGCGTCCAGCCCGCGCCGGGCTTTTGCACCACCAGGCGCGACTCGACCTCCTCCTGGCCGGACAGCGCGAACAGCTCGGGGCGCGACAGCAGGGGCTGGAAACCGGGCAAGGCGCCCTTGACCAGCAGGGGCTTCTTTTGCCAGTGACGGCGCATGAACTGGGCCGGAGTCAGGCCGCCGAGCAAGGCGAGCGGCTGATCCGGGGCGGGGGGCAGGGGAAATTGGACTTCGGTCATGGGACAATTGTCCGATGAAAATCACTCCACAATGCGTCGTGTCGCTGACCTGGACGCTCAAAGACACCCTGGGCGAAATCCTCGACGAACTCGACGAGCCGGTCGAATTCCTGCTCGGCGGCGATGATCTGCTGGCCAAGATCGAAGCGCAGCTGCAAGGACTCGAGGCCGGCTCCGAACTCGAACTGCAACTCGAACCCGAAGATGCCTTCGGTGATTTCGATGACCGCAAGCTGTTCCTGGAGCCGCGCGCGGCCTTCCCGGCCGAGCTCGAGGAAGGCATGGTGTTCGAGGGCCTGCCGCCCGGCTGCAACCCGGACGCGCCGCGCGACCAGGTCTATTTCGTCAGCGAGATCTATCCCGAGCATGTCGTGCTCGACGCCAACCACCCGCTGGCCGGCATCGCGCTGCGACTGCAGCTCAGGGTGCATGCGGTGCGCGAGGCCGAGCTGGCCGAAATCGGCCAGGGCACGCTGGGCACCGGCTTCTTCCGCCTCGGCGGCGGCCACTCGGGTGAAGCGGTGCCGGTCAACGGCGACGGCCAGACCCTGCACTGAAACCGATCAGCCGCGGCCGGTCGAACCGTAGCCGCCGGCGCCGCGTTCGGTCGCGGCAGCAAAATCGTCGACGATATTGAATTTTGCCTGCAGCACCGGCACGATCACGAGCTGGGCAATCCGCTCCATCGGCTCGATCGTGAACGGCACTGTACTGCGGTTCCAGGCGCTGACCATCAGCTGGCCCTGGTAGTCGCTGTCGATCAGGCCGACCAGGTTGCCCAGCACGATGCCATGCTTGTGGCCCAGTCCCGAGCGCGGCAGGATCAGCGCCGCGTAGCCGGGATCGGCCAGGTGGATTGCCATGCCGGTCGGCACCAGCTGCCAGGCATTGGGCTCGAGCCGCAGCGGCTGCTCGAGGCAGGCCCGCAGGTCGAGGCCGGCGCTGCCGGGCGTGGCGTAGGCGGGCGGCTGCTGCGCGAGCCGCAGGTCGAGGATCTTGACGTCGATTTGCATGGAAATAGAGTGAAATAGTCCGATTCAGAGCCGGGCCGACTGCATATAGCGGTCGAAGCTGGCCTCGGCGAGCCGGTGCCAGAGGTTCTGTTCGCGTCGGAAGGCCGAATAATCGGCATAGATGCGGCGCCAGGCCGGGTTGCGGCGCGACAGCTCGGCACAGAGGGCGTTCGAGGCCTTGAAAGCGGCATCGAGCACCGGCTTGGGAAAGGCCTTGACCCGCACGCCAGCGGCCACCAGCTGCTTGAGCGCGACCGGATTGAGCACGTCGTAGCGCGCCTGTATCGCCGCATGGGCCGACTGGGCCGCGAGTTCGACCATCGCCTTGAGATCAGGCGGCAAGGCGCGCCAGGCCTTGGCATTGCAGTACAGGCTGAGCTGGGCACTGCCCTCCCACCAGCCCGGGTAATAGTAGTAGCGCGCGACCCGGCTCAGGCCCAGCTTGCGGTCGTCATGCGGTCCGACCCACTCGACGGCGTCCAGCTGGCCACGTTCGATCGCACCGACCAGCTCGCTTATCGGCAGCTGCTGCGGCAAGGCGCCGAGCGACTGCAGCACGCGGGCGCCCAGTCCCCCCATCTGCATGCGCAGGTCGATCAGATCGGCGGGCGAATCGAGTTCACGCCGGAACCAGCCCCCCATCTGGGCACCGGAATTGCCCATCGGGAAATTGACGATCTGATGCTGGGCATAGAAGTCGCGCAGCAGCTTGAGGCCGTTGCCTTCGAGCTGCCAGGTGTTCATCTGCCGGCTGTTGAGGCCGAACGGAATGGCGCTGTCGAGGGCAAAGCATTCGTCGATGCCGACGAAATGGCTCGGCACCGCATGCAGCGCATCGATCTCGCCGGCCTGCAACGCCTCGAGCAGGCCGAGCTGCGCAACCGGGTCCTCGGCCGGCAGCAGCGTGACCTGCAGCCGCCCGCCCGACAGCAGGCCGAGCTGGCGTGCGAACTGCTCGGTGCCGCTGTAGACGGCGTCGAGCGAATGATGGTAGGCCGTCGCGAGACGCCAGCGTATCACCGGCTGGGCCAGGACTGCCGGCGCGCTGCAGCTGGCCAGGATGCCGGCCAGGCCGGCGTGCCCCAGGACTCCGCGGCGCCTCAAGATGCCTCGCCCTGCGCCACTTCGGCCGGCGCCAGCCAGGCCTGCACGCTGCGCTCGATGCCAGCGGCGTCCAGGCCCAGCCCGCTCAGCAGCTTGCCATGGTCGCCATGCTCGATGAAGCGGTCGGGCAGACCCAGCTGCAGCACCGGCAGCGGCAGGCGCGCGGCCTGCAGGGCCTCGAGCACGGCCGAACCTGCGCCACCGGCGACAGCCCCCTCCTCCAGCGTCACGACAGCCTCGTGACTGCGCGCGACCTCGAGCAGCAGCTCGAGATCGAGCGGCTTGGCCCAGCGCATGTTGACCACCGTGGCATCGAGCGCCTCGGCCGCGGCCAGCGCGGGCTGCAGCAGGGTACCGAAGGCCAGGATCGCGACGCGCCGGCCCTGGCGGCGCAGCTCGCCCTTGCCAAAAGGCAGTCCCTGCAGGCCCTCGGGGCCGGAGGGCAGCTCGGTGCCGACTCCGCTGCCGCGCGGATAGCGCACCGCGACCGCATGGTCCTGGGCGTAGGCGGTCGACAGCAGGCGATAGCACTCGGCCTCGTCGGCCGGACAGGCGATCGAGACATTCGGGATGCAGCGCAAGAACGGAATGTCGTAGGCGCCGGCATGGGTCGGGCCGTCGGCGCCGACCAGGCCGGCGCGATCCAGCGCCAGCACCATCGGCAGCTTCTGCAGCGCGACGTCATGCACCAGCTGGTCGTAGGCACGCTGCAGGAAGGTCGAATAGATCGCGACCACCGGCTTGATGCCCTCGCAGGCCAGGCCGGCGGCAAAGGTCACGGCATGCTGCTCGGCGATGCCGACATCGTAGTAGCGGTCCGGGAAGCGCTGGTGGAACTCGACCATGCCCGAGCCCTCGCGCATCGCCGGCGTGATGCCGACCAGGCGCTTGTCATGCGCCGCCATGTCGCACAGCCAGCGGCCAAAGACCTGGCTGAAAGTCGGCTTCGAGGGCGTGACCGGCTGCTGCAGGCCGACCTTGGGGTCGAACTTGCCGGGTCCGTGGTAGGCCACCGGATCGGCTTCGGCCAGATCGTAGCCTCGGCCCTTCTTGGTCACGACATGCAGGAACTGCGGCCCATCGAGCAGCTTGATGTTCTCGAGCGTCGGGATCAGCGACTCGAGGTCGTGGCCGTCGATCGGGCCGATGTAGTTGAAGCCAAACTTCTCGAACAGCGTGGCCGGCACCACCAGGCCCTTGGCCTGCTCCTCGAGGCGCTTGGCGAGCTCGAACAGGTGCGGCGCCTTGGCCAGCACCTGCTTGCCGACCTGCTTGGCCGCCGAGTAGAAGCGCCCGCTCATGAGCTGGGCCAGGTAGCGGTTCAGCGCGCCCACCGGCGGGCTGATCGACATGTCGTTGTCGTTCAGGATCACCAGCAGCTTGCCGTCGAGCACGCCGGCGTTGTTGAGCGCCTCGAAGGCCATGCCGGCGGTCATCGCGCCGTCACCGATGACGGCGATCGCCTGCCGGTCCTCGCCCTTCTGGTGCGCCGCCATCGCCATGCCGAGTGCGGCCGAGATGCTGGTCGACGAGTGCGCGGTGCCGAAGGCGTCAAACTCGCTCTCGCTGCGCAGGGGAAAACCGCTGATGCCACCCTGCTGGCGCAAGCTGCCCATGCGCTCGCGCCGGCCGGTCAGGATCTTGTGCGGATAGGTCTGGTGGCCGACGTCCCAGACGATGCGGTCCTCGGGCGTGTTGAAGACATAGTGCAGCGCGATGGTCAGCTCGACCGTGCCGAGGTTGGAGCTCAGATGACCGCCGGTGCGCGCCACGCTGTGCAGCAGGAAATCGCGCAGCTCGGTCGCCAGCGCGGGCAGTTGCGCGCGCGTCAGTCGGCGCAGATCGGCCGGGGAATCGATGGTGGACAGCAAACCGGTCATTGTTCGGGGTTCTCGAGTAGCGAGGGTCGGCAGGAAGCGCGAAGGCTATGGGTCAGTGACTGCGGCGCACGACCCAGTCGGCGATGGCATGCAGATAGGCCGCCTGGCACAGGCCGGCCTGATCGAGCGCCTGATGCGCCTGCGCCAGCAGATCGTCAGCGTAGGCCTGGGCCGCGGCCAGACCGAGCAGCGAGACAAAGGTAGGCTTGTCGGCCGCGGCATCCTTGCCGGCGGTCTTGCCCAGGGTGGCCGAATCGGCGGTGACGTCGAGGATATCGTCCACCACCTGGAAGGCCAGGCCGAGCGCACGCCCATAGCGTGCCATGGCCGCCAGCTGGGCCGCGCTGGCGCCGGCAGCAGCGCCACCCATCTCGACGCTGGCCAGCAGCAACGCGCCGGTCTTGCGGCGGTGCATGTCCTCCAGGCTGGCCTGGTCGAGTTGCTGGCCGACACCGGCGAGGTCGATCGCCTGGCCACCGGCCATGCCGTCCCAGCCTGCCGCGCGCGTGAGCTGACGGCAAAGCCGGGCCGCCAGCGCAGGTTCGACCGACTGGTCTTCGGGCAGCAGGACCTCGAACGCCAGCGCCTGCAGCGCATCGCCCGCAAGCAGCGCCTGCGCCTCGCCGAACTGCACATGCAGCGTCGGCTTGCCGCGACGCAGCACATCGTTGTCCATGCAGGGCAGGTCGTCATGCACCAGCGAATAGGCATGAATCAGCTCGAGCGCGCAGGCCGCGCGCCAGGCCGCGCTGCCCAGTGGCGGCAGCACGCCCTTGACCGCCTCGGCGGTCGCCAGCACCAGCAGCGGACGCAGGCGCTTGCCACCATCGAGCACGGCATAGCGCATCGCGGCACCCAGACCCGCCGGCGCCGCTGCGGGCACCCACTGCTCGAGCAGCTGCTCGACCTCGGCCAGGCGCGCCTGGCTCCAACGGCTGAAATCGGCGGACGGCGCGCTCATGCCGCCCTCGCTGGCGTAAGGGTCGAGCCGGAGCGGCGGGTGGTCAGGGTACAAGAGATCTCCCGATGCGCAAGGATAGAGGCCATGGGCTGGAGCCGCTGCGGCGTTTGCCGCAGGCGACGAAAAATCAAAACTATGATTTTAGAGCCTGCTGCCCAAAGGCCGGGACGCGGACTGGTCTTGCCGGCACAGATCGGCCCCAGGGGGTACAATAAGTGCCCCTTTCCAGCTCATCAGGAGTTGTAAAACCTTCCCGCGCTCATTCGTTCAACGATCAAAGCGCTTCCCTGCCCCTTAATAGGGGGAGTCTCTAGGTCAGGACCTTCATGTCTGATTTAAGTCTTCAGCTCCAGCAGGCCGCAAGCCAATTTCCGGTTTCCAGCTATTTTGACCCAGCGCTGTTCCAGCGCGAGATGGAGACCATCTTCCAGCGCGGGCCCCGCTATGTGGGGCATATCAATGCCGTGCCCAACCTGGGCGACTACTACGCCCTGCCCCAGGAGGGCGAAGGTCGCGCCCTGGTACGGACCGAACAAGGCGTCGAGCTCGTCAGCAACGTCTGCCGGCACCGCCAGGCCGTCATGCTCAAGGGGCGCGGCAATCTGGGCCAGCACCGCAACGGCAGTGCCGCTGGCAACATCGTCTGCCCGCTGCACCGTTGGACCTATAGCGGCGGCTCTGCCATGGGCCAGCTCGGCGAGCTGATCGGCGCGCCTCACTTCGCGCAGGACCCCTGCCTGAACCTGCAGCGCTACCCGTTGCGCGAATGGAACGGCATGCTGTTCGAGGACAACGGCCGCGACATCGCCGCCGACCTCGCCGGCATGGGCCCGGCCAGCACGCTGAGCTTCGAGGGCATGGTGCTCGATCATGTCGAGTTGCACGAGTGCAACTACAACTGGAAGACCTTCATCGAGGTCTACCTCGAGGACTACCATGTCGTGCCGTTCCACCCCGGACTGGGCAACTTCGTGACCTGCGACGACCTCAAATGGGAGTTCAAGCCCGAATACTCGGTCCAGACCGTGGGCGTGCAGAACCTGCTCAAGGGCGCCGGCAGCCCGGTCTACCAGCAATGGCACCAGCAGCTGATGGCCTATCGCAATGGTGAGCTGCCCGAGCAGGGCGCGGTCTGGCTGACCTACTACCCGCACATCATGGTCGAGTGGTACCCGCATGTGCTGACGGTTTCGACCCTGCACCCGATCAGCGTCGACAAGACGCTGAACCGGGTCGAGTTCTACTACCCGGAAGAGATCGCCGCCTTCGAGCGCGACTTCGTCGACGCCCAGCGCGCCGCCTACATGGAAACCTGCATCGAGGACGACGAGATCGGCGAGCGCATGGACGCCGGGCGCAAGGCCCTGCTGCTGCGCGGCGACAACGAGGTCGGCCCCTACCAGAGCCCGATGGAAGACGGCATGCAGCATTTCCACGAGTGGTACCGCACCAAGCTGGGTTCGGCCCTGCAGGGCTGAGCGCCGGACCCCAGCGTCAAGGCAGGCATCGCATCAGGCGCGCGCGACCCGCTCGCCGGCCTGATGCAGGCTCTCAAGCCCCCAAAAGACTCAGGACAGGCGTTCGAGCCCGTGCCGGTTCACATAGGCGTGCAGCTCGGCCCGGTTCGAGACCGAGAGCTTGCGGTAGATCGAGGTCAGGTGGTTGCGCAGCGTGTGCTCGCTGATGTTGAGGCGCTGCGCGATCACCTTGCCCGGGGCCGCGGCATCCGAGGCCAGGGCCTCGACCGTCAGCTTTTCCTTCGGCGTCAGCACGCTGACCGAGGCCCGGCGCGAGCTGCGCCAGCGGCCGTCCTGGTGCCTCGAAAGCTCGAGGAAGATCCGGCTGGTCGCGCTGCGCTCGATCCACATCTCGCCGTTGTGGATCTTTTCGAGCGCGCGCAGCAGCACGACCGGCGCCTCGTACTTGCCGACCACGCCGCGCGCGCCGACCAGCACCGCGCTGTCTTGCAGCGCCGGATCGCGCGAACTCGTCAAGGCCAGGATCTTGGCTGCGGTCTGGGCCTGCAGATGGGCCAGCGACTCGGTACCCTCCTCGCCATCGAGGTCGAACACGATCACGTCGGGCTCGATCTGCTCCATGCGCAGCACGCCCTCGGCCGCGCTCTCGACCACGCCCACCACCGACCAGCGGCCATGATCGCCCTCGAGCAGACGCTCAAGCCCCCAGGACATCAGGGGGAGCGCAACCAGCATCACGCGCGTGGGTCCGGCAACGGTGTCTTCGACTGTCATTCTTATACCTCTTGATCGGATGTCATTTCTGCCAGCCATGATAGTCGCATCCCGGGAGTCCTGCATCTGCCACGGTAAAAAACGCGATAACCGGGGCCGATAGCGGGCGTCGAACCGGGACAGCTCGCCGTGCGGCGACCCGGCTCAGTGCGCCTGCTCCCAGTTGGCACCGATGCCGACCTCGGCCAGCAGCGGCACCTGCAGCTCGGCCACGCCCGCCATCAGGCGCGGCACCTCGGTCCGGACCCAGTCGAGCTCGGACTCGGGCAGCTCGAACACCAGTTCGTCATGCACCTGCATGATGATCCGCGTGCCCAGCCCCTGGGCGTCGATCGCGGCCTGAACCGCGACCATGCTCAGCTTGATCAGGTCGGCGGCAGTGCCCTGCATCGGCGCGTTGATCGCGGCGCGCTCGGCGGCGGCACGGCGCGGGCCGTTCGGGCTGTTGATCTCGGGCAGGTAGAGCCGGCGGCCGAACACGGTCTCGACATAGCCCTGCGCCTTGGCCTGCGCCTTGGTCTGGTCCATGTAGTCGCGCACGCCCGAAAAGCGCAGGAAATAGCGCTCGATGTAGTTCCTGGCCGCCGCATTGTCGATGCCCAGCGCCTTGGCCAGGCCAAAGCCGCTCATGCCGTAGATCAGGCCGAAGTTGATGACCTTGGCATAGCGCCGCTGCTCGCTGCTTACCTCGGCGGGCAACAGGCCGAAGATCTCGGCGGCGGTCGCGCGGTGCACGTCGAGCCCCTCGGCGAAGGCCTTGAGCAGCGCGGCGTCGCCGCTCAGGTGCGCCATGATGCGCAGCTCGATCTGCGAGTAGTCGGCGCTCGCGATCAGACGGCCGGGCGGCGCGACAAAGGCCTCGCGCACGCGCCGGCCCTCGGGCGTGCGGATCGGGATGTTCTGCAGATTGGGTTCGTTGCTGCTCAGGCGCCCGGTCACGGCCACCGCCTGCGCGTAATGGGTATGGACCCGCCCGGTGCGCGGGTGCGCCAGGCTGGCGAGCTTGTCGGTGTAGGTGCCCTTGAGCTTGGACAGCGAGCGGTGCTCGAGCAGCTTGGCCGGCAGCGGGTAGTCCTCGGCCAGTTTTTCCAGCACCTCCTCGTCGGTGCTGCGCGCGCCGGTCGCGGTCTTCTTGATCACCGGCAGGCCCAGCTTGTCGAAGAAGATCTCGCCGAGCTGCTTCGGGCTCGCGAGGTTGAAGGGCTGGCCGGCGATCTCGTAGGCCTCGGCCTCGAGCTGCAGGATGCGCTGGCCGAGTTCATGGCTCTGGCGCGCCAGCGTCGCCGCGTCGATCAGCACGCCATTGCGCTCGACCCGGAACAGCGCCTCGCTGGTGTCGATCTCGAGCTGGTAGATCCGGCTCAGCTTCGGGTCGGCCTCGATCAGCGGCCAGAGCAGCTGGTGCACCTCGAGCGTCATGTCACTGTCCTCGCAGGAATACTCGGCCGCCCGGGCCACCTCGACCTGCGCGAACGGGATCTGCTTGGCGCCCTTGCCGCACAGATCCTCGTAATGGATGCCGCTGCGCCCGAGATGGCGCTCGGCCAGGCTGGCCAGGTTGTGCGGCTTGTGGACCTCGAGCACATAGCTCTGCAGCATGGTGTCATGGGCATAGCCGCGCACCTCGATGCCATGGTTGGCGAACACATGGCGGTCGTACTTGACATGCTGGCCGAGCTTTTTCGCGGCGGGGTCCTCGAGCCAGGGTTTCAGGCGGGCCAGCACCTCCTCGCGCGGCAGCTGGAGCGGCGCATCGGGGCCGTCATGCAGCAGCGGCACATAGGCCGCCTCGCCCGGCTGGACGCTGAAGCTGATGCCGACGATCTCGGCCCGCATCGCGTCGAGCGAGGTCGTTTCGGTGTCGATGGCGACCAGCTCGGCCGCCTGCAGCCGGGCCAGCCAGGCCTCGAAGGCCGGCCAGTCGAGCAGGGTCTCGTAGCGCAGGGCGCTTGCCGGCGCCACCTCGGTTGCATCTGCCGCCTGCGCCGCACCCGTGGCGTCATCGGCCGGCGTGGATTCGGTGCCCTGCGGCGCCGGCTCGGCGAACAGGTCGCCGCTGGCACCGAAGGCCGGCGCCGCCGGCACGGAACGGGGCTGGCGCCGAACGGCCGCCGAGCGGTCCGGCAATTCGCCCGCTGCGCCGGCGGGCTCGGCCCCCTTGCCAGGAACCTCGAGCGCGCGCGCCAGGCCCTTGAAGCCGTAGCGCTCGTAGAAATCGCGCAGGCTGGCATGGTCGCGCTCGCGCTGCAACAGTCCTTCGAGCGCCGGCAGGCCGGGCAACGACTCGCTCAGGTCGCAGTCGGTCTTGATCGTCACGAGCTGGCGCCCGGTCGGCAGCCAGTCGCGCTTGTCGCGCAGGTTCTGGCCCGCCACGCCCTTGATCTGGTCGGCATTGGCCAGCAGCTGGTCGAGGCTGCCGTACTCGAGCAGCCATTTGGCGGCGGTCTTGGGCCCGACCTTGGGCACGCCCGGCACGTTGTCGACCTGGTCGCCGACCAGGGTCTGGAAGTCGATCATCAGCGCCGGCGGCACGCCGAACTCGGTCGTCACGCCGGCAACGTCGCGGACCTTGCCGTTCATGGTGTCGATGATGGTCACATGCGGGTCGACCAGCTGGCTCAGGTCCTTGTCGCCGCTCGAGACGATCACGCGCACGCCCTGCGCCGCTGCCGTCCTGGCCAGCGTGCCGATCACGTCGTCGGCCTCGACGCCGGGAATGTCGAGCACGGTCCAGCCCAGCAGCCGCACCACCTCGTGGATCGGCGCGATCTGCGCGCGCAGGTCGTCCGGCATCGGGCTGCGATGCGCCTTGTATTCGGGATAGAGCGCGTCGCGGAAGGTCGGGCCCGAGGCGTCGAACACGCAGACGGTGTAGTCGCCCGGCTGCTCCTTTTGCAAGGCCTGCATCATGTTGATCATGCCGCGGATGGCGCCAGTCGGCGGGCTGCTCGGGTCGCCGGGGACGGCGCGCAGGTCGGGCATGGCATGGAAGGCGCGGTAGAGGTAGCTGGAGCCGTCCACCAGCACCAGGGTCTTCTGGGTCTCGGTCATGCCCGGATTGTCGGCGAAAGCCGCCCGACTCCCGCGCACGGACTCGCTCAAGACCTACAATCATGGGTTATGCACCGCTCGACCGCTCGAAACCCCTTTCTCGCCCTGCTCCTGACCTCCCTGGCTGGCGTGGCAGCCGCTCAGCCCGCTGCGGCGCCGTCCCGGCTGGCCCAGGACGACGGCAAGGCCGTGATCGAGCAAAGGGCCGAATCGATCACCCATGAGGACGCTGGCAGCCGCATCGACGAACTGCGCGTGGGTGGTCAGACCCGGCGCATCGAGGTCCAGACCAAGTCCACCCTGCCGTCCTACCAGGTCCAGCCGCTGGACGCGAGCCCGCTCGACCATGCCCAGCCCAGCGCCGGCAAGAGCAGCTGGCGCCTGATGAAGTTCTGAGCCCCGGCCTCACCCGGTCGCGCCACCCAATCCGCCAGCGGCATTTCCTGCCGCACACCTAAGCACGCTTATCCCGCCCATGGCCGTTTTCACCCAAGTCAGCAAGACCGAAGCCGCCACCCTGCTGAGCCGGCTCAACCTGGGCCAGCTCACCGACATCGAAGGCTGCTCCGGCGGCATCGAGAACACCAACTACTTCGTCAGCACCCTGCGCGATGGCGAGCCGCATCACTATGTGCTGACGCTGTTCGAGCGCCTGACCGCCGAGCAGCTGCCGTTCTACCTGCACCTGATGAAGCATCTGGCCGGCAAGGGCATTCCGGTGCCGGATCCGGCCGCCGATGCCAGGGGCGAGATCCTGCACAAGCTCAAGGGCAAGCCGGCCGCGGTCGTCAACCGCCTGCAGGGCCGCAGCGAACTCGCACCCGGCCCCAGCCACTGCGCCCAGGTCGGTGCCATGCTGGCACGCATGCACCTGGCCGGCCAGGACTACCCGCAAAGTCAGCCCAATCTGCGCGGGCTGGCCTGGTGGAACGAGACCGTTCCGGTGGTGCTGCCGCATCTGACACCCGAGCAGGCCAGCCTGCTGCAGTCCGAGCTGGCCTACCAGAACCATGTGGCGGCCAGCGCCAGCTACGAGGCGCTGCCGCGCGGACCGGTGCATGCCGACCTGTTCCGCGACAACGTGATGTTCGACCAGGGCCAGCTCAGCGGCCTGTTCGATTTCTACTTTGCGGGCGTCGACAGCTTCGCCTTCGATCTCGCGGTCTGTCTCAACGACTGGTGCATCGACCATGGAACAGGTCGTCCGGAGCCTGAGCGCACGCGCGCCATGCGCGAAGCCTATGAAAGCGTGCGCCCGCTGACAGCGGCCGAGCGCGAGCTGATGCCGGCCATGCTGCGCGCCGGCGCGCTGCGCTTCTGGATCTCGCGCCTGTGGGACTGGCATCTGCCGCGCGAGGCCAGCATGCTGAAACCCCACGACCCGACCCATTTCGAGCGCGTGCTGCGCGAGCGGCTGGAGCAGCTGTGAAACTCAAGCCGGTGCCGGCCAAGACCGGCCTGCTCTGGGTCAGGCAGGGCATCACGACCTTCGCGCGCCAGCCGCTGGCGCTGTCGGGGCTGTTCCTGCTCTACATGCTGGCGCTCTCGCTGCTGAGCGCGCTGCCCGTGATCGG
This sequence comes from Burkholderiales bacterium, assembly GCA_026400105.1. Lineage (GTDB taxonomy): Bacteria > Pseudomonadota > Gammaproteobacteria > Burkholderiales > Burkholderiaceae_C > Malikia. The sequence continues at coordinate 29,096 of JAPLPQ010000019.1, forward strand.
CAACCTGCTGGCGCTGGCGCTGCTGCCGGCAACCACGCTGGGCCTGATGGTCGCCACGCGCGAAGCCGACAGCGGCAAGTTCCCGATGCCGGCGCTGCTGGCCAGCGCGTTTCGCGCCGGGCGCGAACGCCTGCGCGCGATGCTGGTGCTCGGCGTGGTCTATGCGCTGAGCTTCATGGCCGTGCTGGGCGTGTCGGCCCTGTTCGACGGCGGCCAGTTCGCCCAGATCTACCTCGGGACGACCGAGATGACGCAGGAAGTCGTGCTGGGCGAAGCCTTCCAGAGCGCGATGTGGGTCGGCATGCTGCTCTACCTGCCGCTGGCGCTGCTGTTCTGGCATGCACCGGCCTTGGTGCACTGGCAGGGCATCAGCCCGGCCAAGAGCCTGTTCTTCAGCCTGCTGGCCTGCTGGCAGAACAAGGGTGCGCTCGCACTCTTCATGCTGGCCTGGATGGGCGTCTTCATGACGACCGGCCTGGTGCTGTCGCTGCTGGGCAGCCTGCTGGGCAGCCCGGATCTGCTGGCCTCGCTGCTGTATGCCGCCGCGCTGACGCTGGCCGCGATGTTCTTCAGCAGCTTCTACTTCACCTTCCGCGACAGCTTCACGACCGACGACGACCAGCCGGTGGCCTGAAGCAACGGCCCCCGCTCGGGTCGCAAGCGCAGGCAAGGTCCCACCAGCTCCCGGGAGCTTGCCCGCGTTGACAGCGCTGGCAGCCGGCCCTAAGCTGGCCTCGATGGTCGCTATCCATCGAGGAGCTGTCGCATGAAAATCCTGACCTTGGCCGCCGTTGCGGCTTTATCGGCCTTCGGCCTCCAGGCCCATGCCGGCGCTGCCGGCGACAAGCTGGTGCAGAAATACCTGTGCATGGGCTGTCATGCGGTGGACAAGGCCGCCATCGGACCCTCCTTCCAGCAGATCGCCACCCAATGGCGCGACAAGCCCGATGCGGAGAAAACCCTGGTCACGACGGTGCGCCAGGGCAGCTTGGCCGCTGGCGGGCCGCACTGGGGACAGGTCAAGATGCCGGACGACTCCGAGCGGGCCCAGATCAGCGAGCGCGAAGCCCGGCGCATGGTGCGCTGGATCATGAAGCAGTAGCAGGCCGCCCTGCCACCGAAATCGTTTCAACGCGGCGGCAGATCGTCGAGCAGGCGCTGCATGAAGGCCAGGTCGAGCCAGCGGCCAAACTTGGTGCCGACCTGCCTGAGCGTGCCGGCCGGCTCGAAGCCGCAGCGCGCGTGCAGGCGCAGCGAGGCCTCGTTGCCAGCCTCGATCGCCGCCACCATCGCATGCTTGCCGGCGGCCTTGGCGCGCTCGACCAGGGCCAGCAGCAAGGCGGCACCGAGTCCGGCGCCGCGACAGTCGGCGCGCACATAGACCGAATGCTCGACCGTATGCCGGTAACCGTCGAAGGTGCGAAAATCGGCGAAGCTGCCGTAGCCCAGCACCAGGCCTTGCGGGTCGACCGCCACCAGCACCGGCCAGCCAGCCGCCTGACGCGCGCTAATCCAGGCCTGGCGATCGGCCTGGTCGACCAGGCGTTCGTTCCAGATCGCAGTGCCGTGGGCGACCGCATCGTTGTAGATGGTCACGATGCCGGCGGCATCGGCGGTATCGGAGGCAATGGCATCCCGTAGTTCGAAGTCCATGGCTCGATGATAGCCCGCGTCGGCGTGCTGCCAAATCCGGGACAATCGGCGTCTTTGCGATTTCAACCACGGAAAACCCATCATGAGCGACACCCGCCCCGCCCTGCCCGACCACCTCTCGATCGACCCGCGCAGCCCGCACCATGTAGCCGCCGTGTTCGAGCACGACATCGGCATCCTGTTCAACGGCAAGGACCGCTCCGACGTGGCCGAATACTGCATCAGCGAAGGCTGGGTCAAGGTGCCGGCCGGCAAGACCGTCGACCGCAAGGGCTTTCCGCTGCTGATCAAGCTCAAGGGCCAGGTCGAGGTGTTCTACCGCTGAGTCCGCGCCGCTGGCCTTGATCAGTAGCCGATCAAGGCCAGGTCGACACCCATAAAAGAAATTGGTCGCTCTGACCAATTTTTTGCAATCGAATGCATCCAATGTTAATATCGCGAAAATCTATCGTATAAATACATCATTTTAAATATTAAAAACCATATTTTGTGCCTGCAACAACATGCAGGCACCTGCATGGATCAAGGCTGCATGGCATCGGGCTTGCCGACAGCCAGCCCTGACCCGACGCAGCAGGGGCCCGCCGCATGAACACCATAGCCGCCACACCGATGTCCGATGCCATCTACAGCTTCGGTTCCGGGCTCACTTTCCACCAGGCCCCGGCGATACGACAGGCCCTGCTGCAGGCGTTCGAGCAAGGCACCCGGCGCTTTGACCTGAGCCGGGTCGAGTCCTTTGACAGCGCCGGAGCGCAATTGCTGATTGCTTTGGTCAAGACCGCCGAGGCGGCAGGTCAGGCCATCGAGTGGGAACGGCTGTCGAGCGAGGTCTCCAGCGCCCTCAGCGAACTCGGACTGCCCAGCCTGACTCGCCTGCGCACCCCACTCACGAGTACAGCGCCATGAACGACGACCTCATCGACAGCTCGCTCGACATGTTCCTGGAGGAGTCGCGGCTGATGCTCGAAGACTTCGAGCAAGCCCTGCTGGCCATGGCCGAGGCTTCGCACGACCTGGAAACCCTCAACAGCGCTTTTCGCGCCGCGCACAACATCAAGGGCACGGCGGGCATGTTCGGCTTCGAGCGGGTGGTGGAATTCACCCACGAGGTCGAGGCCCTGCTCGATCGCATGCGCGCCGGCACCCAGGCCATCGACAAGGCGGCGGTGCAGCTGCTGCTCGAATGCCTGGACCAGATCGAACTGCTGCTGCATGAACTGTCGGACTCGAGCCAGAGCCATCTGAACCAGCAGCGCAGCCGGCAATTGATGCTCAAGCTCGATGCGCTCAAGGACGGGGACGGGGCTGGCAACGGCGACAGCAGCGCGACCAGCCAGCCCGGCGCCGAACCTGCAGCGCCAGCGGCGGTGGCCGAATGGCTGCTCGGCATCCGCTTCGGACCCGACAACCTGCGCGACGGCTACGACCCGCTGGCCTTTGTGCGCTATCTGGGCCAGCTCGGCGAGCTGCTCGCGGTGCAGGCGCTGACCGACGAGCTGCCCGCGCTCGAGCAGCTCGATGCCGAGCGCTGCGAGCTGGGCTTGCTGCTGCATCTGCGCAGCAGCGCCAGCCGGGAGCAGATCGTCCAGGCCTTCGATTTTGTCGCCGACAGCTGCCTGCTGCGGCTGCTGCCAGCACCGTTCGAGCGCTCGGCGCTGCAAGCGCAGATGGGCGAAATCGAACCAGATCCGGACCGGCTGCAGTCCATGCTGCGCCAGCTCGGCGTCTGGCCCGACGGCGATGGCGATGGCGCGACCCTCGCACCCACCGCGGCGGCCATGGTAGCGCCAGACAGCAAGGGCGAATCCGACGCTGACGCGGAGGAAGACGAGCTCGAACGCCTGTTCGAAGCCTGCCAGCAGGCCTATGTGGCGCCCGCACCACTGGCCGCCACGCCGCCTGCGCCAGCGCCCCCCGCTGAGCCGCCGGCTCCGGCGCGCGAAAAACCGGCCGAGGAATCGCGCCATATCCGGGTTCCGGCCGACAAGCTCGACGAACTGATCTCCCAGATCGGCGAGCTGGTGATTGCCGTCAGTTCGGCCAAGATCGTCGCGGAAAAGCACAAGATCACCGAGTTTTCGGAAATCGCGCAGCGACTCGACAAGCTGGTCGAGGGCGCGCGCGACCATTCGCTCAAGCTGCGGATGGTGCCGGTGGGCGACACCTTCGCGCGCTTCAAGCGCATCGTCTATGACGTCAGCCATGCCCTGGGCAAGGAAGCCGAGCTGCTGATCAGCGGCGGCGAAACCGAGCTCGACAAGTCGATGGTCGAGCAGCTGATGGACCCGCTGACCCACCTGATCCGCAATGCGCTCGACCACGGACTCGAAACCAGTGCCGAGCGGCTGGCGCGCGGCAAGGCCGCCAGCGGTCAGATCCGGCTCAACGCCTACCACGACACCGGGGCAATCGTGATCGAGGTCTCGGACGACGGGCGCGGCCTGTCGCGCGAGCGAATCATGGCCAAGGCGATCGAGCGTGGCCTGGTGGCGCGCGACGCCAGGCTCAGCGACGAGCAGGTCTGGAATCTGGTCTTCCTGCCGGGCTTTTCGACCGCCGAACAGGTCACCGACCTGTCGGGCCGGGGTGTCGGCATGGATGTGGTGCGCCGCAACATCGAAGCCTTGCGCGGCGAGGTCAAGCTGGCCAGCCGCGAGGGTGAAGGCTCGAGCGTGCAGATCCGCCTGCCGCTGACGCTGGCGATCATCGACGGCTTCCTGGTCGAGGTGGCCGGCTCGAGCTTCGTGCTGCCGCTCGACGGCGTCGAGGAGTGCATCGAGGTGCCCGAGCTCGCTGGCCAGCCGCTGGCGGCAGCCAGCTACTTCGAGCGGCGCAACAGCGTCGTGCCGCTGCTGTGCCTGCGGCGCCATTTCAAGCTCGATGGACCCGAGAGCCGGCGCAGCAGCATCGTGATCGTGCGCCACGGCGCGCAACGCGTCGGCCTGCTGGTGGACCGCCTGCATGGCGAACACCAGACCGTGATCAAGCCCCTGGGCCGGCTGTTCAGCCGGCTGCGCAGCATCAGCGGCTCGGCCATCCTGGGCTCGGGATCGGTCGCGCTGATCCTGGACATCGCGGCCTTGCTGGCCGACGCCTCGACCCTGCATCTGCCCGCCGCCCCTTCGGCCCGACTGGCCGCTCCCTCTTCCTCTGTGAAACAACACCAACTGGAGCGGCGACAGGCCGCCTTGCTGGCCGCCGAGCACGAGCTGGCCCAGACCCGGGAACGACTGAGCGAGGTCGAGAGCGAGCTCAAGGTCCGCACCGACATCATGAACCTGACCAGCATCGTCTCGGAGGCCGACAAGAGGGGCGACATCCTGTCGATCAACGACAAGTTCATCGAGGTGTCCCAGTACAGCAGCCACGAACTGCTGGGTCGCCCGCACAACACGACCCGCCACCCCGACATGCCGCGCGAGACCTTCAAGCAGCTGTGGTCGACCATCGGTCGTGGCGAGATTTTCCGCGGCGTGATCAAGAACCGCGCCAAGGACGGCACCCCCTATTACGTCGATGCGGTCGTGGCACCGATCATGGGCGCCAACGGCAAGCCGATGAAATACCTGGGGGTGCGCTATGACATCACCGCCAACGAGATCGAGCGCCAGAACGCGCGCGGCATCCTGGAAGCGATCGATGCCTCCTACGCCTATATCGAGTTCGACCTCAATGCCCAGGTGCTGTCGGTCAACGACAAGTTCCTGCAGCTGATGGGCTACCAGCGCCACGAGGTGATCGGCAAGCCGCACCGGATGTTCGTCGACCCGGCGCAGGCCGCCACGCCCGGCTACAGCCAGTTCTGGAGCGAGCTCGGCAACGGCAGGCCGCGCAACGAGGTGTTCAAGCGCGTCAACAAGGCGGGCCAGACCGTGTACCTGCAGGCGGCCTATGCCCCGGTCAAGGACGACATGGGCCGGATCGTCAAGTACATCAAGCTGGCGACCGACATCAGCGCGCAGGTCGAGGCCTCCAACATGCTGGAGCAGGCGGTGGAGCAGGCCCAGCGCGTGACCACGGCGGCGCGCAACGGCGACCTCGAGCAGCGCATTCCGCTCGAAGGCAAGGTCGGTCAGATCCGCACCCTGTGCGAGGGCGTCAACAACCTGATGGAGACCACCGCAACGGTCTTCACCGACATCCAGCGCGTCTTCAGCCACCTGTCGGCCGGCGATCTGTCGGAACGCATCACGCGCGACTATGCCGGCTCGTTCGCCCAGATCAAGGACGATGCCAACGCCACCAGCGACAAGCTCGCGGGCGTGATCGGCGACGTCGACCAGGTCATGCGTGCCCTGGCCGCTGGCGACCTGACCCAGCGCATCACGCGCGAGGCCAACGGGGTGTTCGGACAGGTCAAGCTCAACCTCAACCGCGCGATCGACGCGGTGGCCCAGCTGGTGTCGGACGCTGACATGCTGTCCGCCGCCGCAGTGCAGGGCCGGTTGCTGACGCGCGCCGATGCGGGCAAGCACCAGGGCGAGTTCCGCAAGATCGTCGAAGGGGTCAACGGCACGCTCGACGCCATCGTCAATCCGCTGCAGGAGATCCAGAACGTGCTGCAGCTGATGGAGCGCGGCGACATGACGCAGACGGTCGATGGCGCCTACCAGGGCGCGTTCGCCGAGATCAAGGACGTCATCAACAACACCGTGGGCAAGCTGGCCGAAACCCTGCAGGAGGTGCGCGCCGCCGCCGATGCGCTGACCAGCGCCACCGGCCAGATCGCCTCGACCTCGCAGTCGCTGTCGCAGGCGGCCAGCGAACAGGCCGCGACCGCGGACCAGACCACCGACTCGATCCAGATCATGTCGGGCTCGATCAGCCAGAACTCCGACAACGCCAGGATCACCGACGGCATCGCCACCCAGGCCGCCAAGGAAGCGGCCGAAGGCGGTCTGGCCGTGACCCAGACCGTCGATGCGATGAAGCAGATCGCGACCCGGGTCTCGATCATCGACGACATTGCCTACCAGACCAATCTGCTCGCGCTCAATGCGGCGATCGAGGCCGCGCGCGCTGGCGAGCATGGCCGCGGCTTCGCCGTGGTGGCGGCGGAAGTGCGCAAGCTGGCCGAGCGCAGCCAGGTCGCCGCGCAGGAGATCGGCCAGCTCGCCACCAACTCGGTCGGCATGGCCGAGCGCGCCGGCCTGCTGCTGACCGCGATGGTGCCCTCGATCCGCAAGACCTCCGATCTGGTGCAGGAGATTGCCGCGGCCAGCGCCGAGCAGACCGAGAGCGTGGCCCAGATCAACTCGGCCATGGACCAGCTCGGACAGGCGACCCAGCACAACGCGGCCGCCTCCGAGGAACTGGCGGCCACGGCCGAGGAAATGTCGGGCCAGGCGGCCCAGCTGCAGCAGATGATGAGCTTCTTCAAGAGCGGCCACCACCAGGCGGAAAGCTTCACGAGCCCGGGCCGGCTGCGCCTGGAGCAGCGGCCCGCACCGCGCCGCGCGCTGAACTTCAGTGCGATGCCGATGCGCGATCCGCTCGCGATCGACGAGTCGAGCTTCACGCAGTACTGATGCAGGCCCTGACCTTTACCCTCCAGGGCCATATCCTCGCGATACCGATCGACTCGGTCAAGGAGCTGATCGAGCTGCCGGAGATGACCCCGGTCCCGATGATGCCGGCCTTCCTGCGCGGCGTCATGAACCTGCGCGGCTCCGTGATTCCGGTGATCGACCTGGCCCAGCGCTTCGGCCTGGCGCGCACCGAGCCGGGCCGACGCAGCTGCGTCGTGATCTTCGAGCTCGGTGCCGCGAAAAGCCGGCAGACGCTGGGCGTGATGGTCGATGTGGTGCACGAGGTGGTGGAGGTTGGCGCCGACCAGATCGATCAGCCGCCGCAGTTCGGCACCCAGATCGCGCTCGAGTACCTGCAGGGCATGATCCGGCTGCGCGAGCAGATCCTGCCGCTGCTCGATACCAGCCAGGTGCTGTCGATCGAACAGCTGGAGTCCCTGGGCGCATGAGCAAGACCCTGTCGGAGGGCAGTTTCAACGCGATCGCGGACTTCTTCTACCAGCATTCCGGCATCCGGCTCGAAGCCAGCAAGCGCCATCTGGTGGTCAGTCGGCTGGCACGCGAAGCCGTGCGACTGCAATGTGCCACGCTGAACGACTATGTGGCGCTGATCCTGGCCGAGCCGCAGGGCGCCGAAGCCCGGCATGCGGTCGATGTCCTGACCACCAACGAAACCTATTTCTTTCGCGAATCGGCGCATTTCAAGCATCTGGCCCAGCTGCTGCATCACGACCCCTGCACGCAGGCGCTGCGGGCCTGGAGCGCGGCCGCCTCCTCGGGCGAAGAGGCCTATTCGATCGCGATGACGCTGGCGCGCCATGCCGGCTTGCGCCCCTGGGAGGTGGTCGGAACGGACCTCTCGACCCGGGTCGTGGCCCAGGCGCGCCAGGGTCTTTATGCGGCAGAACGCTGCTCGCGGATCGCACTGCCCGATCTCAAGCGCTGGTGCCTGCGCGGCGAAGGCGCCCACGAAGGCCAGGTGCTGATGAACCGGGAGCTGCGGGCCAAGGTCAGGTTCGAGGTCGGCAACCTGCTCGAACCGATGCCGGAGCTGGGGCAGTTCGACCTGATCTTCCTGCGCAACGTGCTGATCTATTTCGAGGGCGAAGCCAAGTTCCGACTGGTCGCGAACGTGGTCCGGCACCTGAAACCGGGGGCTTATCTGTACACGGGCCATGCCGAACCGCTGCGCGGCCTGCACCATGGCCTGCAGCGGATCGAACCCTCGATCTACCGAGCGCTCTGAGAACAAAAGCGACTATTGTCACAATTTACTGTCATTATTGGTTTTTTTAATATTTTATTGACAGGTTTTCGATGAACACCGCTCGCCCGATCCGGGTCATGCTGATCGACGACTCGGCCGTGGTCCGGCGCGTGCTGGCCGAAATGCTGCGCCAGCGCGGCTTCGAGGTGATCGCCGCCTTGCAGGACCCGCTGCTGGCGCTCGACTTCCTCAAGAAGGACCAACCCGACGTGATCGTGCTCGACGTCGAAATGCCGCGCATGGATGGCCTGACCTTCCTGCGCCAGCTGATGGACAGCCATGCGATTCCGGTCGTGATGTGCTCGACCCTGACCACCGATGGCGCTGAAACCACGCTGGCGGCGCTCGAACTTGGCGCGGTGGCCATCGTCTGCAAGCCGACGCTGGGCCTGAAGGACTTCCTGCAGGACGAGGCCAACGGCCTGATCCAGGCCGTCCGCAACGCCAGCCGCTGCAACATGCGCAACCTGCGCCAGACACGCCCGATGCGGCCCATGGCTGCGTCTGCTGGCACAGCACGCCCCGCTGCGGCCAGCCCAGCCAGCCCGGGTATGCCCCGGCCGCTGTTCGCCACCAGCCACAAGGTGGTCGTGGTCGGCATCTCGACCGGCGGGGTGCAGGCGATCGAGCAGGTGCTGTCGCGCCTGCCACGAAATGCGCCGGGCATGGTGATCGTGCAGCATATGCCGGCCCAGTTCACCGCCGCGCTGTCGCAGCGGCTCAACGGCCTGTGCCCGATGGAGGTGCGCGAGGCGCGCCATGGCGACCGGGTCCTGCCCGGCGTGGCGCTGATTGCCCCGGGCGGGCGACACACCCGGCTGGTGCGCAGCGGGGCGCAATTCACGCTCGAGGTGTTCGATGGGCCGACCGTCAACCACCACAAGCCCTCGGTCGATGTGCTGTTTCGCTCGGCGGCGACCACTGCCGGCAAGAACGCCGTCGGCGTGATCATGACCGGCATGGGTGACGATGGCGCGCGCGGCCTGCGCGAACTGCATCAGACCGGGGCGCACACCATCGCCCAGGACGAGGCCAGCAGCGTCGTCTTCGGCATGGCCAAGGAGGCCATCAGGCTGGGCGCCGTCAGCGAGGTCGTGCCGCTGGCGGACATCGCCGAGCGGGTACTGCGCCACGGCAACCAGGTCTGCTGAAGCGGCGCCGCGGCTTCAGTCCGACTTCAGACCGGCGTCAGCTTGGCGATCGCCAGCGCCAGCCACTTGCTGCCATGGCGGGCAAAGTTGACCTGGGCCCGCGCGTCGTCGCCCTGGCCTTCGACCGTCAGCACCTTGCCCTCGCCGAACTTGTTGTGGAACACCTGCATGCCGACCCGGATGCCGTGCGCCGGCGCGGACTTCTGCGCCGGCACGCTGCCGGCGCCGCTGTAGGCCGCCTCCTTGCCGCCACGGCCTGAACCCGAGTCACCGAGCCCGCTGCGGCCCCAGGCCGGCTGCGCCGAAGCAGCCCCCTGGCCAGACCCGCCCCGCCCGAATCCCTGGCCCCAGCCGCCCTGCTTCGAGCTGATCCATTTCAGACAGGACTCGGGCAGCTCGTCGAGGAAGCGGCTGCTCAGGTTGTAGCGGGTCTGGCCGTGCAGCATGCGGGTCTGCGCATGGCTCAGGTAGAGGCGCTTCCTGGCGCGCGTGATCGCGACATACATCAGGCGGCGCTCCTCCTCGAGCCCGTCGCGGTCGCTCTGGCTGTTCTCGTGCGGGAACAGGCCTTCTTCCAGTCCGGTGATGAAGACCGCGTCGAACTCGAGCCCCTTGGCCGCATGCACCGTCATGAGCTGGACCGCGTCCTGGCCGGCCTGGGCCTGGTTGTCGCCGGACTCGAGCGCCGCATGGGTCAGGAAGGCGGCCAGCGGGCTCAGCGTCTCGCCGCTGTCGGGCTGGACGGACAGGACACCCACCAAGGCGGCGTCGAAGCCCGGCGCCTGCGGGTCGAGCCCCTGGCTGGCGGGCGACTGGGTCAGGCCCGGGCCGGCCGGCGCGGTCTCGTCGAGCGGCAGCGCCACCGCGTCGCGGCCAAAGCCCTGCTGCAGCACGAAGCTCTCGGCCGCGTTGACCAGTTCCTCCAGGTTCTCGACCCGGTCGGCGCCCTCGCGGTCGGCGCGGTAATGCTCGAGCAGGCCGCTGTGCTGCAGCACCAGCTCGATGATCTCGCGCAGCGTGCGGCCCTCGGTCTGCTCGCGCAGCACGTCGATCTTGGCGACGAAGGCCGACAGCTTGACCCCTGCCGCGCCACCCAGGCTGCTGGCCGCGTCGTGCAGCGAGCAGCCCAGCGCGCGCGCGGCATCCTGCAGCTGTTCGACCGAACGGGCGCCGATGCCGCGCGGCGGAAAATTGACCACGCGCAGCAAGCTGGTGTCGTCGTTCGGGTTGTCGAGCAGACGCAGGTAGGCCAGCGCATGCTTGATCTCGGCGCGCTCGAAAAAGCGCAGGCCGCCGTAGACGCGGTAAGGCAGGCCAGCGCGAAACAGCGCGGTCTCGATGACCCGGCTTTGCGCGTTGCTGCGATACAGCAGCGCGATCTCCTGGCGCGACCAGCCTTCGGCCAGCAGGCTCTTGATCTCGTCGATCAGCCAGTCGGCCTCGGCGAAATCGCTGGCCGCTTCAAAGACCCGGATCGGTTCGCCCGCGCCCTGCTCGGTGCGCAGGTTCTTGCCCAGGCGGCCGGTGTTGTGCTCGATCAGCTGGTTGGCCGCTTCGAGGATGTTGCCATGGCTGCGGTAGTTCTGCTCGAGCTTGATCTGGTGCCTGACCTCGAACTCGCGCACGAAATCGGCCATGTTGCCGACGCGCGCGCCGCGAAAGGCGTAGATGCTCTGGTCGTCGTCACCGACCGCGAGCACGGCGTTGCCGGCCGGCACGAAGCGGCCGTTCTCGTCATGGCCCGCCAGCAGCTTGAGCCAGACATATTGCAGCTTGTTGGTGTCCTGGAACTCGTCGACCAGGATATGGCGAAAGCGCCGCTGGTAATGCTCGCGCACCGCGTCCTGGTCGCGCAGCAGCTCGTAGCAGCGCAGCATCAGCTCGCCGAAGTCGACCACGCCCTCGCGCTGGCACTGCGCCTCGTAGAGCTGGTAGAAATCGATCTTGCGCCGCTGGTCCTCGTCGCGCGGGCTCATCTGGTGCGCGCGCAGTCCGTCTTCCTTGCAGCCGGCGATGAACCATTGCAGCTGCTTCGGGGGATAGCGCTCCTCGTCGATCTGGTGCTGCTTGCACAGGCGCTTGATCGCGCTGAGCTGGTCCTGCATGTCGAGGATCTGGAAGCTCTGCGGCAGGTTGGCGAGCTTCCAGTGCGCGCGCAGCAGCCGATGGCACAGGCCGTGGAAGGTGCCGATCCACATGCCGCGCACATTGAGCGGCAGCATGGCCGACAGGCGGGTCAGCATTTCCTTGGCCGCCTTGTTGGTGAAGGTCACGGCCAGCAGGCCGCCCGGCGTGAGCTGGCCGGTCTGCAGCAGCCAGGCAATGCGCGTGGTCAGCACGCGCGTCTTGCCGGAGCCGGCGCCAGCCAGGATCAGCGCGGGCTCGGGCGGCAGCGTGACGGCGGCCAGCTGCTCGGCATTGAGGCCCTGCAGCAGCGGCGACTCGGCAAATAGGGATTGGGTTTCAAACATGGACCGATTGTAGGAAGGCGCGGCGCATCCGCGCCTGCCTGCGACCCGATCAAGCTGACAGACCCGGTCGAGCGCTCAGTACCAGCCGCGGCTGCGCAGGGTGTCGAGCACCAGCTCGGCCATCAGCTGGTTGGTCTTCGGGCTGCCGTGGAAGTCGTCGGCAAAGACATGGCCGGTCCACCAGCCGGGGTTGAGCGCCGCCTGCGGCTGCTGGCGCGACAGATCGGCCGCGAAGCAGCTGCCCAGGAAATAGGACGGCAGCCCCATCGCATCGGTCCCGGTGGGGGCACAGGCCGGATCGGTGGTGTTGGTGAAGCCGTACCGGTTGGGCTGGCCGGCAACGACCGGCGGCGTGACCCACTGCTGCAGCGCAGCATGGAAATCGACCACCGCCACCCGCGCTTCGGTGGCGAAACTGGCCTTGATGCGGGCGTTGAAGGCCAAGATCCAGCCGTCGGCCATGGCCTGCACCTGCAGCGCGGCCGTCTGACCGGCATTGCCGCCGCCATTGGCCTGGGCCACCGCCGCCAGCATGGCCTGGAAGTAAGGCGTGCGGGTCAGGTCGGGAATGGTCAGCAGCACGACGCGCTGCGCACCGCGCTCGAGCGCCTGGGCCCGGATCTGGGCGCTGAAACGGTCAGCCAGGGCGAACATGTACTGGCCGCCGGCCTGGGCCAGATCGGTCGCAGCAGCGCTGGCCGGGACGACGCCGAGCTCGCCCAGCAGCTTGACGAAACGGGTGTCGGCGAAGGGCAGCGGCGCCCGCAGCTCGGTACCCAGCGTCAGGAAGCCGCGCATCAGGTCGGCCAGGTCGTTGCTGCCACCATCGAGCAGCAGCAGCTCCTCGGCGTCGTAGCGTGAAGCGGACAGGTCCTTGAGTTGCTGCAGGATCGAGAACGGGCTGTCGTCGCCGGCCGCCATGTCGGGCGGCACGTTGATCCGGGCCCGGACCACCGCATGCGAGGTGCAGGCGGCAAAGGCCGGATTGGTGTTGAGCGCCACCTGATTGGCATCGGCCGCCAGGTAGCGCGGGCACAGGGCCCCGACCCCGAGCGCGCTGGCCACATGATCGGTCCAGATCCAGGTATCGGCCAGGGTGCTGCCCTGCACGGTCGCCTTGAAGCCGAAAGTGCCGCTGTCGCTCAGGCTGTCGCCCGCGACCCGCACCGCACGGGTGTCGGGCCCTCCGTCACCGCAGGCGGCCAGCAAGGCCACGAGGGCGAGCGAAACCAGTCGCATCCTGTATTGCATTCTTGTTCTCCCTTAAGCCAGTCACGCCTGTCACGCCTGTCACGCCTGTCACTCCGACCATGCGCCGCACGCCGATGGCGTCCATGGCAGCGATTGCGCCGCCGGCATCACCTGCACGCGCCATCGATCCGCTTCGATGCTGGGGCAGCGATGACGGGCTGTCAAGGCTGAGGGATGCAAGGCCGCCCGCATCGTTGCCGGCCAGACGTGAAAAAACCCGACCTGGGCCGGGTTCTTTCGGGAGCGGGCCTAGGCCCAGGGCTCAGCGCTTGACGAAGCGCGGCTTGCCGGCGCCGCCTTCGGGGCGCGGACGACGGTCACCGAAGGACGGTGCGCCGCCGCCATGGCCGCGCGATTCGTTGCCGCGGCGCTCGAAGGCCGGACGGTCACCGAAGCTGCGCTCGCCGCCGGCCGGACGGCCGAAGGACTCGCGGCGCTGCTCGCCACCGAAACCGCCCTGCGGGCCACGCTGTTCGCGGCCGGCAAAACCGCGCGACTCGCCGCGGAAATCACCACGCGGCTCGGAACGGTCACCACCACGGAACTCGCCGCGACCTTCCGGACGGGCATCGCCACGCGACTCGAAGCGCACGTCGCCGCGCGGCTCGGAGCGGAACTCGCCACGGGGCTGGAAATCACCACGACTGGCCGGACGGCCGGAATTGCCACCGAAGCCGCCTTCGCTACGGCCCCAGCCGCCGCCACCGCCAGCGCCACCGCGGGAGTTGCCACCGCGCGGGGGAGCACCGCGACCATTGCCGCCACGGCCAGCCGGACGACGGTCGTTGAATTCGTAGACCTGCTTCTTGGGCTCCAGGCCCGGAATGGTCGCGGTCTTGATGACCTGCTGGCTGTAAGCCTCGATCTCGCCGATCTTGCGACGGTCACGGAACTCGGCCATGGTCACGGCCAGACCCTTGCGACCGGCGCGGCCGGTACGGCCGATGCGGTGGGTGTAGTCCTCGGCCTTGAGCGGCAGGCCGTAGTTGAACACGTGGGTGATCGTCGGCACGTCGATGCCGCGGGCGGCGACGTCGGTCGCGACCAGGATCTGCACCTGGCCGTTGCGCAGCGCCATCAGGCGGCGGGTACGCAGACCCTGGCTCAGGGCACCGTGCAGCGCGACTGCCGAGAAACCGACCTGCTGCAGCTCTTCAGCCAGCGAATCGCACTCGATCTGGGTGCTGGCGAAAACGATCGCCTGGTCGATGGTCGCGTCGCGCAGCCAATGGTCAAGCAGCTGGCGCTTGTGTTCCTGGCTGTCACACCAGAACAGCTGCTGCTCGATGCTGCTGTGCTTGTCCTGCGGCGAATCGATCTGCACCTTTTGCGGCGCACGCATCACGCGCTGGGCCAGGCTCTGGATGCGCGGCGCGAAGGTGGCGCTGAACATCATGGTCTGGTGGCGCTGGATGGTCAGCTGGTTGATTTCGGCCAGGTCGTCCGAGAAACCCAGGTCCAGCATGCGGTCGGCTTCGTCGACGACCAGGAACTGGACCTTGTCGAGCTTGATCTGACCGTTGCGTTGCAGGTCGAGCAGGCGGCCCGGGGTCGCGACCACCAGGTCGGCGTTCTGCAGCTTGGCGATCTGGACCGGGTAGGGAATGCCACCGACCACGTTGGCGATGCGCATGCCGCGGCAATGCTTGACCAGCTCGATCGCATCCTGGGCGACCTGCTGCGCGAGTTCGCGCGTCGGGCACAGGATCAGGGCGCCCGGCACGGCCGGGGTGAAATGACGCGCCAGCAGCGGGTTCTTGCGCTTGGGCTTCTTCGGTGCCGGCTGGCCGGCAGCTTCGGCTTCGGCGACCTGGCGGTCCCAGTCGGCGCGCTCGGCGGCTTCGGCGGCAGCCTGCTGCTCGAGCAGGGTGTGCAGCACCGGCAGCAGGAAGGCGGCGGTCTTGCCGCTACCGGTCTGGCTCGACACCATCAGGTCGGTGAAGCCTTCGGCATGGCCACCGTTCATGGCCTTGGGGATGGTGGCGTTCTGCACCAGGGTCGGCTGGGTGAAGCCGAGGTCGGCAACGGCCTGGACCAGCTCGGGCGCCAGGCCCAGGGCGGCGAAGGCGTTCGGCAGCGCAGCGGCTTGCGGCGCAGCTTCGGCCACGTCGGTGGTGATGGAGGAATCGAAACCGGTTTCGACCGGGAATTGCAAAGAGTCAGTCATGTCTATCGTCCAGGCGCCAAAACAGCGCGCAATGAGCAAAGCAGGACGAGCCGGACTAAAGAGTCCGGGCAGCGTGCCCGATCCGATCATGGTCAACAAGAAACATCAACCATCAAACAGATCGGCATGCCGCGTGCCCATGAGTGGGCCGACTGGTATGCGTGGGGCCCTGAATTCAAACCCAATGATGGGTCGCCGGTTTACACCGTGAGGGGCCAGAGTGAGGCAGATGCACGTAAAAGTCGCCGCTCATGCGGCCGACTGGTTGCAATTGTCGCACAGTCGCGGGTTTTCCCCAAGCTTTTTTTATTTCGGCGGCATGAGCCGGCACGAACCGGTCGGCAGACACAAACCTTAGCCGGCGCCTACAATCCGCGCTTACATCATTATTGTGTCAATTTTTTGACATTTTGCACCCACCCTAGGAGCCGACATGATTTTTGGGAAACTGCTGCCCCGAGAGGGCAATTTCTTTGAACTCTTCAACCTGCACGCCAAGCATATGGTCGAGGCCTCGCACGCCTTCGCCGAGCTGGTCAAGAACTACGCCGACCCGGTGCTGCGCGACAAGTACAACCAGGAAGTCGACCGCGCCGAGCATGCCGCCGACCGCGTGACGATGGAAGTCAACCGCCTGCTGCACAAGACCTTCATCACGCCGATCGACCGCGAGCAGATCCACTCGCTGATCAACACCATGGACGATGTCGCCGACCTGATCCAGGACTCGGCCGAGACCATGGCACTGTACGACGTGCAGCACATGACCGACGAGATCAGCCGCCTGACCGATCTGGGCGTCAAATGCTGCGAGCGCCTGCAATCGGCTGTCGCCCTGCTCGACAAGATCGCCGACGCCAAGACCGCCGAAGCCGCGCTCAAGACCTGCGAGGAGATCGACCGCCTCGAGTCCGATGCCGACCGCGTGCTGCGCAACGCGATGAGCAAGCTGTTCCGCGAGGAAACCGATGTGCGCGAGCTGATCAAGCTCAAGGCCATCTACGAGCTGCTCGAGACCATCACCGACCGCTGCGAGGACGTGGCCAACCTGATCGAGGGCGTGATCCTCGAGAACTCCTGATTCGGGAGATCCAGCATGACTTCAATGCAGGCGGCCTTCTGGGTCATCGCCATGCTGGTGGCCATGGCGCTGCTGTTCGACTTCATGAACGGCTTCCATGACGCCGCCAACTCGATCGCGACCGTGGTCTCGACCGGCGTGCTCAAGCCGACGCAGGCCGTGGCCTTCGCGGCCTTCTTCAACTTCGTCGCCATCTTCATCTTCCACCTGAGCGTGGCGGCCACCGTCGGCAAGGGCATTGCCCAGCCCGGCGTGGTCGATACCCATGTGGTGTTCGGCGCCCTGGCCGGCGCGATCACCTGGAACCTGATCACCTGGTACTACGGCATTCCGAGCAGCTCCTCGCACGCGCTGATCGGCGGCATCGTCGGTGCCGTGATCGCCAAGGCCGGTGCCGGGGCGCTGGTCTCGACCGGCCTGGTCCGCACCATCATCTTCATCTTCGTCTCGCCGCTGCTGGGCTTCCTGTTCGGCTCGCTGATGATGGTGCTGGTGGCCTGGGTCTGCCGGCGCATGACGCCGTCCAAGGTCGACCGCTGGTTCCGCCGGCTGCAACTGGTGTCGGCCGGGGCCTACAGCCTGGGCCACGGCGGCAACGACGCGCAAAAGACCATCGGCATCATCTGGATGCTGCTGATCGCGACCGGCTACGCAGCGGCCGAAGACAAGTCACCGGCGAGCTGGGTGATCGTCTGCTGCTACGCCGCGATCGGCGCCGGCACGATGTTTGGCGGCTGGCGCATCGTCAAGACCATGGGTCAGAAGATCACCAAGCTCAAGCCGGTCGGCGGCTTCTGCGCCGAGACCGGCGGCGCGATCACGCTGTTCCTGGCCACGGCGCTCGGCGTGCCGGTCTCGACCACCCACACCATCACCGGCGCCATCGTCGGCGTCGGTTCGGTGCAGCGCCTGAGCGCGGTGCGCTGGGGCGTGGCCGGCAACATCGTCTGGGCCTGGGTGCTGACGATTCCCGCCTCGGCCTTCGTCGCGGCGATCGGCTACTGGGTCAGCCTGCAGCTGTTCGCCTGATTCAGCGCAGGAAATGCTCGCGGTAGTGCACGAGTTCGTCGATCGACTCGTGCACATCGGCCAGCGCGGTGTGGCGCTGGTGCTTCTTGAAGGCCTTGTAGACCTCGGGCCGCCAGCGCTTGGCCAGCTCCTTCAGGGTGCTGACGTCGAGGTTGCGGTAGTGGAAATAGGCCTCGAGCTTGGGCATGTACTTGACCAGGAAGCGCCGGTCCTGTCCGATCGAATTGCCACACATCGGTGAAGCGCCCTTGGGCAGGTATTTGCGGATGAACTCGATCACCTGGGCCTCGGCATCGGCCTCGGAAGTCGCGCTGGCCTTGACCCGGTTGATCAGGCCGCTGCGGCCATGAGTGCCCTTGTTCCAGGCGTCCATCGCGTCGAGCGCGGCATCGCTCTGGTGAATCGCCAGCACCGGGCCCTCGACGCGCGGCAACAGGTCGGGGCCGGTGATGACGACCGCGATCTCGATCAGGCGATCGGTCTCGGGATTGAGGCCGGTCATCTCGCAGTCGAGCCAGATCAGGTTCTGGTCGCTCTTGACCAGATGCTGGACGGTTTCTTGGCTGTTGCTGCGGTCGGCAACCGGAGCGGAGGGGCTGGGGTTCTGGCTCATGCCCCGATTTTCACCGATCGCGCGGCGGCATTGGCCGGCATTCGCTAGACTCGCAGCCATGGATTCCCCCTACTCTTCCCTTGCCACCCTCTGGACGCTGGGCTTTTGCGGCCTGCTGATCGCGGGCCTGCTGACCCGGCTCTGGCTGTCGAGCCGGCAGATTCGCCATGTCGCGCGCCATCGGCAGGCGGTGCCGGCGCCGTTCGCGGCCCGTGTGAGCCTGGCAGCGCACCAGAAGGCGGCCGACTACACCCTGGCCAAGCTCAGGCTCGAACTGGTCGAGATGGCCTGGAACGCGGCCCTGCTGCTGGGCTGGACCCTGCTCGGCGGGCTCGACCTGCTCAACCAGCTGCTGCGCAGCAAGCTCGGCGACGGCCTGCTGCAGCAAGTCGCCTTGCTCGCGGGCTTCTTCGCGATCACGGCGCTGCTCGAGCTGCCCTGGGCCTGGGTCCGCACCTTCCGGGTCGAGCAGGCCCATGGCTTCAACCGCATGACCCTGGGGTTGTGGCTGATCGACGGACTCAAGTCGGCCACCGTCGGTGCCGCGATCGGCCTGCCCTTTGCCGCCCTGCTGCTGTGGCTGATGGAGGCCGCCGGCTCGCTCTGGTGGGCCTGGTCCTGGGCCGCCTGGCTGAGCCTGAGCCTGCTGACGCTGCTGCTGTACCCGACCCTGATCGCGCCGCTGTTCAACCGCTTCGAGCCGCTGGCCGATGCCGCGTTGCGCCAGCGCATCGAGACCCTGATGGCGCGCTGCGGCTTTCGCTCGCGTGGCCTGTTCGTGATGGACGGCAGCAAGCGCAGCGCGCACGCCAACGCCTATTTCACCGGCTTTGGCCCCGCCAAGCGGGTGGTGTTCTTCGATACCCTGCTGCAGCGACTCGCGCCGAGCGAGATCGACGCCGTGCTGGCGCACGAGCTCGGCCATTTCAGCCGGCGCCACCTGCCCAAGCGGCTGTTCCTGATGGGCAGCATCAGCCTGCTCGGCTTCGCGCTGCTGGGCGAGCTGTCGAGCCAGTTCTGGTTCTACAGCGGCCTGGGCGTGCGGCCCAATCTGGTCGTGCCCAGCAGCGCGCTGGCGCTGCTGCTGTTCATCAACGTCGCGCCGCTGGCGAGCTTCTTCCTGACGCCGCTGCTGAGCCAGCTGTCGCGCCGGCAGGAGTTCGAGGCCGATGCCTATGCCTGCGCCCATGCCGACGGCCAGGACCTGGCCAGCGCGCTGGTCAAGCTGTACCAGGACAATGCCAGCACGCTGACACCCGACCCGCTCTACGCGCGTTTCTATTATTCCCACCCCCCTGCAGCCGAGCGCCTCGAGCGACTGCCCGCCTGAGAGCCTCCCGACATGAATGATTCCCTACGCCCCGGGCTGGTCATCGCCGCCTACGGCCGCCACTGCCTGGTCGAGACCGAAACGGGCGAGCGCCTGATCTGCCACCCGCGCGGCAAGAAGAGCCAGGCCGTGGTCGGCGACCGCGTCTGGTGGCAGGCCAGCGCCGACGAAGGCACGATCGAGAAACTGCAGCCGCGGCGCAACCTGCTGTATCGCCAGGACGAGATCCGGACCAAGTCCTTTGCCGCCAACCTGGACCAGGTGCTGGTGCTGCTGGCGGCCGAGCCCGAGTTCTCCGAGAGCCAGCTCACGCGCGCGCTGATCGCGGCCCAGGCCGAATCGATCGCGGTGCTGATCGTGCTCAACAAGAGCGACCTCGGCCCCCTGTTCGAGCGCGCCTGGCAACGGCTCGAACCCTACCGCGCGATGGGCCAGACCGTGCTGGCGCTGTCGCTGCAGGACGGCGCGCAAGCCGGGGTGGAAGCGCTCGAGCGCCAGTTGCAGGGCAAGACCACGCTGGTGCTGGGCCCCTCGGGCGCGGGCAAGAGCACGCTGATCAACCGGCTGGTGCCGGCGGCTCGTGCCCAGACCAACGAGATCTCGCGCGCGCTCAACAGCGGCAAGCACACCACCACCAGCACCACCTGGTACTGGGTCGATGGCGTCGATGGACCCAAGACCACCGCGCTGATCGATTCGCCCGGTTTCCAGGAGTTCGGCCTGCACCATATCGAGCCGACCCGGCTGGCGCAGCTGATGCCCGACTTCTCGGTCCGGCTCGGCCACTGCCGCTTCTACAACTGCAGCCACCTGCATGAGCCAGGCTGCGCGGTGCGCGACGCAGTCGGCGTCGAGGGCGGCATCAGCGAGAACCGCTACCGCCTCTACGGCGAGCTGTTTGCCGAGCTGTCGCAGCCGCGCTACTGAAGCGCTCGACCAAGCTCAGCCGACGCTGCGTGCCAGCGTCATCAGCGCCAGCAGCAGCAGCCACAGCACCACCGAGCGCCAGACCAGCCCGACCAGACTGGTCAGATGGGCGTTCTGCGGTTCGCGACCTTCGCTCCAGACATTCGACAGCTCCGGGCCGCCAACCTCGTTGGCGCCGGGATTGGCGCCCAGGCCCAGGCCGCCGAGCCGGACGTTGATCGCGCCCGCGGTGGCGGCCAGCACGATGCCGTCATTGCTCTGGGCGGCGCGGGTGGCGTCCGAGCGCCAGGCCGCAATCGCCTCCTCGAAATTGCCGACCACGGCGAAGGCCAGCGCGGTCGCGCGCGCCGGCACATGGTCGATCCAGCGCCAGCCCTGCGCGGCGGCCTGCTGCACCGCGCTGCTGGGCGCGTCCTGCAGGCGCGGCTGCCAGCGCCTGGCCAGCGACTCGGCCATGCGGTAGAGCACCGCACCGGCGGGCCCGAAACCGAGCGCGGCGAAGACCGAATAGGCGAACAGGACGCCGAAGACATGGTGGTGCGCCGCCAGCGCCGAATGCTCGATCACATGGCGCAGCAGCTCCTGGCGCGGCAGCTCGCCGACCTCGACCTGCTGCCATTCGGCCAGCTGGGCGCGCGCCGTGGCCTCGTCGTTGGACTCGAGCGCCTGGCGGATCGCGGTGAAGTAATGGCTGAACTGGCGAAACCCGAGCGTCAGGTACAGCACGCCGACCGTCCAGGCAAACACCAGCAGGTCGCTGAAGGGCAGCAGCAGCCAGTGCACCAGCGCCGCGAGCAGGGCCGGCACCAGCGCCGCCGCGCTCCAGGCCATCCAGCCATGCGGCGCCTGGCCCGCATCGAGGCTGCGCCTGACCCAGCGCCGCCAGGCCGTTGCCATGCGGTGCGCGGTATTGTCCCGGCCCAGCGGCCGGGCCTGCTCGAGCAGGAGAGCAAGGAAGATGGCGAAGAAACTCATGCCCTGATGATAGCGGCGCGCGGGCCCGGCTGCGCAGCCCGGCTCAGGCGGCCAGGAAATGGTAGAGGTTGCGCAACATGCCCGCCGTCGCCCCCCAGATATAGCGTTCCGCGCCGTCTTGCTGGTAGGGCATCGCGAACCATTCATGTCGCTGCCCTTCCCAGTCGAGCGCCTGACGGCGATGGTGCGCCGGGTCCATCAGGAAGGCCAGCGGCACCTCGAACAGGTCGGCCACTTCGTGCGGATTGGGCCTGGGCTCGTAGTCGGGCCGCACCAGCGCGACCACCGGCGTGATCCGGAACGCGCTGCCGGTCAGGTAGTCGGGCAGCAGGCCCAGCACCTCGACCAGGTCCGGCGCCAGGCCCACCTCCTCCTCGGCCTCGCGCAGCGCGGCGGCGACCGCATCGGTGTCGGTCGGGTCGACCTTGCCGCCCGGAAAGGCAATCTGCCCCTGATGGCTGGGCAGGTGATCGCTGCGACGCGTCAGCAGCACGGTGGGCTGGTCGCGCAGCACGATCGGCAACAGGACCGCGGCATGGCGCAGCAGCTGGTCTTCGAGCAGATGGGGGTCGCGCACCGACTCGGGCTGCCAGGCGCGTGGCGTGGCGAAGCGCTGACGCAGCGCGGGGCCGCGCAGGCGCTGGGCCGGCAAGGCAGGCAGCTGGCGGTCGATGCCGATCAGCGGGGCGGTCCGGGGGTCGAGCATGGGTAGGCCCGGTCGCTGGCGCGCCGAGGCGGGACTGTGGAGACAAGCTGATTGTGCCGTACCGTGGCGGCCAGTGCCGACTTCCTACATGATGGACCACTCGGCGGGCAGGCATGATTACCGAAGACATCCTGCTGTGGCTGCGCGGTCAGGGCTCAGGTTGGACACTGTTGCCAGCAGCTGCCTTTAGCCTTGCAGCAGAGTTCTGCTCATGCCAACCCAACCGGCAACCGAATCGAAATCGGGTCAACAGACCGGAAAAGCCAGAATCCCTGAAGTTGGGCCTGCCCCTCCGGCCAGGCGCTGCGTACCGCCACTTGGCCAACTTTCGATTTAGACCTACAATGCGAATCATTCTTAATCATTTCATGCGAGTGAACGTCAGATGAATATCGGAATCAAGCCTTCCACCCTGATCGCAATCGCCGTCGGTCTGTCTGCCGCGACGCTTTCCATGAGCAGCATTGCCGCGGATCTGGATGTGGCCCTGATCATCAAGGATCATCGCTTCGAGCCCAGCGAGATCAAGGTGCCCGCCAATCAGCGGGTGCGCCTGTCGGTGCACAACCAGGACAAATCCGCCGAAGAGTTCGAAAGCAAGTCGCTCAAGCGCGAGAAGGTGATCCCGGCCGGCGCCAAGGCAGCGATCCTCATCGGCCCTCTGAAGCCAGGTCGTTACGAGTTCTTCGGCGAGTTCCACGAGGCCACGGCCCGTGGCGTCGTCGTGGCGGAGTGAACGTTCAGACATAGGGGTCGCCATGTTTTCGACCGGATTGATCGTCTTTCGGGAAACGCTGGAAGCGGCGTTGTTTATCGGCATCCTGGCCGCCGCTACCCGGGGCCTCGCGGGGCGCGGGCTTTGGCTGACCGGTGGGGTCATGGCTGGCCTAGCGGGTTCTCTGGGGATGGCTGCGGGGATGGAACAGATCAGCACCTGGGCCGATGGCGTGGGAGCCGACCTCTTGAATGTGGGAATCATTTCGGTCGCGTTGGCGATGCTGACCTGGCATTGCGTCTGGATGTCCATCCACGGGCGTGAAATGGCCATGGACGCCCGCCGTCTTGGCTCGTCTGCCGTGCAGGGTGATGCTTCGCTCTGGGCGATTGCCCTGGCAGTGGCACTCTCCGTGCTCCGCGAAGGCGCGGAGACCGTGCTGTTCGTGACCGGATTCATGTCTGGCAGCCACGACAGTGGCGGCATGGTCTTGTCGGCAGCCGTGGGGCTGGGTGCCGGTGCCATGGTGGGAGCCATGCTGTATCTCGGACTCGCGCGCATCAAGCCACAGCATCTGTTCTCGGTGACCAATGTGCTGATCTGGATGCTGGCCGGCAGCCTGGCCAGTCAATTGGCCAAGTCTCTGATCCAGGCCGGGCTGGTCGATGGCTGGTCCGACGCCATCTGGGATACGTCCGCCTTGTTGTCCAACGATGACTCGCTGGGCATCCTGCTCCATGCGCTGGCTGGCTATGATGCGACGCCGACAGGACTGCAGGTGCTCTTCTACCTGGGCGCGATCAGCCTCATCACTGTCGCCACTGCCCGCATCAAGGGCAAGCATGACCGGCAAGCCGCGACCGTGAAGGCCAGCGCCTGATCCTGGCGCGTTCGGACTGGACAGCCGACAAGGCGGCTGCAGAGCCGCCCTGCCTCACTCCCTGGGTCGGGTCGGGCTCTCGCCTTTTTCAAATTCCCAGCAGTTTCTCCGCTTCGCCCAGGAGTTTGAGGGACTCGTCATGCTTGCCGGCCTTGTGCGCGGCCTCACCGTCGGCGCGCAACTGCTTGACCTTGGCCATGTCCGCATAGGAAAGCTTGGGATGGGTAGCCAGTTTCGCGTCGATTGCGGCCATTTCCTGGGGGCAGTGGTAGGCGAAGGCGGCAGGGGCAAGCGCGGCAAGTCCGAGTGCCAGAATCAGGTGTTTCATGGTTTGACCTCGCTGTGACATGACAGCCGTCCATTTCATGCATTTCTTGCATAAAGCGCAAAAAAATCGGCCTTGGACAGGCGTAAGCGGTCTGCTTATGCTCGGCAACTCATTCAACTCGGGTCCTGTCCATGAGCCAAGTCCTCCACTCCCTGCCCTCCTACCTGCAAGCCGACCATCTGGGTCCCTGGGGCATCTTCCTGCAGCAGGTCGACCGCGTCACGCCCTATCTGGGCGATCTGTCACGCTGGGTCGAGACCCTGACCCGGCCCAAGCGCATCCTGATCGTCGACGTGCCGATCCAGATGGATGACGGCCGCATCGCGCATTTCGAGGGCTATCGGGTACAGCACAACACCTCGCGCGGTCCGGGCAAGGGCGGCGTGCGTTTTCACCAGGATGTGACGCTGTCCGAGGTGATGGCGCTGTCGGCCTGGATGTCGATCAAGAACGCGGCGGTCAACGTGCCGTTTGGCGGCGCCAAGGGCGGCATCCGGGTCGATCCGCGCCAGCTCTCGCGCGGCGAGCTCGAGCGGGTGACGCGGCGCTACACCAGCGAGATCGGCCTGATCATCGGTCCGACCAAGGACATCCCGGCGCCCGATGTCAACACCAACGAGCAGGTGATGGCCTGGATGATGGACACCTACTCGATGAACGTCGGCGAGAACGCGACCGGCGTCGTGACCGGCAAGCCGATCGACCTCGGTGGCTCGCTGGGCCGGCGCGAGGCGACCGGGCGCGGCGTGTTCACGGTCGGCCAGGAAGCGGCGGCCCGCATCGGTCTCGAACTCAAGGGGGCGCGGGTCGCGGTGCAGGGCTTTGGCAACGTCGGCGGCGTCGCGGCGCGCCTGTTTGCCGAAGCGGGCGCGCGCGTGGTGGCGGTGCACGACCACGCCGGTACGGTCTACCAGGACAGCGGGCTGGACCTGACGGCCCTGCAGGCCCATGTCCAGCGCCAGGGCTCGGTGCTGGATTTCCCGGGCGCGCAGGCGGTGAGCCAGGACAGCTTCTGGGATGTCGACTGCGACATCCTGATCCCGGCGGCGCTCGAGCAGCAGATCACC
>JAPLPQ010000089.1 GCA_026400105.1 Burkholderiales bacterium
ACGTGCGACAGGCGGCGGTAGCCGGCATCGACGTCAAACAGCGGGTGGCGGAAGGCCAGGCCGGCCAGCTGGTCGCCGGTGGCGGTCGCGATCACGCGGCCTTCGAGCGCGTAGCGCTCCAGGCATTTCTCGACCAGCGACTCGGCCAGCACCAGCTGGCCCTTCGGGGTCTCGACCAGCGCGTAGACCAGCTCGGGGTGGGCGTTGAGTGCCTGGTTGGCCGGAATGGTCCAGGCCGTGGTGGTCCAGATCACCGCGAAGGCCTGGCTCAGCTGCGCGGCGTCGATGCCGAAAGCAGCGGCCAGCCTGGCGTTGTCGTCGGCCAGGAAGGCAACGTCGAGCGTGTCGCTCTTCTTGTCCTGGTACTCGATCTCGAACTCGGCCAGCGAGGAACCGCAGTCGAAGCACCAGTAGACCGGCTTCAAGCCGCGGTAGACGAAGCCGCGCTCCATCACGCGCTTGAAGGTGCGCAGTTCCTCGGCCTCGTTCTTGAAGTCCATCGTGCGGTAGGGCTTGTCCCACTGCGCGATCACGCCCAGGCGCTTGAAGTCGGCCATCTGCTGAGCGATCTGCTCGGTCGCGAAGGCGCGTGCCTTGGCCTGCATCTCGTCGCGCGACAGGCCGCGGCCGTGCAGCTTCTCGATCGCGTTCTCGATCGGCAGGCCGTGGCAGTCCCAGCCCGGGATGTACTGGGCGTCAAAGCCGGCCAGCTGGCGCGCCTTGACGATCATGTCCTTGAGCACCTTGTTGACCGCGTGTCCGATATGGATCTGGCCGTTGGCGTAGGGCGGGCCGTCATGCAGCACGAACTTCGGTGCCCCCTGGCGCGCGGCGCGCAGCTGCTGGTACAGGCCATCGTCCTGCCAGCCCTGGACCCAGCCCGGCTCGCGCTGGGGCAGGTTGCCGCGCATCGGGAACGGGGTGTCGGGCAGGTTCAGCGTCTTGCTGTAGTCGGTGGTGTTGGCGTCGGACATGGTCGGGGTATTGGTGTCGGCGACAGGCTCGGCCCGCAGGTGCAGGAAATTCAAGAACATTGACCGCGCACCCCGAGCCTGTCCAGGGGCGGCGGCTGGCAGCGGGCGGAGGTTAAATTCGGTCGCGCGTGGTCTGGCGGCCTGTCGCGGCGTGGGCGGCTTCGTCGCGTGCCGCGAACCAGGCGCGCGCGTCGTCGCAGTCCTTGGCGATGCCCCGCGTCAGGGCGTCCAGACCGTCGTACCTCAGTTCGTCGTGCAGTTTGTGCAGCAGCTCCACCCGGATGATTTTACCGTAGGCCTCTGCCTTGCCCAGGGCCCGTTGCACCCGCTCGGGCCATTCGAGGCAATGGGTCTCGAGCAGCACGCGTCCGCCGTTGACGTCGGCCGGGTCGAGCGAAGGCCGCACGCCGAGGTTGGCGACGCCGATCAGCGGCGGCGCGTCCGGCGCCGGGTCGAGCCCATGGACCTGGACCGCGAAGATGCCGCTGGCGGCCGGCTTCCAGTGCGTGAAGCGCAGATTCAGGGTGCGAAAACCATCGCCCGCACCGGCCTGGCTGGCACCGAGTTCGCGCCCGAGCTTGGCGCCATGCACCACATGGCCGCTGATCGCGTAGGGCCGGCCCAGCAGCGCGGCGGCGTCCTCCATCCGGCCCTGGGCCAGCGCCTCGCGCACGGCCGAGCTCGACACGCGCAGGCCGTGCACCTCGTAGCTCAGCATGCGCGCGACATCAAAGCCCTGCACGGCACCGGCCGCGTCGAGCATCGCATAGTCGCCCTGGCGCTGGGCGCCGAAGCGGAAATCGTCGCCGACCAGCATGTAGCGCACGCCTAAAGCGCCGACCAGGATCTGGTCGATGAAGGCCTGCGCCGGTTGCGTGGCCAGCCGGTCGTCGAAGGGCAGGATCACGCATTGCTCGATGCCGCAGCGGCGCAGCTCGTGCAGCTTGTCGCGCAGCGTCGCGATGCGCGCCGGTGCCAGCTCGGGCTTGTTGAACTTGGCCGCGAAGTAATCGCGCGGGTGCGGCTCGAAAATCATCGCGCAGCTGGGCACGCCGCGGTGGCGCGCCTCGTTGATCAGCAGCGCGAGCATGGCCTGGTGGCCGCGGTGCACGCCGTCGAAATTGCCTATGCTCAAGGCACAGCCGGGGCCGGCCGATTGCGGGTGGCGCAGCAGATTGTGCAGGCCTCGGATGATCTTCATGCTGTCTCTGATAGGGGAATGCGGTCGCTGAAACCCGACCAAACACGCTATGTTGACATATCCGAGGCTGGTTTCCGAGGCTGGCGCGCGCCTTCTGCTGGCTATGATGCCAGTCCGACCCCCTTGCATGAACCCTCACTCCGCACTCACATGATCCTCGAACACGCCGACATCCGCATCGATCCCGCCAACGCCGCCGACTTCGAAGTCGCGATCGCGCAGGGCCTCAGCAGCGTCATCGCCAAGGCACAGGGCTATTGCGGCCACAAGGTCAACCGCAGCATCGAGTCGCCCGGCCGCTATATCCTGACCATCTTCTGGGCCACGCTCGAGGACCACACGGTGGGCTTCCGTCAGTCACCGGCCTTCGCCGAGTGGCGCGCCATCGTCGGGCCGTTCTTCCTGCAGCCGCCGGTGGTCGAGCACATGGAGCTGGTGAACCAGGCCGACTGAACGCGCTGCCGCCCGCCGGCAGTCCGCCGCCCCCAGCAGCCCCGGTGCTTCAGGTATTCAGCAGCATCTTGATCAGGTTCGGCATGCCCTTGCCCTGGATATAGGGGTCGCGGCCCAGGTCGGTGCAATGCGCCATCAGCAGCTGCTTGACCCGGTCGGGGTAGCCGATGAATTCGCTGCGCACCGACAGGAAGGCCGCCAGCAACCCCGAGACATGGGGTGCGGCCATGCTGGTACCGCTCATCTCGACGTAGTAGTCGCTGGCGTTGCTGCCCTGCCTGGGCCATTGGTGGCGCGCCGACAGGATGTTCTCCCCGGGCGCGACCAGATCGGGCTTCAGGCGGCCGTCGGCCGTCGGTCCACGCGACGAGAAGTAGGACACCCCGTAGCTGTGCGGGTTGGACTTGTGGATCGAACCGACCGCGATCGCTTCGTCCAGGTTCGCCGGGTCGCCGATCGACAGGTCCATGTTGGCGGGCAGGACGCCGTTTTGCGATTCGAGCAGCGCGTAGCCTTCGTTGCCGGCCGCCAGGCAGATCAGCACGCCCTGGCGCCACAGGCGCCGCAATTCCTGGCACAGCGGCGTATGACCGCAGCCGAACACGCTCGGATCGAAGTTGCCACCCAGGCTCAGGTTGACGCCATGTATGACCAGATGGCCGGCGCGCTCGTTGAGGTCGGCGATCAGGTCGAGCGCCTTGATGATGAAGGCGTCCTCGCCGCTGCCGCTGTCTTTCAGCACCTTGAAGCCGTACAGCCTGGCCTCGGGCGCCATGCCCTGCAGATCGATCTCGCGCGGGTCGTCCTGGGACTGCGCCAGTTTCATGGCGCCCGCGATGATGGCGGCGACATGGGTGCCATGGCCGTTGCCGTCGAGCTTGGCGAAGCGCTTGTCCCCGGCCTCGAGCCGCTGCAGCGGGTCGCCGCTGGTGCAATCCCATTGCGCGACCACGTTCTGGTGGGTGGCGAAATGCGGATGTCCGGCCGCGATGCCGGTGTCGAGCACGGCCCAGGCGATGTTCTGGCCACGGGCGCCGTAGCCCAGGTTGGCCGGGCGGGCCTGCACGGTCTGGCTCGACTGGTGGATCAGTGTGCGCTTGACGCTGTTGCGCCAGACCCGGTCGATCTTGAGCTCGCTGCAGTGCGAGCGCAGCTGCTCGATCTCGCTGCGCGTCAGGTCGGCCGAGACGAAGCGCTTCATGGTCTGGATCCGGCTGTCCTCGGCCGAGTCCTGGCTCTGCGCCAGCACCTCGGTCAGCAAGGCCTTCAGGCGCTCGCGCGCCTCGTCGAGCGAGCCCGCCTGGCTATCGTCCGAGACCAGCTGGATCAGGGTCGGATGGCGCTGCTCGCGCGCGCCGTCTTCGAGGTCGCTGACCAGGTCCTTCATCAGGATGGCTCGTCCCACCAGGTTGCTGAAGTTGGCCCCCGCCGTGTCGCGCACGGCCTGACGCACGACATCGATCGAGAGATAGCCGGTGCCGGAATGCGGGTTCGATTCCCATTCCGGGTTGATCCTGAGTCCTTCGATGTTCTCGATCCCGACGCCGCGCGGGTTCTGGCTGTAGTCGTTCGAGAGGTCGGCATCGAGCGCGACCGGGTCGAGCCGTTCCGCCACGTTGAGCCAGCGATCGACGCAGTCCGGCACCGCGAGCGGCTGGCCGGGCTCGAGCTTGACCAGCATGTCCTGCACCTCCTGCAGGCCCAGCGGCGAGCCGATGGTCAGGAACAGCCGCACGTCGCACTGCAGCTTCTGCAGCTTGCGCAGCACCTGATAGGCAATCATCGAGCCCTGGCTGTGCCCGATCACGATGAAGGGCCCGCCGCCGACCATCAGCCGTTCGAGCAGGATCTTCTCCATCCGCTCGCGTTCGGCGGTATCGAAGAAGAAGTCGCGCACATCCTTCAGGAACAGCCGGCTGATCTGGCGCACGATCCAGCGCCGCATGCCGGCCGGCAATGGCAGCACCTTGGCCGCCGGGCCGCTTCCCTCGGCCACGGGCTCGAGCAGGCGTTGCTCCAGCTTCGCCATCAGCTGGCGTTGCGCGGCCGAGAGTTCGGGGCCGGGGTCAAGATCCTCGGCTGCCAGGCCGCGGATGCCCAGCCCCGCATCGAGGTCAGGTAGTCCGTCCTTGGCGGCGCAGCTGTCGCTGGACGGGACCGGATAGCGGGCGCGGTTGACCCAGTAGGCCATGCGGGTGCGGTCGCCCATGGCAGCCCCGAACAAGGCGCTGTCCCATTGGCATTTGAGGACCGAGGCGACCGGCTTGTTGTTGATGCCATGCACATAGACCACCGTGCCGATCTCGGGTGCCAGTCCCTGCTTGGCGAGCAGGGCAGGAAAGTCGGACGGCTCATCAGGCGATGCCGCCAGCCGCATGAAGGAACTGAAGGGCTGAGGCTCAGCGCCCGCTGGCGGGCTTTTGCGCGCCTTGCCGGGCTTGCGTTTTTCGGTGGCCATGTTTCCCTCTCCCCTTGCTTGTTGTTGGGCAATCCGACCTTGAAGTCGGACCCAATGTAAAGCTCGGAAAACCGGGGCGCAACGGGAAATATGTCCCGTGACGCGGGCCTTTTGTCCTGGCCGATCCCGGGGGATGGGCCTGGGTCGTGACGCCGTGGGGTTTCAGGCGCCGGCGGCTTGCAGGCGCTGCTGCAATTCCTCGACCAGCGCCTCGAGCGCGGTGACGCGTTCAGCCAGCGCCTGCAGCTCGGCACCCGTGCCGGCGCCGGTCTTGATCGGCGCTGCCGAGGCGGCAGCGGCCTGCGCATCGACCGGCCCGCACAGCAGCTGGGCCCAGCGCTGCTCGCGTGCACCGGGGGCGCGCTCGAGCTTGACCACCAGCGGGCCACCTTTTTCCGGACTGCGTTCCTGCAGTTCCTCGAGGAAGACCTCGACCGAGCCGATGTCGGCGAAGCGGTGCCAGCGCTCGGCGTTCAGGCGCAGCTCGCCCGCGGTCTGCGGCCCGCGCAGCAGCAACAGGCCCAGCAGCGCGGCGGCCTGGGAGGGCAGGCCGACGGCGCGCTCGAAGTTGTGTTCGTAGCGCGCGGTGCGCCCGCCGCTGCTCTCGAACACCAGGCTGCGCTCGCGCAGGCCGTCGAGCGCCTGCGCGATCTCGTCCTCGCTCAGGTTCATGACCGGCTCGCGGCTGGATTTCTGGTTGCAGCCGCTTTGCAGGCTGTTGAGCGTCAGCGGATAGCTGTCGGGCACGGTGCGCGCCTTTTCCATCAGCGTCGCGAGCACGCGCGCCTCGGCAGCGGTCAAGGGGGTTTGTTCGAAGTTCAGCATCTGGCAGTCCGGTTGGGAAGCGGCTTTATTACACTCGCCGCATGTCCCAAATTGCACCACAGAACATCGTCATCCTGATCTCGGGTGGCGGCTCCAACATGGCCGCCATCGTCAAGGCCGCCGAGCAGGGCGGCTGGCAGCAGCGCTACGGCGCCCGCATCGCCGCCGTCATCAGCAACAAGGCCGATGCCAAGGGCCTGCTGTTCGCGCAGCAGCATGGCATTGCGACCGCAGTGGTTGACCACAAGGCGTTCCCGAGCCGCGAAGCCTTCGATGCCGAACTCGCGCGCGTGATCGACCGCTTCGACCCGAACGGCCAACCCGCGCTGGTCGTGCTGGCCGGCTTCATGCGCATCCTGACGCCCGGCTTCGTCGACCATTATGTCGGCCGCATGGTCAACATTCATCCCTCGCTGCTGCCGGCCTTCCCGGGTCTGCACACGCACCAGCGTGCGATCGATTACGGCTGCAAGTTCGCCGGCGCGACCGTGCACCGCGTGACGGCCGAACTCGACCATGGCGAGTTCATCGAACAGGCGGTGGTGCCGCTGCTGCCCGATGACACGGCCGATACGCTGGCCGCACGGGTGCTGACGCAGGAGCACCTGATCTACCCGCGCGCGGTCGAGAAGCTGCTGGCGACAAGGCGCTGAGCCGCGCGCAGCCCTCGATCAGCTGGCGAGGTCGGTGACCTCGCCCGAGCTTTCGCTGAGTCCGAAGCGGCCCTTGCCGTCGCGGCTGACGCGGCCCAGCGCGACCTCCGGGTCGTGCGTGAACACGATGCGGCCATTGCGCGCGAGCAGGTCCTCCAGCAGCGCGGTCTTCTCCTCGATCAGGCCTTCCGGGAAGCGGTCGTAGCCCATCGTGATCGGCAGATGGACCCAGGGCGCGCCCGGGATCAGATCGCCGGCAAAGACGACCGGCCCGGACGGCATGTCGACCTCGGGCAGCAGCTGCCCCGGCGTGTGGCCGTCGCTGACATGGAAGCGCCAGTCCGGCCCCAGCGTGGGCGAGGCGACGCCGTCGGCCAGCAGCTCGAGCCGGCCGCTGGCTTCGAGCAGGTCGAGCAGCTCGGGCAGATAGGATGCTCGGTCGCGCGCATGCGGCTGGCGCGCGCGCTGCCATTGGCGCTGTCCGGTGATGAAGCGCGCCTTCGGAAACAGCAGCCGCGGCGGCTGTCCCTCGGACCAGGGCGCCAGCAGGCCACCGGCGTGGTCGAAATGCAGGTGGGTCAGCAGCACGACGTCGATGTCGGCATCCGACAGGCCTTGCTCGGCCAGGCGATCGAGCAGTGCGTGACCGCTTTCCTCGACGCCGTAGCGCTCCTTCATCGCGGGGTCAAAGAAGGCACCGATGCCGGTCTCGACCAGGATGTTGCGGCCGGCCTCGCGCACCAGCAGCGCACGGCAGCCGAGCAGGATGCGATTTTGCTCATCGGCTGCCATCCAGCGCTGCCAGAGCGCCTTCGGCGCGTTGCCGAACATGGCGCCGCCGTCGAGGCGCTGGCGATTGCCGGCCAGGGTGGTCAGCGTGCGGCCGCTGCTGGCGGCCCCGGATTGCGGTGAGCAGGCGGCGGATGTCATGATCCGACTGTAAACCAACTTCCGGGGCTGGCATCAGCCAGTCATGGTCAGCAGTTCCTGCGTCATGTAGCAGGCAGGGGCCCCTGCATAGTTGGATAGCGCCAGTTCCTGTCCAGGATCATCGAGCTGCCGGGCGGCGAATCCCTGCTGGCGCCAGAACGGTTGCGAATCCTGCACCGAGACCAGTGCCGCCCAGGCCAGCTTCTCACGCCTGGCCTGTGACAGCGCATGGGCCACGAGCCGTGGGCCCAGTCCCAGACCGCGCGCCTGTGCGCCGACTGCGAGGTCGTGCAGATAGAGGCAATCTGGCGTGTCGGCGGGCTCGAAGTCGTCGCCGAGCACGCCGACCTGGCCGAGCCGGCTGCGGTAGCCGACCAGGTAGGCGCAGGCCTTGCCATCCGTCTCGGCGATCCAGGCCGTGTCGGGTGCGCTTGCCAGCCGCGCGCGGATCACGGCTTCGGACTCGATGTTGTCGGGCAGGTAGCACTGCGCCTGCAGGCGCAAGACCGATGCGATGTCGGCCCTCAGCATGGGACGGATGGAGGTCACCGGCTCTTCAGCGCCAGAGCGGCTGTCCGAGCGGCGAGCAGAGCAGGACAAGCGCGATCACGTTGACGGCCACCGTGATCCAGAACCACTTGCGGAACTGGGTCTTGGTCGACTTGTGACGCACGAAGCGATGCGCCAGCAAGGTGCCTGGCCAGCCACCGAGCAGCGCGAACGCATGCAACGTGCTTTCCGGTGTCCGTTGCAAGCCCCGTTTGGACGCGTACTTGTCCATCGCATGAGCGCCGAGTGTGATGGCACTGGCTGCCAGGTAGATGACTGCCAGCAGCGATGGAACCTCCCAGACCAGGGCGAGCAACAGGTACAAGCCCAGGAAGGCCGGTATGGCGTAGCGCAGGGCCATCGCCCAATGGGCTGCTGCCTCATCCCGGCTGACCGAGAGCCTTGTGGCCGGCAGGGCTGGCTCGACCTGACTGGCCTGTGGCTGGCCTTCGGGTCCGATTTCTACCTTGAATCTGACGCGCTGCTTGACTTGCGGTCGTTCGCTGCCGGGAGCGAAGGCGGTGGCCCGGACGAAGACATCCTTGCCGCCTTGCGCGGGTTCGATGAAACCGAAGCCGCCCTCTTCATCCCAGGCTTTCAAGACGCCATATGTACTCATTGATTTATATGATCGAAAAAATATTGTCTCTATTATATTTTAATGAAAATATAGACGCCCAGCTCGCAATTTTGTTTCAGACTGCAACAGCAGGGCGCCCTGTTGCATCACATCGCCTTGTGGAACACCAGCCCCGCGTGCTCGCGCATGGCGTGGAACTGGATCTTGGGCCAGTTGGCTTCAACCGCGCGCAGCGTGGCGCCATGGTCAACCAGGATCGTCGGTGCGTCAACTGCGTCCCAGGCCATGCGGTGGATATTGGCGTCGATGAAGCGCTTGAGCTCGACCTCGCCGCCGTTCTCGGGCGGGCAGGTGACCCAGCGCGCGACCTGATACGGGCTGTGCGTGATGCGGGCCTTGACGCCGTATTCGGCCTCCAGCCGGTGCTGCACCACCTCGAACTGCAGCTGGCCGACCGCGCCCAGCATCAGGATCGAGCCGGCCATCGGACGGAAGACCTGGATCGCGCCTTCCTCGCCAAGCTGGGTCAGGCCGGCTTTCAGCTGCTTGCCGCGCAGCGGGTCGGCCACCTCGACGCTGCGGATGATTTCCGGCGCGAAGAAGGGCAGGCCGGTGAACTGCAGCGCCTCGCCCTCGGTCAGCGTGTCGCCGAGCTGCAGCACGCCATGGTTCGGGATACCGATGATGTCGCCGGCATAGGCCTCGTCGAGCAGTTCGCGGCGCTGGCTCAGGAAGCTCACGACGGTGTTGGGGCGCAGTTCCTTGCCTGAGCGGACGACCTTGAGCTTCATGCCGCGCGTGAAATGGCCGCTGGCCACGCGCACGAAGGCGATGCGGTCGCGGTGCGCCGGGTCCATATTGGCCTGGATCTTGAACACCACGCCGCTGAACTTGGGCTCGGTCGGTTCGACCACGCGCTGCAGCGCCGGCTTGGAGCCGGGCGGCGGTGCCAGGTCGACCAGCGCGTCGAGCACCTCGCGCACGCCGAAGTTGTTGATCGCCGAGCCGAACAGCATCGGCGTCTGCTTGCCGGCCAGGAAGGCCTGCTCGTCGAAGGCCTGCGAAGCGCCCTCGACCAGCTCGAGCTCGTCCTTGGCCTGGCTCCATTCGAGCCCGAAGCGCTCGGCCGAGACCGGGTTGTCGAGCCCGACCAGCACTTCCTCGTCGCCACCGGCGCGGTCCTCGCCGGCCGCGTAGACGCGCATCTGATCGGTGCGGCGGTCGAACACGCCGTGGAACAGCTTGCCCATGCCGACCGGCCAGGTGAAGGGCACCACCGTCATGCCGAGCTCGCGCTCGATCTCGTCCATCACGTCGAGCGGTGACTGCACCTCGCGGTCCATCTTGTTGACGAAGGTGATGATCGGCGTGTTGCGCGCGCGGCAGACCTGCAGCAGGCGCCGGGTCTGGGGCTCGACGCCGTTGGCCGCGTCGATCACCATCAGAGCGGCATCGACCGCGGTCAGCACGCGGTAGGTGTCCTCCGAGAAGTCCTGGTGGCCCGGGGTGTCGAGCAGGTTGATCACGCAGTCGCGGTATTCCATCTGCATCACCGAGGAGGCGACCGAGATGCCGCGCTGCTTCTCGATCTCCATCCAGTCGGAGGTGGCGTGGCGCGCGGCCTTGCGCGCCTTGACCGAGCCGGCGATGTTGATCGCGCCCGAGAACAGCAGCAGCTTCTCGGTCAGCGTGGTCTTGCCCGCGTCGGGGTGGGAGATGATGGCAAATGTGCGGCGGCGGCGCACTTCAGAGACGATGTCAGACATGGGGCAGGATTATCCCCGACCCCCGTTGTCGCGGTCCATCAACGACAATCCGGCCATGCACCCGAAAGCCTTGATTGACCATTGTGCGGAACTGATCGCGCAGACCCTGACCTTTGCCCATCCCGCCGACGCGACCGTGAGCCAGTATTGCCGCGAACAGCGCAGCCTGGGTTCGCGCGAGCGCCCGCTGCTGGCCGACGCCGTCTATGCGCTGCTGCGCGAGAAGCCCTTGCTCGAATGGCTGCTCAAGAAGCTGCCCCCCCCGAAGGCCGTGCCGTCGGCCAGCCACAAGGCGCCCCGACCGGCCAAGGGCGCCAAGCCCGCGCCGGCGCCTTCGGCCAAGGCGCGCGCGCTGGCGCTGCTGGCCTTGCGCCAGCAGACCGAATTCCTGGCCCAGGCCGCGACCCCCGAGGAACTGGTCTGGCTCGATGCCTGCCGCGCACTCGAAGCGAATCCGCCGGCCGACCAGCCGCCCGCCTGCCGCCATGGACTGCCCGACTGGCTGGCCGCCGCGCTGCAGGTCGAGCTGGGCGACGGCTTCGACGTGCTGGTGGCCGCGCTCAAGGAGAGCGCGCCGCTCGACTTGCGCGTCAACCCGCTCAAGGCCAAGCGCGCCGCCGTCGAGCAGCAGCTGCTCGAGGCCGGCATCGCCTCGGTGCCCACGCCTTACTCGCCCTGGGGCCTGCGCCTGACCACCAAGCCGGCGCTGCAGAAGTTGCCCTGCTACCTGGATGGCAGCATCGAGGTGCAGGACGAGGGCTCGCAGCTGCTCGCGCTGCTGCTCGATGCCAAGCGCAATGAACTGGTGGTCGATTTCTGTGCCGGCGCCGGCGGCAAGACGCTGGCGCTGGGCGCCGCGATGCGCAACACCGGCCGGCTCTATGCCTTCGACAGCTCGGCGCACCGGCTCGAGGCGCTGCAGCCGCGCCTGCAGCGCAGCGGCCTGAGCAATGTGCACCCGATGGCGATCGCGCACGAGCGAGATGCGCGGCTGGACCGACTGGTCGGCAAGGCCGACCGGGTGCTGGTCGATGCGCCCTGTTCGGGACTGGGCACGCTGCGGCGCAGCCCCGACCTCAAGTGGCGGCAGAGCGAGGCCGGCATTGCCGAGCTCGCCGCGCTGCAGGCGCGCATCCTCGAGAGCGCCGCGCGCCTGGTCAAGCCGGGCGGTCGCCTGGTCTATGCGACTTGCAGCCTGCTGCCGCAGGAAAACGAGGCGGTCGCCGCCGCCTTCTCGGCCGCGCAGCGCGATTTCGTCGCCCTGCCGGCTGGCGAACTCCTGGCGCGTGCCGGCGTTGAATCGGCCGACAGCCTGGTGCGTGGCGACTACCTGCGTCTGTGGCCGCATCTACACGCCAGCGACGGCTTCTTCGCTGCGGTCTGGCAGCGCAAGGCTTGAAGCCTGTGCCTGCGTGAATCGTTAAAATTGAAGATTACCGGTCGGCCACTCGCCGCTCTCGCATCAATCCTGACAGGAATCCCCATGAAGAAAACCGTTTCGATGCTGCTCGCCACGCTGGCTGCAGCTGCTCTGCTCACCGCCTGTGGCAAGAAGCCCGAGGCTCCCGCTGCGGCAGCGCCTGCGGCGGCTCGGGCGATCGTGATTGGCCTGGACGACAACTTCCCGCCCATGGGCTTTCGTGACGACAAGGGCGAGCTGGTCGGCTTCGACATCGACCTGGCCCGTGAAGCCGGCAAGCGCAGCGGCCTCGAAGTCAGCTTCAAGCCGATCGACTGGAGCGCCAAGGAAGCCGAGCTCAACGGCAAGCGCGTCGACGTGCTCTGGAACGGCCTGACCATCACCGAGGAGCGCAAGGCCAACATCCTGTTCACCACGCCGTACCTGGAAAACCACCAGATCATCGTCGTGACCGACAAGTCGGCCATCACGACCAAGGCCCAGCTGGCGGGCAAGGTGGTCGGCGTGCAGGACGGCAGCAGCGCGGTCGAGGCGATCCAGAAGGATGCCGATACCGCCAAGTCGATCAAGGAAATCAAGAAGTTCGGCGACAACGTCACCGCGCTGATGGATCTTTCGGCCGGTCGTCTCGACGCGCTGGTCGTCGACGAGGTCGTGGGCCGCTACTACACCGCCAAGAAGCCGGGCGAGTACCGCGTGCTGGACGAGAACTTCGGCACCGAGGACTATGGTGTCGGTACCCGCAAGGACGAGACCGAGCTGATGGCCAAGCTGCAAGCCGCCATGGACGCGATGAAGGCCGACGGCACTGCCGCGACCATCTCGACCAAGTGGTTCGGCAAGGACATCGTCAAGAAGTAATGCGGCTGGCCCCCGGGGCCCAAGCCGACCTGTCCGGCCTCAGGCCAGCCCGCACCGGGTTTGGCGAGGCCGGATTTTCATTTCGAGGGCCTTGCTTCGATGTCCTATTTGCTCGACATTCTTTCGCCCCTGCTGCAGGGCACTCTGGTCACCTTGCAGGTGTTCCTGCTGACCATGCTGCTGGCGGTGCCGCTCGGCCTGGGGCTGGCGCTGTTGCGCCTGTCGCGCCGCGCCTGGCTCGGCCGGCTGGTCAGCGGCTATGTCTGGCTGATGCGCGGCACGCCGCTGATGCTGCAGATGCTGTTCATCTATTTCGCGCTGCCGTTCGTGCCGGTGATCGGCATCCGGCTGCCGGACTTCCCGGCCGCGATCCTGGCCTTCACGCTCAACTACGCGGCCTATTTCGCCGAGATCTTCCGCGCCGGCATCCAGTCGGTGGACCGGGGCCAGTACGAGGCCTCCAAGGTGCTGGGGCTGTCCTATGTCCAGACCATGCGTCGCATCGTGCTGCCGCAGATGGTCAAGCGCATCCTGCCGCCGATGAGCAACGAGACCATCACCCTGATCAAGGATACCTCGCTGATCTATGTGCTGGCCATGAACGACCTGTTGCGCGCGGCGCGCGGCATCGTGCAGCGTGATTTCACGACTTCGCCCTTCGTGGTCGCCGCCGCCTTCTACCTGTTGATGACGCTGGTGCTGACCTGGGCCTTCCAGCGCATGGAAAAGAAAGTCGCCGTCTATGACTGAACATGCCATGATCCGTGCCATCGACCTGCACAAGCGCTTTGGCGAGTTGACCGTGCTGCGCGGAGTCTCGTTCGAGGTCGCCCGCGGCGAGGTGGTGGCCGTGATCGGTCCTTCGGGCTCGGGCAAGAGCACCTTGCTGCGCTGCCTGATCCATCTCGAGACCATCGAGCGCGGCGCGATCGAGATCCAGGGCCGCCCGCTGGTCTCGACCGATGCGCATGGCCATTGCCATTACCAGCCCGAGGCCGAGATCCGCAGCCTGTGCGGCCGCATGGGCATGGTGTTCCAGCATTTCAACCTGTTTCCGCACCTGACCGTGCTGCAGAACCTGATCGAGGCGCCCGTCACGGTCAAGGGCCTGAGCCGCGAGGCCGTGCTGCCGCTGGCCGAGGAGCTGCTGCGCAAGGTCGGCCTGTTCGACAAGCGCGACAGCTACCCGTCGCGCCTGTCGGGCGGGCAGAAGCAGCGGGTCGCGATCGCGCGCGCGCTGGCGATGCAGCCCGACATCCTGCTGTTCGATGAGCCGACCTCGGCGCTCGACCCCGAGCTGACCGGCGAGGTGCTGCGCACCATGCGCGCGCTGGCGCAAGAGCACATGACCATGGTGGTGGTCACGCACGAGATGGGCTTTGCCCGCGAGGTGGCCAGCCGCGTGGTCTTCATGGACGGCGGCCAGGTGGTCGAGGCGGGTACGCCGCAGCAGCTGTTCGGGGCACCGCAGCAGCCGCGCACCCGCGCCTTCCTGGCCAACCTGCTCTGAGTCAGCCCTTGCAGAAGGCGATGTGATCCCAGGTCGTGGCGTAGGCAATCCGGCCCCAGCCCGAGGTGAGGTTCAATGTCGCCTCCAGCCACAGCACATAGGCGCAGGGCGCCTGCGCCGAGATGTCGATCAGCAGCCCGCCCGCTGGCGAGACCGCCTCGCCCGTCGTCAGGCTCAGCGCCGTGGCGGCTGGCAGCGGCGGGTTGCCCTCGAAGTAGACCCGGGCGTTGCCGACGAAGGGGTGGTAGACCGTGTAGAGCGCGTGCAGTTCGTTGTCGAGCTTGCCGCAGCCCGCCGCACCGGGGCCGACCAGCTCCGCGATGTCGAGCGAGACCACGGCGCTGCTGTTGACGACGCTGCCGGCCCATGACGGGTGGCGCTGGTAGCGGTATTCGGTGTTGCTCAGCACGATTTTGTCGAGCGCGTTGCTGCCAGGCAGCGGCGCCAGGCTGACGGCATCGCGCGCCTCGAACCAGAGCTTGAAAGCATGGGCGCGCGACTTGGCTGGCAGCGGCAAGCCCTGGCCGGCCGCCAGGCCGGGCGCGGGCAAGGTCAGGTCATGGGCCTCGTGGGTCAGCTCGGCGGTTTTCAGCACGGCCAGATTGCCGAGCGGGATGAAGCGCCCGCGTCCGCCCGGAATCAGGTTGTCCTCGCGCGGGACCTTGATCCAGCCCTGGGCGTCGATGTCCTGGTTGATGCTGACCGACAAGGCCGGGCCCGAGGGCTGGGGGATGCTGATAGTCGCACCGGGGTGATTGACCCAGTAGTCGGCGGCCCGGATCGTCCAGGCACTGTGGAAGGTGCTCCAGCCCCAGTATTCGAGCTTGCCGATCAGGGTCGGCTGCACCAGGGCGGCGGTCACGTCGACGGTCGCGCCCAGCGTGGTGCCGGTGGCGTCGTATTCGGCGACCCGGAACCGGTATTCGACTGCTTGGCTCGAGCTGCCGTCGGGCAGGATGCCGATCAGCGGAATATTGCCCGTGAAGGCGTAACTGGCGTCGCTGATCGTGGCTGTCGTCAGGCCCTCGGTGGTGAAGTCGCCGTAGCTCGGGTCGACATGGTACTGGCCGACATTGGTGAACAGCGGCTGGGTCGGCGGATGCTGCGGCTGCGGGGCCTCCTTGATGCAGAGCTTGACGCAGTGGCAGTGTCCGATGTTCTCGCGTGCCGGCGTGCGCGCCTGCGACCTCGCCTCGATCAGCAGCGGCGTGCCGTCGGCGGCCTCGATGCGGAAGTAGAGGTCGGGGCCGCCGCTCCATTCCAGATTGATCGAGGGCGAGAACGGCGTGCGCCGGAAGCTGGCGCCGCTGTAGTCGATCCTGAAATGCCCGTCCGAGTCGGTCAGGCCGCTGCCGAGCGGGTCGTCCTGGATCCAGTCGGCGTCGAAGGCCAGCACGCGCACGCCCATGACCGGGTCCTTGCGGTCGCAGACCGTGACCTGGCCGCAGAGGGTCCAGGCGTCGAAGCGCGCGCGCACCGCGCACCAGTGGCGCTGCGGGATGCTGTATTCCCAGGCCGCGACCAGGCCGTTGTCGGCCTGGCGCCACAGCGGCTGCAGCGTCGTCAGCGTGAATTGCTGCGGGCTGGACCCGGCCGCGGCGCCGCGCACCGTTTCACAGTGCAGGTCGATCTCGAACGCCTCGCCGGCGTATTTCTGCCGCTCGCCGAGCTCGAAGACGAAGTCGCCCTTGGCATCGGTCCTGACCTCGGCCAGCAGGCGCCCGGCCTTGGCCGTGACCGCCTGCTCGGACAGGATCGCGAAGCTGTCCTTGGCGGGAGCGACCGCCTGCGCCGTGACGTCGCTCCGTTCCGGCCGGTACAGGCGCACCAGCACGCCGGACAGCGCTTCCGGGCATTCCGGGCAGATCTGGCCGCTCAGGCGGCCCTTGAAAAGATAGTTCATGGTTTTCTCTCCCTGTTGTCGATGGCCCTGGCGGGCGGGTGGTGACCAGGTCCCCGCTTGGGGCCTGGCTTCTGGTGCTCGTGACGTCATTCAGCCGGAACTTGGCTCTGGCAGCGGCGTGCAGGCATAGCCTCCCGGCAGCGCGCGGCTGACCGTGACCCGGTGCGGGCGGGGCTTGCCAGTGATTTCGGGCGCGTGGCCGTCGAGGATGGCGGCCAG
Organism: Burkholderiales bacterium; assembly: GCA_026400105.1. Classification (GTDB taxonomy): domain Bacteria; phylum Pseudomonadota; class Gammaproteobacteria; order Burkholderiales; family Burkholderiaceae_C; genus Malikia. Next base: position 16,303 of record JAPLPQ010000089.1, read on the forward strand.
GACCGGCCCCGGGTCGCAGGGCCAGTCCATGCTCCGGTATTGGCCGGGATCGGTCCGGGTTTCGTGCAGTGCGATCTCGAAGCGGGCCAGCGCCTGCAGCAGCGGGTCGCTGTCGTGGCTGAGCTGGCGCATGAACTGCTGACCGGCCTCTGCGACATCGGGCGAGAACTCGCCGCTGGCGATGAAGCGGCTGATCTCGTCCTCGAACCGGCCCTGGCGCTTGAGCCAGCCCGTGCTCAGGATGCAATAGCGCTCCAGCGCATGGGCGCGCCAGAAGCCGATCACCTCGCGCACGACCGCCAGGCCGGTCGATCCCGCCAGGCGCTGTGCGTAGGGCGGGTCGTCGGGCTCGACTGGCCCGCCGGTCACGAGCCGGCGCAGGCTGCGTTGGTAGCTCTGGAGGTTCATGGCGTGGCTCGGTTCAGGCGGCAATCAGCCGGTCGAGCCGTTCGACTTCGTCGGCCCAGGCCTGATGTCCGAGCACCGGCAGCGCCTCGGGCATGACTTCGTAGATGACGGCCTCGACCGCGGGCGCGCGTGCCAGCAGCTCGGGCAGCAGCTGGCGCGTGCTGTCGCGCGTGAGCCGCGAGTGGATGTCGAGCATCAGCCCGCGATGCTCGGTGCCGCCGGCCAGATGGAGTTCGCGCACGCGGCTCAGGTCGAGCTCGGCCAGGAAATCAGCTGCTGCCCAGCCCTGGTTGTGCGCGTTGCACTCGAGGTTGTAGAGGTCGAGCAGCAGGCCGCAGCCGCTGTCACGCGCGAGCCGGTTCAGGAATGCCGCCTCGCTGAACTCGGCTGGCGGATCGGGCAGCAGGTTGACGGTGTTCTCGAGCAGGAAGGGCAGCGGGTAGCGCGCCAGCAGGCGCCGCGTGCGTTCGGCCACCAGATCCAGCGCTTCCTGGGTGCGCGGCAAGGCCAGCATGGTGCCGGTGAAATGACCGTCGACATGGGTGAAGGCCAGGTGTTCGCTGTGCCAGGCGACTGGAACGACTGCCAGGATCTGGTCCAGCAGCCGGAAATAGTCATCGTTCCAGCCATCGGCCGAGCCGATCGAGAGCCCGACGCCGTGGACGATCACGGTCGCCTGGGCGGCGATCTGCTCGAGCTGGCGCAGGGTCTGGAGCGGGATCTTGCTGCGCCGGCCCTCCCTGATGGCCAGCGTGTCGGGTATCACCTCGACGAAATCGAGCCTGGGCAGCAGGGCCTCGATGAAGGTCGGATCGAGCGCTTCATAGCTGGTCCCGATGCCGACCCGCGGGCCTGAGCCCGCGCGCTTACTGGTGGAAGCTGACATCGGCCACGGCCGGTATCTTCTTGAAGGCTTCGGCCAGACGGGGGTCCTGCTGGCGGATCAGGATGTCGAGCCCGCCGAGGCCGCAGGGCGCGCAGCCATGCAGGTGGATGATCGCGTCGACGATGTCGTGCAGCGACGCGCGCGTGACCGACGGGTTGACCGTGAGCTGCAAGGTGCCCGGACGCAGCTTGCCAGCGCCGAGCTGCGATGCGCTGATCGTTTCAGCTTTCTCGAGTTCCGACATGGATTGATCTCCCTGATGTTGTGAGTGGCTAGCGAAATCATCATCCCGCAGCGGGAGTGACGAATCCAGTCTAGGTTCATTCAATCCGGAGTGTCAATTTTTCTTTTTATGTTTTGGGTTGTCTTGGGAGGTGGTCGGCTCGGGCTGCGTGCCGCCCAGGGACGAAAAAAAACCGCCGGGGATACCAGCGGTTCTTTTCAGACAAGGGGCTGAATTACTTCAGCTTGATTTCCTTGTAGTCGACATGCTTGCGAGCCTTGGGGTCGAACTTCTTGATCAGCAACTTTTCAGGAGTGGTCTTTTTGTTCTTGTCCGTGGTGTAGAAGTGACCAGTGCCGGCTGTGGATTCCAGCTTGATCTTTTCGCGTCCGCCTTTGGTTGCCATGGTTCAGCTCCTTCAGTGATTAGGCTTGGCCACGTGCGCGCAGGTCGGCGAGCACAGCATCGATACCGTTCTTGTCGATCAGGCGCAGGGCAGCGCCGGAGACGCGCAGGCGAACCCAACGGTTCTCGCTCTCGACCCAGAAACGACGGGATTGCAGGTTCGGCAGGAACCGGCGTTTGGTTTTGTTGTTGGCGTGGGAAACGTTGTTCCCGACCATGGGCTTCTTGCCCGTGATTTCGCAGACGCGTGCCATGAGGACACTCCAGTGAAAAAATTAACGGCTGACGCCGCACCTCGCCCGTGTCCTGTGTTGTGCCGCCTGCCACTTCATCTGGTGTTGTGTGGACGGCTCCGGCTCGCGGGCGGTGAATTTTTACCGGATCGATGCACTGGCGAGCCAGCGGATAGATCCAGCAAACCGAACATTATACCCATCGCGTCGGGAGCTGGGAACAGGGTCTTGTTTCGACCGGTTTGGCTCCGCTAACATCGGGCTTTACCCGCCGCGCGTGACCCCATGATTGTTCGTCCCAAGCAGCATTGGCTGCGTCTCATCTTCGTCTGGCATGGTTCGGTGCTGCACCAGATCCTGTTCCGGCTGCTGCTGAACTTCGCCATGGCCGTGCTGGCGGTGCTGGGCATGTCGCAGTTCGCGGCCTGGGGCCTGCATATGTCGACCGCGCCGTTCAGCCTGATCGGCATCGCGCTGGCGATCTTCCTGGGTTTTCGCAACAGCGTCAGCTATGACCGGTTCTGGGAGGCGCGCAAGCTCTGGGGCATGCTGCTGGTGACGGCGCGCTCGCTGCTGCGCCAGGCCCAGACCCTGACCGGGCGCCGGCCGGATGATCCGCTGGTGCGCGAGTTCGCGGCGCTGCTGATCGCCTTCGCCTATCAGCTCAAGCACCAGTTGCGCCACAGTTCGGCCCAGGCCGACCTGGCCCGGCTGCTGCCGCCGGCCCTGGTCCAGCGCCTGGGTCAGGCCAGCTACCCCTGTGTGCTGCTGCTGCGCGAGATGGGGTTGTGGCTGCAGGCGCAACATGCCTCCGGCCAGCTGTCGGATATCCGCTGGCAGGCGATGGATGCCAACCTCAACGAGCTGACGGCCTATCACGGCGGCTGCGAGCGGCTGGCCAGCACCCCGATTCCCTATGCCTACAGCGTGCTGCTGCATCGAACGGTCTATGTCTATTGCACGCTGCTGCCGTTCAGCCTGCTCGATTCGGTCGGAGTGCTGACCCCGCTGATCTCGGTCTTCATCTCCTACGCCTTCATGGCGCTCGATGCGATCGCCAGCGAGCTCGAGGAGCCTTTCGGCACCGAGCCCAACGACCTGGCGCTCGATGCGATCTGCATCACGATCGAGCGCAGCCTGCTCGAGCTCGACGATATCGCGCCGCTGCCCCAGCCGCACCAGCCGACCGAGGACCATGTGCTGACCTGAGGCAGCCTGGGCTGCCTGCCTGGCCTGACTTTAGCCGGCGTGTTGTTCCAGGAAGCGCTGCGCGTCGAGTGCCGCCATGCAGCCGGTGCCGGCGCTGGTGATGGCCTGGCGGTAGATGTAGTCCTGCACGTCGCCGGCGGCGAACACGCCCGGCACGCTGGTCTGGGTCGCGAAGCCGTCCTGGCCACCGTGGGTGCGCAGGTAGCCGTCCTTCATCTCGAGCTGGCCTTCGAAGATGGCGGTGTTCGGGCTGTGGCCGATCGCGATGAAGCAGCCCATCAGGGCCAGGTCCTCGGTCGCGCCGGACTGGACGTTCTTGAGTCGCACGCCGGTCACGCCCGAGGCGTCGCCCAGCACTTCGTCGAGCACGCTGTGCAGCTTGAGCTCGATGTTGCCGTTCTTGACCTTGTCCATCAGCTTGTCGATCATGATGGCTTCGGCCTTGAACGTGTCGCGCCGGTGCACCAGCGTGACCTTGCGCGCGATGTTGGACAGGTAGAGCGCTTCCTCGACCGCGGTGTTGCCGCCGCCGACGACGCAGACATCCTGGCCGCGGTAGAAGAAGCCGTCGCAGGTCGCGCAGGCGCTGACGCCGCGGCCCATGAAGGCTTCCTCGGTCGGCAGGCCCAGGTAGCGTGCCGAGGCACCGGTCGCCAGGATCAGCGCGTCGCAGCTGTACTGGCCCGAGTCGCCGGTCAGCACGAACGGGCGCTTGGACAGGTCGACCGCGTTGATGTGGTCGAACACCATTTCGGTGTTGAAGCGCTCGGCGTGCTGCAAGAAGCGCTGCATCAGTTCGGGGCCCTGCACGCCCATGACGTCGGCCGGCCAGTTGTCGACTTCGGTCGTGGTCATGAGCTGGCCGCCCTGGGCCATGCCGGTGATCAGCAGCGGGTTGAGGTTGGCGCGCGCGGCGTAGATGGCGGCGGTGTAGCCGGCCGGGCCGGAACCGAGGATCAGGACTTTGGCGTGTTTCATCTGGGTGTTCTCTAATAGGAGCCGCTATTGTAGAAAAGCGGCCATGTCCTTGCCCAGCCATCGTGATCGCTCGGTTAAGCTTGCGCACCTGCATTTATGACATATTCACTCAATACCCTCAACGCCGACAGTGAAGGCCGGGGTCCTAGCGGCCTGGTCCGTTTTGTCCAGGATTCGAGCCTGCTGCTGGCGGCGGCTGGACTGCTGTTCTGGCTGATCGCCATGCTGAGCCACAACCTGGCCGATCCGGCCTGGTCGACCTCGGGCTCGCTCGGCGTGACCCACAACTGGGGCGGCCGCTTTGGCGCCTGGCTGTCCGACCTCAACTTCACCCTGTTCGGCCTGTCGGCCTGGTGGCTGCTGCTGGCCGCGCTGCGGGCCTGGCTGGCCGCGCTGGCGGTCTCGCTGCGCGGCGCCGCCCCGAAAGCCGAGCCGGCTGTCAGCTGGCCCCGCCGGCTCTGGCGCCAGCTCGGCCCCTGGTCCGGTTTCCTGCTGCTGATGGGTGCCAGTTGTGCGCTGGAATGGGCCTGGCTCTACCGCTTCGATCCATTGTTGCCGGCGGGTGCCGGTGGTGTGCTCGGGGCCCAGCTCGGGGCCTGGGGCCTGCGCTGGTTCGGCGCCACCGGCTCCGTGCTGCTCGGGCTGCCGCTGTGGCTGGCGGCTTCATCCCAGGTGTTCCGTTTTTCCTGGGCCACGCTGGCCGAGGGCCTTGGAGCGTGGCTCGAGGGCCAATTCCTGCGCGTGCGCCAGCGGCTCGCCGCCGGCGCCGACCAGCGCATCGGCCAGCAGGCGACGCGCCAGCGCGAGCGCGAGGAGGCGGCCTACCAGGCGCAGGCGCAGGCCCAAGCGCCGCGGTCGCCGCGCGCCAGGACCGAGCCCGAACCCGTGCCCTGGGACGACGGACCCGATCCCGTGCCCGATGCGGCCCCGGTCGACAAGCCCGGCAAGCTCGCGCGACTGGCGCAGCTGGTGCCGCGCATGCCGGCCCAGGAAAAGAGCCGCGGGCCGCTCGCCGCCCGGCTCGAGCCGGGGCCGGCGCAGGCCAGCCCCGAAGCCCTGTCCGCCGAGCCGCCGAAGTCCGGCAGCCGCGCCGCCCAGGAGCGCCAGCCAGCCAAGCCAGCGCAGGAGGCGCAGCATCTGCAGGCCATCCCGTCGCACAAGCCAGCCGATTCCAGCCTGCCCCAGGTCGATCTGCTCGATCCGGCGCAGCGCCAGTCCTCGACCGTCTCGCCCGAGACGCTCGAGATGACCAGCCGGCTGATCGAGAAGAAGCTCGGCGACTTCGGTGTCGAGGTCCAGGTCATCGCGGCCCAGCCCGGCCCGGTCATCACGCGCTACGAGATCGAGCCGGCCACCGGCGTCAAGGGCTCGCAGGTGGTCAATCTGGCCAAGGATCTGGCGCGCTCGCTGTCGCTGGTGTCGATCCGCGTCATCGAGACCATTCCGGGCAAGAACCTGATGGCGCTCGAGCTGCCCAATGCCAAGCGCCAGACCATCAAGCTCAGCGAGATCCTGGGCTCTTCTGTCTACCAGGACGCCAAGAGCCTGTTGACGATGGGACTCGGCAAGGACATCGCGGGTCAGTCGGTGGTGGCCGACCTGGCCAAGATGCCGCATTGCCTGGTGGCCGGCACCACCGGCTCGGGCAAGTCGGTCGGCATCAACGCGATGATCCTGTCGCTGCTCTACAAGGCCGACGCGAAGGATGTGCGGCTGATGCTGATCGACCCCAAGATGCTCGAGCTCAGCGTCTACGAGGGCATCCCGCATCTGCTCTGTCCGGTCGTGACCGACATGAAGCAGGCCGCCAACGGCCTGAACTGGTGCGTGGCCGAGATGGAGAAGCGCTACCGCCTGATGAGCAAGGTCGGCGTGCGCAACCTGGCCGGCTACAACGCCAAGATCGCCGAGGCGCGCGAGCGCGACGAGTCGATTCCGAACCCCTTCAGCCTGACGCCCGAGGCGCCCGAGCCGCTCGAGCGGCTGCCGCATATCGTGGTCGTGATCGACGAGCTGGCCGACCTGATGATGGTGGTCGGCAAGAAGATCGAGGAGCTGATCGCGCGGCTGGCGCAGAAGGCGCGCGCGGCCGGCATCCACCTGATCCTGGCGACCCAGCGCCCGAGCGTCGACGTGATCACGGGCCTGATCAAGGCCAATATCCCGACCCGGATCTCGTTCCAGGTCAGCAGCAAGATCGACAGCCGCACCATCCTGGACCAGATGGGGGCCGAGGCGCTGCTGGGCATGGGCGACATGCTCTACATGCCGAGCGGCACCGGCTATCCGACCCGGGTCCACGGCGCCTTCGTCAGCGACGACGAGGTGCACCGGGTGGTCAGCTACCTCAAGGAGCAGGGCGGCGAGCCCGACTACATCGACGGCATCCTCGAAGGCGGCAGCTCGGAAGGCGAGGGCGGCGACTTCGCCGCCGACGGCGAGGGCAGTGGCGACGGCGAGAAGGACCCGCTCTACGACCAGGCGGTCGCGGTGGTGCTGCAGGACCGCAAGGCCAGCATCAGCTATGTGCAGCGCAAGCTCAAGATCGGCTATAACCGTTCAGCCCGCCTGCTGGAAGACATGGAGAAGGCCGGCCTGGTCAGCGCGCTGACCACCAGCGGCCAGCGCGACATCCTGGTCGCGGCGCGCAGCGGCGACTGATCCTGACCCTCCCCCTGACCTGTGTCATGGGGGGCGCCTGGTCGCTGGCTGGCCGGTGTTACCCAGTTTTACATTCATGTCGCGGCCCGGCCGGAACCTGCTGGTATCGTTGCGCTCACAGACCTATGCCCATGCCCAAATTCCTGTCGCGCTTCGCCCGTCCCCTGGCTCCGTTGGCCTTGCTGGCCGCTGCCCTGGCCTGGACCCTGCCGGCGCGCGCCGACGGCCTGTCCGACCTCGAGTCCTTCCTGCGCCAGGCCCGCCAGGGCCGTGCCAGCTTCACCCAGGTCGTGACCGCGCCCCGGCGCGACGGCGAGGCTGCTGCGCGCAGCAAGACCAGCAGCGGCAGCTTCGAGTTCCTGCGGCCGAGCCGCTTCCGCTTCCATTACCTCAAGCCCTTCGAGCAGCTGATCGTCGCCGACGGCCAGACCCTCTGGCTCTACGACGCCGACCTGAACCAGGCGACCGCCAGGCGCCAGCAGGAGGTGCTCGGCAACACGCCGGCGGCGCTGATCGCGACCGCGTCCGATCTCAAGGGCCTGTCCGCCCTGTTCACGCTGGCCAACGCGCCCGATGCCGAGGGCCAGCAATGGGTGCTGGCGACGCCGAAGTCGCGCGACGGCCAGCTGCAGTCGGTCCGGCTCGGTTTCCGGCAGGGCCAGCTCGCGACGCTCGAGATGCTCGACAGCTTCGGCCAGCGCTCGGTGATGCAGTTCGGCCCGCTCGATAGCCAGGCCGGCTTCAAGCCCGGCCATTTCGCCTTCCAGCCGCCGACCGGTGCCGACGTGCTGCGCCAGTGAGCCTGGGGCGGTGCCGCAGTCCCGCGCTGCCGGCCGTGACGGCGCCAGCATGACCCGCCACCCTGTGGGACCGATCGCCTTGCGCTAAGCTGGGCCCATGATCCGCAAGTTTTCTCCTTCTGTCTGGGCGCTGGCCTGGCGCTCGCTCTGGCGCGACTGGCGCGCCGGCGAACTGACCCTGCTGTTGCTGGCCGTCACGCTCGCGGTGGCCGCGCTGAGCGCGGTCGGTTTCTTTGCCGACCGGCTGCAGGGGGGATTCCAGCGTGATGCCGGGGCGCTGCTCGGCGGCGACCTGGTCGTGCGCAGCGACCAGCCCTTGCCGGCCGACTTCCTGCAGCAGGTGCAGGCGCGCGGTCTGCAGAGCACGGCCCATCTGAGCTTTCCGACCATGGCGCGCGCGCCGGACGAACTGGGCGGCGCGGCCCGCCTGGTCGCGCTCAAGGCGGTCGCGGCCGGCTACCCGCTGCGCGGCGAGCTGCTGGTGGCCGAGCAGCCCGGTGTGCCGGGCCGTCCCGCCCCGGCGCTGCCCGCGCCGGGATCGGTCTGGGTCGAGCCGGCGCTGCTCGACACGCTGGGCCTGCAGGTTGGCCAGGAGCTGCTGCTGGGCGAGCACAGCCTGCGCATCGCGGGCCTGCTGCTGCAGGAGCCCGATCGCGGCGCCGGCTTCATGAGCTTTTCGCCGCGGGTGCTGATGAACCAGGCCGACCTGGCCGCGACCGCCCTGGTCCAGCCAGCCAGCCGGATCAGCTACCGGCTCGCGCTGGTGGGCGACGCCGCGGCGGTGCGCGCCTATCGCGCCTGGGTCGAGGCCCGGCTGGCCCGGGACGGCCTGCGCGGCATCGGGCTCGAGTCGCTCGAGAGCGGTCGACCCGAGATGCAGCAGACGCTGGAGCGGGCCGAGAAATTCCTCAACCTGGTTGCCTTGCTGGCGGCGCTGCTGAGCGCGGTGGCGGTCGCGATGTCGGCCCGGCTCTATGCCTTGCGCCATCTCGATGACTGCGCGCTGCTGCGCGTGCTCGGGCTGTCCCAGGGCCTGATGGCGCGTTCCTACGCGCTGGCCTTCGGCCTGGCCGGGCTGCTGGCCGGGCTGCTTGGCATCCTGCTGGGTTATCTGGCGCATTACGGTTTTGTCTGGCTGCTGGCCGAGCTGATCCAGACCAGCCTGCCGGCACCGAGCGCCTGGCCGGCCTTGTTCGGCCTCGGCGTGGGCCTGACGCTGATGCTGGCGTTCGGCCTGCCGCCGGTGCTGCAGCTGTCCCAGGTGCCGCCGCTGCGCGTGATCCGGCGCGAGCTCGGGGCGCCGAAGCCGGCCTCGCTCGCGGTGCTGGGCCTGGGCGCGCTGGGTTTTGCCGGCCTGCTGCTGCTGGCCAGCCGCGACCTCAAGCTGGGCCTGATCGCGGTCGGCGGCTTCGCGCTGGCGCTGCTGCTGTTCGCGGCGCTGGCCTGGCTGGTCGTGCGGCTGCTGCGTCGCCTGCCGGGGCGCTCGGGCACGCCGTCCTGGCTGTCGCTGGCGGTGCGGCAGTGGACCGCGCGCCCGGGCTATGCGGTGGTGCAGGTCAGCGCGCTGTCGGTGGGCCTGCTGGCACTGGTGCTGCTGGTGCTGTTGCGTACCGACCTGATCGCGAGCTGGCGTGCGGCCACGCCGGCCGATGCGCCCGACCGCTTCGTCATCAGCATCCAGCCGGCGCAGGCCGATGCCTTCCAGCGCGAGCTGCGCCAGCAGGGCGTCGCACGCTACGACTGGTATCCGATGATCCGCGGCCGGCTGGTCTCGATCAACGGCCGTCCGGTCAGCGCCCAGGACTACAGCGACGAGCGCGCCAGCCGGCTGGTCGAGCGCGAGTTCAACCTCTCGCACAGCACCGAGCTGCCCGCACACAACCCGTTGCTGGCGGGGCGCTGGCAGCCGAACGAGGCCGACGGCATCAGCCTCGAGAGCGGCCTGGCCGAGACCCTCGGGCTCAAGCTCGGCGACCGGCTCGGCTTCGACATCGCGGGCGTGCCGCGCGAATCGGTCATCACCAGCCTGCGCCAGGTCGACTGGAGCTCGATGCGGGTCAACTTCTTCGCGATCTATCCGGTCGATGCCATCCCTGGCGCGCCGCTGAGCTACATCAGCGCCTTTCGCGCGCCTGAGCGGCCCGGTTTCGATTCGGCGCTGCTGCGCGCCTTTCCCAACATCACGCTGATCGACCTGAGCCGCACGCTGGCGCAGTTGCAGCAGGTGCTGAACCAGGTGATCCGGGCCGTCGAGGCGCTGTTCGGCTTCACGCTGCTGGCCGGGCTGGTGGTGCTGTTCGCGGCGATCGCGGCCACACGCGGCGAGCGTGAGCGCGAGTTCGCGATCCTGCGCGCGCTCGGGGCCCGCTCCAGCCTGCTGCGCCGGGTGCAGCGCGCCGAGTTGCTGGGCGCCGGCCTGCTGGCGGGCACGCTGGCGTCCGGGGTGGCGCTGGTCGTGAGCTGGGTGCTGGCGCGCCAGGTGTTCAACCTGGCCTGGAATCCGACGCCCTGGGTGCCGCTGGGCGGCGCATTGGCCGGCGCCTTGCTGGCGCTGGCTGCCGGCTGGTGGGGTTTGCGCGGTGTGCTGCGCACGCCGGTGGCGCAGACGCTGCGTCGCGCCAGCGACTGAACGCCGCAGCAACAGTCGGTTCAGGTTATAAACGCCGCCATGCAGACCCATGACACCAGCGACGGGCCGGCCCAGCCGCCCGCTACCCCTTTTGACTGGATTGGCGGCGAGCGCGCCGTCCTGGCCCTGGTCGAGCGCTTCTACGACCTGATGGAGCTCGATCCGGCCTACCGCGAGCTGCGCGCCAGCCATGGCGCCAGCCTGCAGGAGGCGCGCCAGAAACTCGGCTGGTTCCTGACCGGCTGGCTCGGCGGACCGCAGCATTACGTCGAGCGCTTCGGCCACCCGCGCCTGAAGATGCGGCATATGCCGTTCAAGATCGGCATCGTCGAGCGCGACCAGTGGCTGGCCTGCATGGACCAGGCCATGGCCGAGACCGGCGTGCCCGAGGCGCTGCGCCAGCGGCTGCAACAGAGCTTTTTTCAGACCGCCGACTGGATGCGCAATCAGCCCGGGGCCTGAACCCGTCCCCGCGCGCCATCCGCCCGCGCTCAAAGGGCGGTGATCACTGCGCCAGCTGGATCTCGGTCACCAGGTATTTGCCGCCTTCGTTGCTGGCGACGAACCTGATCCGGTCGCCGACCTTGAGCCCGGACAGCAGCGCCTTGTCCCTGGCCGTGAACACCATGGTCATTGGCGGCATGTCCAGGTTGCGGATCTCGCCGTGGCGGATCGTGAGCTTGCCGCTTTCCGGATCCAGCCGGCGGATCTCGCCTTCGCTCATGGAAGCCGCCGGATTCGCTGCGACGGCGCTGGTCGAATCGGTGTTGGCTTGCGCGAAGCCCGACATCGGCCAGGTCACGCCGAGCGCGAGTGCGGAAATGGCCAGGAATTTCTTGCTGCGGTTCATGGGGTTCTCGGAGAGTTTCAGGCGTGGCGTTGGAAGACCTGGGTGCTGCCGTCCTTGAGCACCAGCAGCACATCGTAGCGGTCGCGCCGCCCGCCATAGGCCGGGCCGTCCATGCCGGGCGAGCCGATCGGCATGCCGGGCACGGCCAGGCCCAGCGCCTGCGGCTTTTCCTTCAGCAGGCGCTGGATGTCCTTGGCCGGCACATGGCCTTCGATCACATAGCCTTGCACCAGCGCCGTGTGGCAGGAGCCGAGCTGTTGCGGCATGCCCAATCGAGCGCGGACCGCGTTGTTGCCGGTATCAAAGACCTTGGCCTTGAAGCCGTTCTGCTCGACATGGGTGATCCAGTCATGGCAGCAGCCGCAGTTGGGGTCTTTCCAGACCTCGATGCCCTGTGCTGCCTGTGCGGTCTGGGCCCGGACCAGGCCGGCTGCTGCCAGCCCGAGCGCGGCTGCGCCAGTCAAGAGCAGACGACGCTGACGGTTGATGCTTTTCATGGCCTTGCTCCTGGTGGGATGATTACTTGCCGACGCTGACCTGGCCCTTCATGCCGGCCTCGTAATGGCCGACATGCAGGCAGGCGAAGTCGACCTTGCCGCTCCGGGTGAACTGCCAGATCACTTCGCCCTGCTGGCCCGGTTCGAGCGAGATCTTGTTCGGCTCGTCGTGCACCATGTCCGGGAACTTCTTCATCTGCTCGTAATGCTCCTCGAGTTCCTGCTGGGTGCCGAGGCTGAATTCATGCCTGAGCTGGCCCGAGTTGCGGATCACGAAGCGGATCGTCTCGCCCTTCTTGGCCTTGATCTCGGACGGCGTGAAGCGCATGTTGTCGCTCATCTCGACCGTGATGGTGCGCCTGGCCTTGGCGGCGTCACCGGGCTTGCCGTAGGGCGTTTCCATGCTGGCGTGATGGTCCGAGTGGCCGTGACCACCGGCATGGGTGCCAGCCGCCCAGCTGCCGCTGGCGCTGAATGCCAGCAGGGCCGCCAGGCCCAGGGCGGGGAGGGAGCGGAATTTGATCGAAGTCATGTCGTTCTGGGTCGGATGAAGGAAAGGGCGGGGGATCAATGCCCGGCATGCGGGTTCGGCTTGCGCGCCTTCAGCACCGTGGCGTTGCCAGCCGGCTGCGGCGTCGGGGTCGATGGCGGCCTGGTCGCTGCGGCCAGGGGGCCGGTGTATTCGCGTGCCACGGTGCCGGCCGGATGCTTGAACCAGCCCGGGTCCTGGTAGTCGCCCGGCTGCTGGTCCGCCCGCACCTTGAGCACGCTGAACATGCCGCCCATCTCGAGCGGGCCGTATGGGCCGGTGCCGGTCATCATCGGCGCGGTGTTGTCGGGAATCGGCATCTCCATTTCGCCCATGTCGGCCATGCCGCGCTCGCCCATCACCATGTAGTCGGGCACCAGCTGCTGGATCTTGCCGACCAGGCCGCGATGGTCGACGCCGACCAGGGTCGGCACGGCGTGGCCCATCGCGCCCATGGTGTGGTGGCTCTTGTGGCAGTGGAAGGCCCAGTCGCCGAGCTCGTCGGCGATGAACTCGACCTGGCGCATCTGGCCGACCGCGACATCGGCCGTGACCTCGGGCCAGCGGCTGGCCGGCGGGGTCGGGCCGCCGTCGGTGCCGGTGACGGTGAACTCGTGCCCGTGCAGGTGGATCGGGTGATTCGTCATCGTCAGGTTGCCGACCCGGATCCGCACCCGGTCGCCCAGCCGCACGTTCAGGCTGTCGATGGCCGGGAAGGCGCGGCTGTTCCAGCACCAGACGTTGAAGTCGGTCATGGTGTTGACCTTGGGCGTGCGGCTGCCGGGCTCGACATCGAAGGCGTTGAGCAGGAAGCAGAAGTCGCGCTCCACCTCGCTGATCTGCGGGTGCTTGCGCTTGGGATGCGTGACCCAGAAGCCCATCATTCCCATCGCCATCTGCACCATCTCGTCGGCATGCGGGTGGTACATGAAGGTGCCGGGGCGACGCGCCTCGAACTCGTAGACATAGGTCTTGCCGACCGGGATCTGCGGCTGGGTCAGTCCGCCGACGCCGTCCATGCCGTTGGGCAGGCGCTGGCCATGCCAGTGGATCGTGGTGTGCTCGGGCAGCTTGTTGGTCACGAAGATGCGGACCCGGTCGCCCTCGACCACTTCGATCGTCGGGCCCGGGCTCTGGCCGTTGTAGCCCCACATATTGACCTTGAAGCCGGGCGCGACCTCGCGCAGCACCGGCTCGGCCACCAGGTGGAACTCCTTGACGCCGTCCTTCATGCGCCAGGGCAGGGTCCAGCCGTTGAGCGTGACGACCGGGTTGTAGGGCCGGCCGCTGTTCGGCACCAGCGGCGGCGCGGTAGCGGCCGAGCTCTGCAGCACCGGCTCGGGCAGGCCGGCCAGCGCGGAGCGGGACACGGCCAGGCCGGCGACGGTCGCCAGCGAGCCGGCGAAGAATTGTCTTCTGGAATGGGTCGGGTTCATGGGGGGAAGTTCCTTCAATGGCCGGCCGACTGGGGCGCTGCGCTGCCGCCAGCGCCGAGCGCGAGCGGGCTGGCGAGCTCGGCGCCGAGCAGCACCGCTTGCAGGTCGATGGTGGCCAGCTCGAAATCGCGTCTTGCCGCCAGCGCGCCGGCCTGGGCCTGCGCCTGGTTCTGCACCTCGCCCAGCAGGTCCCAGCTGCTCTTGAGCATGCCGTTGTAGTGCAGCACGGTTTCCTCGCTGATGTATTGGCGCAGCGGCAGCAACTCGTCCTGGCTGGCGCGGGCCAGCGCCAGGCTGGCCTGGTAGGCCGCGAAGGCGAGCGGGGCACTGGCCTGGTTGCGCAGCCGGTTGCCACGCGGTAGCTCGGATTGGATCGCGGCCAGACGGCGCTGGAATTGCGCTTCGCTGATGTCATCGTCCGCCAGCGCGGGCAATTGCGCGGGCAGGCTGACCGCGGCATGCAGGCCGCTGAGTCCCAGTGTCTTGAGCAGCCGGGCCTGGGCCTGGGCCGCCGCGTACTGGGCCCGGCGCAGGTTCATCTGGGCCTGGGTGCGGGCCAGCTGCACCGGGGTCTGTTGCAACCGGCTCCAGTTGCCGACGCTGACCATGCGCTGGCCGAGCTC
>JAPLPQ010000054.1 GCA_026400105.1 Burkholderiales bacterium
ATCCAGGGGTTGGTCGGCAGGAATTCCACCGAATAGTCGGGCGTGAAGGTCGACAAGGCCTTGGTCCAGAGCACGGCGCTGCGCAGCTCGGTGATCGGCGCGTAGTTGTTGCGCAGCTGCTCGATCACGGCGCGCAGCGTGTGGCCCGAATCGGCCAGGTCATCCACCAGCAGCACGCGACCGGCAATCTGGCCCTTGGGCGTGGTGATGTAGTGCGCGATGTCGAGATGGCCCTGCACCGTGCCGGCTTCGGCGCGGTAGGAGCTGGTCGACATGATGGCCAGCGGCACGTCGAAGACGCGCGACAGGATGTCACCCGGGCGCATGCCACCGCGCGCGAGGCAGAGGATGGTGTCGAATTCCCAGCCGGATTGGTGAACCTGGATCGCGAGCCGTTCGATCAAGCCGTGGTATTCGTCGTCCGTGACATAGAGGTGTTTGCCGTCTTCGCTCAGCATGTCGGCTCCGCTTCTGCTTGTTTCTTGTAAAGGGTCGGTACGGAATGGGTGCGAAAAAGCGGCCCCAAGGGCCGCCTTTTCACCTCACATCAGGCCGCGTAGGGGTGCTGCACCAGGATGGTGTGGTCGCGATCGGGGCTGGTCGACACCACGTGGATCGGCACGCCGGTGACTTCCTCGATCCGGCTCAGATAGGCCTGGGCGTTGGCCGGCAGGTCCGCGTAGCGGGTCGCACCGACCGAGGTCTCGGTCCAGCCCGGCAGCGTTTCGTAGACCGGCACGCAGCGCGCGATCTCGTCCGCGCCCATCGGCAGCAGGTCGATGCTTTCGCCGTCGAGCTCGTAGCCGACGCAGAGCTTGAGCTCGGTCAGGCCGTCGAGCACGTCGAGCTTGGTGATGCACAAACCACTCAGGCCGTTGACCTGGGCGCTGCGCTTGAGCAAGGCCGCGTCAAACCAGCCGCAGCGGCGCGAACGGCCGGTGGTGGTGCCGCGCTCGGCGCCAACGGTGGCCATGTGGTAGCCCGGCGTGCCTTCCTTTTCCCACTCGAGTTCGGTCGGGAACGGGCCGCCACCAACGCGGGTGCAGTAGGCCTTGGTGATGCCCAGCACATAGTGCAGCAGGCCCGGGCCGACGCCGGCACCGGCGGCGGCGTTGCCGGCCACGCAGTTGCTCGAGGTCACGAACGGATAGGTGCCGTGGTCGACGTCGAGCAGCGTGCCCTGCGCGCCTTCGAACAGCAGGTTGGCGCCGGCCTTGTGCGCCTCGTTGAGCTCGCGCGAGACATCGGCCATCATCGGCTTGATCTGCTCGGCCTGCGCCATCGCCTGCTCGAACACCGGCTCGAACTGGATCTTGCCGTCGACGATGAAGGGCGACAGCGCGGCGTCCCACTGCATGTCGGCGCTGCCGAGGTAAGTGGTCAGCGCGTGGTTGTGCAGCTCGAGCAGCTCGCGCAGCTTGGTCGTGAAGCGCTCGGGGTGCTTCAAGTCCTGCACGCGCAGCGCGCGGCGGGCGATCTTGTCCTCATAGGCCGGGCCGATGCCGCGGCCGGTGGTGCCGATCTTCTCGGTGCCGGCGCGGGTCTTGGCAGCCTCGCGCGCGATGTCGATCGCGGCGTGGAACGGCAGGATCAGCGGGCAGGCCTCGCTGATGCGCAGGCGCGAGCGAACCTCGACGCCAGCCTTCTCGAGGCCTTCGATCTCTTCCAGCAGCTTGGTCACCGACAGCACGACACCGTTGCCGATGTAGCACTTGACTTCAGGACGCATGATGCCGCTCGGGATCAGGTGCAGCGCGGTCTTGACGCCGTTGATCACCAGCGTGTGGCCGGCGTTGTGGCCGCCCTGGAAGCGCACCACGCCCTTGGCGGTCTCGGTCAGCCAGTCGACCAGCTTGCCCTTGCCCTCGTCGCCCCACTGGGTGCCGACGACCACGACGTTACGCCCAGGCTGGGCCTTGAAATTGTTTTCGCTCATACAGATACCGATTTCATCGTTACGGGGTCAGGCTGCCAGGGGCTGCACCAGCCACGCGCCGTCTTGCGCGACCAGCGCGCGGTTGCAATGGAACTCGTCCACTTCATGTTCATGGCCCGGCAGGACGCAGACCACGGTTTCGCCGGCTGCACGCAGACCGGCAATGGCGGCGCGCAGGCCGGGCTCCGATCCCCAGGGGGCCCGGATCGCGGCTTGCAGCGCCGGTGCGGCGGCTGCCGACACCAGTTCCTTCAAGTCCAGACTGAAGCCGACGGCCGGACGCTTGCGCCCGAACACGCCGCCGACTTCGTCGTAGCGGCCGCCACGCACCAGCTCCTGCAGGCGGCCAGCCTGGCCGCCGAAGAGCGAGAAGCGCACGCCGGTGTAGTAGGCGTAGCCGCGCAGGTCGGCCAGGTCGAACGACAGGTTGGCGCCCGACAGCTGGTCGGCCAGCCAGCGCAGGTCGCCCAGCGCACGCTCGAGCAAGGGGCTCGGGCGCAGGCGGCGGGCCGCCTCGGCCAGGATTTCCGGGCCACCATAGAGTTCGGGCAGGGCCAGCAGGCTGGCTCGCACCTCGGCCGGCAGCTCGCGGCTCAACAGGTCGAGCTCGGCGCTGTTCTTGGCTGCCAGCGCGGCGTGGATGCGGGCGACCGCGGCCGGCTCCAGCGCCAGGCCAGCCAGCAGCGAGTCGACGATGCGCACGTCGCCCAGGTCGATGGTCTGCTGCTGCAGGCCGGCGGCGGCCAGGCTGGCTTGCGCGAGCTCGAGGATCTCGAGGTCGGCTTCGCGGCCGGCGTGACCGTAGATCTCGGCGCCGAGCTGCAGCGGCTCGCGCGTGCCGAAGGGCCGGTCGACGCGGGCATGCAGCACCGGGCCGCAATAGCACAGGCGCGTCAGGCCCTTGCGATTGAGCAGATGGGCATCGATGCGCGCGACCTGCGGCGTCGTGTCGGCGCGCAAGCCCAGCGAGCGGCCCGACAGCTGGTCGACCAGCTTGAAGGTCTGCAGATCGAGCGCTTCACCGGTGCCGGTCAGCAGGGAGTCAAGGTGCTCGATCATCGGGGGGATGACGAGCTCGTAGCCGTAGGCGCGCGCGGTATCGAGCAGCGCCCGGCGCAGGTCTTCGATATGCCTGGCCTCGGAGGGCAGGACGTCGGCGATTTGATCCGGCAGTAGCCAGGCAGACATGGGGGTATCGGGAGCTGTTAAAAAAGGGATTTTACCGGGTGCAGCGAGGCACCCGGCAAGAGGAACGCTCAGCGCGCTGCGGCGGCCGATCCGCTCGAGCGCATGGCCTTGAAGAATTCGCTCGACGGGTCGAGCACCAGCATGTCGGACTTGTTGGCGAAGCTGGCCTTGTAGGCCTCGAGGCTGCGATAGAACTGGGCGAAGGCCGGGTCCTTGCCGAAGGCCTGGGCATAGAGCCGGGATGCCTCGGCATCGCCCTCGCCCTTGATCTTCTGCGCATCGCGGAAGGCCTGCGCCACCAGCACCTCGCGCTGACGGTCGGCGTCGGCGCGGATCTTCTCGCCGTCGGCCGAACCGGTCGAGCGCAGCTCGTTGGCGACCCGCTTGCGCTCGGCCTCCATCCGGTCGTAGACCGACTTGGTGATGGTCTCGGCGTAATCGACCCGGGTGATGCGGACATCGACCACGTCCATGCCCCAGGGCTTGTCGGCACCGCGCACGGCCGCGAGCACCTCGCGCTTGACGTCGGCCATCAGCTGCTCGCGCTGGCTCGACAGCAGCTCCTTGACGGTGCGCTTGTTGACTTCCTGCTGGAAGCTGTTGCGCACCACGCGCTTGAGCTGGTCGGTGCCGGCGCGCTCGTCGAGGCCGACGTTGCGGATATAGGCCTGCGGGTCGGAGATGCGCCAGCGCACATACCAGTCGATCACGACGCGCTGCTTCTCGGCCGTCAGCGTCGGCTCGGTGTCGCTGCTTTTCAGCGTGAGCAGGCGCTTGTCGACATAGGAGACGTTCTGGAACGGCGGCGGCAGCTTGACATGCAGGCCCGGCTCGGTGATCACGCTCTTGATCTGGCCCAGCGCATAGACCACGCCGAACTGGCGCTGATCGACCACGAAGAGCATCGAGCTGGCCAGCGCAACCGCCACCAGCAGGGAAGACAGGATGAATCCGATTCTGTTCATATTCTGGTCCTCAGGGCCTTCAGCGGACGTCGCGGTCGCGCGAGCGATCGCTCTCGCGGCTGCGCGAGGCTGCTGCGCCCGCGTTCGCCGGCGAACCATTGGAAGCAGCAGCGGGCGCCGGAGCGGCCACCGTCGCGGCTGGCTCGGCATGGCCGCTCAGCTGCATGACCTTGTCGAGCGGCAGATACAGCATGTTCGAGCCCTGCTTGGTATCGACCAGCACCTTGCTGACGTTGCCGTAGACCTGCTGCATCGTGTCCAGATACATGCGCTCGCGCGTGACCTGCGGTGCCTTGGCGTATTCGGCCTGCACCAGGCGGAAGCGCTGGGCATCGCCCTCGGCTTGCGCGACGATGCGGGCCTTGTAGCCTTCGGCTTCCTCGAACAGGCGCGAGGCCGTGCCCTTGGCGCGCGGCACCACCTCGTTGGCGTAGGCCTCGGCCTCGTTCTTCGAGCGCTCGCGCTCCTGGCCGGCTTTCAGCACATCGTCAAAGGCGGCCTGCACCTCCAGCGGCGGACGCACGCCGCCTTGCTGCAGGTTGATGCCGACGACCTCGATGCCGATCTCGTAGCGGTCCAGGATGGCTTGCATCAGGGTGCGCACGCGCGGACCGATCTGGTCGCGCTCCTCGGCCAGTGCCGCATCCATCTTCATCTTGCCCACCACCTCGCGCACGGCGGTCTCGGCGGCCTTGCGCACCGCGTCCTCGGGGTCGCGGCTGTTGAACAGGAAGGCACGCGCGTCGCTCAGGCGGTACTGGACCGCGAACTTGATCTCGACGATGTTCTCGTCCTCGGTCAGCATGGCCGACTCGCGCAGGCCGGTGGCGCGCATGACGGCGTCGCCGCCGACATCGACCGAGCGGATCTGGGTCGCGTTGACGGTTTCGTGGCGCTGGATCGGATAAGGCAGGCGCCAGTTGAAGCCGGCGCCAACCGTGCCCTGGTAGCGGCCGAACTGGGTGATGACGGCCTGCTGGCCTTCCTGCACGATGAAGAAGCCGGTCCCGAGCCAGACCAGCAGCAGACCGCCAGCGATCACGCCCACGCCGATGCCGGTGCCCTTCGGTCCGGGCTTGAAGCCCGGGAACTGGCCACCCGGCTTGCCACCGCCTGCGCCGCCGCCGCCGCCACCGAACAGACCCGACAGCTTGCGGTTGAAGTCCTGCCAGAGTTCGTCGAGGTCGGGCGGCCCCTGGTTCGGACCGGCCGGACGCTTGGAGCGCTGTTCCTCGCCGGAGCCACCGGCATCGGGCTTGCTCTCGTCACCACGGCCCCAGCGGGGATCGTTGAGGTTGAACATGCCCTTGAGCCGGTCCCAGCGGACCGCACGCAGGCTCAACAAATTGAAGTTCATGTAGGTTTTGGCTTGCGGTGGAAATAGGCTATTGTGCCGAATCCTCGAGGCCGTCGCCGCTTTCGGGAGACTCGGGCTGGCGGGCACCGAAACGGGCACGCACCCGCTCGGCCAGCAGGCCGCGCAGATCGGACAGCCCGTCGCCGGTGTGCGCGCTCAGGAAGATGCGCGGCACCGTCTGGCCGTCGAGCTCGATCTGGTCGACGCGCTGCAGCGGCTGGCGTTCGGGCTCGACCGCGTCGAGCTTGTTGAAGACCAGGATCTGCGGCAGGTCGTCGGCACCGATCTCGCGCAGCACCCGCATCACCTCGGTGATCTGCTCGGGATGGTCGGGGTTGGACGCGTCGACCACATGCAGCAGCAAGTCGGCGTCGCGCGCCTCCTGCAGCGTGGCGGCAAAGGCCTCGACCAGGCCATGCGGCAGGTCGCGGATGAAGCCCACCGTGTCGGACAGCGACACCGTGCGCTCGACCTCGCCCAGGTAGAGCTGGCGCGTCGTGGTGTCGAGCGTCGCGAACAGCTGGTCGGCCGCATAGGCGCGCGCCTTGACCAGCGCGTTGAAGATCGAGGACTTGCCGGCGTTGGTGTAGCCGACCAGCGAGATCGTGAAGGTCTCGCGCCGCTCGCGCTGGCGCCGCTGCGTGCTGCGCTGGCGCTTGACCTTCTCCAGTCGCTCGCGGGTGCGCTTGATCGAATCGCCGATCATGCGGCGGTCAAGCTCGATCTGGGTCTCGCCCGGGCCGCCACGCATGCCGATGCCGCCGCTCTGGCGCTCGAGGTGGGACCAGCGCCGCACCAGGCGGGTGCTCAGGTATTGCAGGCGCGCGAGCTCGACTTGCAGCTTGCCCTCGTGGCTGCGCGCGCGCTGGGCAAAGATCTCGAGGATCAGCAGGGTGCGGTCGTTGACCGGCAGCCCCATGTGACGCTCGAGGTTGCGCTGCTGCGACGGGCTCAACGCCTGGTCGAACAGGATTTCGGTCGCGCCATGGCCCAGCGCCAACGCCTTGATCTCGTCGGCCTTGCCGGAACCGATGAACAGGGCCGGATCGGGGGCGCGCCGCTTGCAGGCGACCCGGTCAACGACACGGTAGCCGGCGGTCTCGGCGAGCTGGGCCAGCTCCTCGAGTTCGGCGTCGAAATGCGGCAGGCCCAGGTCGACTCCTACGAGCACGACGCCGGGCAGCGCGGCAGGGGATTTCTGACTGTCGTTCAAGGAGGATCAGGCAGCAGCGACAGGCTGATCAGGCGCGGCAGCGCTGAACTGGACCGGACGGCCCGGAACGATGGTGGAGATCGCGTGCTTGTAGACCATCTGGGTCACGGTGTTGCGCAGCAGCACGACATACTGGTCAAAGGACTCGATCTGGCCTTGCAGCTTGATTCCGTTGACCAGGTAAATCGACACCGGCACGTGCTCGCGGCGCAGCTGGTTCAGGAAAGGATCTTGCAAGAGTTGGCCTTTGTTATTGCTCACGATATGCTCCGTGTTCAAAAGAGTTGAGGGATGGCGACCTTACCACAGCCCGCCCGCTTCCTGCGGGCCGGCGGCGGCTGGGGTCATTCGTCGTAGGGGTTGGCCGCGGTCTTGAACTCGATGCGCAGCGGCGTGCCGACCAGGTCGAACGCCTTGCGGAAACGGCCCTCGAGGAAGCGCTTGTAGGCGTTGTCGACGTTGTCGAGCGAGTTGCCGTGGATCACGATCACCGGCGGGTTCATGCCGCCCTGGTGCGCATAGCGCATCTTGGGCCGGTACATGCCGCCGCGCTTGGGCGCCTGCAGCACGATCGACTCCTGCAGCAGACGGGTCAGCAACGGCGTCGGCATCTTGACCATGGCCGAGGCGTAGGCCTTGGCGATCGAGCCCCAGAGCGGACCGATGCCCTGGCGCTTCTTGGCCGAGATCATGTGCAGCGGCGCGAACTTCAGGAAGCCGAGCCGGCTCTCGATCGAGCGTTGCAGCGTCTCGCGCTGGTAGCTGTCGATCGCGTCCCACTTGTTGATCGCCAGCACCACGGCGCGACCGCTCTCGAGCGCGAAGCCCGCGATATGCGCATCCTGGTCGGTCACGCCTTCGGTCGCGTCGAGCAGCAGCAGCACGACATGGGCGTTCTCGATCGCCTGCAGCGTCTTGACGACCGAGAACTTCTCGATCGCCTCGAAGACCCGGCCCTTGCGGCGCAGGCCGGCGGTGTCGATCAGCTCGAACTTCTGGCCGTTGCGCTCGAACGGGACCGAGATCGCGTCGCGCGTCGTGCCCGGCATGTCGAAGGCGACCAGGCGCTCCTCGCCCAGCCAGGCATTGATCAGCGTCGACTTGCCGACGTTGGGCCGACCGGCGACGGCCAGCTTGATCACGCTCTCGTCGGGCGCGACGGCTTCTTCCTCGTCGGGCCAGGACAGCTTGTCGAGCGCCGCCTCGAGCATCGGGCGCACGCCCTGGCCATGCGCGGCCGAAACCGGCAGCACCTCGCCCAGGCCGAGCTCGTAGAACTCGACCAGTTGCGAGCCCTCCTTCATGCCTTCGGCCTTGTTGGCCACCAGCAGCGTCGGCTTGTTGAGCCGGCGCAGGTAGTTGGCGATGTCGTGGTCCTGCGCGCTCAGGCCGCCACGGGCGTCGAGCACGAACACGACGACGTCGGACTCGGCGACTGCCTGCTGGGTCTGCTTGGCCATCTCCTTGAAGATGCCGCTACCGGCATCGGGCTCGAAGCCGCCGGTGTCGATCACGATGAATTCGCGCTTGCCCAGACGGGCGTTGCCGTAGTGGCGGTCGCGCGTCAGGCCGGGAAAGTCGGCGACGATGGCGTCGCGCGTCTTGGTCAGGCGGTTGAAAAGGGTGGATTTGCCGACGTTGGGTCGGCCCACCAGGGCGATCACAGGTTTCATTCGGGGCGCCAGGCGTAGAGAACGCCCTTGCGTGTCAGGGCCAGCAGGTTTTGACCCGCCAGCAGGGGGGCGGAGACAATGGCCGAGCCATCGGTCTCCAGTCGATTCAGCAGCTTGCCGTCCTCGCGAGCGAGCACATGCACATAGCCCTGGGCGTCGCCGATCGCGATCGAACGGCCAGCCATCAGCGGGGCGCTCAGGCCACGGTTCAGCAGCAGGTCGGATTGCCACTGGACATCACCGTTGTCGAGTTTCCAGGCCAGCAGGCGACCGTTGCTTTCGGCACCGTAGACGCGGTCGCCATCGGCGGCCAGGCCGACAGCGCCGTTGGCCGGCTTGGTCCAGCGCAGCGCGCCGCGCTGGGCGTCGACGCAGCCGACGGCCGACTGGAAGGCGCGCACGCAGACATTGCCTTGCACGCGGGCCGCCGGACCGACCAGGTCGAGCAGGCGTTCGATTTCGTTGACGCCGCGCGTGGACGCGACCGGGACCTCCCAGCGCGGCTGGCCGTTGCCCGGATTGAGGCCGCTCAGGCGCGCGCCCATGCCGGCCACCAGGGTATCGCCGACCGCCAGCAGCACGCCGGGCTGCTGCAGCACCAGCGGCTCGGTGCCGCGCGCGGCCTGGGTCCAGAGCCTGGCGCCGTTGCTCGCGTCATAGGCCGAGACGCTGCGGTCGCCCGCCAGCACGAAGACGCGACGACCGGCCACCAGCGGCGCGCTGAAGGCGCGCGCAGGCAGACGCACGCGCCACTGCACCTTGCCCAGCGCGATGGCGACGAGCTCGTTGTCCTGGGTCACGACCGCCGCAGTTTCACCGTCGTAGCCGACACCGGCCGAGACTGGCGTGCCGAGCTCGCTGCGCCAGCGCTCGCTGCCGCTCTCGGCATCGAGCACCAGCACCCGGCCTGCGGCGCTGACCAGCGCCAGTTCGCGCCCGACCAGGGCCGGCACCGATTGCGGCGCGGGCGCACCGAGCTGGACCTTCCAGGCCTGGCGGGCTGGCAGGCTGGAATCGAAGGACTTCAGCGCGGCGGGCTTGGGCTTGGTCGGACTGGAAGAGCAGCCGGCCAGGGCCAGCAGGACCGCAGCGGTGGCGACGGCAAGGCGCGGGGTGGCGCGACTGAGGCTGAACGTCACGGAACTTACTCCTGGGTGGGGGTGGAGGCCGGCTCGGGATCAAAGCCGAGCGCATTGAGCTTGGCCTGGACGATGCGGCGGTATTCGGGCGCGCTCGAAAGCCCGTCCCAGGCGCTGCGGTAGGCAGTGCGCGCCGCGTCGGACTGGCCCTGGGCCTGCAGCACATCGCCACGGCGATCGGCCAGCAGCGGGGCGAATTCGGGGCTGGCCTTGAAGTCCAGCGTCTTGAGCGCGCGCTCGTAGTCCTTGGCCTCGAGTTCGAGGCCGGCCAGGCGCAGGCGCGCGACGGCGATCAAGGCCGAATCGGACGACTGGTCGATGACCCAGGCCAGCGCCTTGCGCGCTTCCTCGACCTTGCCCGCGCCGTGCAGCGAACTGGCAGCCAGCAGACCGGCCTGCTGGCCCTGCTGGGCGCGGCCGGCCTTGGCCTGCACATCGGCCCAGACGCGCTGGACCTTGTCGGCTTCGCCGGCCTGGACCGCGCGCTCGAGCTCGTCATAGAGCGCGGCCGCTTCCTGGCCCGACTTGCGCTGCCAGTACTGCCAGCCGTTGAAGGCGGCCAGTCCCGTGAGGGCAGCAATCAGCACCCAGCTGATCAGGTTGCCGTACTGGGACCAGAAATGTTTGAAATTGGCGAGCTGTTCCTGCTCTTCCAGGTCGAGATGGGCGGCCATGGGCTCAATCGAAAAGGGTGATACGGGAGGGTCCGTCAGGCGGACCCTCGACGGGCATTGTAGGCCGATGCAGCCGGGGATGCGGCCGCGCTCAGGCTTGGCGCAACTGCGCCGCCCATTGCGCGGCCTGCGCCAGCGCGAACTGGGTCTGCTCGCTGATGGCGCCTGCGCCCTCGCGCAGCGGCTTGACCGCGACCTGACCGGCCTCGAGCTCGCTGGCGCCGAAGATCAGCGCATAGCGCGCGCCGCTGCCATCGGCCTTCTTGAATTGCGACTTCATGCTGCCGTGGCCGTCGGCCCCGCCGGCATGCATCTGGACCGAGACGCCAGCAGCGCGCAGCGCGCGCAGCACCGGCATCACCTGCGGCATGGCCTCGACCTGCGGCACCACCGCATAGCAGTCGGGCACCGGAACGGCCGGCAGCAGGTTTTGCGCCTTGAGCAGTTCGAGAATGCGCTCGACCCCGAGCGCCCAGCCGACCGCCGGCGCCGGCTTGCCGCCGATCTGCGCGATCAGGCCGTCGTAGCGCCCGCCCGCGCAGACCGTGCCCTGCGAGCCGAGCGAGGTCGTGACGAACTCGAACACGCTCAGGTTGTAATAGTCCATGCCGCGCACCAGGCGCGGGTTGATGCGGTAGCCGATGCCCTGGGCATCGAGCAGCGCGCGCAGGCCGTTGAAATGCGCCAGCGACTCCGCGCCCAGGTAGTCCATCAGCTTGGGCGCGCCCTCGACCAGGGCCTGCATGGCCGGGTTCTTGGTGTCGAGGATACGCAGCGGATTGGTGTAGAGGCGGCGCTTGGCGTCCTCGTCGAGCTGCTCCTGGTGCTGCTCGAGGTAATGGATCAGCGCGGCGCGGTGCAGCTGGCGCTCGGCCGGCTGGCCCAGGCTGTTGATCTCGAGCGTCACATCGCTCAAGCCCAGCTCGGCCCAGAGGTCGCAGGCCAAGGTGATCTGCTCGGCGTCGACATCGGGGCCGGCAAAGCCCAGCGCCTCGGAGCCGATCTGGTGGAACTGGCGGTAGCGGCCGCGCTGCGGGCGCTCGTGGCGGAACATCGGACCCATGTAGTAGAGGCGCTTGGGGCCGTCGTACAGCATGTTGTGCTCGATCGCGGCGCGCACCACGCCGGCGGTCGCCTCGGGGCGCAGGGTCAGCTGCTCGCCATTGAGCCGGTCCTCGAAGGAGTACATCTCCTTCTCGACGATGTCGGTGACCTCGCCCAGGCCGCGCACGAACAGGCCGGTCGGCTCGACGATCGGCGTGCGGATATTGCGGTAGCCGTAGCGGCTCATCAGCGCACGGACCTTGGCTTCGAGCCATTCCCAATGCGCCGATTCGGGCGCCGCGATGTCGTTCATGCCTTTGACGGCACTGAGTTTTTCTGCCATGGATTCTTTTGCTAAGCTGCTTGCAGGGCGCGCCGGATCAGGCCGGCACGCCGAATTTCTTCTGGATGTACTGTTCGACGACCTGCTGGAAGTCCTGGGCGATTCCTGCACCGCGCAAGGTCATGGCCTTCTCGCCGTCGATGAAGACCGGCGCCGCTGGCGCCTCGCCGGTGCCGGGCAGGCTGATGCCGATGTCGGCATGCTTGCTCTCGCCCGGGCCGTTGACGATGCAGCCCATGACCGCCACCTTGAGGTTCTCGACCCCGGGGTAGCATTCGCGCCAGGCCGGCATCGAGCTGCGCAGGTAGTCGTCGATCTGCTTGGCCAGCTCCTGGAAGGTGGTGCTGGTGGTGCGGCCGCAGCCCGGGCAGGCCGTCACGCTGGGCACGAAGCTGCGCAGGCCGAGCGCCTGCAGGATCTCCATCGCGACCACGACTTCCTGGGTGCGGGACTCGCCCGGCTGCGGCGTCAGCGACACGCGGATCGTGTCGCCGATGCCCTGCTGCAACAGCACCGCGAGCGCCGCGCTTGACGCCACCGTGCCCTTGGTGCCCATGCCGGCCTCGGTCAGGCCCAGGTGCAGCGGATAGTCGCAGCGCTGGTGCAGCTGCTGGTAGACCGCGATCAGGTCCTGCACGCCGCTGACCTTGCACGACAGGATGATGTTCTCGGGCGCCAGGCCGAGCTCCCCGGCACGCTCGGCCGAACCCAGCGCGGAGGCGATCAGCGCCTCGTACATCACCTGCTTGCCGTCCCAGGGCTGGGCGCGGCGGGCATTCTCGTCCATCATGCCGGCCAGCAGGTCCTGGTCCAGGCTGCCCCAGTTGACACCGATGCGCACCGGCTTGTTCCAGCGCACGGCGGCTTCGACCATCTGCGCGAACTGACGATCCTTCTTGTCGCCGCGCCCGACGTTGCCGGGGTTGATGCGGTACTTGGACAGGGCCTGCGCCATGTCCGGGAACTCGCTCAGCAGCGTGTGGCCGTTGTAGTGGAAGTCGCCGATCAGCGGCACATCAATGCCCATGCGGTCGAGCTGCTCGCGGATATGCGGCACGGCGCGCGCGGCTTCCTCGTTGTTGACCGTGATCCGGACCAGTTCCGAGCCCGCCAGCGCGAGCTCCTTGACCTGGATCGCGGTGCCGATCACATCGGCAGTGTCGGTGTTGGTCATCGACTGCACCCGCACCGGCGCGTCGCCGCCGACCGTGACCCGGTTCTCGCCCCAGGCGACCACGCCCTGGCGCGACTTGCGCGGCGGAATACCCGACAGGACCGGGGGCTGCGACTCAACCGTTGAATGGAATTCGCTCATGCTTCACTTGACCTCGAAACGCGCGATCTTGTTGGGAGCGTAGGCCGAGGTATCGAAGACCTGGCCCCGCACGATCACCTCGACCCCGCTGGCTCGACCGAGCACCACCTGCAGCGGCGCAGCGCCGTCGTAGTCCAGCGTCTGGCCGGGCTGCAGCGTGCGCTGCTGCAACTCCTTGCCGGCGCCATCCTTGAGCTGGATCCAGGTCGCGGAGCGCGCTCGCAGCTGCAGCAGGGGCCGACCCATGGCAGGCTGGACCGCAGCCGCCGTCAGGGGAACAGCAGCCACCGGTGGTGCAGAGGCGGCAGGCGCCGCAGCAACAGGGGCCGTCACGACAGCGGCGGGCGCAGCCGGGACAGGCTCGGCCACTGGCGTCGCTGCCGGCTGGGGCACGGCTGCGGTCGGCAGCTCGGCGGCCACCGTTTCCACCGGTGCCTCGCCGACCATGGAGACGGCATCGGTATCGGCATCAGCCGCAGGCTCGGCTTCACGCTGGGGCAACCACCACCAGAGCGCGACCGCCAGCACCAGAACCAGCAAGGACAAGACCAGCGACGAGCCCAGATGAAGACCGCCCGGCAGGCGGAACAGGCCGCGCCGGTTCGAGTCGAAGGAGCGGGCCTGGATCGGCCGGTCGGTGCCGAGCTTGACCTCGCCGCCATGCGGCAAGCCCTGCAGCACCGCAGCCGGGTCGATCTTGAGCACGCGACAGACGCTGGAAGCCAGCGCCCGCGCGAAGGTCAGGTTGGGCAGTTCCTGGTAGCGGCCCGCCTCGAGCGCCTGCAGGCGCTCGACCGGCACCTTGAGCATGGCCGCGAGCGAAGCGATCTGCAAGCCGGCGGCCTCGCGCGCCTGGCGCAACGCCTCGCCAGGCGGCGTGGCCTCGGGCAAGCCGGCCGATGCCGGCAAGGGGGCGGACGTTGGGGAGGAGTCTTCAGTCATCGAAAGCGCCGCGCTCGTAGTTGGCGGCCTCCTGGGATTCGGGATAACGGCTGCGCAATTGCTCGCCGAGCTGGCGCGCGGTCCCGAGCTGGTTGAGCTTGCGCTCGACCCGGACCCCGAGCCAGAGCGACTCGGCATTGGCGAGCTCGGAATTGTTCAGACGCCGGATATAGAACTGGGCGCGCGGATACTCGCGCCGCTGCATCAGCAGGGACGCGAGGTTGTAGCTGACGATCGGATTGGCCGGATCAAGCTCGAAGGCGCGCAACAGGCTGCGCTCGGCCTCGAGCGGCTGACCGGCGCGCGCCTGGCAGATGCCCTGGCTCATCCAGGTCCTGGACGCGGCTGCATACTGGGGCGTCTGCAAGGCCCTGCCGAAGGCCGCGACCGCGTCGGCATATTTGCCGGCTTCGCAGTGCATCCAGCCCAGGTTGTGCCAGCTATCGCCATCGCGCGGTGCCAGCTTGATTGCCTGCAGGAAGCTGGCCTCGGCCAGCTGGGGCTCCTTGAGCCGCAGGTAGATCAGGCCGCGCAGGTTGTGCGCCGGGGCGTAGTTCGGATCGGCCACCAGCGCCTGCTTGACCTCGTCGAGCGCGACCGTGACCTGGCCCTTCTCGAAGTAGCCCGAGGCGAGTTCGATTCGCAGGCGCGCGCGCCGCTGCGCTTCGGGCTCATCCGACTCGGTGACCCATTCCTTGCCGCTGGCGGCAACTTCGGGTTGGCCCGGACGGGAGGCACAGCCAAACAGGCTGGCCGCAGCGCCCAGCAACAGCCAGCTCAGGATCGGTTTCATCAGGTCTTCTCCCGGGGTTGCCAGACCACGACCTGCTCGACCTGGTCGCGGCGCTGCGCCATGCGCTCGGCCGCATTGGTGCGGTCGAGCACATCGCCCGCGAGCTGGCCACAGGCCGCATCGATGTCGTCACCTCGGGTCTTGCGCACCGTGGTCACGATGCCGGCCGCATTGAGCTGCTCGGCAAAGGCCTTGACCACCGCCTTGCCCGAGCACTTGAGGCCCGAGTCCGGGAAGGGGTTGAAGGGGATCAGGTTGAACTTGCACGGCACGCCATGGGCGCGCACCAGCGCGACCAGTTGCTGCGCGTGCTCGGGCTGGTCGTTGACACCCTCGAGCATGCAGTACTCGAAAGTGATGAAGTCACGCGGCGCCGCCGGCAGGTAGCGCTTGCAGGCCGCCATCAGCTCGGCCAGCGGGTACTTGCGGTTGAGCGGCACTAGATGGTCGCGCAGCTCGTCGTTGGGCGCGTGCAGCGAGACCGCCAGCGCGACCGGACAGTCCTGGCTCAGGCGGTCCATCATCGGCACCACGCCCGAGGTCGATACCGTCAGGCGCCGGCGCGACAGGCCGTAGCCATGGTCGTCGAGCATGGTCTTGAGCGCCGGCACCAGGGCGCCGTAGTTCTGCAGCGGCTCGCCCATGCCCATCATGACCACGTTCGAGATCACCCGTTCGCTGGTCTTGAAGCGCTGGCGCAGGAAATGCTCGGCATACCAGAGCTGGGCAATGATCTCGCCCGTTCCCAGATTGCGGGAAAAACCCTGGTGGCCGGTGGAACAGAAGCGACAGCCGACGGCACAGCCCGCCTGCGAGGACACGCACAGCGTGCCCCGGTCGTCTTCCGGAATGAATACGGTTTCGACGGCATTGCCGCCACCGACATCGAACAGCCACTTGATCGTGCCGTCGGTCGAAATCTGTTGCGTCAGCACGGGCAGGCCGCGCACTTCGCAGACCCCAGGGAGCTTTTCCCGCAGGCTGCGCGCCAGGTCAGTCATGTCCTCGAAACGGGCCACGCCTTTCTGGTGGATCCAGCGGTAGAGCTGGACGGCTCGGAAACGTTTTTCTCCGAGCCGTTCACAGAAGGCGGCCAAGCCCTCGAGGTCGTAATCGAGCAGATTGGCCGTCATATGCCAATTAACGTGCGTAGACGTTCAGGGCCGGGAAGAAGTAGGCGATCTCGACGGCTGCGGTTTCCGGAGCGTCGGAGCCGTGCACGGCGTTGGCGTCGATCGACTCGGCGAAGTCAGCGCGGATGGTGCCGGCTTCAGCCTTCTTCGGATCGGTGGCGCCCATCAGTTCGCGGTTCTTCAGGATCGCGCCTTCGCCTTCGAGCACTTGCACGAAGACCGGACCCGAGATCATGAAGTTGACCAGGTCGTTGAAGAAGGGACGGGCGCTGTGGACAGCGTAGAAGCCTTCGGCTTCAGCGCGCGACAGCTGGACCAGCTTGGCGGCAGCGATCTTCAGGCCAGCGCCTTCGAAGCGGCTGACGATTTGGCCGATGACGTTCTTGGCGACAGCGTCGGGCTTGATGATGGACAGGGTGCGTTCGATGGTCATTTTTATACCTTGCGAGTTGGTTTGGAAAGTCGCTGATTCTAACTGTTAGTCATGACTGCGCCCGGCCACAAAGGGCCGGGTGTCCGGGCAGCGCCTGCTCAGCGGCGCGGGCCCTTGCGCGGGCCGCCCTGCCCGCCCGGCGAACCCGGGCGGCCGCTCTTGCCACCAGCGTAGAGGCCCGGGCCCTTGCGCTTTTGGCCGGCCTCGGCGCCGATGTAGCCGTAGCCAGTCTGGGTCGGATCGGGCTGAGCCAGGCCGCGACCGCGTGTGTCACGCAGGTCGCGCGGATCGGCCTGGCGGCCGAACGGTGCTTGCTGCTCGCCGTAGCCCTGCTCGTCATGGCCGTAGCGCGGCTCGCGGATGGCACGGCCGCTGCTGCGCGAGATCGCCGGACCCTCGACCAGCTTGGGCGCGCTCGGACGCGGGCCGTTGCCCTTGTTGCGGCGCGGCGGCGGGTTGCGGCTGGCGGCCTTGCGCGCCGAGTCCTGCGCCTGCTCGTCGGTGCGACGCATGCCGGCGGCCAGGGTCAGGCGCTCGATGTCGCGGTAGTCGAGCTCGGTCCAGACGCCGCGGCGCAGGCCGCGCGGCAGCACGACGGCGCCGTAGCGGATGCGGATCAGGCGGCTGACGGCGTGACCGACGGCCTCGAACATGCGGCGCACCTCGCGGTTGCGGCCCTCGGCGATCGTGACGCGATACCAACAGTTGGCGCCGTCGCCACCGCCGTCCTCGATGCTCTGGAACTGCGCCATGCCGTCATCAAGACGCACGCCGTCGAGCAGGCGCGCCTTCTCGTCGTTGCTCAGCGCGCCGAGCACGCGCACCGCGTATTCGCGCTGCAGGCCGAATCTAGGGTGCATCAGCTTGTTGGCCAGTTCGCCCGAATCGGTGAACAGCAGCAGGCCTTCGGTGTTGAGGTCGAGCCGGCCGACCGACTGCCATTTGCCGTTGTACAGGCGCGGCAGGCGGCGGAACACGGTCGGGCGGTTCTGCGGGTCGTCATGGGTGACGACCTCGCCGGCCGGCTTGTGATAGGCCAGCACGCGCGGCGGCGGCGGCGCGATGCGCACCCGGACCAGCTTGCCGTTGATCTTGATCTGGTCGCCATGCTGGATGCGCTGGCCGACATGGGCCGGCTCGTTGTTGACCGCGACCCGGCCGTCCTGGATCAGGCGCTCCATCTCGAGGCGCGACCCCAGGCCGGCCTGGGCCAGCACCTTGTGCAGCTTGGGCGCATCGGCCTGCGGCAGCAGCACGCGCTTGCCCTCGTCGGGCAGCTCGGCGTCCTGCTCGGCATCGAATTCGCCCGAGACGAGGTCAGCGAACAGCTGCTGCTCCTGCTCCAGGTCGAACTGACCCTCGGCGGGCGCGGCAGCAGCGGTGGCAACCGAAGGTTCGGCGTCGGAGGGGGCTTGTGGCATCTGGTTCATGTTTCTGATTCTGCAGGCCTTTGCAGGCCTTCGTTGGGCATATTGGGGGAGACCGGCGCAGCGCCTTCATCGGCATGCGGCCCGGCAACGCTGGGGCTCGGCGGTGGCAACGTCAGCGCCGCCAGGGCATCGACGGCTGCTGGCACCGCTTCGAGCGGCGGCAGGGCCTCCAACGCGGCCAGTCCCAGGTCATCCAGGAAGGTACGCGTGGTGGCGAACAGCGCCGGTCGCCCGACGGTCTCGCGGTAACCGATGACCTCGATCCAGCCGCGGTCCTCGAGCTGCTTGATGATGGCCGAATTGATCGTGACGCCACGGATCTCCTCCATATCGCCGCGGGTGACCGGCTGGCGATAGGCGATGATCGCCAGTGTCTCGAGCACGGCCCGGCTGTACTTGGGCGGCTTTTCGGGATGCAGCCGCTCGAGGAAAGGCCGCAGCTCCGGCCGGCTCTGGAAGCGCCAGCCACTGGCCAGACAGACCAGCTCCAGGCCCCGATTGTCCCAGGCACGCTGCAGCTCGGTCAATAGCCGGCGCAGGGTGTCATATGACAGCGCCCCCTCGAAAAGCACAGCCATCTCGCGCAGACTCAGGGGTTCCTGTGCGCAAAGCAATGCAGTCTCGAGGATGCGACGTGCATCCGCGGTGTTCATGGTGCTGGGTCCGAAGGTCCGGAACTTATCAAGGAGGTCGGCCGGGAACGCTCCGGGACCGCAGGCCGGCGAGGCGGCTAATGGCGTAATAGATCGGTCAGGTGTCGCTCACCTGCCATAGGTGGTCCAGATTATAGTGCAGTCCGGCGTTTTCGACCGCCTGCGCCAGATCGGCCGGCAGCGCGCACTCGAAATGCAGCGCCTGCCCCGTGATCGGATGCGGCAGCGCGAGCCGGTGCGCATGCAAGGCCTGGCGCTGCATGCCCAGCAGCAGACGGCCGCCATAGGTCACGTCGCCGACCAGCGCATGGTTCAGGCTGGTCATGTGGACCCGGATCTGGTGCGTGCGGCCGGTGTGCAGCTTGCAGCCGACCCAGCAATAGTCATCGCCGGCGTCCAGGCGCCGGATCGTGGTCCTGGCCTCCTTGGCGCCGCCGCTGTTGGGTGCCAGCACCGCCATGCGCAGGCGGTTGCGCGGGTCGCGGCCGACCCAGCGCTCGACCTCGATCTCGTCACCGCCGCGCCAGGCGCCATGCGCGAGCGCGACATAGATCCGGTGCACGCTGCGCTGCGCGATCAGGCGCACCAGCGCCTCGCAGGCCGGCAGCGTCTTGCCGACCAGCAGCAGCCCGCTGGTGTCCTTGTCGAGCCGGTGCACGATGCCCGCGCGCGGCAGGCGCGCGGCGGCGGCATGGTAGGCCAGCAAGCCGTTGAGCAGGGTGCCGGTCCAGTTGCCGGCAGCCGGGTGCACCACCAAGCCCGCCGGCTTGTCGATCACCAGCATATGCTCGTCCTCATAGACCACCTGCAAGGCCATCGCCTCGGGCAGGAAGGCCATGGCCTGGACCGTGGGCCTGAGCTCGACCTCGACCGGCTCGCCGGCCCTGACCTTGGCCGCGGCCTTGGACAGGACACGCCCAGCCAGCTGCACCGCGCCTTCCTGCAGCAGATGCTGAAAATAGCCGCGCGAGAACTCGGGACAGCGCAAGGCCAGCAACTTGTCTATCCTGAGCCCATGCTCATGCGCTTCGACAAGGAAGCGGCGCCGCTCGGGGGCCAGCTCGAGCTCGTCGATCTCGTCGGTCGGGCTCCAGGCCGGCAAGCCCGGCTCCTGTGGGGGGGTCGATATAATTTCCTGAGTCAATCCGATTTTCCTGCTGCTGCAAAGGTGTACGCACGATGTTTCTGCCCCGATTATCCGCTGTGTTCCCGTTGCGCCCGGGCCTGACGGTTTTGCTGGCCGCCGCGCTGCTGACAGCCTGCGCCAGCCCGAAGCCGATCGACGAGACGGCGAACTGGAGCCCGGAGAAGATCTACGCCGAGGCAATGGACAACCGCAGCAACGGTATGTTCGAAAAAGCGATCCAGCAATTCGAGAAACTCGAAGGCCGTGCCGCCGGCACGCCGCTGGCCCAGCAGGCGCAGCTCGAGAAAGCCTACTCGCACTACCGCAACGGCGAGCAGCCGCAGGCGGTCGCGACGCTCGACCGCTTCATGAAGCTGCATCCGGCCAGTCCGGCGCTCGACTACGCGCTCTACCTCAAGGGCATCGTCAACTTCAACGACAACCTGGGCCTGTTCAGCAGCCTGTCGGAGCAGAACCTGTCCGAGCGCGACCAGAAGTCGGCCAAGGTGTCGTTCGAGTCGTTCCGCGAACTGGTGCAGCGCTTCCCCGATTCGAAGTACGCGCCCGATTCACGCTTGCGCATGACCTATGTGATCAACTCGCTGGCCGAGTCCGAGGTCAACGTGGCGCGCTATTACTACCAGCGCGGCGCCTATGTGGCCGCTGTCAACCGGGCCCAGCTCGCGCTGACCGAATACCAGGGCGTGCCAGCCGCCAAGGAAGCCCTGGTCCTGCTGGTCAAGTCCTACCAGGCGATGGGCATGCAGGACCTGGCACAGGATGCGAGCCGCGTGCTCGAGAAGAACTACCCGGCCAACGCACCGCAGGCCGACCAGCCCAAGCGCAGCGCCTGGTGGAAGCTGTTCTGAATCTGAATCTGAATCTGAAGCCGCGCAACTGAAACCATGGACGGCGCAGCGCGCGCCGCCAGCCAGCCAGCGCAACCGCGCTGGCCCGGTTCAGCTCAGCGAGGTGTCGACCTCGCGGTATTCCATGTCCAGGTATTCCTTGGACTGCATCTCGTTCAAGCGCGAGACCGTGCGCGGGAACTCGTGCGACAACGGGCCTTCGGTGTAGAGCGCCTCGGCCGGCACCGCCGCCGACAGCACGAACTTGACCCGGCGGTCATACAGCACGTCGACCAGCCAGGTGAAGCGCCTGGCGGCCGAAGCCATGTTGATCGGCATGTAGGGCACGTTGCTCAGCAGCACGGTGTGGAACTGGCTGGCGATCTCGAGGTAGTCGCTCTGCGAGCGCGGCCCGCCGCACAGTTCCTTGAAGTCGAACCAGACCACGCCGCCAGCGCGACGCAGGGAACGGATCTCGCGCGCCTCGATATGCAGCACCGGGTCCTCGTCGTGCGCCTCGGCCAGCTCGTCGAAGGCCTGCTTCATCTGGGCGTCGGCCTCGGCCCCGAGCGGGCAGTGGTAGAGCTTGACATGCTCGAGCGTGCGGCGTCGGTAGTCGGTGCCGTTGTCGACGTTGATGACCTGATGGTCTTGCTTCAGCAGCTCGATCGCCGGCAGGATGCGGTCGCGGTGCAGGCCGTTCGGGTACAGCCCGTCGGGATGGAAGTTGCTGGTCGTGACCATGCCGATGCCGTACTTGCGCATCGCTTCGAGCAGCCGGTACAGGATCATCGCGTCGGTCACGTCGGCGACGTGGAACTCGTCGAAGCAGATCAGCCGGTAGCGCTTGGACATGCGCAGCCCCAGCGCGTCGAGCGGGTTGACCGTGCCCTGCAGGTCGGCGAGCTCGCGATGCACCTCGCGCATGAACTCGTGGAAATGCAACCGCGTCTTGCGCTTCAAGGGAACTGCGTTGTAGAAGCAGTCCATCAGGAAACTCTTGCCGCGCCCCACCCCGCCGAACATGTAGACGCCCTTCGGGATGGGCAGGCGGTTGATGAACTTCTTGAGCGCGTTCGAGCGGCGCTGCTTGAAATGCGCCCACTCGGACGCGCAGCGCTCGAGCGCCTCGACGGCGCGCAGTTGCGCCGGATCGCTCTGGTAGCCGCGGGCCACCAGCTCGGCCTCGTAGGCCAGGCGCACCGGGCCGAAGCCCGACTCGGATGCGTTGTTGTCGTTCATCAACCTGTAGCGCCGCTTAGAAGTTGAGGGTGCGCTTGTCGACCGCCAGCGCGGCTTCCTTGGTCGCTTCCGACAGCGAGGGGTGCGCGTGGCAGATGCGGGCGATGTCCTCGGCGCTGGCGCGGAACTCCATCGCGACCACGGCCTCGGCGATCAGCTCGGACGCCATCGGGCCGACGATGTGCACGCCCAGGATCTCGTCGGTCGCGGCGTCAGCCAGGAACTTGACCATGCCGGTGGTGTCGCCGAGCGCGCGCGCGCGGCCGTTGGCCAGGAAGGGGAAGCTGCCGGCCTTGTACTTGACGCCATCGGCCTTGAGTTGCTGCTCGGTGCGGCCGACCCAGGCGATCTCGGGGCTGGTGTAGATGACCCAGGGGATGGTGTTGAAGTTGACGTGACCGTGCTGGCCGGCGATGCGCTCGGCAACCGCCACGCCCTCTTCCTCGGCCTTGTGCGCCAGCATCGGGCCGCGCACCACGTCGCCGACCGCCCAGACGCCCGGCAGGTTGGTCTTGCAGTCGCCGTCGACCAGGATCGCGCCGCGCTCGTCGAGCTGCAGGCCGACGGCTTCGACGTTGAGGCCGTTGGTGTTGGGCACGCGGCCGATCGAGACGATCAGCTTGTCGGCGTCGAGCTTGACTTCCTCGCCCTTGGCGTTGGTGTAGGCAATCGAGACGCCCTTCTTGAGCGACTTGATCTCGCCGACCTTGACGCCGAGTTCGATCTTCAGGCCCTGCTTGTCGAAGGCCTTCTTGGCTTCCTTGGCGATCTGCTCGTCGACCGCGCCCAGGAAGGTCGGCAGACCTTCGAGGATGGTGACGTCAGCGCCCAGGCGGCGCCAGACCGAGCCCATCTCGAGGCCGATCACGCCCGAGCCGATCACGGCCAGCTTCTTGGGCACGGCGCCGACGCGCAGCGCGCCGTCGTTGGACAGCACATTGACTTCATCGAACGGGACGCTGGGCAGCGAGCGGGCATTGGAGCCGGTGGCGACGATGACCTGCTTGCCCACCAGGGTCTCTTCGGCCTTGCCGGTGACCTGGATCTCGTAGCCGCCCTCGACCGCCTTGACGAACGAGCCGCGGCCGTGGAAGAAGCTGACCTTGTTCTTCTTGAACAGGTACAGGATGCCGTCGTTATTCTGCTTCACGACATTGTCCTTGCGCGCGATCATCTTGGCCACGTCCATCTTGACGCTGCCAGTGCTGATGCCGTGCTCGGCGAAATGGTGGTTGGCGTGGTCGAAATGCTCGGACGACTGCAGCAGGGCCTTGGACGGGATGCAACCGACGTTGGTGCAGGTGCCGCCCGGAGCGGCGCCACCGGCGGCGTTGCTCCACTCGTCGATGCAGGCGACCTGGAAGCCGAGCTGGGCGGCGCGGATGGCTGCGATGTAGCCGCCGGGGCCGGCGCCGATGACGATGACGTCGAATTGCTTGCTCATGGTGTTCTCTTTGAATCTGGCAGCGCGCGCCGCTGCGGGCGGCTGCCGTTAAATCTAGGCGGCTTGGCAAAAAGCCCACCAAGGGACAGACCGGAGGTCGGACCTGATGGGTGGGCTCTTGATGGTTCAGTGAAGGAAGACGCCACGCCGGGCGCGGCATCGTCGCTTCAGTTCAGCTGGTTCAGATGTTGAACAGCAGGCGGGCCGGATCTTCCAGCGCGTCCTTCATCGCGACCAGGCCCAGCACGGCTTCGCGGCCGTCGATGATGCGGTGGTCGTAGGACATCGCGAGGTAGTTGATCGGACGGATCACGATCTGGCCGTTCTCGACCACGGCGCGGTCCTTGGTCGCGTGCACGCCCAGGATGGCCGACTGCGGCGGGTTGATGATCGGGGTCGACATCATCGAGCCGAAGGTGCCACCGTTGGAGATCGAGAAGGTGCCGCCGGTCATCTCCTCGATGCCCAGCTTGCCTTCAGCGGCCTTCTTGCCGAACTCGGCGATCTTCTTCTCGATGTCGGCAAAGCTCATCTGGTCGGCGTTGCGCAGGATCGGCACCACCAGGCCGCGCGGCGAACCGACCGCGATACCGATGTCGAAGTAGCCGTGGTAGACGATGTCGTTGCCGTCGACCGAGGCGTTCAGCACCGGGAACTTCTTCAGGGCATGCACGGCCGCCTTGACGAAGAAGCTCATGAAGCCCAGCTTGCAGCCATGCTCCTTGGTGAAGCTGTCCTGGAACTTGGAGCGCATCGCCATCACCGGAGCCATGTTGACTTCGTTGAAGGTGGTCAGGATCGCGTTGGTCGACTGCGACTGCAGCAGACGCTCGGCGACGCGGGCACGCAGACGGGTCATCGGCACGCGCTGCTCGGGACGCTCGCCCAGCGGGATGGCCGCAGTAGCGACCTGCTGCAGCGCAGCCTTGGGCGCAGCGGCCGGAGCCGGCGCTGCCTTGGGAGCGGCGGCGGCGGCCAGCACGTCACCCTTGGTGACGCGGCCGTCCTTGCCAGTGCCGGCGACCGAACCGGCAGCCATGCCGGCGTCAGCCATCAGCTTGGCAGCAGCCGGCATCGCGACACCAGCCATCGAGCTCGAAGCCGGAGCGGCGGCAGCAGCCACCGGGGCGGCAGCGGGAGCAGCGGCCACGGCAGCAGCCGGTGCAGCGGCAGCGGCCTTGCCGTCGGTGTCGATGCGGGCGATGACCTGGTCGGAGACCACGGTGCCGCCGTCGCCGACGACCAGCTCGACCAGCACGCCAGCGGAGGGTGCCGGCACTTCGAGCACGACCTTGTCGGTCTCGATCTCGATCAGGATCTCGTCAGCCGCGACGGCCTCGCCCGGCTTCTTCTTCCACTGCAGCATGGTGGCTTCGGCCACGGACTCGGACAGTTGCGGGACTTTGACTTCGATGATAGCCATTTTGTATTCTTCCTCTTGTCAGGTATGCGAAGGGGCGCCCTCCAGGGGCGCCCGCTGGATCACTTGGTCAGCACGAAGCCCTTGAGCTTGGCGAAAGCACCTTCGATCAGGGCCTTCTGCTGGTCCTGGTGCAGGTGCGAGTAGCCCACGGCCGGCGAAGCCGAGGCGGCACGGCCGGAATAACCCAGCTTCTGGCCGGCCAGCATGTTCTCGTGGATGTAGTGCTGCACGAAGAACCAGGCACCCTGGTTTTGCGGCTCGTCCTGGCACCACACCAGGTCGCTCGCGTTCGGGTACTTCTTGAGCTCGGCGGCAAAGGCCTTGTGCGGGAAGGGATAGA
The DNA here is from genome assembly GCA_026400105.1 of Burkholderiales bacterium. Taxonomy (GTDB): domain Bacteria; phylum Pseudomonadota; class Gammaproteobacteria; order Burkholderiales; family Burkholderiaceae_C; genus Malikia. The sequence continues at coordinate 24,655 of JAPLPQ010000054.1, forward strand.
GCTGCTCGACGCGGATGATGGCCACGTCGTCAGAGCCCTTCTCGGTGCGCTTCTTGACCAGGTCGTAGTAGACCTTGCCCGAGCAGGCGATCACGCGCTTGACCTTGGCGGCGTTCTTGACCACCTCGGCGTTCTGCTCCGGGATCACGGTCTGGAAGCCGCCCTTGGTGAACTCAGTCAGCGGCGAGGTCGCGTCCTTGTTGCGCAGCAGCGACTTCGGGGTGAACAGCACCAGCGGCTTGCGCAGGTTGCGCACCATCTGACGGCGCAGCACATGGAAGATCTGGCTGGCCGTGGTCGGCTGCACGATCTGCATGTTGGTGTCGGCCGCCAGCTGCATGAAGCGCTCGAGGCGGGCCGAGCTGTGCTCGGGGCCCTGGCCTTCATAGCCATGCGGCAGCATCATGACCAGGCCGTTGGCACGACCCCACTTGACTTCGCCCGACGCGATGAACTGGTCGATCACGACCTGGGCGCCGTTGGCGAAGTCGCCGAACTGGGCTTCCCAGATCACCAGGCTGTTGGGCTCGGAGCCGGCGTAGCCGTATTCGAAGCCCAGCACGGCCTCTTCCGACAGGATCGAGTCGATCACGACGAACGGTGCCTGGTTGTCGGCGACGTTCTGCAGCGGGATGTAGGTGCCTTCGTCCCACTTTTCGCGCTTCTGATCGTGGATCACGGCGTGACGGTGGGTGAAGGTGCCGCGACCGCAGTCCTCGCCCGACAGGCGGACCGGGTAGCCGGAAGCCACCAGCGAGGCGAAGGCCATGTGCTCGCCCATGCCCCAGTCGACGTTGACATCGCCCCGGCCCATGGCAGCGCGGTCGTCATAGACCTTCTTGACCAGCTGGTGCGGGTTGACGCTGGCGGGAATCGTGGTGAGCTTTTCGGCCAGGCGCTTCCACTCGGTCAGCGGGATCGCGGTGTCGGCGGCGTCGGTCCACTTCTTGCCCAGGAACGGGCTCCAGTCGACCGCGTACTTGCTCTTGAAGTTGGTGATGACCGGGTTGACGGTGTGGCGACCTTCGTCCATCGCGGCGCGATAGGCCTTGACCATGTCGTCGCCCAGCGAGTCACCCAGACCCTGGGCGGCCAGCTTGTCGGCGTACAGGCGACGCGTGCCGGGGTGGGCAGCGATCTTCTTGTACATCAGCGGCTGGGTCAGCGCGGGGGTGTCTTGCTCGTTGTGGCCGAGCTTGCGGAAGCAGATGATGTCGATCACGACATCCTTGCGGAACTCCAGGCGGTACTCGAGCGCGAGCTGGGTCGCCAGCACGACGGCTTCCGGATCGTCACCGTTGACGTGCAGCACCGGCGCCTCGATCATCTTGACGATGTCGGTGCAGTACAGGGTCGAGCGCAGGTCGCGCGGGTCCGAGGTCGTGAAGCCGATCTGGTTGTTGATGATGATGTGGACGGTGCCGCCCGTGGTGTAGCCACGGGTCTCGGACAGCGCCAGCGTTTCCTGGTTCACGCCCTGGCCGCCGAAGGCGGAGTCGCCATGCACCAGCACCGGCAGCACCTGGGCGCCGACCAGGTCGCCGCGACGGTCCATGCGCGCGCGCACCGAGCCTTCGACCACCGGGTTGACGATCTCGAGGTGGGACGGGTTGAAGGCCAGGCTCAGGTGGACCGGGCCGCCGATGGTGGAGACGTCGGAGCTGAAGCCCTGGTGGTACTTGACGTCACCGGCCGGCAGGTCTTCCGGTGCAGTGTGGTCGAATTCGGCGAACAGGTCCTTGGGCATCTTGCCCAGGGTGTTGACCAGCACGTTCAGGCGGCCGCGGTGGGCCATGCCGATCACGATTTCCTGCACGCCCTTGGCGCCGGCTTGCTGGATCAGCTCGTCCATCGAGGCGATGAAGCTCTCGCCGCCTTCGAGCGAGAAGCGCTTCTGGCCGACATACTTGGTATGCAGGTAGCGCTCGAGGCCTTCGGCCGCGGTCAGGCGATCCAGGATATGGCGCTTCTTGTCGGCATTGAAGGCCGGCTTGGCACGCACGGTCTCGAGCTTTTGCTGCCACCAGCGCTTTTGCGTCTGGTCGGTCGTGTGCATGAACTCGATGCCGATCGAGCCGCAGTAGGTCTCGCGCAGCGCATTGAGCAGCTCGCGCAGCGACATCTTGTTCTTGCCGAAGAAGGTGTTGCTGACGTCGAAGACGATTTCCTGGTCGGCGCCGTTGAGGCCGTAGAAGACCGGGTCGAGCTCAGGGATGCTGGGACGCTCGGTGCGCTTGAGCGGGTCGAGGTCGGCAAAGCGCTGGCCGACGTTGCGGTAGGCGGCGATCAGCTGCTGCGCGGAGGTGCGCTTGCGGCCCATTTCGGCGTCGACGCTGGCGACCACGGTCTGGGTCACGCCGCTCTTGGCACGCTCGGCGAAGGCATTGATGACCGGCAGGTGCGGCACATCGCGGGCATCGCTGCCGTCGACGGCAGGCACATGCTGCAGGGCATCGAAATACTCGCGCCAGTTCTCGGGCACGCTGGTCGGGTCGGCCAGATAGTTTTCGTACATCTCTTCGACATAGGGCGCGTTGCCGCCGAAGAGATAAGAGTTACCGCTGTAGGCGGTGTAGACGTCGTTCGTCTGGCTCATGGATTCGCTGACCTCCGTTTCCCTCGGGGAAACATTAGCTGGTAAAAAAACCTTCCGCGACACGGCTGGACCGGTTGGCGGATGCGACAGTGACTGGAAGGAACTGAAGCAACCCCGGATTGTGCCACTGTTCGCCGATGGACGTAACTCGCTCGATACGCCCAGCGCGTGAAGATAGCATGAATGCCGGCCCAAGGCCGGCTCCAACAGTCGTGGTTTATACGGGGTGGACAGCCCGCTGGAAGCGGCAGCCGGATCAGGCCAGCTGGTCCTTGATCTGCTGCAATGCCGCCGGATCGTCCATCGTGGTCAGGTCGCCGGGGTCGCGGCCTTCGCAGACGGCCTGGATCGCGCGGCGCAGCAGCTTGCCCGAGCGGGTCTTGGGCAGCGTGCCGACGAAGCGCACCATGGCCGGACGCGCGACCGCGCCGAGTTGCTCGTCGACCGTCTTCATGATCTCGAGTTCCTGCTCGCGTGCCGAGGTCGGGTCGACCGCGCGCGAGGCGTCCTTGAGCACCACGAAGGCGACCGCGACCTGGCCCTTGAGCGCATCGGCCATGCCGACCACCGCGACCTCGGCCACGTTGGCGTGGCTCGAGATGCTCTCCTCGATCTCGCGCGTGCCCAGGCGGTGGCCGGCGACGTTGATCACGTCGTCGGTGCGGCCCAGGATGAAGAAGTAGCCATCGGCATCCTTGACGCCCCAGTCGAAGGTGCTGTACATGGTGCGACCGTGGATGCTGGTCCAGTAGGTCTTGACGTAGCGGTCGTCGTCACCCCAGATCGTCTGCAGGCAGCCCGGCGGCAGCGGGCCCTCGGCCGCGATCACGCCCTTCTTGTTGGGCTCGGTGATCTCCTCGCCGGTCACCTCGTCGATCAGGCGCACGTCGAAGCCGTAGACCGCCTTGCCGGGCGAACCGAAGCGGGTCGGCGCCGGCTCGACGCCGTTGCAGATCGCCATGATCGGCCAGCCGGTCTCGGTCTGCCAGTAGTTGTCGATGATCGGCTTCTTGATCGCGTCGGCCATCCAGGTCGCGGTCGGCTCGTCGAGCGGCTCGCCGGCCAGGAACAAGGCCTTGAGGCTGGACAGGTCGTACTTCGTCAGATAGGCCGGGTCCTGTTTCTTCAGCACGCGGGCGGCGGTCGGGGCGCTGAACATCACGCTGACCTTGTACTTCTCGACCAGGCTCCACCAGATGCCGGCGTCGGGCCGGGTCGGCAGGCCTTCGTACATGATGGTGGCCATGCCGTTGATCAGCGGACCGTAGATGATGTAGCTGTGACCGACGACCCAGCCGATGTCCGAGGTCGAGAAGAAGGTCTCGCCGGGCTCGCCCTGGTAGATATGCTTCATCGAGGCGGCCAGCGCCACGGCGTAGCCGCCGGTGTCGCGCTGCACGCCCTTCGGCTTGCCGGTGGTGCCCGAGGTGTAGAGGATGTAGCTCGGGTGGGTGGAATCGACCCACTCGCAGGGCACCGGGGTATCCAGGTACTGGGCGCGCAGCGTGGCGTAATCGACATCGCGACCGGCCACCGGCGCCAGGTCGGCCAGGCCCCGGTTCACCATCACGACGCTGGCGGGCTTGTGCGCGGCCAGCTCGATCGCCTCGTCGAGCAGGTGCTTGTAGGGCACGACCTTGCCGCCGCGCATGCCGGCGTCGGCGCTGACGATGACCTTGGGCGCAGCGTCGTCGATCCGGCTCGCCAGCGCATGGCTGGCGAAGCCGCCGAACACCACGGTGTGAACCGCACCCAGGCGCACCGCCGCCAGCATCGCGAAGCAGGCCTCGGCGATCATCGGCATGTAGATCAGCACGCGGTCGCCCTTTTGCACCCCGAGCGACTGGTAGATCGCGGCGAAGCGCTGCACTTCCTCGTGCAGCTCGCGGAAGCTGTAGGCCTTCTCGACGTTGGTCTCGGTCGAGACGAAGATCAGCGCGTTCTGCTCGGCGCGACCCTTCAGATGGCGGTCGACCGCGTTGTGGCAGAGGTTGGTCAGGCCGCCCTCGAACCAGCGCGCAAACGGCGGACGGTCGTAGTTGCAGACGCGGTCGTAGGGCTGGTGCCAGTCGACCCCCTGCGCCTGCTCGGCCCAGAAGGCATCTCGATCATCGATCGAGCGGCGGAAGAACGCTTCGTAGTTTTGGGAAGCAGGCATGTCAGTCTCCAGCAGTTTCCGCAAGGCGGAATGAAAAATAATACATTCATAATTATGAAGATTCTGCTTGCAGATGGCTGACAAGTCAGATCCGCCCGATGTCGCTCGCATCAAACGGACCGGACTGCGCTGGCCCAGGTCGGGCCAGCCGGGCTTACTTGACCCGCTGCAGGATGGTGCGGAAATCGGGGTGGTCGGCGTCACCCAGCCATTCGTAGATGACCATCTCGCTCGTGACGAGTTCGATCCCGTTGCCCGCCAGGCGGTCGAAGGCGGCGTCGCGGTCGCGTTCGCGGCGCGAGGCGCAGGCATCGGTCACGACCCAGACATCGAACTCCTGCTCGAGCAGGCCGAGCGCGGTCTGCAGCAGGCAGATATGGGCCTCGCAGCCGGCCAGCACGATGACGTTTCGACCCGGTGCCTCCTGTTGCGGCGGTTTTTGCAGGTGCTTGGGCAGGCTGCGGGCATTGCCGCCGGTGCGCTGGGGCCGCGCCGGCGGGCGCAACGCCTGCACCAGGTCGGACTGGGTCGCATCGAACGCCATCTTGGGAAAGGTCGCTTGCAGCAGCGGCTGCAGCGCGGGCGTCATGGCACCCAGACCCTCGGGGTTCTGTTCGGTGCCCCAGGCCGGCACGCCCAGGATCTGCGCGACCTCGGCCAGCAGCACGGCGCGCGCCAGCGCCTCCTCGCCCTGGTGCAGCGCCTTGAGCATGCGCGGCTGGTAGTCGACCAGCAGCAATTGACTTTCTTCAGCGTCCAACAACATAGGTTTTTCTCCGGGTTATCACGGGTTTGTTACGAGGCGCAATTTAACCATGCTGTCATGTCCGCCAGTTAGAATGGAGAGATGCGTTCATTGATCATTGCCATCGCTCTCGCCTCGGTCTGCGGCCTTGCCGCTGCCGAGCCCGCCAGCCAGGCCGACCCCATGGGCGAGTTGGTGGCGAGCAAGGGGCTGATGTCGCGCCTCGAAGGCGTGCGCCAGAACATGAGCTCGGTCGCCTCCGAGCTGGTCGTCAACGCCATGGGCTTCCTGGGCGTGCGCTACAAGTACGGTGGCAACGACCTCGAGGACGGCGTGGACTGCAGCGGCTTCGTGCGCGCGATCTACGAGCAATCCCTGGGCATGGTGCTGCCGCGCCGCGCCGCCGAGCAGGCGCGCGCGACCCAGACCATCAGCCAGGACGAACTCAAGCCGGGCGATCTGGTGTTCTTCAACACCATGCGCTCGGCGTTCAGCCATGTCGGCATCTACATCGGCGACAACAAGTTCATCCATGCCCCGCGCAGCGGCGCGCAGGTGCGGGTCGAGGACATGCGCCAGAGCTACTGGGTCAAGCGCTTCAATGGCGCACGCCGGGTCGACGCTGGCGCGGGCAGCATTCCCCTGCCCTTGCCGCGCTGACTGCCGGCTGCCGGCTGCCGGCTGCCGGCTGCCGGCGCAGACTATCGAACCGCCTCGGGACCTTCTTGCAGGCGGTTTTCTTGTTTTGCCACGGCGCCCAACAGTCTGCTGTCTAGGTGCCAGATGCAGGGTTACAGGCCACGCTCATGACCGATGCGCTCCAAGCCGTGCTGCATGTCCCGACCCTGATGCTGCTCGTGATCCTGGGTTATCTGCTGCTGGGACTGCTGCTGCAGACGGCGCTGCCCGGTCTGCAATCGCGTCCTGAATTCCGGCGCTGGCTGCTGTCCAACTGGGTCATCCTGGGCGGCTTCGTCATGTTGGCGGCGCGCCTGCTGATTGCGCCGGGATGGTCGATATTTTTTGGCAACGCCTTGCTCTTCCTGGGCATTGCGTTCCAGTACCAGGCCATGAGCATCTTGCTCTATGGCCACCGGGGGCCGGCCTGGCTGATGCAGGTCCAGCCGCTGGTGTGGCTGATGCTCGGGCTGATGCTGCATGCGCAGACACCGCTGCCGCAGCGCACGATGATCCTGTCAGTGATGCTCTGCCTGTTCGTCCTGGCTTTTTTTCGCCTGATCGTGCGGGACGGCTGGCGCTTCGAGCGCTCGCTGCGCACCATGGTGATCACCACGGGGTTCACCGCCCTGGGCCTGGCCGTGCGGGCCTGGCATGCCTGGACCTCACCCGAGTTGTACGACAGCCAGTACCACAGCAGCCTGGGACAGGGCATGACCTATCTGTGCGTGTTTCTGCTGCTGATCAGCAGCGGTTTCGGATTTACCCTGGCCGTGCTGGAACGGATGAGCAAGGAAATGAAAACACTGGCCAGCACGGACGGCTTGACCGGCTGCTGGAACCGCACCACGACCGACAGCCTGCTGACCCATGAGCTGCAGAATTGCTACCGCCGGAAAACCTTCCTGGTCCTGGCCTTGCTGGACCTGGACCATTTCAAGCAGATCAATGACGAACATGGTCATCTGGTCGGCGATGCGGTCCTGCGCCGCTTTGCCTCGATCATCCGCGACCGGCTGCGCGAGTCCGACACCTTTGGACGGGTCGGTGGCGAGGAGTTCGCCTTGGTGCTGCCGGACATCGATGCCGCCGGCGCAAGGACCTTGCTCGAAGCGTTGCGCAGCGACGTGGCGACAACGGCTTTTGAGACCGGGACCGAGACAGGCATGCGGCAGGTGACCTTTTCGATTGGTCTGGCGGTCACGCAGCTCGACCGCCAGCAGGCAGCAGTCGAGCTCTACGGCCAGGCCGATCAGGCGCTCTATGCCGCCAAGAGAAACGGGCGCAACCGGCTGGAGCTGTTTGGCGCCTGAGCGCTTGCAACTTCAAGACCCAAAAAAGCCCGACCAGCTCACGCCAGTCGGGCTTTTGCCTGGGGCTTTGTGCCTGGCGCTTACTTCTTGCTCGGCGGCAGGTCAGTGCAGGAGCCGTGCGCGACTTCCGCCGCCATGCCGATGCTTTCGCCCAGCGTCGGGTGCGGGTGGATGGTCTTGCCGATGTCGACTGCGTCCGCGCCCATCTCGATCGCCAGCGCGATCTCGCCGATCATGTCGCCGGCGTGGGTACCCACCATGCCGCCGCCCAGGATCTTGCCGTGGCCATGCGCCTCCGGGCTGTCGTCGAACAGCAGCTTGGTGACGCCTTCGTCGCGACCGTTGGCGATCGCACGACCCGAGGCGGTCCAGGGGAACAGGCCCTTCTTGACCTTGATGCCCTGGGCCTTGGCCTGGTCTTCGGTCAGACCGACCCATGCCACTTCGGGGTCGGTGTAGGCCACCGACGGGATCACGCGGGCGTTGAAGGCGGCAGCAGCCAGTTCCTTGTTGCCCTGCAGTTCGCCGGCGATCACTTCGGCCGCCACATGGGCCTCGTGCACCGCCTTGTGCGCCAGCATCGGCTGGCCGACGATGTCGCCGATCGCGAAGATATGCGGCACGTTGGTGCGCATCTGGATGTCGACGTTGATGAAGCCGCGGTCGGTGACAGCGACGCCAGCCTTGTCGGCAGCGATCTTCTTGCCGTTGGGCGTGCGGCCCACCGCCTGCAGCACCAGGTCATAGGTGCCTTCGGACTTGGTGCCGTCCAGGCCCTCGAACTGGACCTTGATGCCTTCGGGCGTGGCTTCGGCGCCGACCGTCTTGGTCTTCAACATGATGTTGTCGAAGCGCTTGGCGTTCATCTTCTGCCAGATCTTGACCAGGTCGCGGTCGGCGCCCTGCATCAGGCCGTCCATCATCTCGACCACGTCCAGGCGTGCGCCCAGCGTCGAGTAGACGGTGCCCATCTCGAGGCCGATGATGCCGCCGCCGACGATCAGCATCTTCTTCGGCACGCCTTGCAGCGCCAGCGCGCCGGTCGAGTCGACCACGCGCGGGTCCTGCGGCATGAAGGGCAGGCGCACGGCCTGGCTGCCAGCCGCGATGATGCAACGCTTGAAGGCGACGACCTTCTTGGCGCCGGTCTTTTCCTGCGCGGTGCCGCTGGTTTCCTCGACCTCGACATGGTTGGCGCCGACGAAGGCACCGTAGCCGCGCACGATCGTGACCTTGCGCATCTTGGCCATGGCAGCCAGGCCGCCGGTCAGCTTGGAGATGACCTTTTCCTTGTGGCCGCGCAGCATGTCGACGTTGACGGTCGGGGCGCCGAAGTCGACGCCGAGTGCGCCCAGGTGCGAGACCTCGTCCATCACGGCCGCCACGTGCAGCAGCGCCTTGGACGGGATGCAGCCGACGTTGAGGCACACGCCGCCGAGCGTCGCATAGCGCTCGACGATCACGACCTTCAGGCCGAGATCGGCGGCGCGGAAGGCGGCCGAGTAGCCGCCAGGGCCAGCGCCCAGCACCAGCAGGTCGCACTCGAGGTCGGCGCTGCCGCCAAAGCTGGCAGCGGCGGGGGCTGCCGCCGGAGCAGCGGCGGGTGCGGCTGCAGCAGGAGCAGCCGCGACCGGAGCTGCGACAGCACCTTCGGCTTCGAGCACCAGCACGACCGTGCCTTGCTTGACCTTGTCGCCCAGCGCGACCTTGAGTTCCTTGACCACGCCGGCGTGCGACGCGGGAATCTCCATCGAGGCCTTGTCGGACTCGACGGTGATCAGGCTTTGCTCGGCCTTGATGCGGTCGCCGGGCTTGACCAGCAGTTCGATCACCGCCACTTCGTCGAAGTCGCCGATGTCCGGGACTTGGATATCAATCAGTGCCATTTCTTGTTCCTAATCGGTAGCGGGCAGGGCGCGGTCATCCGCCGCCCTGCCCTGTGTCGCATCAGAGCAGCACGCGGCGGAAGTCCGCCAGGATCTGGCCCAGGAAGGCGTTGAAGCGAGCGGCAGCAGCGCCGTCGATCACGCGGTGGTCCCAGGTCAAGGAGAGCGGCAGCATCAGGCGCGGCTGGAAGGCCTTGCCATCCCACTTCGGCGTGATCTCGCTCTTGCAGACGCCCAGGATCGCGACTTCAGGCGCGTTGATGATCGGCGTGAAGTAACGACCACCGATGCCGCCCAGGCTCGAGATCGTGAAGCAGGCACCGCTCATGTCGGCCGGACCCAGCTTGCCGTCGCGCGCCTTCTTGGCCAGTTCGCCCATTTCCTGACTGATCTGCAGCACACCCTTCTTGTCGGCGTCCTTGATGACCGGAACCACCAGGCCGTTCGGGGTGTCGGCAGCAAAACCGATGTGGAAGTACTGCTTGTAGATCAGCGCGTCGCCGTCGAGCGAGCTGTTGAACTCGGGGAACTTCTTGAGCGCGGCCACGCAAGCCTTGATCAGGAAGGCCAGCATCGTGACCTTGAGGCCCGACTTCTCGTTTTCCTTGTTGGTGGAAACGCGGAAGGCTTCGAGGTCGGTGATGTCGGCGTCATCGAAGTTGGTGACGGCCGGGATCATGACGGCGTTGCGCAGCAGGTTGGCGCCGCTGATCTTCTTGATGCGGCCCATCTCCTTGCGCTCGATCGGACCGAACTTGGCGAAGTCGACCTTGGGCCAGGGGATAAGGCCCAGCTCGGAACCGCCAGCGCCAGCAGCGGCCTTGGGTGCCACGGCAGCGATGGCCTTGGTCTGCGCGCTGCCGGCCATCACGGCCTTGGTGAAGGCCTGGATGTCCTGCTCGGTGATGCGGCCCTTGGCGCCACTGCCCTTGACCTCTTCGAGCGGCACGCCGAGTTCGCGCGCGAACTTGCGCACCGAGGGCGAGGCGTGCGGCAGGCCCAGCGCCGGGGTGGCGCCGGGGTTGTGTGCCGGGGCGGCAGCCACGGCTGCGGCAGCGGCCACGGGGGCAACTGCCGGTGCAGCGGCGGCGACCGGTGCTGCAACCGAAGCTGCGGCGGCCGGAGCGACAGCAGCGGCTGCGGGGGCAGCAGCGCCAGCCGCGCCTTCGAGGATCGCCAGCAGGTCACCGATGTTGACGGTGTCGCCGACCTTGACCTTGAGCTCCTTGAGCACGCCGGCGTGGCTGGACGGGATCTCCATCGAGGCCTTGTCGGACTCGACCGTGATCAGGCTCTGCTCGAGCTTGACGCTGTCGCCGGGCTTGACCAGGATCTCGATCACTGCGACATCCTTGAAGTCGCCGATGTCGGGCACGCGCACTTCGACCGGGCCGGCGGCCACGGCCGCCACAGGCGCGGCAGCCACCGGAGCGGCGGCGGCGGGAGCCGGGGCAGCAACAGGTGCAGCGGCGGCAGCCGGAGCGGCCACGGCGGCTGCGCCCGCCACTTCGAGCAGCAGCACGACCGAGCCTTGCTTGACCTTGTCGCCCAGCACGACCTTGAGTTCCTTGACCACGCCAGCGGCCGAGGACGGGATTTCCATCGAGGCCTTGTCGCTCTCGACCGTGATCAGGCTCTGCTCGGCCTGGACGCTGTCGCCGGGCTTGACCAGCAGCTCGATCACCGCCACTTCGTCGAAGTCGCCGATGTCCGGGACCTTGATTTCAATGATTGCCATGTTGTGTCTCTCTGATATCAGTTGGGGACAGGGCGGCCGCCCTGTCCCGTCAGGTCACGGATTTAAGCGTAGAGCGGGTTGGCCTTGTCGGCGTCGATGCCGTACTTCGCGATAGCCTCGGCGACCTTGGCCAGCGGCAGCTTGCCTTCGTCAGCCAGCGACTTGAGCGCAGCGATCACGATGAAGTGACGGTTGATCTCGAAATGCTCGCGCAGCTTGCTGCGGAAGTCGCTGCGACCGAAACCGTCGGTGCCCAGCACCTTGAAGCTGCGACCCTGCGGCATGAAGGGGCGGATCTGCTCGGCGTAGTTCTTCATGTAGTCGGTCGAGGCGATCACCGGACCGGCATGGGCGGCCAGCTGCTGCGTCACGAACGGGACCTGCGCGGTCTCGAGCGGGTGCAGCAGGTTGAAGCGCTCGGCGTTCTGGCCGTCGCGGGCCAGTTCGTTGAACGACGGGCAGCTCCAGACGTCAGCCTGCACGCCCCAGTCGGCGGCCAGCAGTTGCTGCGCCGCGATCGACTCGCGCAGGATGGTGCCCGAGCCCAGCAGCTGCACGCGCTGCTCGCCTTCGGCGCCCGGCTTGCACAGGTACATGCCCTTGATGATCTGCTCTTCGGTGCCGGCGGTCAGGCCCGGCATCGCGTAGTTCTCGTTGAGCAGGGTCAGGTAGAAGAACACGTTCTCCTGGCGCTCGACCATGCGCTTCATGCCGTGATGCAGGATCACGCCGACTTCATGCGCGAAGGTCGGGTCGTAGGAGACGCAGTTCGGGATCGTGCCGGCCAGGATATGGCTGTGGCCGTCCTCGTGCTGCAGGCCTTCGCCGTTGAGCGTGGTGCGACCCGAGGTGCCGCCGAGCAGGAAGCCGCGCGCCTGCATGTCGCCGGCCGCCCAGGCCAGGTCACCGATGCGCTGGAAGCCGAACATCGAGTAGTAGACGTAGAACGGGATCATGATCCGGTTCGACGTGCTGTACGAGGTGGCTGCGGCGATCCAGCTGCTCATGCCGCCGGCTTCGTTGATGCCTTCCTGCAGGATCTGGCCGGCCTTGTCTTCCTTGTAGTACATGACCTGGTCGCGGTCGACCGGGGTGTACTGCTGGCCCAGCGGGTTGTAGATGCCGATCTGGCGGAACAGACCTTCCATGCCGAAGGTGCGTGCCTCGTCGACCAGGATCGGCACCACGCGCGGGCCGATGGCCTGGTCGCGCAGCAGCTGGGTCAGGAAGCGGACATAGGCCTGGGTGGTCGAGATCTCGCGGCCTTCGGCGGTCGGCTCGAGCACGGCCTTGAAGTTTTCCAGCGCCGGCACGGTGAAGCTCTCGTCGGCCTTGGTGCGGCGATGCGGCAGGTAGCCGCCCAGCTCCTTGCGGCGCTCATGCAGATACTGCATTTCCGGGGTGTCGTCGGCCGGCTTGTAGAACGGGATCTGGGCCAGCTCGCTGTCGGGGATCGGGATGTTGAAGCGATCGCGCATGTAGCGAATGTCGTCGTCGGTCAGCTTCTTGGTCTGGTGGACCGTGTTCTTGGCCTCGCCGGCCTTGCCCATGCCGTAGCCCTTGACGGTCTTGATCAGCAGCACGGTCGGCTGGCCCTGGTGCTTGACGGCACGATCGAAGGCGGCAAACACCTTCTGCGGATCATGGCCACCGCGGCGCAGGTTCCAGATGTCGTCGTCGCTCAGGTGCGAGACCATCTCGAGCGTGCGCGGATCGCGGCCGAAGAAGTTCTTGCGCACATAGGCGCCGTCGAAGGCCTTGAAGCTCTGGTAGTCACCGTCGAGGGTGTCCATCATGAGCTTGCGCAGCGCGCCGTCCTTGTCGCGGGCCAGCAGCGAATCCCACTCGCTGCCCCACAGCAGCTTGATGACGTTCCAGCCGGAGCCGCGGAACTCGCTCTCGAGTTCCTGGATGATCTTGCCGTTGCCGCGCACCGGGCCATCGAGGCGCTGCAGGTTGCAGTTGATCACGAAGATCAGGTTGTCCAGGCCTTCGCGCGCGGCCAGGCCGATCGCGCCCAGCGATTCCGGCTCGTCCATCTCGCCGTCGCCGCAGAAGACCCAGACCTTGCGGTTTTCGGTATTGGCGATGCCACGGGCGTGCAGGTACTTCAGGAAGCGGGCCTGGTAGATCGCCATCAGCGGGCCCAGACCCATCGAGACGGTCGGGAACTGCCAGAACTCGGGCATCAGCTTGGGGTGCGGGTAGCTCGACAGGCCCTTGCCGTCGACTTCCTGGCGGAAGTTCAGCAGCTGCTCTTCGGTCAGGCGGCCTTCGAGGTAGGCACGCGCGTAGACGCCGGGCGAGACATGGCCCTGGATATAGAGGCAGTCGCCGCCGTGGTTCTCGCTCTCGGCATGCCAGAAATGGTTGAAGCCGGCGCCGAACATGCTGGCCAGCGAGGCGAAGGAGCCGATATGACCGCCCAGGTCGCCGCCGTCTTCCGGGTTGTGCCGGTTGGCCTTGACCACCATCGCCATCGCGTTCCAGCGCATGAAGGAGCGCAGGCGCTCCTCGATCTCGATGTTGCCGGGACAGCGCGCTTCCTGCTCGGGAGGAATGGTGTTGACATAGGCCGTGTTGGCCGAGAACGGCAGGTCGATGCCGCTGGCGCGGGCTTCCTCAAGCAATTGCTCGATCAGGAAATGGGCGCGATCGGCGCCTTCCTGGCCGATGACCGCCTTGAGCGCGTCCATCCATTCGCGGGTTTCCTGACTATCGATATCCTGGCGTGCGCCGCCTTGGGGCAACTGCTGGCTGTCTGACATGGTGTCTCCTTGGTTGGGAAAGGGGGAACTGAATTTTGGTTGTTTCAGATTTTCACATTCTTTCTTTGTATTTTCAAGTCATGCATGTCGATTTTGTATTGTGAAAAATTCAGGGGGCTGATCGATCCCTTCTGACAGCCTCGCTTAGACTCGGGCCAGATGTCAATTGCCAACAACCCCACCACTTCAGCTCCCAGTCTGCTGGCCAGCTGGCGGCGCTGGTGGCGCAGCCTGCCGCCGCTGCGCCAGGACCGCATCGCCACCTTCGGACCCGCCGTCTCGGTGATCGTCTTCCTGGCGGCGATCGCGGCCGCGATGATCTATTTCCAGCTCGAAGAGTACGAGCGCGAGCGCGAAGCGGTCATGCGCGATGTCGAATACGCGCAACTGCAGTTGCGCCAGCGGCTGCAGGACCGCCGACAGCAATTGCTGGCCGTGGCACAGGATCTGTCGCAGCGCAAGAGCGGCGCCTTCGAATTCGAATTCCAGGGCGAGATCCTGATCAGCCAGTACCCGGAACTGTCCGCCATGAGCTGGATCGGCGCACAAGGCGAGGTGATCGCGTCCCGGCTGGCGCCGGACGCGACCGAGACGCCCGACCACGAGGCGCGCAACCGCCTGAGCCACCCGGCCCGCCTGGCCGCTTTCGAGCAGGCGCGCCGGCAATTGACGCCAGTCTTCCTGCACGCCAATTTCGGCCAGCAGGAAAGCCCGGTGCTGCTGCTGGCCCTGCCGCTGGCCAGGCGCAATCTGTTCCAGGGCATGGTGCTGGCCGAGTTCTCGTACGAGGAATTGCTGCGTCAGGCGGTACCGAAGGCGACGCTGGCGCGCTACGCGGTGGCCCTGGTCGATGAACAGGGCGAACGGCTCGCGGGCGTCAAGCAAGACAGCAAGCGCGCCATGCTGCACCGCCTGCCCTGGGCGATGGAGCCACCCGCCTATCGCGTCACGCTGGCCCCCCAGGACGGCCGGCTGACGCTGCAGGCCCAGGCGTACCGAACCTCGCAGGATGGCCCCGGTCGCGCGCTGTTCTGGACCCTGGGTGCCTTGAGCCTGCTGACCGTCTGGATGCTGCTGGCGAACTGGCGCCACTCGAGGCGACGGATACAGGCGCAGCAGGCGCTGCTGACCGAGACCAATTTCCGGCGCGCGATGGAAAACTCGATGCTGACCGGCATGCGCGCGCTCGACCTCGAGGGCCGCATCACCTATGTCAACCCGGCGTTCTGCCGCATGACGGGCTGGACCGAGCAGGACCTGGTCAACACCGGGCCGCCCTACCGCTACTGGCCGGAAGAAGACCACGAGACGCTCTGGAAGATCCTCTACGAGGAGCTGCACGGGCGCTATTCGCCCAGCGGCTTCGAGATGCGCTTGCGGCGCAAGGACGGCAGCCTGTTCAACGCACGCATGTACATCTCGCCGCTGATCGCGCCCGACGGCCGCCAGACCGGCTGGATGACCTCGATCACCGACATCACCGAACCCAAGCGCGTGCGCGAGGAGCTCAGCGCCTCCTACGAGCGCTTCGCCACCGTGCTCGACAGCCTGGACACGGCGATCTCGGTCGCCCCGCTCGGCAGCGTCGAGCTGCTGTTCGCCAACAAGATGTATCGCAACTGGCTCGGGCAGCGCGGCGACGGACACCGCAAACTGCTGGACCTGGCCTGCATCGCGCCCCGATCGGCCCAGGCGCAGAGAGAAGCCGCAGTGGCCGGGGCCGAGGCCGAGCCTGGCGATGCGGCTCCGGCCTTCGGCGGCAACGGCAACAACGGCGGCAACGCCGAAATCTGGCTGCCCGAGCTCGAGAAATGGCTGGAAGTGCGCACGCGCTACCTGACCTGGGTCGACGGGCGGATGGCGCAGATGGTGATCGCCAGCGACATCACCGCGCGCCGCCATGCCGAGGAACTCGGCGCGCAGCAGGCCGAGCGCGCCCAGACCGCCAGCCGGCTGATCACGATGGGCGAGATGGCGTCGAGCGTGGCGCATGAACTCAACCAGCCGCTGACCGCGATCAACAACTACTGCAGCGGCATCATCTCGCGCCTCAAGCGCCAGCAGATCAACGAGGAAGAACTGCTCGGCGCGCTCGAGAAGACCATCAAGCAGGCCCAGCGCGCCGGCCAGATCATTCAGCGCATCCGCGCCTTCGTCAAGCGCAGCGAACCCAATGTGACGCTGTCCGATGTCGCGCAGATGGTGGGCAACGCGACCGAGCTGGCCGAGATCGAACTGCGCCGCCACCAGATCCGGCTCAACTGCTATCTGGCCGCCAGACTGCCCGCGCTGATGGTCGATCCGATCCTGATCGAGCAGGTGCTGATCAACCTGATCAAGAATGGCGGAGAGTCGATCCAGCAGGCGCAACGGCCTCCGGTCATGCGCCATGTCGAGCTGCGCGTGAGCCAGCGCCAGGTCGAGCAGCAAGCCGTGGTCGAATTCTGCGTGCAGGATACCGGCCAGGGCGTGCCGCCCGAGATGCTCGAGCGCATCTACGAGGCCTTCTACAGCACCAAGGCCGAGGGCATGGGAATCGGCCTCAAGCTGTGCCGCTCGATCGTCGAGGCCCATCACGGCCGGCTGCAGGCGCGAAACCTCTACAATCCCGACGGTATCGTGGGCTGCGAGTTCAGCTTCTGGATCCCGGTCACCGAGCCCCCTCGAAGCGATGCTGAAACGACAACGCCGGCTCCCTCTGCCGGCCTGATAGCGAAAGAATAAGATGAGTTTGATCCCTAAAAAGGGCACGGTCTATGTCGTGGACGACGATGAGGCAGTACGCGATTCGCTGCAATGGCTGCTCGAAGGCAAGGATTACCGCGTCCGCTGCTTCGAGTCGGCGGAATCCTTCCTGAGCCGCTTCGATCCGCGCGAGGTCGCCTGCCTGATCGCCGATATCCGGATGGACGGCATGAGCGGCATGGAACTGCAGGACCGCCTGATCGAGCGCCTGTCGCCGCTGCCGATCGTCTTCATCACCGGCCACGGCGACGTGCCGATGGCGGTCGAGACCATGAAGAAAGGCGCGCTGGACTTCATCCAGAAGCCCTTCAACGAGGAGCATCTGCTGCCGCTGGTCGAGCGCATGCTGGACCGGGCACGTGAGTCCTTCGCGGCGCAGCAGGTCGTGGCCAACCGCGAGGCGCTGATCGCCAAGCTGACTTCGCGCGAGGCCCAGGTGCTCGAGCGCATCGTGGCGGGCCGGCTCAACAAGCAGATCGCCGACGACCTCGGCATCAGCATCAAGACGGTCGAGGCGCACCGCGCCAACATCATGGAAAAGCTCAACGCCGCCACCGTGGCCGATCTGCTCAAGATCGCGCTCGGCCAGGCTCCTGCCAAGAACTGAAAGTCCACCCCAAGAATGACTGCACAACTGATAGACGGCAATGCCCTTTCGCGCCAGCTGCGCACCGAGGTCGCCGAACGCGTGAGCGCCCTAAAGGCCCAGGGCCTGACCCCTGGCCTGGCCGTGATCCTGGTCGGCGAGAACCCGGCCAGCCAGGTCTATGTGCGCAACAAGGTCAAGGCCTGCGAGGACACCGGCATGCATTCGGTGCTCGAGAAGTACGAGGCCAGCATGACCGAGTCCGAGCTGCTCGCCCGCGTCGAAGCGCTCAACAACGACCCGACCATCCACGGCATCCTGGTCCAGCTGCCGCTGCCCGCGCACATGGACGCACAGAAGGTGATCGAGGCCATCAGCCCGGCCAAGGATGTCGACGGCTTTCACATCGCGAGCGCCGGCGCGCTGATGACCGGCATGGCCGGCTTCTGGCCCTGCACCCCCTACGGCTGCATGAAGATGCTCGAGAGCATCGGCTACGACCTGCGTGGCAAGCACGCGGTCGTGATCGGACGCAGCAACATCGTCGGCAAGCCGATGGCGCTGATGCTGCTGCAGCAGAACGCCACCGTGACGATCTGCCACAGCGCGACGCCCGACCTCAAGGCCATGACGCTGCAGGCCGATGTGATCGTCGCTGCGGTCGGCAAGCGCAATGTGCTGACCGCCGACATGGTCAAGCCTGGCGCCGTCGTGCTCGACGTCGGCATGAACCGCGACGAGGCCGGCAAGCTCTGCGGCGACGTCGACTTCGCCGGCGTCCGGCAAGTGGCATCCTGGATCACCCCGGTGCCGGGCGGCGTCGGCCCGATGACGATCACGATGCTGATGGTCAACACGCTCGAATCGGCCGAACGCGCGCTCGCGGCCTGATTGGCTTGCTGAGCGGGCCGCAGGCCCAGCAGACTGACGGCACCCGGTTCCAGCGAACGGGTGCCGTTTTTTCATGGGCGGAGCCAACGCTGCGGGTGCCGGATCAGGGTAAACCCTCAACCCGACAGACGCGCAGGCCCGAAAATTGCATGTATGGTATTGGCTTGGCCTGGACCCATTCAAGGCCGCCCTTAGCTTCAACAGGAGTCGCGATGCAAATGAAGATGAAACTCACCGTTCTCGCTGCCATGGTCGCCGCCTTCGGCTCGGTCAGCGCCCAGGAAGTCGTCAGGATCGGTCATGTCGGCCCGATCAGCGGTGCCAGTGCCCACCTGGGCAAGGACATGGAAAACGCAGCCCGGCTGGCGATCGAGGAGCTCAACGCCAAGGGCGTCAAGATCGGCGGCAAGGCCGTCAAGTTCGAGCTGGTCGCCGAGGACGATGTCGGCGACCCCAAGCAAGCCACTGCCGTGGCGCAGAAACTGGTCGACTCCAAGGTCAATGGCGTGATCGGCCACCTGCAATCCGGTGCTTCGATCCCGGCCTCGAAAATCTACAGCGAAGCCGGCATCCCGCAGATCTCGCCGGCATCGACCAATCCGAAATACACCCGCCAGGGCTACAAGACCGCCTTCCGCGTCGTGGCGGATGACGCGCATCTGGGTGGCACGCTGGGCCGCTACGCGGTCAACCAGCTCAAGGGCAAGAACATCGCCGTGATCGACGACCGCACGGCCTATGGCCAGGGCGTCGCCGACGAGTTCGAGAAGGCCGTCAAGGCGACCGGCGTCAAGATCGTCGGCCGTGAGTTCACCTCCGACAAGGCGACCGACTTCATGGCAATCTTGACGACCATCAAGAGCAAGAAGCCCGATGTCGTGTTCTTCGGCGGCATGGACTCGGTCGCCGGTCCGATGCTCAAGCAGATGAAATCGCTCGGCATCAACGCCAAGTTCATGGGCGGCGACGGCATCTGCACGACAGAACTGCCCAAGATCGCGGCCGGTGCGATGGCCGACGGCCAGGTGGTCTGCGCCGAGGCCGGTGGCGTCGAGGGCGAACAGAAAAAGGCCGCCGCCGACTTCGGCCAACGCTATCAGAAGCGCTTCAACGACGACGTCAAGCTCTACGCTCCCTATGTCTACGATGCCGTCAACGTGATGGTCGATGCGATGGTGCGTGCCGGCTCGAGCCAGCCGTCCAAGTACCTGCCCGAACTGGCCAAGACCCAGGGCTTCGCTGGCGTCATGGGTCCGATCAGCTTCGACGAAAAGGGCGACATCAAGAATGGCGCGCTGACGCTCTACACCTACAAGGGTGGCAAGCGCGACACGATCGCCGTGATCCGCTGAGCCTCGGTCAGCTCTAGCCATTGAAAAGGCCGCCAGCTCTTGCGAGCTGGCGGCCTTTGCTGATTCAGCCGTCTTGCAAGCCGCGGCTCAGGCCAGGAGGCCTGGCTCAGGGGCGGTCAGCCAGCCGCGTGAGCACGCGCAAGGCGCACACCCATTGCAGCAGCACCAAGGCGGTGCCTGCACCATGCCAGAACCTGAGGTCGCCGCCGTTGCTGCGTGCGCTCACGATGCGCTGGGCGACGCCGAACTCCTGCACCAGGGCGGCCAGCGCTGCCAGCAGCAGCCAGGGCAACAGCGACGCCAGCAGGCCTGTACCCGATGGCACGGACGAGCGTGAGGTCTGCACGCGCGCCCACAGCAGCAGGCCCAGCGCCGCGCTCAGGCTGACCCAGGACTGGATCTGGAACAGCCGGGCTGCATAAGGTCCGGCCAGGGCCGGATTGCCAAAATGGGCAAAGGCCAGCGGCACCGCCACGAAGCTCAACGCGCTCAAGCCTCCCCACCAGAGGGCGGCCAGCAGCAGGGGCCATTGCCGACGCATGCTGGCCAGAATCAGGCGTAGCGGACCGCGACGATCTCGAAGCGCTTGATACCGCTCGGGGCCTGGACCTGGGCCGTGTCGCCCTCTTCCTTGCCGATCAGCGCGCGCGCGATCGGGCTCGAGATATTGATCAGGCCCAGCTTGATGTCGGCTTCGTCCTCGCCGACGATCTGGTAGGTCACGGCGTCGCCGCTGGCCTCGTCCTCGAGCTCGACGGTGGCGCCAAACACCACGCGGCCACCCGCATCGACCTCGGACGGATCGATGACCTGGGCGGCCGACAGCTTGCCCTCGATTTCGGCGATGCGGCCTTCGATGAAGCCCTGGCGCTCCTTGGCGGCATCGTAGTCGGCGTTCTCGCTCAGGTCGCCCTGGGCACGCGCCTCGGCAATCGCGGTGATGACAGCGGGGCGCTCGACGCTCTTGAGGCGCTGCAGCTCCGCCTTGAGCTTCTCGGCGCCGCGCTTGGTGACGGGAAAGGTGGCCATTTTGTTATTGCTCCAGACAAAGAGAAACCGCCGATCGTTGCCGGTCGGCGGTGTGATAAGCAGAATTATGCCTCAAGCAGGCTCGATCCAGTCCTCCTCGAGCTCGACCGTGGCCGAAGCCATGATCTGATCCACCGACAGCCCGGCTTGCAGCTGGAAGCGACCAGCCTCGGCGACCCAGGCGGCGCGGCTGTCATCGAAGAAGGCGAACGCGCGCATCGGCAGCGTCAGGCGCGCCAGGCCCGACTCGCCGGCTTCGAGCGACAACTTGGCAAAGCCCTTGAGTTCGCGCGGCGGGCGCGGCACGCTGCAGGCTTCGTCCTGCACATAGAGCTGCACCACCGCTTGCCCCGCGCGGCGGCCGGTATTGCGCACCGGAACTTCGACAGTGATCGAATCCCCGGCCTTGAACCGGCTGGGCAGACCGCGGATCGGGCCGTACTCGAACTCGGTGTAGGACAGGCCATGGCCAAACGGGAACAGGGTCTGCAGGCCGCGCTGCTGGTAGTGGCGGTAGCCGATCAACAGCCCCTCGTCGTAACGCACATGGCCGTCCTGCCCCGGGTAATTGAGGGGCTGGCCGAACGCCACGCTGTCTGACTCGCGCAGCGGCCAGGTCTGGGTCAGGCGGCCACCGGGCTCGGCAGCACCGAGCAGGACGTCGGCGATCGAGTTGCCGCATTCCTGACCCGGATACCAGGCCTGCAGCACGGCGGGCACGGCGTCCAGCCAGGGCAGGGTCACGGGCGAGCCGGTCTGCAGCACCACCACCGTGCGCGGATTGGCGGCCGCGACACGGGCAATCAGCTCGTTCTGGCGCTGCGGCAACTCCAGGCTGTTGCGGTCCAGGCCCTCGTTGTCCCATTCGGCGTTCAGGCCGGCAAACACCAGCGCCAGATCGGCATCGCTTGCGGCTTGCACCGCCGCGGCAATGTCCTGCTCGCCCAGCACCCGGTGCGCGCCAAAGCGCAGGGCGCGCATGGGGATCGGCTCGGGGGTGGCGCTGCTGTATTCGATCGTGATCTGGCACCGCTCCCCGGCCTGCATCTCGCGCGCGTGCACCACTTCATCGCAGCCAAAGGTGAAATAGGTTTCGCCGCGGCTCCAGCCAGTCCAGGCATCGACCGCCAGCTGGCCGTTGATATAGGCGCGACTGCGTCCGGCGCTGATCAGCGAGAACTGGTAGTGGCCCGACTGCTGCGCCACATAGTCCAGCCTGGCACGGGCCGAGAAATGC
This sequence comes from Burkholderiales bacterium, assembly GCA_026400105.1. Taxonomy (GTDB): domain Bacteria; phylum Pseudomonadota; class Gammaproteobacteria; order Burkholderiales; family Burkholderiaceae_C; genus Malikia. Next base: position 46,377 of record JAPLPQ010000054.1, read on the forward strand.
CCGCCGGTGACACCAGCAGGCAGCTGCTCGGTCCACATCTGCTCGGTGCTGTCGAGCTGCTGGACCTGCACCACCGGGCCGTCGAGGTCGGGTGAATCGAAATACTCGATCGTCACGGGCGCCTGCAGCACCGGCACCCAGCGGTGGATGTCGGCCCCGACCGAATGGGTGAAGCTGGCTTGCGGCCACTGCGCGCGCAACGCGTCGATCGGAGCGATCCGGTAATGGGCATTCACGGTCGCGCTGCCGCCGCCCATGATCTGCGGCACCAGCGCCGCCGGCCCGATCAGGGCGACGCGGGCCCCGGGCGCCTTGTCCAGCGGCAAGGTCCGGGATTCGTTCTTCAGCAGCACGCAGCCTTGCACGCCAAGCTCGCGGATCAGGGCCCGGTGGGCAGGCAGGTCATCGGCGCGCTCGGCGGGTATGACCGGGTCCTGGAAGCTGCCGACGCGCTCCATCAGGCGCAGCACGCGGCGGGCGCAGTCGCGCACCGCCTGGGCCGGCAGCCGGCCCTCGTTGACTGCCTGGACCAGCTTGTCGCCGCGTTCGCGCGCGGGACCCGGCATTTCCAGGTCGGTGCCGGCCTGCACGCTCTGGACCGTGTCGTGGCCGGCAAACCAGTCGGTCATGACCAGGCCATCGAAGCCCCACTCCTCGCGCAGCACCTGGGTTACCAGGCGGCGGTGATCGGCGGCAAAGGTGCCGTCCAGGCGGTTGTAGGAGGTCATCACGGCCCAGACACCGGCTTCCTTGACCGCGCGCTCGAAGGGCAGCAGATAGAGCTCGCGCAAGGCCCGCTCGGGGATGTCCGAGCTCATGGTCATGCGCTGGTATTCGCTCTCGTTGCCGACGAAATGCTTGATGGTGGCGGCCACGCCCTGGCTCTGCACGCCGCGCACATAGGCCACGGCCATCTCGGAGGACAGCCAGGGGTCCTCGGAATGGCACTCGAAGTTGCGGCCGTTGAACACGGTGCGCTGCAGGTTGACGGTAGGCGCCAGCAGCACGCGCGCACCCTTGAGCAGGGCTTCCTGGCCCAGGGCGGCGCCGGCTTGCTGCACCAGGCCGGGATTCCAGGTGGCGGCCAGCGCAATCCCGGCGGGGAAGCAGGCGGTGCTGGGACCGTCCTTGAAGATGCCGCCGCGCGCGCCGTTGGGGCCGTCGGTCAGCTTGACGGCGGGGACGTTCAGGCGCGCAATCGGGACCGTGGTCCAGAAGTCGGCGCCCGATAGCAGGGCCACCTGCTCCTGGAGCGTCATCTGGTCGAGCAGGGATTCGATCGGGTTATGGGTCATGAGGTTTATGGGTTGGAAGGGTGAGCCGCTCGACTCAGGGTCCGGACTGCGCCGGAGTGCCTTTGATCAATCACACAAGGCAGAACGGAACGGGATCTACCCAGCGACAAATTCTGTCAACGAAGGGATTGATGGCGTCATGCGGTAAACCCTAGCAACTGGAGTTACCTCTTCAATACGTATTTCCTGTTGCCCAACCCGATACGGCCCGGGATCGGAAAACAGTCGCCAGTCCGTGATCCGGCAGCGGACAAGCGAGCGCAGCAGCAGTCATGAAAAAACCCCCCAGCCCGTTTCCAGGCTGGGGGGTTTTCAGATGGGCTGACGCCGGATCAGGCCGTCAGTTGCGCGTGCAGTTCCTGCACCGAGTAGACCGCCAGGTTGTCGAGGTACTTCATGCCCTCGACCGCCGCTTCGGCGCCGGCGATGGTGGTGAAGGTGGTCACGCGGTTCAGCAGCGCGGTGGTGCGGATGTAGCGCGAGTCCACGATCGCGTTGCGGCGCTCCTCGACCGTGTTGATGACCATGGCGATCTCGCCGTTCTTGATCATGTCGACGATGTTGGGGCGGCCTTCGGCCACCTTGTTGACCACGCCGCAGGCGATGCCTTCGGCATTGATCGAAGCAGCGGTGCCACGGGTCGCGACGACCTCGAAGCCGAGTTCGACCAGACCACGGGCGATGCCGACCGCGCGCGGCTTGTCGTTCTGCTTGACCGACAGGAAGACCTTCTTGACGCCGTCGCTCGCGCGCGGCAGCTTGGTGCCGGCACCGAGCTGGCTCTTGACGAAGGCTTCGCCAAAGGTCTTGCCCACGCCCATGACCTCGCCGGTCGACTTCATCTCGGGGCCGAGGATGGTGTCGACGCCCGGGAACTTCACGAACGGGAACACGGCTTCCTTGACGCTGAAGTAAGGCGGGGTCACTTCCTTGGTGATGCCCTGACTCGCCAGCGTCTGGCCGGCCATGCAGCGCGCCGCGACCTTGGCCAGCTGGATGCCGGTTGCCTTCGAGACGAAGGGCACGGTACGCGAGGCACGCGGGTTGACTTCCAGCACGTAGATCACGTCCAGGCCGTTCTGCTTCTGGACCGCGAACTGCACGTTCATCAGGCCGACCACGTTGAGCGAAGCCGCCATCGCGGCGCTCTGGCGCTTGATCTCGGCCACGGTCTCGGCGCACAGGCTGTAGGGCGGCAGCGAGCAGGCAGAGTCGCCCGAGTGCACGCCGGCTTGCTCGATATGCTCCATCACGCCGCCGATCAGGGTCTGACCCTCATGGTCGCGCAGGCAGTCGACATCGCACTCGATCGCGTCGTTCAGGTAGCGGTCGAGCAGCACCGGGCTGTCGTTGCTGACCTTGACCGCCTCGCGCATGTAGCGCTCGAGGTCGCGCTGCTCGTGCACGATTTCCATCGCACGCCCGCCCAGCACGTAGCTCGGACGCACCACCAGCGGGTAACCCAGCGCAGCGGCCTTTTCCAGCGCCTCGGGCTCGGTGCGAGCGGTGGCGTTGGGCGGCTGGCGCAGGCCGAGCTCGTGCAGCAGCTTCTGGAAGCGCTCGCGGTCTTCGGCCGCGTCGATCATGTCGGGGCTGGTGCCGATGATCGGCACGCCTTCGGCTTCCAGGCCGAGCGCGAGCTTCAACGGGGTCTGGCCGCCGTACTGGACGATCACGCCGGCCGGCTTTTCCTTGTCGACGATCTCGAGCACGTCTTCCAGCGTCAGCGGCTCGAAGTAGAGGCGGTCCGAGGTGTCGTAGTCGGTCGAGACGGTCTCGGGGTTGCAGTTGACCATGATGGTCTCGTAGCCGTCCTCGCGCATGGCGAGCGCGGCGTGGACGCAGCAGTAGTCGAACTCGATGCCCTGGCCGATCCGGTTCGGGCCGCCGCCCAGCACCATGATCTTCTTCTTGTCGGTAGGCTGAGCCTCGCACTCTTCATCGTAGGTCGAGTACATGTAGGCGGGGTTGGTCGCGAACTCGGCGGCACAGGTGTCGACGCGCTTGTAGACCGGACGCACGTTGAGGCTGCGGCGCTGGTCGCGCACGGCCTTCTCGGTGGTCTTGAGCAGCTTGGCCAGGCGGCGGTCGCTGAAGCCCTTCTTCTTCAGGATGCGCAGCGTGCCGGCATCGATCGAAGCCAGTGCGCCCTCGCCCTTGTCGGCGGCGATCTGGTCGAGCTGGAGCTCGATCTTGATGATTTCCTCGATCTGGACCAGGAACCACTTGTCGATCTTGGTCAGGTTGAACACCTCGTCGATCGACCAGCCGGCCGCGAAGGCGTCACCCACGTACCAGATCCGGTCCGGACCCGGCTCGCCGAGCTCGCGCTCGAGGATCTCGCGGTCCTGGGTCTTCTCGTTCATGCCGTCGACGCCGACTTCGAGACCGCGCAGCGCCTTCTGGAACGACTCCTGGAAGGTGCGGCCCATGGCCATGACCTCGCCGACCGACTTCATCTGGGTCGTCAGGCGGTTGTCGGCGGTCGGGAACTTCTCGAACGCGAAGCGCGGGATCTTGGTCACGACATAGTCGATCGAGGGCTCGAACGAGGCCGGGGTCGCGCCGCCGGTGATGTCGTTCTTGAGCTCGTCGAGCGTGTAGCCGACCGCCAGCTTGGCTGCGACCTTGGCGATCGGGAAGCCGGTGGCCTTCGATGCCAGTGCCGAGCTGCGCGAGACGCGCGGGTTCATCTCGATCACGATCATGCGGCCGTCGACCGGGTTGACCGAGAACTGCACGTTGGAGCCGCCGGTGTCGACGCCGATCTCGCGCAGCACCGCCAGGGAGGCGTTGCGCATGATCTGGTATTCCTTGTCGGTCAGCGTCTGCGCCGGTGCCACGGTGATCGAGTCACCGGTGTGCACGCCCATCGGGTCCAGGTTCTCGATCGAGCAGACGATGATGCAGTTGTCCGCCTTGTCGCGCACCACTTCCATCTCGTACTCTTTCCAGCCCAGCAGCGACTCCTCGATCAGCAGCTCGGTGGTCGGCGAAGCCTCCAGGCCGCGCTTGCAGATGATCTCGAACTCTTCCGGGTTGTAGGCGATGCCGCCGCCGGTGCCGCCGAGCGTGAAGCTCGGGCGGATCACGGTCGGGAAACCCATCTCCTTTTGTACCGCCCAGGCCTCTTCCATGCTGTGCGCGATGCCGGAGCGCGCCGAGCCCAGGCCGATCTTGGTCATCGCGTCCTTGAACTTCAGGCGGTCCTCGGCCTTGTCGATCGCCTCGGGCGTGGCGCCGATCAGCTCGACCTTGTACTTGTCGAGCACGCCGTTGTGCCACAGGTCGAGCGCGCAGTTGAGCGCGGTCTGGCCACCCATGGTCGGCAGGATCGCGTCGGGACGCTCCTTGGCGATGATCTTCTCGACCGTCTGCCAGGTGATCGGCTCGATGTAGGTGACGTCGGCCGTGGCCGGGTCGGTCATGATCGTCGCCGGGTTGCTGTTGATCAGGATGACCTTGTAGCCCTCCTCGCGCAGCGCCTTGCAGGCCTGCACGCCCGAATAGTCGAACTCGCAGGCCTGGCCGATCACGATGGGACCGGCGCCGATGATGAGGATGCTCTTGATGTCTGTGCGCTTAGGCATTTTTGTGTTGCTCCATCAGTGCCGTGAAGCGGTCGAACAGGTAGGCGATGTCGTGCGGACCGGGCGAGGCTTCCGGGTGACCCTGGAAGCAGAAGGCCGGGCGGTCGGTGCGCTCCAGACCCTGCAGCGTGCCGTCAAACAGGCTGATGTGGGTCGGGCGCAGGTTGGCCGGCAGCGAATCCAGTGCCACGGCGAAACCGTGGTTCTGGCTCGTGATGCTGACGCGACCCGTATCGAGATCCTTGACCGGATGGTTGGCGCCATGGTGGCTGTTGACCATCTTGAAGGTCTGGGCACCGGAGGCCAGCGCCATGATCTGGTGTCCCAGGCAGATGCCGAACAACGGGATGCCGGTCTCGATCAGCTCTTGCGTGGCAGCAATCGCGTAGTCGCAGGGCTGCGGGTCGCCCGGGCCGTTGGACAGGAAGATGCCGTCCGGCTGGTGCTTGAGCACTTCGGCGGCCGACGTCTGGGCCGGCACCACGGTCACCTTGCAGCCGCGCGAGGCCAGCATGCGCAGGATGTTGAGCTTGACGCCGAAGTCATAGGCCACCACGTGGAAACGCGGAGCGGTCTGTTCGCCGTAGCCCGGGGTGCCGTCTTCGCGCGCGAGCTTCCACTCGGTCTGGGTCCAGGCATAGGGCTGCTGCGTGGTCACGACCTGGGCCAGGTCCTGGCCCTTCATGCTGGGTGCGGCCTGGGCCGCGGCCACGGCCTGGGCCTTGAGCGCGTCGGTCACCTCGACACCGGTCTCGAGACCGATGATGGCGCCGTTCTGCGCGCCCTTCTCGCGCAGGATGCGGGTCAGCTTGCGGGTATCGATGTCGGCAATCGCCACCGTACCTTCACGCTTGAGGTAGTCGCCCAGGGTCAGCGTCTGGCGGAAATTGGACGAGAGCAGGGGCAGGTCTTTGATGATCAGGCCGGCGGCGTGGACGGCGGTAGCCTCCACGTCTTCCTCGTTGACACCGTAGTTGCCGATATGCGGATACGTGAGGGTCACGATCTGCTGGCGGTAGCTGGGGTCGGTGAGGATTTCCTGATAGCCGGTGATCGAGGTGTTGAACACCACTTCACCGACGGTCTGGCCGGTGGCGCCGATGGAGGCGCCTATAAAGACCGTGCCGTCTGCGAGCGCGAGGATGGCTTTTGCTGGGACGGTAAACACGGGATTCTCCAGTTTGGACGCACCTATGCCCGGGGAGTGCAACGACGTCTTTTCCAGGGAGGCCGGCAAGGACTTGCCGATAGGTGCGCGAGGTTAGGGTAAACCTGACGATTATACCCTGGGGCAATGGATTGGATGACCCTGCAAAAAGTCTTAGCAGATCAACATGACAGCTGGCTGTCTGCCGCCAGCCGCCGCGCTCAGGCGATGCGGACCGCGCTGGCGTGCAGGCAGACCGCAGCCGCTGCGGCGGCGTTGAGCGACTCCTCGCCGCCGGGCTGCACGATGCGCAGCGTCATGGCGGCGCGCGCCAGCAGCGCGTCACTGACGCCCTGCCCTTCATGGCCAAGCAGCCAGGCGCAGGGCCAGGGCAGCTCGGCGCGGTGCAGGAATTCGCCCCGGTGCGGGCTGGTCGCCAGCAGCGGCACCCGCAGCGCCTCGAGATCGGAATCAAGCAGGCCCTCGCGCAGCTGCAGCGCGAAATGCGCGCCCATGCCGGCGCGCAGTACCTTGGGCGACCACAGCGCCGCCGTGCCCTTGAGCGCCAGCACCTGCTTGAATCCCATCGCCGCCGCGCTGCGCAGGATCGAGCCGACATTGCCCGGGTCCTGCAGCCGGTCGAGCACGACGCTGGGCAGCTCCGGCTCGAGCGGCGTGGCCGCGGGCAGTGCATGGACAAAGCCCATCGCGGCCGGCGACTCGAGCGAGCTGATCTGCGCCATCAGGCCGTCGGCCAGCACCACGCGCCGCACCGACGGGTCAAGTCCCCATTGCGCCACCTGCGCCTGCGCCGACTGCGCCAGCACCACCGCCTGCGGCTGCAGGCCGCGCGCGAGCAAGGCGCGGCACAGATGGTCGCCCTCGAGCCAGACCTGGCCCAGCTTGCGGTAGGCCGCGCCGTCCTGCGCCAGCGCGCGCAACTTCTTGACCCACGCGTTGTCGCGCGAGCTGATGATCTCGGGGTTCATGTGATCAGCGCGGCAATCGCCACGGCGTGAAAGGGGTTGACGCCCAATGGGCTGCGCGCGGCCTGGGCCACGGGGGCAAAGCTGCTGCGGTGCTCGGGACAGGGCCCATGCAGACGCAGGGCCTGCAGGTGCTCGACAGTGCCGTAGCCCTTGTGGCGGGCGAAGCCGTACTGCGGATAGCGCTGGTCGAGCAGCTCCAGGCCACGGTCGCGCGTGACCTTGGCCAGGATCGAGGCGGCCGAGATCGCGGCCACCTTGGCATCACCCTTGACGATGGCCTCGGCCCGCATCTCGAGCAGCGGCAGCCGGTTGCCGTCGACCAGCACCAGGCCGGGCTTGAGGCGCAGGCCGGCGACCGCACGCTGCATCGCCAGCAGGGTCGCCTGCAGGATGTTGAGACGGTCGATCTCCTCGACGCTGGCCTGCGCGACGCAGCAGCACAGCGCCTTGGCCCGGATCTCGTCATAGAGCTGGTCGCGCCGCGCCGCGCTGAGCTTCTTGGAGTCGGCCAGGCCGGCGATCGGCTGGCGCTCGTCGAGGATCACGGCCGCGGCGACCACCGGACCGGCCAGCGGGCCGCGGCCGGCCTCGTCCACGCCGGCGGTCAGCGCGGGCTGCTCCCAGTCGAAGGCGACCTGTTCAAGCGGCAAGGACTTGCTCGATCGCATCGCTGGCCAGTTGGACGGTGTCGCGGCTGAGCTCGCGGTGCAGGCTGACGAAGCGCTGGCGCAGCGCCGAACGGCGCGCCTCGGTGGCGGCATCGTCGATCAGCCAGGCCAGCGTTTCGCGCGCCAGCGCCGCCGGCGTCGCAGCCTGCTGCAGCAGCTCGGGCACCAGGAATTCGCCGGCCAGGATATTGGGCAGGCCGACCCAGGGCTGCAGCATCTTGCGCTGATGCAGCTTCCAGGACAGCCAGTTCATGTGGTACGCGATCACCATCGGGCGCTTGAACAGCGCCGCTTCGAGCGTCGCGGTGCCGCTGGCGATCAGCGTGACGTCGCAGGCGGCCAGGGCCGCGTGCGAGCCGCCGCGCGTGAGCTGCAGCGCCGCGCCCAGGCCGGCGCGCGCGACCAGCTGCTCGATGCGCGCGAACTGCGCCGGCACCGCCGGCAGCACGAAGCGCAGCCCGGGCTGCTCGCGCAGCATCAGGCGCGCGGCCTGCAGGAAGCGCGGCAGCAGATGCTCGATCTCGGCGCTGCGGCTGCCCGGCAACAGCGCGACCACGCGCGCCTGCGGCGCCAGGCCCAGTCCGGTGCGCGCCTTGGCCTGGTCGGGCTCGAGCGGGATCAGCGGCGCCAGCGGATGGCCGACATAGGTCGACGCGATGCCGTGGCGCGCCAGCAGCTCGGGCTCGAACGGAAAGATGCACAGCACATGGTCGACACAGCGGCGGATCTGCTCGACCCGCTCAGGCCGCCAGGCCCAGACCGCGGGGGCGACGAAATGCACCGTCTTGATACCCGCGGCGCGCAGATCGCCCTCGAGATCGAGGTTGAAGTCGGGCGCATCGACGCCGATGAACAGGCCGGGCTTGTCAGCCAGCAGGCGACTTTTCAGCTGGCGGCGGATGCCGACGATCTCGCGGTAGTGACGCAGCACCTCGACATAGCCGCGCACGGCCAGCTTCTCGCTCGGCCACCAGGCGGTGAAACCGGCCGCCTCCAGCTGCGGCCCGCCGATGCCGACGGCCTGCAGGCCCGGCCAGCGCGCCTGCAGCCCGCGCAGCAGCTGGGCCGCGAGCAGGTCGCCGGACGCCTCACCGGCCACCAGGGCGACGGTGGCAGCACTCAGATCCGTCGCCATCAGCGCACGATTCCGCGATGCGCCGACAGACCGTCGAGGAAGACCTGCATCAGCTGCACATCGGCCTCGCAGCCCTCGAAGCGCTGCGGCAGCTCGGTCATGCGCTCCCTGGCCTGCTCGAGCGTCAGGTTGTCGCGATAAAGCGCCTTGTGCATGGCCTTGACGGCTGCGATGCGCGCGGTGCTGAAGCCGCGCCGGCGCAGGCCTTCGAAATTCATCGAACGCGCGGCGGCCGGGTGCCCTTCGCTCATCACGAACGGCGGCTGATCGGCCAGCAGCACCGTGCCCATGCCGGTCATGCCGTGGGCACCGATGCGCACGAACTGATGCACGCAGGTGTAGGCACCCAGGATCACCCAGTCACCGACCACGACATGGCCGGCGATCTGCGCGTTGTTGGCGAAGATCGTGTGATTACCAACCAGACAGTCATGCGCCAGATGGGTGTAGGCCATCATCCAGTTGTCATGTCCCAACCGCGTCACGCCACCGCCCTGCATCGTGCCGATATGGTAGGTGCTGAACTCGCGGATGGTGTTGCGGTCACCGATGATCAGTTCGCAGGGTTCGCCCGCGTACTTCTTGTCCTGATTGATCGCGCCCAGCGAGGTGAACTGGAAGATCCGGTTGTCGCGACCTATCGTCGTGTGGCCCTCGATCACGCAATGCGGACCGATGGTCGTGCCGGCATCCACCTTCACATGCGGGCCGATCACCGTGTAGGGGCCGACCGTGACCGAGCTGTCGAGCTCGGCCTGGGGGTCGACCACAGCGCTGGGGTGGATGTTGCTCACGCGTGCACCCGGTTCAGGCGATCTTGCGCATGGCGCACATCAGCTCGGCCTCGCAGGCGATCACGCCATCGACTCGGCTGACGGCCTTGAACTTGAACATGCCGGCCTTCATGCGCTCGAGCGAGACCTCGAGGATCAGCTGGTCGCCCGGCTCGACCGGACGCTTGAAGCGCGCGCCATCGATGCCGGCAAAGTAGTAGACCGTGTTGTCGTCGGGCGAGGTGCCCAGGGTGTCGAAGGCCAGCAGCGCGGCGGCCTGGGCCAGGGCTTCGAGCTGCAGCACGCCCGGAAACACCGGACGGTGCGGGAAATGGCCGGTGAACTGCGGCTCGTTGACGCTGACGTTCTTGAGCGCCTTGATGGACTTGCCCTTTTCTATCTCGAGCACGCGGTCGACGAGCAGGAAGGGATAGCGGTGCGGGAGTTGCTTGAGGATCTGGTGGATGTCCATCATGATGTCTTTTCCAATGCTTTGATGCGGTCGCGCAGGCGGTGCAGTTGCCTGAGCGTGGCCGCGTTCTTTTCCCAGGAGCGGTTGTCGTCGATCGGGAAGACGCCGCTGTACTGGCCGGGCTGATTGATCGAGCGCATCACGACCGAGGCGGCCGAGATATGCACGCCGTCGGCCAGCGTCAGATGGCCGAGCACGACGGCGCCACCGCCGACCGTGCAGTTGGCACCGATCTTGGCGCTGCCGGCAACGCCGGCGCAGCCGGCCATTGCCGTGTTGCGACCCACCTGTACGTTGTGGCCGATCTGGATCAGGTTGTCGAGCTTGACGCCGTCCTCGAGCACGGTGTCCTCGAGCGCGCCGCGGTCGATGCAGCTGTTGGCGCCGATCTCGACCCGGTCGCCGATGCGCACCGCGCCGAGCTGCTCGATCTTGATCCACTCGCCCTGGTGCAGCGCGAAGCCGAAACCGTCGGCGCCGATCACGACCCCAGCGTGAACAATGCCGTCGGCACCGATGCGGCAGTCATGGCCCAGCGTCACGCGCGGACTCAGGCGGGTGCGCGCGCCGACATGGGCGCGGCGCTCGAGCACGCAATGCGCGCCGATGCGCGCGCCCTGCTCCACCACCACGCCGGCCTCGATCACGGCAAAAGCGCCGACCGTCACGCCTTCTCCCAGCTGCGCCGTCGGATCAATCACGGCGCTCGGGTGAATGGCGGGACCCGCGTCGGCCTGTTCGGCCGCCTCGCGCCTGGCCTGCCACCATTGCGTCAGGCGCGCGAAATAGAGGTAGGCGTCAGGCGTCTCGATGCAGGCGCCGCGCGCGCGCGCGGGCTCCAGCAGCGCGGGCGGCACGATCAGCGCGCCGGCGCCGGTGCTCGCGATCTGACCGGCATAGCGCGCCTGCGCGACGAAGGACAGCGAGTCCGCCCCGGCGGCCTCGAGCGAAGCCAGGCGTGCCATCGACAAGCCCGGCTCACCATGTAAAACGCCGCCCAGGGCGGCGCAGATTTCGGCCAGCGTGGCGCTCACGGCCTGGCCATCACTTGGCGTTGTTGAGCCCGCTCAACACCTTGTCGGTGATGTCGAGCTTGGGATTGACGTAGACCGCTTCCTGCATGATCAGGTCGTACTTCTCGCTTTCGGCGACCTGCTTGATGACGCGGTTGGCGCGCTCGAGCACGAGTTGCAGCTCTTCGTTCTTGCGCTGCGCCAGGTCTTCCTGGAATTCGCGCCGCTTGCGCTGGAACTCGCGGTCGAGCTCGACCAGCTGGCGCTGGCGCGCGCCACGCTGGCTGTCGGACAGGGTCGGCGCGTCCTTCTCGAGCTTTTCCGAGGCGCTCTTGAGCTGGGTGCCCAGCCCCTCGACCTCACGCTCGCGGCGCGAGAACTCCTGCTCCAGCTTGGACTGGGCCGCCTTGGCGGTCGAGGCCTCCTTGAAGATGCGATCGGTGTTGACGAAGCCTATGCGCAGCTCGGCCGCCGAGGCCAGAGTGGTACAGCCGAGCGCCAGCGCCGCAATGGCGTGACGCGAAAAAACGCGCTTGAACGATGTCATCAGAAAGAAGTCCCGATCTGGAATTGGATGCTCTGGGTCTTGTCGTCGTCCTGCTTTCGCACGGGACGGGCATAGGCGATTCTAAGCGGGCCGATCGGCGAAATCCAGCTGATACCGACGCCAGTCGAAGCGCGCAGGTTGGCGACATCGACTTTCTCGTCTTGACCGTAGATATTGCCGATGTCGAAGAAACCGTACATGCGCAGCGTGCGGTCGTTGCCGGCACCCGGAAAAGGAACAACCAGCTCGGTGTTGAGCACCAACTTCTTGGTGCCGCCGATGTTGGCCATGGTCGTGCCCCCGACGATCTGGGACTTGCCGCCCAGCGTGCCCTGCTCGAAGCCACGCACCGAGCCGAGACCGCCACCGTAGAAGTTCTTGAACAGCGGGAACGGCTTGCCGCTCAGGCCTTCGCCCCAGCCGGCTTCGGCGTTGAACGCCAGCGTGAACTTCTTGTTCAAGGGGATGTACTGCTGGAACTGGTAGTTGGCCTTGGCGTAGCGGGTGTCGCCCGCGACGCCGAGCTCGCCGTTGACGCGCTGCAGACGGCCGGTGCTCGGCACCAGCGCGCTGTCGCGCGTGTCACGGCCCCAGCCCACGGTCAGCGGCACCGAGGTCGGCGAGTCGCCGAAGTTGGCGATGTAGTCGTTGTAGGCCAGCGGCATGCCGTTGCCCGGATCGATCTTGGTCTGCTCGATGCCGGCGCCGAAGTAGACCGTGTCGGTCTCCGAGAACGGCACGCCGAAGCGCACCGCCACACCCGGCGTGGTCAGCTTGTAGTTGCCTGCCTGCGTGGTCAGCGGCTGACTGGTGCGGTAGTACAGGTCGACCGTGCGCGAGATGCCCTCGGGCGTGAAATACGGATCGGTCGTAGTCAGCGACAGCTGGCGGTTGTACTTGCTGGTATTGACGTTCAGGCCCAGGTAGTTACCCGAACCGAACAGGTTTTCCTGCTGGATGCCCGCGATCAGCGACAGCTTCTCGGCCTGCGAGAAGCCAGCGCCCAGCGTCAGGTTGCCGGTCGGCTTCTCCATCACGCTGACCACCAGATCGACCTGGTCGGGCGCATCCGGCACGTCGACCGTATCGACCGCGACCTGGGTGAAGAAGCCCAGGCGGTCGACGCGGTCGCGCGAGAGCTTGATGCGGTCGCTGTCGTACCAGGCCGACTCGAGCTGGCGGAACTCGCGCCGGATCACCTCGTCGCGGGTGCGGTTGTTGCCCTCGACGCTGATGCGGCGCACATAGGCGCGGCGCGAAGGCTGGGCGCTGAGCACCAGCGCGACGCGGTTGCTGACGCGATCGATCTGCGGCTTGGCCTCGACGCGGGCAAAGGCGTAGCCGAAGCCGCCGAAATATTCGGTGAAGGCCTTGGTGGTCTGCGCCACGTCCTCGGCGTTGTAGGGCTGGCCGGCCTTGATCGCGACCAGGGACTTGAATTCCTCGTCCTTGCCGAGGTAGTCGCCCTCGAGCTGGACGCTCGAGACCACATAGCGCTGGCCCTCGGTCACGTTGACCGTGATCGACATCGCATCCTTGTCGGGCGCGATCGCGACCTGGGTCGAATCGATGCGGAACTCGAGGTAGCCGCGCGACAGGTAGTAGCTGCGCAGCGTCTCGAGGTCGGCGTTGAGCTTGGTGCGCGAATAGCGGTCGCTCTTGGTGTACCAGCTCAGCCAGCCCCCGGTATCGAGGTCGAACAGGCCGCGCAGCGTGCTGTCGCTGAAAGCCTGGTTGCCGACGATGCGGATTTCCTTGATCTTGGCGATGTCGCCCTCGACCACGTTGAAGCTGACGTTGACGCGGTTGCGCTCGATCGGCGTGGCGGTCGCGGTGACCTGCGCGCCGTAGAGGCTGCGGGTCAGGTACTGGCGCTTGAGCTCCTGCTCGGCGCGGTCAGCCAGCGCACGGTCGAACGGGCGGCCATCGGCCAGGCCGATGTCGCGCAGCGCCTTCTTGAGCACCTCGGCATCGAACTCCTTGACGCCGGTGAAGCTGACCTCGGCCACGGTCGGCCGCTCCTCGACGATAACGACCAGCTCGTCGCCATTGACCTGCAGCCGCACATCGGAAAACAGGCCCAGGCCGAACAGGGCGCGGATCGCTGCCGTGCCCTTGTCGTCGCTGTACTGGTCACCGACGCGAAACGGCAGCGAAGCGAACACGGTGCCGGGCTCGACCCGCTGCAAGCCCTCGAGGCGGATGTCGCGCAGCTGGAACGGCGCAACGGCCCAGGCCGGCAAGGCGGCAACCAAGGAGGAGACGATCGCGCCCACGGCAACCGAACGCATGCGAAAAAGGGAGTTCTTCATGGAAACAGGATTTCAGCCCAACAGTCGGGCGATGTCGTTGAAAACGGCCACGCTCATGAGCGCCAGCAGTATGGCCATTCCGGCGCGCTGCAGCCGTTCCAGCCATTGTTCGGGGATGGGGCGGCCGGTCACGCCCTCGATCAGATAATACAACAGGTGGCCGCCGTCAAGGACCGGCAGCGGCAGCAGGTTGAGCACACCCAGACTGACGCTGATCAAGGCCAGGAAGGACAGATAGGCCACGCCGCCCAGGCTGGCCGACTTGCCGGCATATTCCGCGATCGAGATCGGCCCGCTCAGGTTGTCGAGCGAGGCCAGGCCCACCACCATGCGGCCCATCATGCCCAGGGTCAGGCCGGCGACCTCGCCGGTTTGGCGCAGACCCTGCAGCAGGCCACCGAGGAAATCCTCCTGCAAGGTCACCATCTCGGGCGGCGTGCCGACGAAGGCACCGATGCGCCCGACCCGCTCCAGATCCTCGCCCTGCGGCTCGGGCCGCACCGTCAATTCCAGCCGGTTGCCCCGGCGCTCGAGCACCCAGGCCTGCGCCAGGCCATTGCCCTGGCGGTCCAGGCCGGTCCTGATGAGCTGGCGCAACTGCTGCGCATCGTGCACGGGCAGTCCGTCGACGCTGAGCACCCGGTCGCCGGCCTGCAAGCCGGCACGCGCGCCCGCCCCCTGCTCGAGCAGCTCGCCCAGCTCCGGTGCCGACCAGGGCGCGACGATGCCGATGCGGGCGAACAATTTGGCATCGGCCTCGACCGGCCCCAGCTTCGACAGCGGCAGGCGGTATTCGTCTGCGGCCGACTGCGGCGCCGAGCCAGCCCAGAGCGTCAGGTCCTGGCCCGACAGCGCGGCCTCGGTCAGCGCCCAGCGCAACTGATCGAAGGACTCGACCTCCTGCTCCGGCTCGCCGTCGGCGCTCAGGCGCTGCACCCACTGGCCGCTGCGCAGGCCGGCCTGTGCCGCCAGCGTGCCAGCGGCCGGCTCGGACAGCACGGCGCGGGCCTGGGGCAGGCCGATCCAGGACACCGCCGCATAGAGCAAGACGGCGAGCGCCAGATTGGCCAGCGGACCGGCCGCGACGATGGCCGCGCGCGCGCGCAACGGCTGGGTATTGAAGGCCAGATGACGCTCCTGCGCCGGCACCTCGGCCTCGCGCTCGTCGAGCATGCGCACATAGCCGCCCAGCGGCAGCAGGCAGAGCGTGAACTCGGTGCCGCTACGCCCCCGCCAGCGCAGCAGGACCGGCCCGAAACCGATCGAGAAGCGCAGCACCTTGACACCGCAAGCCAGCGCCATCCGGTAGTGGCCCCATTCGTGGACGGCGATCAGCAGCGCCAGGGCAGCGACAAAGGCGAGCAGGGTCAGCATCACCGGGGCTCAGCGGCAATGCGCCACGCGTTCGGCCGCCAGGGCGCGGGCCCGGGCATCGATCGCCAGCAGATCATCGAGGCCATGCGGCTCGGCGGGCTGGTAATGCTCGAGCGTGGCTCGGTTGACCTGATGGATCTGGTCAAAGCGCAGCCGGCCATCGAGGAAGGCCGCCACCGCGATCTCGTTGGCGGCATTGAGCACCGCCGTCGTGCCCGGCACGGCGCGCAAGGCCTCCCAGGCCAGGAACAGGCCGGGAAAGCGGGCCGGATCGGCTGGCTCGAAGGTCAGCGCGCTCATGCGCGCGAAGTCCAGCGCCTCGGCGCCCGATTCGATGCGCTGCGGCCAGCTCAGGCCGTAGGCGATCGGCACCCGCATGTCCGGCGTGCCGAGCTGGGCCACGACCGAACGGTCGCGGTACTGCACCATCGAGTGCAGCACGCTTTGCGGGTGGATCACGACCTCGATCCGCTCGGGCGGCAGGCCGAACAGGTAGCGCGCCTCGATCACCTCGAGCGCCTTGTTCATCATGGTCGCCGAATCGACCGAGATCTTGCGGCCCATGACCCAGTTCGGGTGGGCGCAGGCCTCGTCGGGTGTGACCTTGGCCAGCGTCAGCGGGTCGCGGCTGCGGAACGGTCCGCCCGAGGCGGTCAGGATGATCTTCTCGACCCGCTCGTTCCAGCAATTGGCATCCTCGGGCAGGGACTGGAAGATCGCCGAATGCTCGCTGTCGATCGGCAGCAGCGTGGCGCCGCCCTCGCGCACCGCCTGCATGAAGAATTCGCCGCCGACGACCAGCGCTTCCTTGTTGGCCAGCAGCAGCTTCTTGCCGGCGCGTGCGGCAGCCAGGCAGGGCTCGAGACCGGCCGCGCCGACGATGGCCGCCATCACGGCATCGACCTCGGGCAGCGAGCTGATGTCGGACAGGGCCGCCGGCCCCGACAGCACTTCGGTGGCCAGGCCCTCGGCCGTGATGCGCTGGCGCAGCAGCGCGGCATGCGCGGGCGAGGCCATGACGGCATAGCGCGGCTTGAACTGGGCGCATTGCGCCAGCAGCAGCTCGACCTGGGTCGAGGCACTCAGCGCGTAGACCTCGAAGCGCTCCGGATGGCGCGCCGCCACGTCCAGCGTGTTCTTGCCGATGGAGCCGGTCGAGCCGAGCACCGTCAGGCGCTGGCGCATCGGCGTGGAAGTAAGTTGCATGGACGGGTTCCGGAGATTGAGCATTAGAGAGTGGCCAGCATCATGCCCAGCGGCAGCACCGGCAGCAGCGCGTCGACCCGGTCGAGCACGCCACCATGGCCCGGCAGCAGCTGGCTGGAGTCCTTGACGCCCGCGCTGCGCTTGACCAGCGACTCGATCAGGTCGCCGCAGACGCTCATCGCGGTCAGCAGCAGCAGGCCGCCGAGCATGGCCAGCGGCCCCATGGCCCAGAGCCGGCCGTAGAGGCTGGCGCCCGGCGTGCCGTAGCGCTGCTCGGCCCAGGTCCAGCAGGCGGCCAGCAGCAGCACGCCGAGAGCTCCGCTGTAGACGCCAGCCCAGCTCTTGCCGGGGCTGATGGTCGGCGCGAGCTTGCGCCGGCCAAAGGCCCTGCCGCCGAAATAGGCCGCGATGTCGGCGGTCCAGACCAGCGCCATGATCGACAGCAGCAGCGCAACGCCCTGGACCCGCGCCTGTGCCATCGCCCACCAGGCCAGCGCGATCAGCGCCAGACCCACGCACAGGCGCAATACCGGCGCAATGCGGGGCCAGCCGGCGACACCGGCGCGCAGCAGCAGCGGCGCTGCGACCAGCCAGAAAAACCCAGTAACCTGCCACAGCAGCGGCTGCTGTTGCGCAAGACCGAACTGCCACCAGGCCAGGCCGAGCAAGGCCCCGAGCCCGAGGCCGCAGGCCAGCGCGGCGCCAAAGGCCAGACCGTTGAGCCTTGCCCATTCCCAGCCGCCCGCGACGATCAGCAGCAGCGTGAGCAGGCAGAACGGCCGGGGATCGGAATGAAACAGCGCCGGCAGCAGGACGGCCAGCATGAGCAAGGCGGTGATGATTCTTTGCTTGAGCATGGGGTCAGGCCGCGTCGGATGAAGCGACGAGCTGCTCCGAGATCAGACCGAAGCGGCGCTCGCGGCCGGCGTAGCAGGCCAGCGCGCGGTCGAGCTCGGCCGCATCGAAATCGGGCCAGAGCTTGTCGGAAAAATAGAATTCGGCATAGGCCGACTGCCAGAGCAGAAAATTGCTGATGCGCTGCTCGCCGCCGGTGCGGATCACCAGATCGGGGTCCGGCACATGGGCCAGCGACAGCGCGGCCGAGAGCGAAGCCTCGGTGATGGCTTCGCCGCGCAAGGCCAGTTGCTGCGCGGCCTGCACGATGTCCCAGCGTCCGCCATAGTTGAAGCAGATGTTGAGCACCAGCTTGTCGTTGTGCGCAGTCTGCGCGCGCGCCTGCTCCAGGCTGGAGCGTACCAGCTCGGACAGACCCTGGCGTTCGCCCGGAAACTCCATGCGCACGCCCTGCTCGCCGAGCTTGGGCACCTCGCGCATCAGGCCCTTGACCAGCAGATCCATCAGGCCCGAGACCTCCTCGACCGGACGCTTCCAGTTCTCGGACGAGAAGGCGAACACCGTCAGCACCCCGATGCCGCGCTGCAGGCACAGGTCGACCATGCGGCGCAGCGACTCGTAGCCCTGCCGGTGCCCCGCCAGCCTGGGCAGGAAGCGCTTCTTGGCCCAACGGCCGTTGCCGTCCATGACGATGGCGACATGCCGAGGCATGGCGATGAGAGACTTGACGGCTTTTGGCTTGAACATGCAGGGGAGTCTGGGTCGATATGCCTGAAACGGCCTCAGAAGGCCATCAGGTCCTGTTCCTTGGACGCGATGACCTTGTCGACTTCGGCGATCATGCGGTCGGTCAGCTTCTGGATCTCTTCGGTGCTGCGGCGCTCGTCGTCCTCGGAGGCCAGCTTGTCCTTGACCAGCTTCTTGACCGCTTCGTTGGCATCGCGGCGCAGGTTGCGCACGGCGACCTTGGCATGCTCGCCCTCGCCGCGCACGACCTTGGTCATCTCCTTGCGGCGCTCCTCGGTCATGGCCGGGATCGGCACCCGGATCAGGTCGCCCTGCGAGGCCGGGTTCAGGCCCAGGTCGGACTCGCGGATCGCCTTTTCGATCTTGGCGCCCATGCCCTTTTCCCACGGCGCGACGCCGATGGTGCGCGCGTCGAGCAGGGTCAGGTTGGCGACCTGCGACATCGGCACCATCGAGCCCCAGTACTCGACCTGGATGGTATCGAGCAGCTGCGGGTTGGCGCGGCCGGTGCGGACCTTGGCCAGGTTGTTCTTGAGCGCTTCGAGCGAAGCGTTCATCTTGTGCTCGGCGTTTTTCTTGATTTCAGACAATGCCATCTTGAACCTCTTGCTACTGTATTGCTAGATCAGACGTGAACCAGCGTGCCTTCGTCTTCACCCATGACGACGCGGTGCAGCGCGCCCGGCTTGAAGATGCTGAAGACCTTGATCGGCAGCTTCTGGTCGCGGCAGAGCGCGAAGGCGGTCGCATCCATGACCTCGAGCTGACGCGTGATCGCCTCGTCGAAGCTGATGCTCGTGTACAGCGTGGCGGCCGGGTCCTTCTTGGGATCGGCGGTATAGATGCCGTCGACCTTGGTCGCTTTCAGCACGATCTCGGCACCGATCTCGGCGCCGCGCAGGGCAGCGGCGGTATCGGTCGTGAAGAAGGGGTTGCCGGTACCGGCAGCGAACACCACCACCTTGCCCTCTTCGAGGTACTGCAGGGCCTTGGGGCGGACATAGGGCTCGACCACCTGGTCGATCGCGATCGCGGACATCACGCGCGCCTTGACTCCGGCCTTCTCGAACGCGTCGCCCAATGCGAGCGAGTTCATGACGGTAGCCAGCATGCCCATGTAATCGGCCGTGGCGCGGTCCATGCCGACCGAGCCGCCAGCCACGCCGCGGAAGATGTTGCCGCCGCCAATGACCACCGCCACCTCCACGCCGAGTCGGGTGATCGCGGCGACCTCCTCGACGATGCGAACGATGGTCGCGCGGTTGATGCCAAAGGCGTCATCGCCCATCAGGGCTTCGCCGGAAAGTTTCAGCAGGATACGCTTGTAAGCAGGCATAAGCATGGGTCTCGTTGATATCCGGTGGATTTTAGGGCTTCATTGCGACAACGGCCGACCCCGTGAAGGGCCGGCCGTGCATTTTCCCGGATCGGGTCGCGCCGGCCTCTCGCCAGCAGCGCCCCGAAAACCGGGTCAGATCAGTATCAGGCGCCCTGGGTGGCGGCTGCAACCTGAGCGGCGACTTCAGCGGCGAAGTCGTCGACCTTCTTCTCGATGCCTTCGCCGACGACGAACATCGTGAAGCCCTTGACGCTGGTGTTGGTGGACTTCAGGTAGGCAGCGACGGTCTGCTTGCCATCGGCGGCCTTGACGAAGACCTGGTCCAGCAGCGAGACTTCCTTCAGGTACTTCTGGATCGAACCTTCGATCATCTTGGCGGCGATCTCGGCCGGCTTGCCGGATTCGGCAGCCTTGGCTTCGGCGACCGAACGCTCCTTGGCGACCAGTTCGGCCGGCACGTCGGCGCTCGACAGCGAGACCGGCTTCATGGCGGCGATGTGCATCGCGGTGTCCTTGGCAGCGGTCAGCTCGCCGTCGAACTCGACCATCACGCCGATGCGCACGCCGTGCAGGTAGGCGGCCAGCTGGCCACCGTCGGCGTAGCGCTTGAAGCGGCGGATCGCCATGTTCTCGCCGATCTTGCCGATCAGGCCCTTGCGGACTTCTTCCACGGTCGGACCGAAGCTTTCCAGGGTCAGCGGCAGTTCACCGATGGCGGCGACGTCAGCCGGGTTGTGCTTGACGACCAGCTCGGCGACCTGGTTGCAGAAGGCCAGGAACAGGTCGTTCTTGGAGACGAAGTCGGTTTCGCAGTTGATCTCGACCAGGGCGCCGGTGCTGCCGTCGATGAAGCTGGAGATCACGCCTTCGGCGGTCACGCGGCTGGCGGCCTTGCCGGCCTTGTTGCCCAGCTTGACGCGCAGGATCTCTTCGGCCTTGTCCATATTGCCTTCGGCTTCGGTCAGGGCCTTCTTGCACTCCATCATCGGGGCGTCGGTCTTGGCGCGCAGTTCGGCGACCATGCTAGCGGTGATTGCAGCCATCTTGTTTCTCCGTTCGAGTCCAGTGTGGGACCCAGTGTTGCACTGTCAGATGAAAATTTGCTTGCAAAAAAGGGGCTCTCGAGCCCCTTTTTCGACTTGGGTGCTCAGCTTCAGGCAGCGTTTTGCACTTCGACGAACTCGTCGCCAGCATCGGCTTGAGCGGTCTTGACCAGGTCGGCGCCGGCGTTGGCACGGCCTTCGAGGATCGCGTCGGCGATGCCGATGGCGTCCGGCAGAGCGGGCATGTCCTGGATGCCGCCGATGTCCTTCTCGAGCTTCTCGATCTCGCGGGTGAAGGTCAGCTGTTCCTTCTTGGACATGCTTTCCAGACCGGCTTCCTTCTGGGCTTGCATGTCCTTCAGGCGCTTGATCGAGGTCTTGACGGTCTTGAAGTTGGTCAGCATGCCGCCGAGCCAGCGCTGCTCGACGTAAGGCACGCCGGCGCGGTCAGCTTCGAGCGACACGATGTCGCGCGAGGTGCGCTTGGTACCGACCATCAGCACGGTGCCGCCGTTGGCGGTCAGCTGGCGCACGAACTTGGCAGCCTCCTCGAACAGCGGGAGGGTCTTTTCCAGGTTGATGATGTGGATCTTGTTGCGGTGACCGAAGATGAACGGAGCCATCTTGGGGTTCCAGAAGCGGGTTTGGTGACCGAAATGGACACCGGCTTCCAGCATTTCGCGCATGGAGATAGACATGGTTAAATTTCCTGAGGTTGGGGCTTAAATCAGGTCCATCATCGCGGCGTGACGCCAACGACACCTGGTCGGACCTGTTTGCGGTTGAGCTTTGCTTGCTGCGACGCCACATGCGCCACAATTTGCAAAACCCAGCGATTGTAACACCTTCAAAACCTCATGCTGCTGCGCCTAGACCCCGGGTCCTGCCGACCCAAGCTCCCGCTGCACGGCAGCGCCGCCAGCCGCGCGATCGAACAGGCCGCGCTCGCGCGCCTGCCGCCACACCAGCTGATGCAGCGGGCCGCTGGCTCGGTTGCCGCCCTGGCCCGGGCGCTGCAGCCGCATGCGCGCCATGTCTGGCTCGCCTGCGGGCCCGGCAACAACGGCGGCGACGGCCTGCTGGCGGCCGCCCTGCTGCGCACGCAACTGCCGCAGACCCGCCTGACCGTCAGCTGGCAAGGCGACGAAGCCCGGCTGCCCGACGACGCCCGCTACGCGCTGCAACAGGCGCGCGCGGCCGGCCTGGAGTTTTCCGACCGGCCGCCCAAGGACTTCGACCTCGGCATCGACGCGCTGCTGGGCCTGGGCGGCCGCGGCCTCGGACCGGGCCCGATGGCCGACTGGATGCTGGCCCTGCAGCAGACCCGCGCCACCGTGCTGTGCGTGGACCTGCCGAGCGGGCTGGAGTGCGACAGCGGCGCCTGGCGCAACCCCTTCGAGGCCAGACCCATGGGGCCGCGCCACACGCTGTCGCTGCTGACGCTCAAGCCCGGCCTGTTCACCGCCGACGGCCGGGACGCGGCCGGCCAGGTCTGGCTCGACCGGCTCGGCGTCGCCGCCGACCAGCTGGCGCCCGATGCCTGGCTCAACGCACCGGACACCGACCCGGGCCCGACGCGCCAGCAGTGCCATGGCGCACACAAGGGCAGCCACGGCGACCTGCTCGTGCTTGGCGGCCAGGATGTCTCGGTCGATGGCAATGGCATGAGCGGCGCGGCGCTGCTGGCGGCGCGCGCCGGTCTGCAGGCCGGCGCGGGCCGGGTCTATCTGGGCCTGCTCGGCGCCGGGCCGGCCACACCGGCGCTCGACCTGCTCTGGCCCGAGCTGATGTTCCGCCCGGCACAAGCCAGCGCCGAGGGCGAGCTGGCACGCCAGGCCACGACCGTCTGCGGCTGCGGCGGCGGCCAGTCGGTGCGCGCGGTGCTGCCGGCCCTGCTCGAGCAGTCGCCGCGGCTGGTGCTCGATGCCGACGCGCTCAATGCACTCGCACAGCAGGCCGACTGGCGCGCGCAGCTCAGCCGCCGGCTGGCACGCGGCCAGCACAGTATCCTGACGCCACACCCGCTCGAGGCGGCCAGGCTGCTGGGCTGCAACAGCGCCCAGGTGCAGGCCGACCGGCTGCAAGCCGCACGCCAGCTGGCACAGCAATTCCAATCCGTGGTCGTGCTCAAGGGTTCGGGCAGCGTGATCGCCGCGCCGGGGCAGATCCCGTTCATCAACGCCACGGGCAACGCCCTGCTGGCGACCGCCGGCACCGGCGATGTGCTCGCCGGCATGGTCGGCGCCTACTGGACGCAGACCGCCAGGCCCTGCAGGCCGGACCAGATGCCGGCAGCCATGCCGCAGCCCAGCCCGGACGGCGGGCTAAACGGCAGCCTGAACGGCAGCCTGGGCGACGGACTGGAGATTGCACTGCAGGCGACCTGCCGGGCGGTACACCAGCATGGCGCCCTGGCCGACCGCTGGCCGAGCGGACGCGGCCTGCGCGCCGGCGACCTGCTCGCCGGCCTCACGCCCTGGCCGGGCTGACCCGAAGCGCAGGCACCGGCCAAATTCAAGGACGCCAAGGCCGCCATGGACAGCAGCCTGCGTCCAGAGGCCAGATCAGCCCAGCGCCAGCAACAGCACCTGCAGCAGCAGGATCAGCACCAGCGCCGACAGGTCGACCCCGCCCACCAGGGGCAGGCGCCGGCGCAGCGGCTGCAGCAAGGGCGCGAGCAGTAGCGCCAGCACGCCGCCGATCGGCGAGAAGGGCTGGACCCAGCTCATCAGCGCGTAGACCAGCGTCATGGCCAGCAAGCCCTGCAGCACCGTGCGCAGCAGGAACAACAAGGCCTGCGCGGGCACGCTCCAGACCCAGGACAGCCAATCGAAGCTGGGCAGCAGGAGCAGCGACAGCAGGTGCAGTAGCAAGGCATGGCACAGCGCCAGCAGCGCGGCAGCCGCCAGGCTGGCCCAGTCCAGGCGGGCCTGGCGCAAGCCGTTGGGCAGGGCCCGGCGCAGCGGCTTGACCAGCCAGTCGCTGAGCGCCATCACGAAACGCCCGGGCTGCTCGGTCATGCGCAGCCGGGACTGGTTCATCCAGGCCCGCAGCAGCGAAGCAAAGACCAGCACGAAGAACAGGTTATCAAGCAGAAAGACAAGTATCTGCATCTCAACGCTTGCCCTTGCGCGACTTGCCCGCCGACGGACCTGTACCGCGCCCGGCAGGCTTGCCAGCGGGCTTGCCGCCCGACCAGCTGCCTGACGGTCCCGATTGGACCGACTGACCGGCTTCGCCCGCCTTGGGCTTGCGCTTGCGCGCAACCCGGGCCGAGCCGCCCTCGCCTGCTGCCGCCGCAGCGCCGCCCCTCTTGTCGCGCAGCGCACGCGCTACCAGCTCCTCGCCCTCGCGCACCAGGCGGAAGTCGATGCGCCGGCCGTCGAGATCGACCCGGCTGACCTGCACCCGCACCGGCGTGCCGAGCGCATAGCGCATGCCGGTGCGCTCGCCGCGCAGTTCCTGGCGCGCCTCGTCGAAGCGGTAGTACTCGCCGCCGAGCTCGGTGATGTGCACCAGGCCCTCGACATACATGCTGTCGAGCGTAACGAACAGGCCGAAGCTGGTGGCCGCGCTGACCTTGCCGCTGAACTCCTCGCCCAGATGCTCGCGCATGTACTTGCACTTGAGCCAGGCCTCGACGTCGCGACTGGCCTCGTCGGCGCGGCGCTCGTTGGCACTGCAATGCAGGCCGGCAGCCTGCCAGGCCAGCAGCTCGGCATTGGGCTTCTTGGCCCGCACCGGCTTGTCGCCCGGAGCCGGGGGCTTGACCCGGTCGGCCAGCCGCTTGGCCAGCTTGAGCTGGGCCTCGCCCGGCGTCGGCAGATTGGGCAGCGAATACTTGCGCTCGCCCAGGATGCACTTGATCACGCGGTGCACCAGCAGATCGGGATAGCGTCGGATCGGACTCGTGAAATGGGTGTAGGCCTCGAAGGCCAGGCCGAAATGGCCCTCGTTGTTGGGCGAGTAGATCGCCTGCGACATCGAGCGCAGCAGCATCTGGTGGATCTGCAGCGCGTCGGGCCGGTCACCGGTCGCGGAGGCGATCTGCTGGAACTCGAGCGGTGTCGGCTCGTCGCTGACGCTGTAGGGCAAGGCCAGCGCCTTGAGGTACTGGCGCAGGATGTCGATCTTGAGCGGGGTCGGCCCCTCGTGGACGCGGAACAGGCCCGGGTGCTTGCCGTGCTGGATGAACTCGGCCGAGCAGACGTTGGCCGCCAGCATGGCCTCCTCGATCAGGCGGTGCGCGTCGTTGCGCGTGCGCGGGACGATCTTCTCGATCTGGCCGACCTCGTTGCAGACGATCTGGGTCTCGGTGGTCTCGAAATCGACCGCGCCGCGGCGCTTGCGCGCTTCCAGCAGGCCCCGGTAGACATCGTGCAGGTTGAGCAGATGCGGCACCAGGGCCTCGCGCTGCTGCGCCTCATGCCCGCGCGTGTTCTGCAGGATCGCCGCGACCTCGGTGTAGGTCAGGCGGCCATGGCTGAACATCACCGCCGGGTAGAACTGGTAGGCATGGATGTCGCCCTGGGCGTTGATCAGCATGTCGCAGACCATGCACAGGCGCTCGACTTCCGGGTTCAACGAACACAGGCCGTTCGAGAGCTTCTCGGGCAGCATCGGGATCACGCGGCGCGGGAAATAGACGCTGGTGGCGCGCTCGTAGGCGTCGATGTCGATCGCCTCGCCGGTCTCGACATAGTGGCTGACATCGGCGATCGCGACCAGCAGGCGCCAGCCCTTGCCGCGCCCGACCTTGGCCGGCTCGCAGTAGACCGCATCGTCGAAGTCGCGCGCGTCCTCGCCGTCGATCGTCACCAGCGGCACGTCAGTCAGGTCGATCCGGTGCTTCTTGTCGGCCGCACGCACCTTGTCGGGCAAGGCACGCGCCTGCGCCAGCGCGGCATCCGAGAACTCGTGCGGCACGCCGTACTTGCGCACCGCGACCTCGATCTCCATGCCGGGGTCGTCGATCTCGCCCAGCACCTCCTTGATGCGGCCGACCGGCTGGCCGTAGAGCGCAGGCGGCTCGGTCAGCTCGACCACGACCACCTGACCCGGCTGGGCCTGGCCCATGGCGCCCTTGGGGATCAGCACGTCCTGGCCATAGCGCTTGTCCTCGGGCGCGACCAGCCAGACGCCAGACTCCTGCAGCAGGCGCCCGATGATCGGGGCGCTGGAACGCCCGACGATCTCGGTCACGCGACCTTCGGGTCGGCCACGGCGGTCCTGGCGCACCACCTGGACCTTGACCCGGTCGCGGTGCAGCACGGCACGCATCTCGTTGGGCGGCAGGTAGACATCGGGTTGTCCATCGTCACGCACCACGAAACCGTGGCCGTCGCGGTGGCCGTTGACCTGGCCTTCGAATTCAGTCAATAGAATAGGTTTTTCTTTCACTCGGCTTTTGTACTCGCAATATTCCGCGCTATACTAGCGGCTTCCTGAGATGCCCAGGTGGCGGAATTGGTAGACGCACTAGTTTCAGGTACTAGCGGGTAACTCCGTGGAGGTTCGAGTCCTCTCCTGGGCACCAAAGACTGTAGCACTCATTTGCTACACTTTGTGCATATCTCAAGAAACAAAACCCTGAAAGCCCAGGTGGCGGAATTGGTAGACGCACTAGTTTCAGGTACTAGCGGGTAACTCCGTGGAGGTTCGAGTCCTCTCCTGGGCACCAAACATGAAAC
>JAPLPQ010000071.1 GCA_026400105.1 Burkholderiales bacterium
AAGCGCGTGACCGACATCATGGGCGAGATCAGCGCGGCGAGCGCCGAGCAGAGCTCGGGCGTGGGCCAGGTCGGCGAAGCCGTGATGCAGATGGACCAGGCCACGCAGCAGAACGCCGCGCTGGTCGAGGAGATGGCCGCGGCCGCGACCAGCCTGCAGGATCAGGCCGAGGAACTGGTGCAGACCGTCGCCGGGTTCAGGCTGGCTTGAGGAATATGGCAGCAGGGCAACGGGGCCTGGGCCCCGGGCCTCAGGAACTCACGAAGCTGCCCGACTTGCCGCCATGCTTCTCGAGCAGCCGGATGTCCGAGATCACCATGCCGCGGTCGGCGGCCTTGCACATGTCGTAGATCGTCAGCAGCGCGCAGTTGACGGCGGTCAGCGCTTCCATCTCGACCCCGGTCGGGCCGACGGTCTCGGCACTGGCGCGACAGACGACAGCCTGCTCGGCCTCGAGCAGCTCGAACTCGACCGTCACGCGCGTCAGCGCGATCGGGTGGCAGAGCGGGATCAGGTCGGCGGTGCGCTTGGCGCCCATGATGCCGGCCAGCCGCGCCACGCCCAGCACATCGCCCTTCTTCGGGCTGCCGTGCCGGACCAGCTCGAAGGTGGCGGGCTGCATGCTGATGCGGCCCTGCGCCAGCGCCACGCGGTGCGTCTGCGCCTTGGCGCCGACATCGACCATATGGGCCTGGCCGCTGGCGTCGAAATGGGTGAGGGGGGAGTCGCTCATGCTCAGATTTACCTACGAAATGTGATCCGGTGCCGGAACGGGCATGATACGGCGATGCGCGCTCCCTTCCGTTCCCGCTGGCGGCCCTGGCTGGCCGCCGCCCTGTTGCTGCTGACGCCCCAGGCCTGGTCGCAGGCCCAGGCGCCGGCCGATCTGCCGGCCTTGCCCCCCATGCGCGCCCTGCCCAGCCTGGGCGACGGCGGCGAGATGACGCTGGGCGAGGAGCGCCGCATCGGCGACCAGATCGCACGCTCGATCTACCGCGACCCCGACTACCTGGACGACCCGCTGCTGGCCGATTATCTGCAGCAGGTCTGGCGGCCGCTGCTCGATTCGGCCCAGGCACGCGGCGAACTGCCGCCCGATGCCGACCAGCGCTACGCCTGGCGCCTGCTGCTGCTGCGCGAACCCTCGGTCAACGCCTTCGCGCTGCCGGGCGGCTACCTCGGCGTGCACATGGGCCTGCTGGCGACCGTGGCCAGCGCCGACGAGCTGGCATCGGTGCTCGCGCACGAACTCAGCCATGTCTCGCAGCGCCATATCGCGCGCCTGCTGACGCAGCAGAGCCGGCAGGCGCCCTGGATGATCGCCTCGATGCTGCTCGGCGTGCTGGCGGCCAGCAAGGCCAGGAACGCCGACATCGGCAACGCCGCGATCGTGGGCGGCCAGGCGCTGGCGCTGCAGAACCAGCTGAACTTCTCGCGCGACATGGAGCGCGAGGCCGACCGGGTCGGCTACGGCATCATGACCGGAGCCGGCTTCGACGGCGCCGGCTTCGCGACCCTGTTCGACAAGCTGCAGCAGGCCTCGCGCCTGAACGATGACGGTGCCTTCCCCTACCTGCGCAGCCACCCGCTGAGCACCGAGCGCATGGCCGACATGCGCGCGCGGCTGACGCTGCACCAGCCCGCCGCGCGCGACGGCGCGGGCCCGAGCCCGGCCCTGCACGCGCTGATGTCGGCGCGCGCCCGCGTGCTGGGCGAGACCCGGATCGAGCGGCTGCAGGCGCTGGCGCAGGCCGGACGCTCGAACGCGGCACCTGTGCGCGACCCGGCCACGCTGGCGCTGCGCTATGCCGCGACCCTGGCCGCGGCCCAGCTGCGCGACGCCGCCACGGCGCAGGAACAGCTCGGGCGCCTGCTCGCGGCCCTGCCCGACGACGCCGCCGCGCGCCAGGCCATCAATCTGCTCGCGCTCGAAGCCATGCAGCTGACGCAGAGCGAGCGCATGGCCGGCCTGGAGCGGGCGACGCTGCGGCAACAGGCACTGGCCAGCCCCGAGCGCGCGGCGCTGCTGCTGGGCGCGCGCGCGGCCAGCGCACCACCGGATGCGCGCGCGCTCGACAGCGCCAGCCAGCAGCTGCAGACCTGGCTGGCGCTGCACCCCGACGACATTCCGGCCTGGCAGGCCCTGGCCACGGTGGCGCAACAACTGGGGCAGCCCGTGCGCGGCGCGCGCGCGATGGCAGAAGCCCAGCGCGCCCAGCTCGACCTTGCGGGCGCGCTGAGTCGCATGAAGTCGGCCCAGACGCTGGCGCGCCAGCAAGGCCACAGCGATCACGCCGAGCTGTCGATCATCGACGCGCGCACGCACGAGTTCGAGCGCCTGCTGCAGGAACAGTTCTGCGAGGAGCATGAACAGCGCGACTCCGTCTGTCAGAAACCACGCTGAAACCGCATTTCTTGCGGCGGCCGAAGGGGCACAGATAAAATCCAGGGTTTAGATTTTTGAGGCTCCCATGACCGACGCCAAGACCCCATCCCAAGCCTCCACCGTCAACGCGCAAACCATGGCCAATGCCATCCGCGCGCTGGCGATGGACGCCGTGCAGCAAGCCAACTCGGGCCACCCGGGTGCGCCCATGGGCATGGCTGACATGGCAGTCGCGCTGTGGGGCCGCCACCTCAAGCACAGCCCGGCCAATCCGGGCTGGTTCGACCGCGATCGCTTCGTGCTCTCGAACGGTCACGGCTCGATGCTGATCTACGCGCTGCTACATCTGAGCGGCTACAAGCTGCCGATGAGCGAGCTCAAGAACTTCCGCCAGCTCGGCTCCAAGACCGCCGGCCACCCGGAAGTCGGCCACACCCCGGGCGTCGAGACCACCACCGGCCCGCTGGGCCAGGGCATCACCAACGCGGTCGGCTTCGCGCTGGCCGAAAAGCTGATGGCGGCCGAGTTCAACCGCGACGGCCACCAGATCGTCGACCACCGCACCTATGTCTTCCTGGGCGACGGCTGCCTGATGGAAGGCATCAGCCACGAGGCGATCGCGCTGGCCGGCGCCTGGAAGCTCGGCAAGCTGATCGCGCTCTACGACGACAACGGCATCTCGATCGACGGCCAGGTCACGCCCTGGTTCATCGACGACACCCCCAAGCGCTTCGAGGCCTGTGGCTGGAACGTGATCCGCGCCGTTGACGGCCATGACGCCGACGCGGTCGACGCCGCGATTGCCCAGGCCAAGCTCGACGCGACCAAGCCGACCCTGATCTGCTGCAAGACCCATATCGGCAAGGGCAGCCCGAACCGCGCCAACACCTCGAAGGCGCACGGCGAGCCGCTCGGCGCCGAGGAAATCAAGCTCACGCGCGAGGCGCTGGGCTGGGCGCACGGCCCGTTCGAGATCCCGAAGGAAGTCTATTCCGCCTGGGACGCCAAGGACGCCGGCAAGGCAGCCGAGAAGGCCTGGAAGGACCGCTTCGCGGCCTACAAGAAGGCCTTCCCGACCGAAGCCAAGGAATTCGAGCGCCGCATGAAGGGCGAGCTGCCGAAGAACTTCGAGCAGATCGCCGCCGACACCCTGGCCGCCGCGCACGCCAAGGCCGAGACCGTCGCCAGCCGCAAGGCCAGCCAGCTCGCGCTCGAAGCCTTCACTGCCGCGCTGCCCGAGCTGCTCGGCGGCTCGGCCGACCTGACCGGCTCCAACCTGACCAACACCAAGTCGACGCCCAACCTGCGCTTTGACGCCGCCGGTGCCGTGGTCAAGAACGAGGCCGGCCAGGGTGGTCGCCACATCAACTACGGCGTGCGCGAATTCGGCATGGCCGCGATCATGAACGGCGTGGCGCTGCACGGCGGCTTCATCCCCTACGGCGGCACCTTCCTGACCTTCAGCGACTACAGCCGCAACGCGATCCGCATGGCCGCGCTGATGAAGCAGCGCGTGGTGCATGTGTTCACCCACGACTCGATCGGCCTGGGCGAGGACGGCCCGACCCACCAGTCGATCGAGCATGCCGCCAGCCTGCGCCTGATCCCGAACCTGGACGTCTGGCGTCCGGGCGACACCGCCGAGACCGCGGTCGCCTGGACCGTCGCGCTGCGCAACACCGACCGCCCGACCGCGCTGCTACTGAGCCGCCAGAACCTGCCCTACGCGCCCAAGGCCTCGCTCGACGACATCGCCAAGGGCGCCTATGTGCTGAGCGAGCCGGCCGATGTCGGCTTCAAGAAGAACAAGAAGGCCAAGGCCGTGATCATCGCGACCGGCTCCGAAGTCCAGCTCGCGCTGGCCGCGCAGCAGCTGCTGGCCGAGCAGAAGGTGGCCGTGCGCGTGGTCTCGATGCCGAGCAACACCACCTTCGACCGCCAGGACGGCGACTACAAGTACAGCGTGCTGCCGGCCAAGCTGCCGCGCATCGCGGTCGAAATGGGCGTGAGCGAGGGCTGGTGGAAATACGGCTGCGACGCCGTGGTCGGCATCGACTGCTACGGCGAGTCGGCCCCGGCCCCGGTGCTGTTCAAGCATTTCGGCTTCACGCCCGAGAACGTCGCGGCCACCGTGCTGGCTGTCGTCGGCGAGAAGATCTGAGACTGATTCAGGCGGCGGGCCGGTCCCGCCGCCACCCTGATCGACAGGGCGCCGTCAGCGCTCTGATCCATGCTTGGGGTACGTAACGATTTTGTAACTTCCTGAAAAAGCAAATCATGACCATCAAACTGGGCATCAACGGCTTCGGCCGCATCGGCCGCCTGGCGCTGCGCGCCGCCGTGCTGGGCTTCGACGACATCGAGGTCGTCGGCATCAACGACCCCAAGCCGGCCGACTACCTGGCCTACATGCTGAAGTACGACAGCGTGCACGGCCGCTTCCAGGGTGAAGTCAGCTTTGACGACAGCCACCTGATCGTCAACGGCAAGGCCATCCCGCTGACGCACGAGCGCGATCCCGAGCTGCTGCAATGGGGCAAGATGGGCGTGGACGTGGTGCTCGAGTGCACCGGCCAGTTCCTGACCGCGGAAGGCAACCAGGCTCACCTCGACGCGGGCGCCAAGAAGGTCGTGATCTCGGCCCCGTCCAAGGACGACGTGCCGATGTTCGTCTACGGCGTCAACCACGCCAAGTACGCCGGCGAGGCCGTGATCTCGAACGCGTCCTGCACCACCAACGCGCTGGGCCCGGTCGCCAAGGTGCTCAACGACAAATGGGGCATCAAGCGCGGCCTGATGACCACCGTGCACGCCGCCACCGCGAGCCAGAAGACCGTCGACGGCACCTCGCGCAAGGACTGGCGCGGCGGCCGCGGCATCCTCGAGAACATCATCCCGTCGAGCACTGGCGCCGCCAAGGCCGTCGGCAAGGTGATCCCCGAGCTCAACAAGAAGCTGACCGGCATGAGCTTCCGCGTCCCGACCTCGGACGTGTCGGTGGTCGACCTGACGGTCGAGCTCGAGAACGAGGCCAGCTACGAGGAAATCTGCGCCGAAATGAAAGCGCAGTCTGAAGGCGCGCTCAAGGGCATCCTGGGTTACACCAACGAGAAGGTGGTCTCGACCGACTTCCGCGGCGAATCCTGCACCAGCGTGTTCGATGCCGGCGCCGGCCTGGCGCTCGACAAGAGCTTCGTCAAGATCGTGGCCTGGTATGACAACGAATGGGGCTACGCCGCCAAGTGCCTGGAGATGGTGCGCGTGGTATCGAAATAATCGATTCCAGCCACCGACCCAGGTGGCCGGCCAATAAAAACCCGCCCCAGTGGCGGGTTTTTATTGGCCGGTCTTTAATGCTAAAAGAGTGAAATTTCCAGGTCTTAGATGCAAAAATTTGTAACGAGTGAGACAATGCGGGGTTAACCCTAAACATCAACTGCAACAGCTTTAATAAAAAAGCCCCAACAGGACGGCAATGCCTCCGGGCTGCCGCCGCACATGTCCACCTCCCCCAACACTCCGTCGTCGTCCCTCTGGCAACTGATGGCGCCACACCTTGGCCTGATCGCGCTGAGCTTCACGCTGTCCCGGCTGACCTATGAACTGCACGATCTGCTGACGCCCTATGTGGCCTACACGCAGGGCGTGGATCTGCTGTTCCTGCCGGCGGGCGTCAAGCTGGTCCTGATCATGGTGGCGGGCTGGCGCGGCGCAGTAGGCTGCGGCCTGTCCTTGCTGAGCCTGTCAACCCGCTTCTGGCCGGGCCTGGAGCCGGTCTGGCTGCTGCTCTACTCCACGCTGTCGGTCGGCATGACCTGGCTGGTGGTCAGCGTCATGCTCAGGCGCATGGCGCTGGGGCCGACGCTCGAGGGGCTGAGCTTCTGGGAACTGGTGCAGATCGACATGCTCAACACCTTGCTGCACGGCATCGCGGTCAACGGCTATTTCTGGGCACTGGGTCTGCGCAGCAGCGAGTCCTTCTGGTCGGCGGCGCTGGCGATGACGCTGGGTGACTTCCTGGGCGCCGGCGTCATCATGCTGGTGGTACTGCTGGTCGCACGCCTCATCGCACCAGTACGAACCTGAATCCGTCCCAGGCAGCGCCGGCGGCTGAACTGGCAACCGGAAACAGATGGTGCTCCGCAGCAGAAACTGCAGCAGAATCGGCGCTCTAGTCCGCTCCGACGCAAGGCCAGCCCCCCGGGCTGCTGGCGGCCGGGAGTCCCTTCATTCACGCTGATTGTTTCCCTATGATTCTGAGGGGCCCCTCCCGTCCCGAGTTGCTGCGCCACGAATTGCTCGCCGATCTGTTCGAGGCCAGCGCGGCCAGACAGCCCGAGCAGACCGCCCTGGTCTGCGGCCCGCTGAGCCTGAGCTACCGCGAGCTCGACACCCGCGCCGACCTGATGGCGCATCACCTGATAGCCCGGGGCCTGCGACCGGGCCAGATCGTCGGCCTCTGGCTGCCGCGCGGCATCGACCTGCTCGTGAGCCAGCTCGCGGTCGCCAAGACCGGTGCCGCCTGGCTGCCCTTCGACGCCGATACGCCAGCCGAGCGGGTGCAGGTCTGCCTCGAGGACGCGCAGGCCTTCGGCATCGTGACCGGGCATGGCCTGCAGCATGAGCTCGACTCGATCGCCTGTCAGATCTGGGACCAGGCCGATCTGCAGCAAAAGCATGCCGATCCGCTGCTGCGGCGCAGCGGCACCAGTCCGCAGCAGCCGGCCTATGTGATCTACACCTCGGGCTCGACCGGCAAGCCCAAGGGGGTGCCGATCAGCCAGGGCGCGATCTGCCATTTCCTGCGCAGCGAAAACGAGCGGCTCGGCGTGCGCGCCGACGACCGGGTCTACCAGGGCTTTTCGGTCGCCTTCGACATGTCGTTCGAGGAGATCTGGATTTCCTACCTGGTCGGCGCCACGCTCTGGATCGCTCCGCGCGAGATCACCGCCGACCCCGACGCGCTGCCGCGCGCGCTGGCGGCCAACGGTGTCACCGTGCTGCACGCGGTGCCGACCCTGCTGGCGCTGTTCAGCGCCGACGTGCCCAGCCTGCGCCTGATCAACCTCGGCGGCGAAATCTGCCCGCCGGCGCTGGTCGAGCGCTGGGCCACGCCGGCGCGCCGCCTGTTCAACAGCTACGGGCCGACCGAAGCCACCGTATCGGCCAGCCTGGCCGAGCTGCAACCGGGCGATCCGGTCACGATCGGCCAGCCACTGCCCAACTACGGCCTGTTGGTGGTCGACCCCGAGATGCGGCTGCTGCCAGCCGGCGAGACCGGCGAGCTCTGCATCATCGGTCCCGGCGTCGCCGAGGGCTATCTGGGCCGCCCCGAGCTGACCGCCGAGAAATTCCTGCCCAACCCCTGGGCGGAACATGAAGGCGAAACGCGCCTCTATCGCACCGGCGACCTCGCGCGTATCGATGCGCAGGGGCAGATCCACTGCCTGGGCCGGGCCGATGATCAGGTCAAGGTGCGCGGCTTTCGGGTCGAGCTCGGCGAGATCGAGGCCGCGCTGAACCGGCAGCTGCCCAACGGTACCGCCGCGGTGGTGCTCAAGCCGGTCGACGGCATCGAGCAGCTCGTGGCCTACATCGTTGCGGGCCACGGCCAGCCGGTCCAGATCGTGCCGCTGCGCGCGCAACTGCGCGAGACGCTGCCGCCCTATATGGTGCCGAGCCGTTTCGAGCTGGTCGATTCGATACCGCGCCTGACCTCGGGCAAGGTGGACCGCAAGGCCTTGCGCGCGCTGCCGATGAGCCCGGTGACAGCCGCCGACCAGGCCGAATCCGACCTGCCCGAGACCGAGGCTGAAACCGCGCTGTTCGCCGCGCTGGCACGCTTCTTCCCGGGCCTGCCGCTGCGCCGCCATTCGGACTTCTTCGACGACCTCGGCGGCCATTCGCTGCTGGCGGCGCGCCTGGTCTCGGCGCTGCGCGAGGACTCGCGCTTCGCCCAGATGACGGTCAACGATGTCTACGGCCAGCGCCGGATCGCGGCGATTGCCGCGGCGATGCAGGCCGGCAGGGCGGTCGCCGCCTCGGCAGTGCCAGCGACCTTCGCGGTCGCGCCACGCGCGCGCCGCTGGCTCTGCGGCCTGGCGCAGGCCCTGGTGCTGCCAGCGCTGATCGCGCTGCACATCATGAACTGGCTGGCGCCCTTCTTCACCTACCACTACTACACCGGCGAGCCCGGCGACAGCGTCGCGTTCGCGGTGCTAGCCTCGGTGCTGGTGTTCCTGGCCAGCCATCTGCTGAGCCTGGGCATTGCCATGTTCAGCAGCAGGCTGCTGCTGAACGGGCTCGGGGCTGGGCGCTACCCGCTCTGGGGCGGCAACTATTTCCGTTGGTGGCTGGCCGACCGGCTGCACCAGATCGCACCGGCCTACCTGCTATCGGGCAGCTCGCTCTACAACGGCTACCTGCGCGCGATGGGCGCGCAGATCGGCCAGGATGTCGTGATCGGCTCGGTGACGATCCGGCAGCCGCATCTGCTGCGCATCGCCGACGGCGCCAGCATCGGCTCCAACGTCAACCTCGAGAACGTGCGCGTCGAGCGCGGCGAGCTGGTGGTCGGCGCCATCGAGATCGGTCGTGAGGCCTATGTCGGCTCCTACGCCGTGATGGAAGGCGACAGCGCGATCGCCGACTTCGGCCGGCTCGAAGGGCTGGCAGCGCTGGCCAGAGGCGGCCGCATTGGCGAATGCGAAGTCTGGGACGGTGCGCCGGCGCAGCAGCAAGGGCGCTGCTCGCCTGAGCAGCGCAGGCCGCGTCCGGACGTGACGCGCTGGCGGCGCGCTGGCGAAGCGCTGTTCTTCTCGCTCGGCGCCGCGCTGACCGCGGTGCTGTTCTTCCTGCCCATCTTTCCCGCCTTCGTGCTGATCGACGAGATCGAGGCCCGGGTCCAGGAGAACTCGATCGAGGCCTACGGCAAGCTGTTCGCGGTGCTCCAGTACGCGCTCTACGCGCTGCCGGCCAGCGCGCTGCTGATCGTCGGCACCGCGCTGATCGCCGCCGCGATCCGCTGGGCGGTACTGCCACGGCTCAAGCCTGGCAGCTGGCCGGTGCACAGCAATCTGTACTGCCGCAAATGGCTGGCCAACCAGATCCAGGTCGCCAGCCTGCATGTGCTGCACGGCGTCTATGCCACCGTCTACGCGCCGTTCTGGTACCGGCTGCTCGGCGCCAGGATTGGCCGCAATGCCGAGATCTCGACCGCCATGGGACTGATCCCCGACATGCTGACGCTGGGCGACGACTGCTTCATCGCCGACGGCGTGATGCTGGGCGACGAGGAGATCGACGGCGGCTGGATGTCGGTCGATTACACGGTGATCGGACCGCGCAGCTTCGTCGGCAACGGCGCCTATGTACCCGACGGCACCACCCTGCCGCATGATGTGCTGATCGGCGTGCAATCCAAGGCCCCGGCGACCGAACAGATGCAGCCCGGCCAGACCTGGGTCGGTTCGCCGGCGCTCGAACTGCCCGCGCGCGAGACGCTGCACGGCTTCCCGGACGCGCTGACCTTCAGGCCTTCGCCCTGGCGCCGCCTGGGTCGCGCGCTGGTCGAGGCCGCGCGCATCGTGCTGCCGATGTCGCTCGTGATCGGCGCCGGCTACGTGATCGTGGGCGCCGAGATGCCGGTCGCCGCCGAAGGCGACTGGCTGCAACTGGCATATGAGCTCGGCCTGGCCGGCATCTACTACGGCATCGGCTGCTTCCTGTTCGTGGTCTTGCTCAAGTGGCTGCTGATCGGCCGCTACCGGCCGCATGCCGCGCCGATGTGGACCCCGTTCGTCTGGATCAGCGAGGCCGTGACCAGCATCTACGAATCGATCGCCGTGCCCAACTGCCTCGAATACCTGCGCGGCACGCCGATGCTGCCGGTGGCGTTGCGCCTGCTCGGCGTGCGCCTGGGGCGCGGCGTCTACCTCGACAGCACCGACTTCACCGAGTTCGACTGCGTCAGCATCGGCGACGAGAGCGAACTCAATGCCTGGTCAGGACCGCAGACCCACCTGTTCGAGGACCGGATCATGAAGATAGGCCGGATCCAGATCGGCCAGCGGGTCACGCTGGGCACGCGCAGCACGGTGCTGTACGACACGGTGCTGGGCGATCAGGTCCTGCTCGGCCCGCTGTCGCTGGTCATGAAGGGCGAATCCCTGCCGGCCCGCAGCAGCTGGACCGGCTCGCCGGCGCGCGCCTGGCAGGCCTGATCCGATGGCGCCGCGGCTGCTGACGCCCGACGAGCGGCCAGCCCTCGCAGCCGGCCAGCCGCTGGTCTGGATCTGCCCGACGGGCCGGGAGCCCGGACGGGCCGGACTGCGGCGGCAGGTCCGCCGGCTGCTGTCCGAGCTGCTGTCTTGCTATCTGAAGCAGCCGGCACCAGGACTGGATCTGGTTTTCGAGGTCGGTCAGCAGCCACGGCTGGCTGCGCGCTGGCAGGGCCTGTCGCTGTCGTTGAGCCTGAGCTACTGCGATGAACTGGCGCTCGTCGGGCTTTGCCCGGGCGCCAGCCTCGGCATCGACCTGGCGGCCGTCACGCCGCTGCCGGACTGGGAGGGCGTGGCCCGGCTCTACCTGGGCCCGCTGGCCTGGGCCAGACTGGCCGGACTCGAAACCAATGCGCGCGCGCGACAGTTCGCGCGGGACTGGGCCGGCATGGAGGCCGCCAGCAAATGCCTGGGCCTGGCCTTGGAGGAATGGTCACCCGCGCGGCAGCAGCGTCTAGACACCTGCCAACTGTCGGTCAGCCATGTCCGCTGGCCCGATGCGCCGGACGGCGCAGAGTTCGCCTGGGCCCTGGCCCAAAGCCCCTGCGCGGACCGCTGAGGACTCAGAAGGTTTCCCAGCCCGCGTGACCGGTGGCGCTAGCAGGCGCGACCGTCTGGCTCGCTGCCGCCGCCCCGCTTGCCGGCGCAGCAGCGCGGCGCTCGGGAGCACGGACGGAAGGCTTTCCGGGGCGGTGCACCGGCGGCTGTGCACGGCCCGCGCCGGCCTCATACTGACCCAGCTTGAAGACCGACACGGTCTGCACCAGTTCCTGCGCCTGATCCCTCAGGCTGGTCGCGGCCGCGGCCATCTCCTCGACCAGCGCGGCGTTCTGCTGCGTGGCCTGGTCCATCTGCATCACGGCTTCGCCGACCTGGCCCACGCCCGAACTCTGCTCGGCGCTCGCCGCGCTGATCTCGCCCATGATGTCGGTCACGCGCTTGATGCCCGCCACCACCTCGTTCATGGTCGCGCCGGCCTGGTCGACCTGCACCGAGCCCTGCTCGACCCGGTCCACGCTGGTCGTGATCAGGCCCTTGATCTCCTTGGCCGCCTCGGCGCTGCGCACCGCCAGGCTGCGCACTTCGGCCGCCACCACGGCGAAGCCGCGCCCCTGCTCGCCGGCCCGCGCCGCCTCGACCGAGGCGTTCAGCGCCAGGATATTGGTCTGGAAGGCGATGCCGTCGATCACGCCGATGATGTCGGCGATCCGGCGCGAGCTGTCGTTGATGCCCTTCATCGTGTCGACCACCTGGGCCACCACCTCGCCACCCTTGATCGCGATCTCGCTGGCGCTCTGGGCCAGCTGGTTGGCCTGGCGCGCGCTGTCCGAGTTCTGCCGCACGGTC
>JAPLPQ010000096.1 GCA_026400105.1 Burkholderiales bacterium
AACTTCTTGGCCAGCACGGTGGTGATGGCGGCCGTCAGCGTGGTCTTGCCGTGGTCAACGTGACCGATGGTGCCGACGTTGACGTGCGGCTTGGTCCGTTCGAATTTCTCTTTTGCCATTGCTCAGCTCCGAATATGGAAATTGACTAAATTACAACGCACCGAATGATGGTGCCCATGGGCAGGATCGAACTGCCGACCTCCCCCTTACCAAGGGGGTGCTCTACCACTGAGCCACATGGGCATAGCAGTCTGACAACCGCTACAAGAATCACTCTACCGATACCGCACACACATTGGAGCGGGAGACGGGAATCGAACCCGCGTCATCAGCTTGGAAGGCTGGGGTTCTACCATTGAACTACTCCCGCAACACGGCGACTGAGTTTTCACGCAGTCGCCGGTCAACAAGTATTTGGTGGAGGAGGCTGGATTCGAACCAGCGTAGGCGTAAGCCAACAGATTTACAGTCTGCCCCCTTTAGCCACTCGGGCACCCCTCCGTCAAGACCTGTATTATGCCCAACTTTCCTTGCTTCTTACAACCAGTGCAAATTTTTTTGCGCTTTTTTTTCGAGCCATTGCCGGGCCTGGCCGAAATGTCCGCAACCGATGAAAGGCCGGGGTGGCCGGCGCGCCGACAAGGGCGAGGGATGGTTGGCCTGCAGCACCAGATGACGGCTGGCATCGATCAGGCCGAGCTTGGATTGCGCATGCGCGCCCCAGAGCAGGAAGACCTTGGGCGACTCGTGCGCGCTGCAGGCGGCAATCAGTGCATCGGTCAGCGGCTCCCAGCCCTGCTTGGCATGACTGGCCGGACTGCCCTGCTCCACCGTCAGGCAGGTGTTGAGCAGCAGCACGCCCTGTTGCGCCCAGCCCTGCAGGCTGCCGCTGGCGGGCAGCGCGCCGCCGAGGTCGCGCGTGAGCTCCTGGAAGATGTTGCGCAGCGAGGGCGGGCATTTGACACCCGCCGGCACCGAGAACGCCAGCCCCTCGGCCTGGCCGGGGCCATGGTAGGGGTCCTGGCCCAGGATCACGACGCTGACTTCGGCCAGCGGCGTCAGCTCGAGCGCGCGCAGCGGTTGCGCCGGGTAGATCTCGGCCCCGGCCTGCAGCCGCCCCTGGACGAAGCGCGCCAGGCCCTGGCCCGCCGCGCTGGCCCAGAACGGCTGCAGCACGGGCTGCCAGTCGGCAGCCGCCGGCCAGCGTTCGGGCGCCCACTCGCGCAGAGCGTTCATCAGGCCGGCAGACCGAACAGCTCGGCCAGTGCCGCGCCCGGCTCCTTGGCGCGCATGAAGGCCTCGCCGACCAGGAAGGCGTTGACGCCATGGTCGCGCATCTTCTTGACATCGTCGCCGTGCAGGATGCCGCTCTCGGTCACCAGCAGGCGGTCGGCCGGCACATCGGCCAGCATGCCGAGTGTGGTATCGAGGCTGACCTCGAAGCTGCGCAGGTTGCGGTTGTTGATGCCGACCAGCGGCGTCTTCAATTTCAGCGCACGGTCGAGCTCGGCCCGGTCGTGCACCTCGACCAGCACCGCCATGTTGAGGCCGCGCGCGATTGCCTCGAGTTCGGCCATGCGGGCGTCGTCCAGGCAGGCTGCGATCAGCAGGATGCAGTCGGCGCCCATGGCACGGGCTTCATAGACCTGGTAAGGGTCGATCATGAAGTCCTTGCGCAGCACCGGCAGGTCGCAGGAAGCGCGCGCCTGCTTGAGGTAGTCGGAGCTGCCCTGGAAATACTGGCGATCGGTCAGCACCGACAGGCAGGCGGCGCCGTACTCGGCATAGCTCTGCGCGATGTCGGCCGGGATGAAGTCGGCGCGGATCACGCCCTTGGACGGGCTGGCCTTCTTGACCTCGGCGATCACGGCCGGCAGGCCGGCGGCGATCTTGCGCCGCAGCGCGCCTTCGAAGTCACGCGTCAGCAGACGGCTCTCGGCGTCCTCGCGCATGACGGCCAGCGGGGTCTTCTGGAGCGCCAGCGCGATCTCCTCGCGCTTGGTCGCCACTATCTGGTTCAGGATGTCGCTCATGGAATGCTTTCGGTTCAGGCCGCGCTCAGCGCATGGGCCACGGTAACAAGTTGGCCGAGCTTGGCCTTGGCCGCCCCCGAATCGATGGCCTGGCGCGCGCGCGCTATGCCGTCGGCGATGCTGGCGGCGACGTCGGCGGCGTAGAGCGCGGCACCGGCGTTGAGCAGCACGATGTCGCGCGCCGGGCCGGTCTGGCCTTCGAGCACGCCGAGCAGCATGGTGCGCGAATCCTCGGGGTTCTCGACCTGCAGCGCGCGGGTGCCGACCATCTGGAAGCCGAAGTCCTCGGGGTGGATCTCGTACTCGCGGATCACGCCGTCCTTCAATTCACCGACCATGGTGGCGGCGCCCAGGCTGATCTCGTCGAGACCGTCCTTGCCGTAGACCACCAGCGCATGCTCGGCGCCCAGGCTCTGCAGCGCGCGCACCAGGATACCGACCAGGTCGGGATGAAACACGCCGAGCAGGATGTTGGGTGCGCCAGCCGGATTGGTCAGCGGCCCCAGGATGTTGAAGATGGTGCGCACGCCGAGCTCGCGCCGCACCGGCGCGACGTTCTTCATCGCCGGGTGGTGGTTCGGCGCGAACATGAAGCCGATGCCGGTCTGCGCGATGCAGTCGGCGATCTGCGCCGGCTTGAGATCGAGATGGATGCCGAGCGCCTCGACCGCGTCGGCGCTGCCCGACTTGCTGCTCACGCTGCGCCCGCCATGCTTGCTGACCTTGGCGCCCGCCGCCGCGACCACGAACATGGCGCAGGTCGAGATATTGAAGGTGTGCGCGCCGTCACCGCCGGTGCCGACGATGTCGACCATGTGGCTCCGGTCGGCGATATCGACCTTGACCGAGAACTCGCGCATGACCTGGGCCGCGGCGGTGATCTCGCCGATGGTTTCCTTCTTGGTGCGCAGGCCGGCGATCAGCGCGGCGGTCATGATCGGCGACAGCTCGCCGGACATGATCAGGCGCATCAGGTGCAGCATCTCGTCGTGGAAGATCTCGCGGTGCTCGGTGACGCGCTGCAGGGCTTGCTGGGGCGTGATGGACATGACTGACTCCGGTTTCAGGCCTGGTCGAGGTAGTTCTTGAGCATGGCGTGGCCGTGCTCGGTCAGGATCGATTCGGGGTGGAACTGCACGCCCTGGATCGCGAGCTCGCGGTGGCGCACGCCCATGATCTCGCCGTCGTCGGTCCAGGCCGTGATCTCCAGGCAGTCCGGGCAGCTCGCGCGCTCGATCGCCAGCGAGTGGTAGCGGTTGACCGTGAACTGGCGCGGCAGGCCGGCAAAGACGCCTTGCTGGGTGGTCGTGATCAGCGAGGTCTTGCCGTGCATGAGCTGCTGGGCGCGCACGATCCTGCCGCCGAAGGCCGCGCCTATGCTCTGGTGACCCAGGCAGACGCCCAGGATCGGCAGCTGGCCGGCGAAATGCTGGATCGCCGCGACCGAGATGCCGGCTTCGGCCGGCGAGCAGGGGCCGGGCGAGATCACCAGACGGTCGGGCGCGCGTGCGGCAATGCCTTCGAGCGTGATCTCGTCGTTGCGATAGACCTCGACTTCGGCACCGAGTTCGCCGAAATACTGCACGATGTTGTAGGTGAACGAATCGTAGTTGTCCACCATCAGGAGCTTGATGCGGCTCATTGCAGGCCCTCCTCGACCAGT
This sequence comes from Burkholderiales bacterium, assembly GCA_026400105.1. Lineage (GTDB taxonomy): Bacteria > Pseudomonadota > Gammaproteobacteria > Burkholderiales > Burkholderiaceae_C > Malikia. The sequence continues at coordinate 3,697 of JAPLPQ010000096.1, forward strand.
TCGCTCGCGCGCAGGACGGCGCGGGCCTTGTGTTCAGTTTCCTTCCACTCGAGCTCGGGCACCGAGTCGGCAACCACGCCGGCGGCGGCGGCCACATGCAGCATGCCGTCCTTGACCACGCCGGTGCGGATCGCGATCGCGACGTCCATGTCGCCGGCATAGCTCAGGTAACCGCAGGCGCCGCCGTAGACGCCACGCTTGGACAGTTCGAGCTGGTCGATCAGCTCCATCGCGTGCACCTTGGGCGCGCCGCTCAGCGTGCCGGCCGGGAAGGCGGCCTTGAGCACGTCCATGCTCGACATGCCTTCCTTGAGCAGGCCCTCGACGTTGGAGACGATGTGCATCACATGGCTGTAGCGCTCGATCTGGAACGCCTCGGTGACCTTGACGCTGCCGGTCTGGGCGATGCGGCCGATGTCGTTGCGCGCCAGGTCGATCAGCATCACATGCTCGGCGCGCTCCTTCGGATCGGCCAGCAGGTCCTGCTCGGCGGCCTGGTCGAGCTCGATCGTGGCGCCGCGCGGACGGGTGCCGGCCAGCGGGCGGATCGTGACCTTGGTGCCCTCGGCCGTGCGCTCCTGGCGCACCAGGATCTCGGGCGAGGAACCCACCACCTGGGCATCATCCAGATGGTAGTAATACATATAGGGGCTCGGGTTGAGCGTGCGCAGCGCGCGGTACAGGCTCAGCGGGCTCTGGGTGTAGGGCTTGCTGATGCGCTGGCCCATCACGATCTGCATGAAGTCGCCACCCCGGATCAGGCCCTGGGCGCGTTCGACCGCGGCCAGGAAGTCGGCCTTGGCATAGGGGCGGATCTCGGGCGCGTGCGGCTGGACCTGCACCGGCGGCACCTGGACCGGCACGTTGAGCCGCTCCTTGAGCTCGGCCAGGCGGGCCTGGGCACGGGCGTAGGCCTCGGGCTCGGCCGGATCGGCATAGACCATCAGGTGCAGCTTGCCGCTCAGGTTGTCGATCACCGCCAGCTCCTCGCAGTGCAGCAGGTGGATGTCGGGCATGCCGAGCTCGTCGGGCGGGCAGCTGCGCTCGAGCTTCTTCTCGATATGGCGCACCGTGTCATAGCCGAAGTAGCCGGCCAGGCCACCGCAGAAGCGCGGCATGCCGGGACGCAGCGCGACCTTGAAGCGGCGCTGATAGGCCTCGATGAAGTCGAGCGGGTTGCCGGGGGCGGTCTCGACCACGGCACCATCGCGCCAGACCTCGGTCTTGGCCTCGGCGCCAAAGCCGGTCGCCTTGAGCGCGACGCGCGCTGGCAGGCCGATGAAGCTGTAGCGGCCGAAGCGCTCGCCGCCGACGACGGATTCGAGCAGGAAGCTGTTGCGCCCCCCGTCCTGCACCGCAGCGAGCTTGAGGTAGAGCGAGAGCGGGGTCTCGAGGTCGGCAAAGGCTTGCGCCGTCAAGGGGATGCGGTTGTAGCCTTGCCGGGCCAGGTCCTGGAATTCGGTTTCGGTGATCACGATTGAGCCTCCTGCAGCCCAGTTCCCGCGCGGCGCGGGACGTTCATTCATGCCGGTGCCCCGGGCGGGGCGCGAGAGCGCGGCAGCCAGCTGGCCACGCGGTCGGGGGTGTAACGCGCAACTTATGGCTTGCGCCAAGGCCAGGCCCCCTGACCCGCTTGCGGGGCCAGGCAAGCGATGCTGCCGTTGCGAGGAATGAACATGAAAGCTAGTGTAGCAAACCCCCGTTTTGTTCCGGTGCGACCCGTGCAACAGCCCTGACTGGACTCGGGCAGCAGCACGCGCCTATCATGGCGGGTTGCCTGTGCCGGGCCTTGCCGCCCTCAGATTCGTGAACGATACCCAGCCCCGCCCCCTCTCCGACGCCGAATCCGCCACCGCCCAGCCCGGCGCCTACCTGCGCGACGCCTGGCGCCGGCCCATGCTGAGCGTGCGCGGCGCACGCACCCACAACCTGAAGAACGTCGACCTCGACATCCCGAAGCATGCGCTGGTCGTGATCACCGGCCTGTCGGGCTCCGGCAAGTCGAGCCTGGCCTTCGACACCCTCTACGCCGAGGGCCAGCGCCGCTATGTCGAGAGCCTGTCGGCCTACGCGCGCCAGTTCCTGCAGCTGATGGACAAGCCCGACGTCGACCTGATCGAGGGCCTGAGCCCGGCGATCAGCATCGAACAGAAGGCGACCAGCCACAACCCGCGCTCGACGGTGGGCACCGTGACCGAGATCCACGACTACCTGCGGCTGCTGTTCGCGCGCGCCGGCACGCCGCACTGCCCCGAGCACGGCCTGGCGCTGCAGGCGCAGACCGTCAGCCAGATGGTCGATCATGTGCTCAAGCTGCCCGAGGACAGCAAGCTGATGGTGCTGGCGCCGATCGCGCGCGAGCGCAAGGGCGAGTTCGCCGATACCCTGGCCGGGCTACAGGCGCAAGGCTATGTGCGCTTTCGGCTCAATGGCCAGGTGCTCGATGCCGAGGCCATGCCGGCGCTGGCGCGCCACGAGAAGCATGACCTCGACGTCGTGATCGACCGGCTCAAGGTGCGCGCCGATGCCCAGCAGCGCCTGGCCGAGAGCTTCGAGGCCGCGCTGCGGCTGGCCGACGGCAAGGCGATCGCGCTCGAGATGGACAGCGGCGTCGAGCACCTGTTCAGCGCCCGCTTCGCCTGCCCGCTGTGCAGCTACGCTCTCGGCGAAATGGAGCCGCGGCTGTTCTCGTTCAACTCGCCGGTCGGCGCCTGCCCGTCCTGCGACGGCCTGGGCCAGTCCGAGGTGTTCGATCCGGCGCGCGTGGTCGCCTTTCCCTCGCTGAGCCTGGCCAGCGGCGCGATCAAGGGCTGGGACCGGCGCAACGGCCAGTATTTCGCGCTGATCGAGAGCCTGGCCGCCCACTACGGTTTCGATGCCGAAGCGCCCTGGGAGAACCTGCCCGATCCGGTGCAGCAGGTGCTGCTATATGGCTCGGGCGAGCAGGAAGTCGCCTTCCAGTACGCGCTCGACGGCGGGCGCAAGGTGGTCAAGCGCCATCCCTTCGAGGGCATCCTGCGCAACTTCGAGCGCCGCTGGCGCGAGACCGACAGCGCGACAGTGCGCGAGGAGCTGACGCGTTACCGCGCGACCCAGTCCTGCCCCGCCTGCCAGGGCGCGCGCCTGCGCAAGGAGGCGCGCCATGTGCTGCTCGGCGAAGGCGGGCAGCAGCGCACGATCCACCAGATCGGGCACGCGACGCTGGGCGAGGCGCTGGGCTATTTCAAGACCCTGCAGCTGCGCGGCGCCAAGGCCGAGATCGCCGACAAGGTGGTGCGCGAGATCGCCGCGCGGCTCAAGTTCCTCAACGATGTCGGGCTGAACTACCTGAGCCTGGACCGCAGCGCCGAGACGCTGTCGGGCGGCGAGGCGCAGCGCATCCGGCTCGCGTCGCAGATCGGCTCCGGACTGACCGGGGTGATGTATGTGCTCGACGAGCCCAGCATCGGCCTGCACCAGCGCGACAACGACCGCCTGATCGAGACCCTGAAGCACCTGCGCGACCTCGGCAACAGCGTGCTGGTGGTCGAGCATGACGAGGACATGATCCGGGCCGCCGATCATGTGATCGACATGGGGCCGGGCGCGGGCGTGCATGGCGGGCGCGTGGTGGCGCAGGGGACTTGCGCCGAGGTGATGGCGAATCCGGACTCGCTGACCGGCCAGTACCTGACCGGCGTGCGTCAGATCGCGCTGCCGAAACAGCGCACGCCCTGGCTACCGGAAAAAGCCCCGGCGGCACCAGCCGCGGCCAAGAAAGGCGCCAAGGCCAATGCCTGGACCCCACGCGCCCAGCCGGCGCCCAGCGCCAGCGGCCTGCAGACGCTGCGGGTGGTCAAGGCCAGCGGCCACAGCCTGCGCGATGTGACAGTGGATTTCCCGGTCGGCCTACTGACCTGCGTGACCGGCGTCAGCGGATCGGGCAAGTCGACCCTGGTCAACGACACGCTGTACGCGGCGGTGGCGCGCCATCTGTACCGCTCGCACGACGAACCCGAGCCGCACGAGGCGATCGAGGGCATCGAGCATTTCGACAAGGTCATCAACGTCGACCAGAGCCCGATCGGGCGCACGCCGCGCAGCAACCCGGCGACCTACACCGGACTTTTCACCGGCATCCGCGAGCTGATGGCCGAGGTGCCGGCGGCGCGCGAGCGCGGCTACGGGGCGGGACGGTTCTCGTTCAACGTCTCGTCAGCGGCCGGTGGCGGACGCTGCGAGGCCTGCCAGGGCGACGGCGTGGTCAAGGTCGAGATGCATTTCCTGCCCGATGTCTATGTGCCCTGCGACATCTGCAAGGGCCAGCGCTACAACCGCGAGACGCTGGAAGTGCTCTACAAGGGGCTCAACATCGCGCAGATCCTGGAGCTGACGGTCGAGCAGGCCTACGGCTTCTTCCAGGCCGTGCCGACGCTGCAGCGCAAATTGCAGACCCTGCTCGACGTGGGACTGAGCTATATCCGGCTCGGCCAGAGCGCGACCACGCTCTCGGGCGGCGAGGCGCAGCGGGTCAAGCTGGCGCAGGAACTGTCCAAGCGCGACACCGGCCGCACCCTCTACATCCTAGACGAGCCGACCACCGGGCTGCATTTCGGCGACATCGAGCTGCTGCTGAAAGTCTTGCACCAGCTGCGCGACGCCGGCAACACGATTGTCGTGATCGAGCACAACCTCGACGTGATCAAGACCGCCGACTGGCTGATCGACATGGGGCCCGAGGGCGGCTCGGGTGGCGGCCAGGTGGTCGCGACCGGCACGCCCGAGGCGGTGGCGGCGCATCCGGCCAGCCATACCGGACGCTACCTGGCCCGGCTGCTGGCCTGACAGCCGGCCCACACGTCGCGCCCGGGTCCATCGGGTTCAGCCCATGACCAGCGGCGGGCATTGAACCGTTCGCCGTCAGGGACCGCCGTCACCCAGGCGACGCAGCGCCGCATCCTCGCGATCCTGCACCCGGATCGTCTCCTGCATGCTGCGGCTGACGAGGTCGATGTGTTCGCGGGCTGCCAGCAGGGAATCCTGGGGTCGGCGCTGCTGGATGGCCTGCCAGATGCTGCGGTGCTGCTCCCGGATCTTGTTCCACTGCAGCGGCGACCGATGCAGGCGTACCAGGTTGCTCGAGACATGGTCATGCATCACCCGCATCAGGCTGGCCGTGACATGGCCGATCAGGACATTGTGCGTGGCCTCGGCGATCGCCTGGTGAAAGGCGACGTCATGGGCGACGCAGGCCGACAGATCCTCCTGTTCATAAGCCACCTCGAGCGCCTCGAAGATGGCCTGGATCCGCTTCATGTCGGCATCGGTGGCGCGCTCGGTCGCCAGCTGGGCGGCCTGGCCTTCCAGGATATGACGAAATTCCAGCATGTCGCTGTGCAGCTGCGGATGGTCCTTCAGCAGGTCCTGCCAGGGTTCGGCAAAGCTGGCCTCCAGCCTGTCAGTCACCACCGTGCCGCCGCCGTGCTTGGTCACCAGCAGCCCCTTGGACACCAGCTTGTGGATCGCCTCGCGCAGGGACGGACGTGACACATTGAGTTCCAGCGCCAGCGTACGTTCCGCCGGCAGGCGGTCGCCGGGCTTGAGCGACCCCTCCAGGATGCGCTGCTCCAACTGGTTGGCAACGACATCAGCGATACGAGTGATCGTGGGACGCGAAGGATTCATAGGGTGCATGGAGGAAAGCATCAGGCAAGACCGATCTTGATGAGTGTACTGTCATGAAAAAGTTTGGCTCCAAACCAGGGTTTCCCCGATGGACAGCCGCATCTGGAGCGCTTTTAATTCGAGACAAACTGGTAAGACCAATTTACCAGTCAAACGAATTCCTCACTCCAGGAGAACGCCGATGCAGTTTTCTTCCTCATATTCAAGGCAGTATCCGGCCAGGTCCGAGGATGTTTACCTCTTTGCCACCTGCCTGGTCGATCAGTTCACACCCGAGGCTGGCCTGGACACGGTGCTGCTGCTGGAGCGCGAAGGCATCCGCGTGCATTTCCCCGAGGAGCAGACCTGCTGCGGCCAGCCCGCCTACAGCAGCGGCTACCCCGACGAAGCGCGCGCGGTCGCGCGGCAGCAGCTCGACCTGTTCACGCAACCCTGGCCGGTGATCGTGCCGTCGGGTTCCTGCGCCGGCATGATCCGCAGCCACTACCCCCAGCTGTTCGCCGATGATCCAGTGCTGCACGCCAAGGCACTGGCGCTGTCCGAACGCGTCTACGAGCTGACCGAATTCCTGGTGCATGTGGTCCGTTTCGCGCACGAGGACCTGGGTCCGGCCTGCACGGTGTCGCTGCATACCTCCTGCCATGCCAGGCGCCAGATGGGCTCGCACCAGACCAGCGCGGCCTTGCTTGCAGACCTGTCCCGGGTGACGGTCAGGGAACAGGCCAGGATCGAGGAATGCTGCGGCTTTGGCGGCACCTTTGCCCTGCTCCACCCCGAGATCTCCGAGGCCATCGTCAGCGACAAGGTGGCGGCGATCCGCGCCACCGGCGCGGGCTGCGTCGTCAGTGCCGATTGCGGCTGCCTGCTCAACATCACCGGACGCGCGGCCCGACAGGACGAGCAGGCCGGCGTCGTCGCCCCGTCACTGCAGGGCGAGCACATCGCCAGCTTCCTCTGGAAGCGCACCCACGGAGCCGGGGCATGAGCGCGCGCGACCAGATCCTGGGCCGGCTGCGCGCCGCGCCCGACGGCGGTCCCGCCACCGTGCCTGACGTGAGCGGCTGGTACGAGCGGCAACGCCGCGACGAGGACCGCGCACAGCGCATCGAGCGCCTGCGCCAGGGCCTGCTGGCCTGGCGCACCGAGGTCCATGCCGTCACCCGCGACAACTGGACCCGGGTGCTGCTCGGGCTGATCGCCGCCAAGGGCCTGCGCCAGCTGCTGATCGGCCACGACACGCCACATGGCGAGACACTGGCCGCCAGCGCGCCCGCCAGCCTCGAGATCGTGCGCTACGAGCAGGCGGTCGAGGCGTGGAAGCACCGGCTGTTCGACCGCGTCGATGCCTCGCTGACGCTGGCCCGCAGCGCGATCGCCGAAACCGGCAGCCTGGTCCTGTGGCCCAGCGCCAGTGAACCGCGCCTGATGTCGCTGGTCCCCGCGGTGCATATCGTGTTGCTCGATGTGGACGCGATCCATGCCGATTTTCATGCCGCCATCGGTGCCGAAGGCTGGAGCAACGGCCTGCCCAGCAACGCCCTGCTGATCAGCGGGCCGTCGAAAACCGCCGACATCCAGCAGACCCTGGCCTACGGCGCGCATGGGCCGCGCGAACTGGTGGTGCTGCTGCGCGAAGCCGAAGGAGTCGAGCCATGAGCCGCGTGATCCCGATCGAGCCGACCGAGAACTTCAAGGCGCGCGCGCGCGGCGTGCTCGACGATCCGGCGCAGCGCCAGAATTTCCGGGGCGCGATGGACTACCTGCAGTCCAAGCGCCGTGCCCAATTCGCGGACGAGGACGAACTGCAGGGCCTGCGCGACCTGGGCCAGCAGATCCGTCGTCACAGCCTGGCGCATCTGCCGCGCCTGCTCGAGCAGCTCGAAACCAGGCTGAGCGCCAACGGCGTTCAGGTGCACTGGGCGCAGACGCCGGCCGAGGCGAATGCCATCGCGCTGGCCATCGCGCAACGCGCACAGGCGCGCCGGATCATCAAGGGCAAGTCGATGGTCAGCGAGGAGATCCACTTCAACCGCGCCATGACGGACGCCGGACTGGAGGCGCTGGAGTCCGACATGGGCGAGTACATCGTGCAGCTCGCCGGCGAGGCCCCTTCGCACATCATCATGCCGGCGATCCACAAGACCAAGCAGGAAATCGCAGCGCTGTTCGCGCGCGAAGTCCCCGGGGTGTCGTACACCGAGGATGTCGATGCGCTGATCGACATCGGCCGGCGCGTGCTGCGCAGCAAGTTCGCGCAGGCCGACATCGGCTTGTCGGGCGTCAACGTGGCGGTCGCCGAGACCGGCACCCTGTGCCTGGTCGAGAACGAGGGCAACGGTCGCATGTGCACCACCGTGCCCCGGGTCCATATCGCGATCACCGGGATCGAGAAGGTGGTCGAGAAGCTCGAGCATGTCCCGCCCATCCTCAGCCTGCTGACCCGTTCGGCGACCGGGCAGTCGGTGACCACCTACGTCAACATGATCAGCGGCCCGCGCGGCCCGGGCGAGAAGGATGGCCCGCAGGAGGTGCACCTGATCCTGCTCGACAACGGGCGTACCCAGGCCTACGCCGACGAGCAGTTGCGCGCCACGCTGCAGTGCATCCGCTGCGGTGCCTGCATGAACCACTGCCCGGTCTACGCCCGGGTGGGCGGCCATGCCTATGGCACCACCTATCCGGGGCCGATCGGCGCCATCATCTCGCCGCACCTGCAGGGGCTGGAAAGCACCTACCCGCTGGCATTCGCCTCGACGCTGTGCGGCGCCTGCACCGAGGTCTGCCCGGTCAAGATACCGATCACCGACCTGCTGGTGCGGCTGCGCAACGAGGCCCAGGCCCGCCCCGACAGCGGCGAGGCCACGCTGCGCGGCAGCGGCGCGGCACGCCGCCTGAAGGCATCGGCGACCTGGAGCGTCTGGGCCCAGGTCTACGGACGCCTGGGATTCTACAAACTGGCATCCTGGTTCATGAGCCGGGGCCGGCGGCTCTCGCCCTCGGACCAGGGCGCCTGGACGCAGAGCCGAACGCCACTCGTACCGGCCCCCAAGCGGCTGCGCGACCTGCTGAAGGAACGGCAATCATGAACGAACTGATCACGGCGCTGCGCGCCGCCCTGCCCGAGCGCCAGGTGGTGACCGACGATCTGCGTCGGTTGGCCTATGGCACCGATGCCAGCTTTTACCGCCTGATCCCCGAGGTGGTGGCGATCGTGGAGAACGAGGAGCAGATCCGCGACGTGCTCGACAGCGCGCGCCGCTTCGGTCGTCCGGTGACGGTGCGGGCGGCGGGCACCAGCCTGTCCGGACAAGCCATCACCGACGGCGTGCTGATGCTGATCGGCGAAGGCTTCGCCAGCTGCGAGATCGCCCCGGATGGCGCCAGCGTACGACTGGGCCCCGGCCTGGTCGGCGGCGAGGCCAACCTCAGGCTGGCACCGCTGGGCCGCAAGATCGGCCCTGATCCGGCTTCCATCAACGCCTGCAAGATCGGGGGCATCGTCGCCAACAATGCCTCGGGCATGTGCTGCGGCACGGCGCAGAACAGCTACCAGACCCTGCTGGGCCTGCGCGTGACGCTGGCAGACGGCACCCTGCTCGATACGCAAGCCCCGCAGAGCGTGGCGGCGTTTAAGACCCGCCACGGCGAGTTGCTGGCCGAACTCGCGCGCATGGGCGCCGAGACCCGCGCCGACAGCGCGCTGGCCGAACGGATACGGCACAAGTACCGGATCAAGAACACCACCGGCTACAGCCTGAACGCGCTGATCGATTTCGAGGACCCGATCGACATCCTGTCGCACCTGATGATCGGCTCGGAAGGCACGCTCGGCATCCTGTCCAGCGTCACCCTGCGCACCGTGGCCGAGGAGCCCTGCAAGGCCAGCGCGCTGGTGTTCTTCCCGGACATCGCCAGCGCCTGCGAGGCGGTGATCCGGGTCAAGTCCAGGCCGGTGTCGGCAGTCGAACTGCTCGACCGCGCGGCGCTGCGCTCGGTCGAGGACAAGGCGGGACTGCCGGCCATCATCCGCACGCTGGGCCGCGAGGCCGCCGCCTTGCTGATCGAGGTTCGCGCGCAGACGGCCCCGGCCCTGCAGCTCAAGATGGACGCCGTCCTGCAGGCGCTCGCGGGCGTCGCCACCGTGGAAGCCCCCGGCTTCTCGACCGATCCGGCCATCTGCGAGATGTACTGGAAGGTGCGCAAGGGCACCTTCCCGTCGGTCGGGGCGATGCGCCGCGCGGGCACCACCGTGATCATCGAGGACGTGGCGTTCCCGGTCGAAGCGCTCGCCAGCGCGACGCTCGATCTGCAGTCCCTGCTGCACCGGCACGGCTACGCGGAGGGCATCATCTTCGGCCACGCGCTCGAAGGCAATCTGCACTTCGTCTTCACCCAGGATTTCACCGACCCGAGCGAGGTCGAACGCTATGCCCGCTTCATGGACGAGGTCTGCACGCTGGTGGTCGAGCGCTACGACGGCTCGCTCAAGGCCGAGCACGGCACCGGACGCAACATGGCCCCGTTCGTGGAAAGGGAATGGGGCCGGCAGGCCACAGACCTGATGCGCCGGATCAAGCAACTGTTCGACCCCCACCGGCTGCTGAATCCGGGCGTCATCCTGAACGACGACCCGCAGGCGCATCTGCGCCATCTCAAGCCGATGCCGGCGGCCGATGCCCTGGTGGACCAGTGCATCGAATGCGGTTTTTGCGAGCCCCTGTGCCCTTCGCACCAGCTCACGCTGTCACCGCGCCAGCGCATCGTCAGCTGGCGCGACCTGTCGCAGCGGACGGCCGCAGGGGAAGCGGTCGATGCGATCCAGACCGAGTTCGCCTATGCCGGGCTGGACACCTGCGCCGGCTGCGGCCTGTGCTCGACCGCCTGCCCGGTAGGCATCGATACCGGCGATCTGACACGCCTGCTGCGCGGACGCCGCCTCGGAGCGGTATCGAAGCGCGCGGGGCAATGGGCGGTCGACCATTTCGGCGCCGTCACGACCCTGTCGCGCGTGGGCCTGGGCCTGGGCCATCTGGCCAGCGACATCATCGGCACAGGGCTGGTGCAACGCCTCTCGGGCGGTGCCTGGCGGCACGCCATGCCCCACCCGGGCAGGCGCCCGCTGCCGGGCGCGGGCGCGGGCGACCCGGTGGTGTATTTCCCGACCTGCAGTGGCCGCATCTTCGGCGCCAACAGCGGCGACGAAGCGACCTTGCCCGAGGTCGTGATGAAACTGCTGACGCGCGCCGGCTACGCCCCACGCCTGCCCCGGGCCTGCGACCAGCTGTGCTGCGGCCAGATGCTGGCCAGCAAAGGCCTGGCCGCCGAGGCAGACGCCATGGCGCGAGCCCTGACCGACGCCCTGCTGGAAGCGGCGGATGACGGCCAGGGCGGCTACCACCCGGTGCTGATGGATGCCAGCAGCTGCACGGTCAGGGTACAGGAACTGCTGGCCGGCCGGCTGGCGGTGTACGACTTCCACGAGTTCGCCCTGGACGCCCTGCTGCCCCGTTTGCGCGTGGTGCGCCAGCCCGGACCGCTGGCGCTGCATGTCAACTGCAGCGTGCGCCGGACCCAGTCGGATGGCAAGCTGCGCGAGCTGCTGCGCGCCTGCGTGGACGAAGTGATCGAACCGGCTGGCGTGACCTGCTGCGGCTTTGGCGGCGACCGGGGCTTTGTCGTGCCCGAACTCAACGTCCACGCGCTGCGACGGGTACACGCCGCCCTGCCCGGCAACTGCTGCCAGGGTGTCTCGACCAACCGCACCTGCGAGATCGGCCTGACGGCTGAGACCGGCCGCCCCTACCGCTCGGTGGCCTATCTGCTCGAAGCATGCACCCGCGAAGAGTCGCCGATGCACTGCTGACGCCCGCCCCGCTTTCTTTCCTCAATCCGTATCTTCATCGGGCCCGCCGGGCCCGAGGGACCACTTTTTTCGTTCGAAGGAGACCACCATGGTTTGGCAACAAATATACGACCCATTCGGGAACATGTTCATCTCGACCCTGCTGGCGGCCATCCCGGTGGCGGTGATGCTGGTAGCGCTGGGATTCCTGCACATCAAGGCGCATATCGCGGCGGGACTCGGACTGCTGGCCGCGCTGGCGGTCGCCGTCTTCGCCTACGGCATGCCGGCCGGCATGGCCGGGACGGCGGCCCTCTATGGCGGCTTCGTCGGCTTGCTGCCGATCGGCTGGATCGTGCTCAACATCATCTTCCTGCAGCAACTGGCCGAGCAGAACGGCAGCTTCAAGGTCTTGCAGGATTCGCTCTCGGGCATCACCCCGGACCGCCGCCTGCAGCTGCTGCTGATCGCCTTCTGCTTCGGCGCCTTCTTCGAGGGCGCGGCCGGCTTCGGCACCCCGGTGGCCGTGACGGCGGGCATCCTGATCGGCCTGGGCTTCTCGCCGCTGGCCGCCTCGGGCCTGTCGCTGATCGCCAACACCGCGCCGGTCGCCTTCGGTGCGCTCGGCACCCCGGTGATCACCCTGGCCAAGGTCCACGGCTACGACCTGATGGCGGTGACCGCGATGATCGGTCGCCAGCTGCCGCTGTTCTCGCTGCTGGTGCCGTTCTGGCTGATCTGGGCCTTCGCCGGCCGCAAGGCCATGATGGAGATCTGGCCCGCCATCCTGGTCACGGGACTGAGCTTCGCGATCCCGCAGTTCCTGGTGTCGAACTACATCGGGCCCGAGCTGGTCGACATCATCGCGGCCATCGTGTCGATGGTCTCGCTGGTGCTGTTCCTGCGCGTCTGGCAGCCCAAGCGGATCTGGACCTCGCCCTCCCTCAAGGGACATGAAAGCGACGGCGGCGAGGCCAAGCCTGCGGTTCCCGTCCAGCACTACACTCGCGCCGAACTGGTGCGCGCCTGGACCCCCTGGGCCATCCTGACCGTGTTCGTCTTCGTCTGGGGCCTGCCGGATGTCAAGAACTATCTGAACGGCCTGTACGCGCCGAAATTCCCGATCGAGGGGCTGCACAACCTGATCATGAAGATGCCGCCGGTGGTGCCCAAGCCCCATCCGGAGGCCGCGGTCTATGTGCTGAACCTGCTGTCCGCCACCGGCACCGGCATCCTGCTGGCGGCCGTGATCGGCGCGCTGGTCATGAAATACAAGCCGATCGAAATCATCGCGACTTTCTTGCGCACCTTCTGGCTGGTTCGCTACTCGCTGCTGACCATCGTGCTGATGCTGGCCCTGGGCACGCTGACGCGCTACTCCGGCACCGACACCACGCTGGGCCTGGCGTTCGCCGGCACCGGCATGCTGTATCCGTTCTTCGGCACCCTGATGGGCTGGATCGGCGTGGCCATGACCGGCTCCGACACCGCCTCGAACGTCCTGTTTGGCGGCATGCAGAAGGTGGCGGCCGAACAGCTCGGCCTGCCGGGCAACCTGATGGGCGCGGCCAACAGCTCGGGCGGCGTGATGGGCAAGATGATCGACGCCCAGTCCATCGTCGTCGCCTCCACGGCCACGCGCTGGTTCAACCACGAGGGCGACATCCTGCGCTATGTGTTCTTCCATTCGATCGCACTGGCCTGCCTGGTCGGCATCTTCGTCACGCTGCAAGCCTATGTCTGGCCCTTCAGCGCCATGGTGATTCGCTGACTTTGACCGGGGGAGGGACCAGGCCCCCACTGACTCTGTAGCCCGCTGGGGGCGGGCGCTCAATAGCGGTAGGCGACGCCCATGCTGGCGCCCCAGAGCTGGCGCTGGCCGACCACCGGGCTGCTCGCGGCATCGCCCAGCAGCCGCGACAGGCCCAGGCCGGCATAGCCGACCCAGTTGTGGTTGAGCGCCGTCGTGTAGCCCAGGCCCAGGCTCACGCCCTCGATGCCGCCGTCCAGGTGGTAGGGTGCGCGCAGCGTCGAGGCGGGAATGCCATAGTGACCGCGCATGTAGTCACGGTTGCCCCAGTTCGCCGAGAACGAGGCATCCCAGTAGGAGCGCTCGGACAGGGGCTGACGGTAGCCCAGCGAGGCCGAATAGCGCCCCCCCCCCTCATGCCCGAGCAGGTCATGGCTGCTGCTCAAGCCCAGCGACCAGCGCGGCGCGAAGGCATAGCCGACCGAGAGCTTGCCGCGCAGCGTCGAGCGCAGGTCGGGCACCCCGGCCAGCAGCGGATCGTCACCCGAGTCGCGCCCGCCGTCCCAGTTCAGCGAGGCGCCGAGCGACCAGTCCGAATTGCTCACCAGGGTCGTGCTCAGACCCGGATCGACGACCGTCTCGCGACCGACGTTCCAGAGCGAGCTGGCGCGCCCGGTCGACAGGCGGTAGCGACCAACCCAGAAACCCAGGATCGGCTGCAGGCCGAGCTCGCGCGCGCCGGAACCGACATGGCTCTGCGAGGAAGACAGCGCGGCACCGATCAGGTAGCGACGCACCGGCGCCTTCGACTCGGCGAGTGTGGCCTCCTGCGCCAGCAGCGGCAATGAAAACGATGCGGCTAGGGCAAGCAACGCTGCGCGAACTGAAATCCGATAGAACATGGCAATCATCATAGGCATCAGGCCAAATCCTGGCTAGAGCGGGCAGGGGCAAAGCGCATGACAATGGACCGCTGGCAAGACTGAAAGGGCAAATATGAAACAATTCGACTTTGATCTGCTCGTGATCGGCGGCGGCAGCGGCGGCGTGCGCGCGGCCCGGATGGCAGCGCAGCGCGGCGTGCGGGTGGCGCTGGCCGAGGCGCAAGGCCTGGACGGCCTGGGCGGCACCTGCGTCAACCTGGGCTGCATCCCGAAAAAACTCTACAGCTACGCCGCGGACTACGCCACGGGTTTCGAGGAGTCGCGCGGCTTCGGCTGGGAGGGCGAGGCACCGAGCCTGGACTGGGGCCGGCTCAAGTCGCGCCGGGCGGCGGAAATCAGCCGACTCAACGGTATCTATGCCAATCTGCTGCGCGGCTCCGGCGTGACGCTGCTCGAGGGCTATGCCAGGCTCAGCGGCCCGCACGAGATCGAGCTCGCCACGCTCAACGCCGACGGCAGCGCGGGGCACCAGAGCTACAGCGCCGAGCGGCTGCTGATCGCCACCGGCGGCCAGCCCTACCTGCCCCATTTCCAGGGCCGCGAGCATGTCATCAGCTCGGACCAGGCCTTCGACCTCGAGCCGTTCCCGCAGCGGCTGCTGGTGGTCGGCGGCGGCTACATCGCCTGCGAGTTCGCCTCGATCTTCAACGGCCTGGGCGCGCGCGTGACCCAGCTCTACCGCGGCGAGCAGATCCTGCGCGGCTTCGACGACGAGATCCGCCATTTCACCGCCGCCGAGATGCGCAAGACCGGCGTCGACCTGCGGCTGGCGGCCGGCGTGCTGGCGATCACGCGCGAGGCCGACGGCCTGCATGTGGCGCTGGAGGACGGCAACCAGCTGGTGGTCGATGTCGCGCTCTACGCCACCGGACGGGTGCCCAATGTCGAGGGACTCGGACTCGATGGCGTGGGGATCGAACAGGGTGCCGAGGGCCGCATCCTGGTCGATGCCGACTTCCGCACCAACCTGCCCTCGGTCTACGCGCTGGGCGACGTGACCTCGCGCGTGCAGCTGACGCCGGCCGCGCTGGGCGAGGCGATGCAGCTGGTCGACCACCTGTACGGGCCGGCAGCGGGCAAACCGGCACGCCTGATGGACTACGAGCTGATCCCGACCGCCGTCTTCAGCCACCCCAACGTCGCGACCGTGGGCCTGACCGAGGCCCAGGCGCGCGAGCGCTATGCCGAGGTGCGGGTGTTCCGCTCAGAATTCCGGGCGCTGCGCCACACGCTGAGCGGCAGCCAGGAGCGCACGCTCATGAAGCTGCTGGTCGATGGCGCCAGCGACCGGGTCGTGGGCCTGCACATGGTGGGCGCGGAGGCCGGCGAGATCGTGCAGGGCTTCGCAGTGGCGCTCAAGGCCGGCGCGACCAAGGCGGTGTTCGATACCACGCTGGGCATCCACCCGACCGCCGCCGAGGAGTTCGTGACCATGCGCGAGCCGGTGGCGGCGCGCGCGGCCGGCTGATAACGGCAGACCGAACCGACTCAGAGGCTCCAGGCCAGCAGCGCCACGGCGACGGCGGTGTGGCCGAACACGCCGGGCGCCAGCCAGGCCAGGTAGCGCCAGCCGCCGGCGAACCAGGCCGTGGCCGACTTGCTGAAGGCATGGACCGAGATCGCCAGTATCGCGGCGCCCAGGGCCTTGCCGGCGGCATCCGGCGGCGCCGGCGCAAAGACGGCCGCCAGCGCGGAGTGCAGGTCGACCAGCGAGGCCAGCAGGACACCGGCCAGTGCGCCGCCCTGTCCCAGCCAGAGGCCAAGGCCATAGACCAGGGCCTGCACGCCGGTCAGCAGGGCCGCCACCAGGGCCGCATCGCGCAGGCTGAACATGCGATCGGCATCCGGCGTGGCGGCAGCAGCCACGCCCTCGCGGCCAGCCGTTGCCGCGCCGGCATCGGCGACAGCCGGGCCTTCGGTCGGTGCACCCCGGACCAGCCACCAGCCCCAGGCCAGCGCAACCGCTGCGCCCGCCAGCGCGGGCAGGATCAGCAGGCGCAACCAGGCCGGCTGCACCGCCAGCGCCACCAGCAGGACCTGCAGCAAGGTCGCCACGCAGGACAGCAGCCCGGCACCCGCCATCAGCCGGGCATCGGAGCGGCCCTCGCGCACGGCGATGCCCATGCTCGCGACGGTCGCCGTGCTCGAGACAAAGCCCGACGCAATCGCCGACAGGGCCACCGCCTGGCGCGCATCGAGCAGGCGCCGGCTCAGGTGCGCCAGCGCCTGGATCAACAGCAGCAGCGTCAGCAGCTGCGTGATCTGGTGCGGGTTCAGCATCTGGCCCCAGAACGGCCGGTCGGGCATCAGGGGCAACGCGATCAGCGCCAGCGCCGCCAGCAGGATGCCGTCGCGCACCTCGGCCGGACGCAGCCAGTTGTTGGCAAAGGCGTGCAGGCGCTCGCGCGCAAACAGGATGCCGGTCTGGCCGACGGCGACGGCCGCCGCCAGCGGCAGGCTCAGGATGCAGAGCACGCCGATCAGATAGGTCAGCACCAGGGCGATCTCGGTCGTGACGCCCGGGTCGTCGCTGCGCTCGCGCGCCCGCGCCACCACGCACAGGGCGGCCAGGAAGAGCACGCCGACCGCGACCAGCGTGGACTCGCCGGTCAGCATCGCAACCGCGCCCATGACACAGGCAAGCGAGAAACTGCGCAGACCGGCCAGGGCGCGCGAGGGCCCGCGCCCCTTGTTGCGCTCGCGCTCGATGCCGGTCAGCAGGCCGCAACCGAGCGCGGCGGCCAGGGCCTGGGCCGCATGCGCCATGCTGACCCCGTTGGGCAGCGTCGCCGAAGTGGCATCCCACATGATGTCTCCCTGACGGAGCAGGCCCTGGGGCGCTCCGCACTGATGATGTTGACGCGATCGGCGCTCAGCGCGGAGCGGACGGGTTTGCGCGGGCGCCGAGCGCGCCCATCGGCTGGCCCATGCGCACCGCCCCGCCCGCCGCCCAGCGGGGATCGAAGCCCAGCTGGCCCTTCGGGAACAGCAGCACGACCGTCGACCCGAGCAGGAAGCGCCCCATTTCCTCGCCGGCCTGCAGCGAGATCGGCAGGTCGCCATAGCGCCACTCGCGCACCTTGCCGGGACGCGGCGGATTGACCTGGCCATGCCAGACCGTGGCCATGCTGCCGACGATGGTCGCGCCCACCAGCACCAGCACGAAGGGACCGAAGCGGCCCTCGAACACGCAGACCACGCGCTCGTTGCGCGCGAACAGGCCCGGCACGCCGCGCGCGGTGGTCGGGTTGACCGAGAACAGCTCGCCCGGCACATGGATCATGCGCTGCAGCCGCCCGTAGCAGGGCATGTGGATGCGGTGGTAGTCGCGCGGACTCAGGTAGAGGGTGGCGAACTCGCCGCCCTCGAACTTTGCCGCCAGCTCGGCATCGCCACCGACCAGCGCAGCGGTCGAATAGCTGTGGCCCTTGGCCTGGAAGATCTGGTCGCCCTCGATGCGGCCGAACTGGCTGATCGCGCCATCGACCGGGCAGATGAAGTCGGCAGCGGCGAGCGGGCGCGCGCCCTCTTTCAGCGCACGCGTGAAGAAATCGTTGAAGGTGGCGTAATGCGCGATGTCGGACTCGGCCGCCTCGCTCATGTCGACCTGGTAGCGGGCGACGAAACGGCGGATGCTGGACTGGGTGAAGCCGCCGAGCGGACGGCGCGCCAAGGCGCCGGCCAGCTGGGTCAGGGCCCGTTTCGGGAGCAGGTATTGCGGCAATACCGCGAGACGGTCAGACAAGAGCTTTCCCCCTAGATGCGAAATCGGCCGATTTTAGCGATCCGCCCGCCAGCGGCCTTGACGACCCGCACCCCGAGCCGCCAGACTGGGAGCGGAGTCAAAAGTCCGGGAGGCTGCCATGCTTGTAGGAACACCCAAGGAGATCAAGAACCACGAGCACCGCGTGGGCCTGACGCCCGCGAGCGTGCGCGAGCTGACCGCTGCCGGCCAGCGGGTGCTGGTGCAGTCCGGCGCGGGCGCCGGTGCCGGCATGGACGACGCCCAGTACCGAGCGGCCGGCGCCGAGCTGGTCGACTCGGCGGCCGAACTGTTCGCGCGCGCCGAGCTGGTGGTCAAGGTCAAGGAGCCGCAGGCGCAGGAATGCGCGCTGCTGCGCCCGGGCCAGATCCTGTTCACCTACCTGCACCTGGCACCCGACCGGGCGCAGACCGAGGCGCTGCTGGCCTCGGGCGCGGTCTGCATCGCCTACGAGACCGTGACCGGCCCGGGCGGCGGACTGCCGCTGCTCGCACCGATGAGCGAGGTCGCGGGACGGATGTCGGTCCAGGTCGCGGCCCGAATGCTCGAGAAGTCGCAGGGTGGCCAGGGCGTGCTGCTGTCGGGCGTGCCCGGCGTGCCGGCGGCCCGGCTCGTGATCCTGGGCGGCGGCGTGGTCGGCAGCCAGGCGCTGCAGATCGCCGCCGGCATGGGCGCGCATGTCACGGTGCTGGACCGCAGCCTCGAGCGCCTGCGCCAGCTCGACCAGCGCTGGGGCAGCCGGATCACGACCCGGCATTCGACCCAGAGCGCGATCGAGGAGGAACTGCTGGCCGCCGATGCGGTGATCGGCAGCGTGCTGGTGCCCGGCGCCGCCGCACCCAAGCTGGTCAGTCGCGCGCTGGTCGCGCGCATGAAGCCCGGCAGCGTGCTGGTCGACGTCGCGATCGACCAGGGCGGCTGCTTCGAGACCTCGCGCCCGACCACGCACACCGACCCGAGCTATCTGGTCGACGGGGTGCTTCATTACGCGGTGACGAACATGCCGGGCGCGGTGGCCCGCACCTCGACGCTGGCGCTCAACAACGCCACCCTGCCCCATGTGCTGACGCTGGCCCAGCTGGGTTGGCAAGGCGCGCTGCGCGCCGATCCGCACCTGCGCGCGGGGCTCAATTGCTGCCAGGGCCAGGTCACGCATCCGGCCGTGGCCCAGGCCCTGGGCTACCCACTGACCGCCGCCGAGCGGCTGCTCGCATGAACCCGCGCGGAATTCACCCCATGACCCTGCCCGAAGCGCTGACACCCGAGGCCCTCTACACCCGCTGCGACCCGGTCGCACTGGGCATCACGAGCAGCGCCGAGCTGGTCGAACTCGACACCGCCCTGATTCACGAACGCGCGCTGGAGGCGATCCAGCTCGGGCTCGACATCCGGCATGACGGCTACAACATCTACCTGCTGGGCGAGTCCGGCAGCGGCCGCCACGCGATCGTCAACCAGTTGCTCGAGACCCAGCGCCGCACGGGCCAGCCGCCGTCGGACTGGTGCTATGTGAACAACTTCACCGATTCGAGCAAGCCCGAGCTGCTGCGCCTGCCCTGCGGTCGCGGCGCGCCGCTGCGCGACGACATGCAGCATTTCGTCGAGGAACTGACGCCGGCGATCAGCGCGGTGTTCGAGAGCGAGGAATACCGCAGCCGGGTCGAGGCGATACAGGAGGAAGAAAAGCAGCGCGAGCTCGCCGCGGTGCAGGCGCTCGGCGACGAATCGGTGCAGCATGGCGTCGCGCTGCTCAAGACGCCACATGGCTTCGCCTTCGTGCCGCTCAAGGAGGACCACGAGGCCACGCTGACGCAGGACGAGTTCGAGAAGCTGTCACCCGAGCGCCAGGCCGAATTCGCCGCCGAGATCAAGGCGCTGCACGAGCGCATGCACAAGCTGATGGGCGAGTTCCCGCGCTGGCGGCGCGAGCTGCAGGCAAGGCTCAAGCAGACCGGCAGCGAGGCGCTGCAGGTGACCGTGACCCACCTGATCGACGACCTGCGGCCGAAATACGCCGACCTGCCCGAGGTCCGTGCCTTCCTCGACGCGGTGCTGGCCGACATCGTCGCCAGCGGCGAATCGCTGCGCGAGTCGACCCATGCCGAGGGCGATATCGAGACCACCACCTATTCGAGCACGCTCGCGGTGCAGCGCTATCTGGTCAACCTGCTGGTCGAGCATCCGGCCGACGGCGCGCGTCCGGTGATCTACGAGGACCATCCGACGCTGCAGAACCTGGTCGGTCGCGTCGAGCATGTCGCGCACATGGGCACGCTGCTGAGCAACTTCACGCTGATCCGCGGCGGTGCGCTGCAGCGCGCCAACGGCGGCTTCCTGGTGCTCGACGCGCTCAAGGTGCTGAGCCAGCCCTATGCCTGGGAGGGGCTCAAGCGCTGCCTGAAGGCGGGCCGGGTCCGGATCGAGTCGCTCTACGACCTGATCGGGCTGAGCAGCACGGTACAGCTCGAACCCGAGCCGATGCCGCTCGAGCTCAAGATCGTGCTGATCGGCGAGCGCCAGATCTACTACCTGCTGTGCCAGTACGACCCCGAATTCGGCGCGCTGTTCAAGATCAACGCCGATCTCGAGAGCGAGATCCGCCGCAGCCCGGACAACACCCAGGTCTACGCGCGCCTGATCGCCACCCTGGCGCGGCGCGAACAGCTGCGCCCGCTGTCGGCGGCCGCGGTCGCGCGGCTGATCGAGCATTCGGCGCGGCTGGCCGACGATGCCGAACGCCTGACCGCACGCACAAGACCGCTGGCCGACCTGATGCGCGAGGCCGAGCATTTCGCCGGCCAGGCGCAATCGGACTGGATCGAACCGGTCCATGTCGAGGCGGCGCTGCAGGCCAGGCGGCGGCGCAACGAGCGCCTGCGGCTGCGCTACCAGGAGGCCATGCTGCGCGGCCAGCTGCTGATCGACAGCGGCGGCAGCCAGGTCGGGCAGGTCAACGGACTGGCGGTGGTGCAGCTCGACGACAGCAGCTTTGGCCATCCGATGCGCATCACCGCGACGGTGCGCGCCGGCGAGGGCCAGGTGATCGACATCGAGCGCGAGGTCAAGCTCGGCGGGCCGATCCATTCCAAGGGCGTGCTGATCCTGTCGGCCTTCCTGGCGGCGCGCTTTGGCGCGCGCGAGCCGCTCTCGCTCAAGGCCAGCCTGGTGTTCGAGCAGTCCTATGGCGGGGTCGAGGGCGACAGCGCCTCGCTGGCCGAACTGTGCGCGCTGCTGTCGGCGCTGTCGGGCGTGCCGATCCGGCAGTCGCTGGCCATGACCGGCTCGGTCAACCAGCTCGGCGTGGTGCAGCCGATCGGCGGGGTCAACGAGAAGATCGAGGGTTTCTTCGACCTCTGCGCGGCGCGCGGCCTCAGCGGCGAGCAAGGGGTGCTGATCCCGCAGGCCAATGTCTGCCAGCTGATGCTGCGCGCCGACGTGGTCGAGGCGGTGCGCGCGGGCCGGTTCCGGATCTGGGCCGTCAGTGGCGTCGACCAGGCGCTCGAGCTGCTGACCGGCCACCCGGCCGGCAAGCCCGACGCCCAGGGCCGGATGGCGGCGGGATCGGTCAACGCCCTGGTCGCGGCCCGGCTGGCCCGCCTGGCGCCGAAACGCCGCGCGGCGGAAGCGGCCGCGGCCAAGAAACCAGCCCGGCCGGCCGGCAAATCCTGAGCCAGTCCCGAGGAGCGCACCGCCATGGCCATGAATCCCGCCGCCATTGCCGAGCAACTGGCCTGCATACCGGTCGACCAGGTCCATATCGAGGGGGCGCTGGCTCTGCCCGCGGACCCTATTGGCATAGTGCTGTTCGCGCATGGCAGCGGCAGCAGCCGGCACAGCCCGCGCAACAACCATGTGGCGCGCGTGCTGCACACGCACCAGCTCGGCACGCTGCTGCTCGACCTGCTGACCCCCGAGGAGGACCTGGACTACAGCCAGCGCTTCGACATCCCGCTGCTGGCACGCCGGCTGCTCGCGGCCACGCGCTGGCTGCAGGCCCAGCCGCAGACCGCTGCGCTGCCGCTGGCCTATTTCGGCGCCAGCACGGGCGCGGCGGCCGCGCTGCAGGCGGCGGCCGCACTCGGTCCGGCAATCCGCGCGCTGGTTTCGCGCGGTGGCCGGCCCGACCTGGCCGGGCCGGAGGCGCTGGCGCGCGTGTCATGCCCGACGCTGCTGATCGTCGGCGGCGACGATCCCGAGGTGCTGGAGCTCAACCGGCAGGCCGCAGCGCTGCTGCGCTGCCCGCATCAGCTGAGCGTGGTGCCGGGCGCCAGCCACCTGTTCGAGGAGGCCGGCGCACTCGAAGCGGTGGCACAACTGGCCGCCGGCTGGCTGCAGGAACAGCTGCAGGAACAGCTGCGGGGACCACTGCAGGGACAAGCGGGCTGAGGCCGACGCGCAACCCAAACGGAGATCAGCCCCCGAGCAGCGCGATCACGTCGTCGTCCTCGACCTGGTCGAAATGGCGGTAGAACTGGCCCACGGCCTGGAAATTCTCGGGCGCCGACAGGCAGAAGACCTCGTCGGCCAGCGGTCGCACGCGCTCGAGCGAGTCGGGCGCGGCCCCCGGCACCGCGCAGACCAGCCGGGCCGGCTGACGATGGCGCAGGCCGTGCAAGGCGGCAATCATGGTCGAGCCGGTCGCCAGGCCGTCGTCGACCACGATCACGATCCGGCCCGCCGGGTCGATCGGCGGGCGGATCGGCGTGTACTGGGCGCGGCGCGACTGGATGGTGAGCAGCTGCTCGTGCTTCTCGGCGGCGATGTAGTCCTGATCGGCACCGAACGAGGCCGCATGGGGCGCGACATAGGTCCAGCCGCTCTCGTCGACCGAACCGACCGCGACCTCCGCCGCATAGGGCGAGCGCAGCTTGCGCACCAGCACGACATCGAAGTCGCCGCCGAGCTCCTGTGCGATCAGGCGCGCCATCGGCACGGCGCCGCGCGGGATCGCGAGCACCAGCGGATTGCGCTCGCGGTAAGCCTCGAGCGCCCGGGCAAGCTGGCGCGCGGCATCGAGTCGGTCCTGGAACATCATGCGGGGCTCCTGGGATGAGACTCAACCGGCGCGCTGCGGCTGCAGCAATTCGATCCGGAAGTCGGGCTCGTAGGGTGGGACATGGCATTCGACGATGCCGGCCGGCGCGATCTGCAGCCGCGCGCCGATGACGTCGGCCGCGATCGGCAGGGTGGCGGCACAGCGGTCGGCCAGCACGGCGACGCGGATCTCGGCCGGCTGCTGGCGCGCCAGGTAGCCCAGCACCCTGAGCAGCGAATGCCCGGTGTAGAGCACATCGTCGACCAGCAGCAGCGTCCAGCCCGCCAGGTCGAGCGCGGCCTGCTGGGGCGGCTCGATCAGGCTGGTCTCGGGGTGCAGCAGGGTCAGATCATCGGCATAGCGCTTGACCTTGAGGTCGAGCCGCAGCGGCTGCGCCAGCCCGTGCAGGCGCACCAGACGCTCGGTCAGGCGGTCGGCCAGCGGTGCGCCGCGACGCAGGATGCCGATCACCGCGACCCGGCGCCGCCCCTGCAGCAGCCTGGCCGCCTGCAGGGCCATGGCGTCGAGCAGCGCCTCGAGCTCGGCTTCGTCGTAGAGGCAGCTCCTGCTGCCTGCCGTTGCATTCATCTCGCCCCCTTGCCCGGGGTCGAATGCCCCGGTGCTCAGGCATTCTGGGCCGTGCGCCAGCGGCCGTCAATGGCCGAACCGGGGATCGGCGCCGCCGGTCAGGCCGGCTCGGCGGCGGGCTCGGTGATGCCGATGCGGTCGAGCGCCTCGGCCAGCTGCGCGACGCTGCGCTCGGGCTGGTGCAGCTTGTCGAGCCCGAACAGGCCGATGCGGAAGGTCGAGAAACCGGCCGGCTCGTCGCACTGCAGCGGCACGCCGGCAGCGACCTGCAATCCCAGCGCGAGGAACTTGCTGCCGTTCTGGATGCCGGGGTCGTCGGTGTAGCTCACCACCACGCCCGGGGCCTGGAAGCCGGCCGCCGCCACGCTGCGGATGCCACGGCGCTCGAGCAAGGCGCGCACCTGACGACCCAGCTCGAGCTGCTCCTGGCGCACCCGCTCGAAGCCGTAGGCCTGCGTCTCCTGCATCACGTCGCGCAGCCGCAGCAACGCGTCGGTCGGCAGGGTGGCGTGATAGGCATGGCCGCCGTTTTCGTAGCTCTCCATGATCTGCAGCCATTTCTTGAGGTCGGCCGCGAAGCTGGTGCTGCTGGTGCTATCGATCGCGGCGCGGGCGCGCTCGCTCAGCATCACCATGGCGCAGGCGGGCGAGCCGCTCCAGCCCTTTTGCGGCGCGCTGATCAGCAGGTCGATGCCGCAGGCCCGCATGTCGACCCAGAGCGTGCCGGAAGCGATGCAGTCGAGCACGAACAGGCCGCCGACCTCATGCACCGCATCGGCCACCGCCTTCAGGTAGTCGTCGGGCAGGATCATGCCGGCCGAGGTCTCGACATGGGGCGCGAACACGACATCGGGCCGGAACTCGCGGATCGCGGCCACCACCTCGTCGACCGGACAGGGAACCCAGGGCGCCTGCGGCTGATCCGACAGCCGGCGGGCTTTGAGCACGAGCGATTCGGCCGGAATCGAGCCGGCATCGAAGATCTGGCTCCAGCGGTAGCTGAACCAGCCGTTGCGGATCACCAGCGCCTTCTTGCCGGTGGCGAACTGGCGCGCCACCGCCTCCATGCCATAGCTGCCGCCACCGGGAACCAGCGCCACCGAGCGGGCGCGGTAGACCTGCTTCAGGGTGGCCGAGATGTCCTGCATCACGCCCTGGAAACGGCGCGACATGTGATTGAGCGAGCGGTCGGTATAGACGACCGAGAATTCGAGCAGACCGTCGGGATCGACGTCGGGCAGCAAGGCGGGCATGCAGGTCTCCTTTTGATTCTGGAAAAGCTTAGCATGCCACCGCCCGGCTTGTCGCCGGGCCTGGCCTGACAACCAGCCGGACGCTCAGGCGCCGAAGCGCTGCTGCAGCTCCTGCAGGCCGAGCTCGTCGAGCACCTGCTGCAGCCGTTCGCGCGCGCTGGCCTTGGCCTTGGCATTGCCGACCTTGCGCGCCAGGATCAGCTCGTTCTTCATCGAATGCTCCCAGCCAACCAGCTCGGTCACCGTGACCTGGTAGCCATGAGCCTCGAGCTCGAGGCAGCGCAGCACGTTGGTGATCTGGCTGCCGAACTCGCGCGTGTGCAGCGGATGGCGCCAGAGCTCGCCCAGCGGCGTGCGCGACAGCGTCAGCGCCTTGTGCTTGCGCAGCACGCTGGCGACCTCGGCCT
>JAPLPQ010000100.1 GCA_026400105.1 Burkholderiales bacterium
GTCAGGGTTTCCTGGGTCGTGAAGGTCTTGCTCTGGACGATGAACAGCGTGCTGTCGGGCTTGCACCAGCGCAGGATCGAGTGCAGGGCCCAGCAGTCGGGGTTGGAGACGAAGTGCACCCGCACCTCGTGCGAGGCGTAGGCGTCGAGCGCCTGCACCGCCATGCGCGGGCCCAGGTCCGAGCCGCCGATGCCGATATTGATCACGTTGGCGATGCGCTGGCCGCGGTGGCCGCGCCAGTGGCCGTCGCGGATGCGCTCGGCGGCGTCGAGGAAGCGGTCGAGCTCCCGGCGCACCGCGCCGGACACCTCAGATCCCCAGGGTGCGTCGGGCATGTCGGCGCCGCGCAGCGCCATGTGCAGCACGGCGCGGTTCTCGGTCGCGTTGACGGGCAGGCCCTGGCGCTGGGCCTGGGCCTGTTCCAGCACGCGTGATTCGGCGGCCAGTTCGAGCAGGGCCTGCAGCACCTCGGGCGTGACCTGCTGGCGGCTGGCGTCGAGCTGCAGGCCGGCGACCTCGAGCTGCAGGCTGGCCTGGCGCGCGCTGGCCGGGTCGGCCAGCAGCTCGCGCAGATGCGGCAGCGACTGATCGGCCAGGGCTTGCAGCCGCTTCCAGGCCGCTCGTTGTTGGGGGGGGATGAAAGGGTTCATGGTGTGACAGCTGGATTTGTCATCAATCATGCCAGATCGGCAAGGACAAACAGGGATCAGGCGATCCTGGCCGGAATGAATCCCAGGCGAGTGACTCGCGGCAAGGTAGGTGAAAATGACCCCATGAGCGCCATCCATCCCAACCCTTCATCCACCCCCTTGCTGAGCGTGCAGGACGGCGTGGCCACCCTCACGTTGAACCGGCCGGAGCACCGCAACCGCCTGCAGGATTCCGACCTGGAGGCCTTGCTGGGGCAATTTGCCCAGATCGATGCCGACCCGTCGGTCCGGGTGCTGGTGCTGCGTGCCAACACGCAGGGCCAGCCCCGGCCCGTGTTCTGTGCCGGCTACGACATCGGCGGCTTCGAGCAGGACGCGCAGGCCTCGAGCGCCTTCGAGCGCGTGCCCGACGCCCTGGCGGCGCTGCGCCCGGTGACGATCTGTGCCTTGAACGGCAGCCTCTACGGTGGCGCGACCGACCTGTTCCTGGCCTGCGACCTCAGGATCGCCTTGCAGGGGGTGGAGTTCCGGATGCCGGCCACGGCGCTGGGCCTGCATTTCTACCCGAGCGGGCTGCTGCGCTATGTCGAGCGCCTGGGCCTGGCGGCGGCCAAGCGCGCCTTCCTGACCGGACGCCCGTTCAGCGCCGACCAGCTGTGGCAGACCGGCTGTCTGGAGGCGCTGGCGGCGCCCGAGCAGTTCGAGGCCGAACTGCAGTCGCTGCTGGCGGATGTGATGGCCATGGCGCCGCGCACGCTCGAAGCCATCAAGCGCTCGCTCAACGAGATCGCGGCGGGCTGCCACGATCCGGCAGAGCTGCGCCGGCGCGAGCATGCCAGCACGCGCAGCGCCGACTTCGCCGAAGGGCGGCGTGCCTTTGCCGAGCGGCGCCGGCCGGTCTTCACCGGCCAGTGAACGCCGCTATCCTGTCGGCTGAGATCAGTCGCCGAGCAGCGACAAGTCGCGCACCGCGCCCTTGTCGGCCGAGGTAGCGAGCATGGCGTAGGCCTTGAGCGCGGCCGACACCTTGCGCGGACGCGGCTTGGCCGGCTTCCAGCCCTTGGCGTCCTGTTCGGCGCGGCGCTGGGCCAGTTCCTGGTCCGAGAGCAGCACATCGATGCGGCGGTTCGGGATGTCGATGCGGATGCGGTCGCCGTTGCGCACCAGGCCGATTGCGCCGCCGGCAGCCGCCTCGGGCGAGCAGTGGCCGATCGACAGGCCCGAAGTGCCGCCCGAGAAGCGGCCGTCGGTCAGCAGCGCACAGGCCTTGCCCAGGCCCTTGGACTTGATGTAGCTGGTCGGATAGAGCATCTCCTGCATGCCCGGGCCGCCCTTGGGGCCTTCGTAGCGCACGATCACGATATCGCCGGCCTTGACCTTGTCGGCCAGGATCTCGGCCACGGCCTCGTCCTGCGACTCGGTCACGAAGGCCGAGCCTTCGAACACCAGGATCGACTCGTCGACGCCGGCGGTCTTGACCACGCAACCGTCGATGGCGATGTTGCCGTGCAGCACCGCCAGGCCGCCTTCCTGCGAGAAGGCATGCTCGGCCGAGCGGATGCAACCCTCGGCGCGGTCCAGGTCCAGGCTGGGCCAGCGGGTAGCCTGGCTGAAGGCGACCTGGGTCGGAATGCCGGCCGGACCGGCCATATAGAAGGTCTTGACCGCGTCGGACGGCTGGCGCGCGATGTCCCACTGGTCCAGCGCGTCCTTCATGGTCCTGGCGTGGATGGTCGGCACGTCGGTGTGCAGCTTGCCGGCACGGTCGAGTTCACCCAGGATGGCCATGATGCCGCCGGCGCGATGCACGTCCTCGATGTGGTACTTGTTGGTGTTGGGCGCGACCTTGCACAGCTGCGGCACGACCAGCGACAGGCGGTCGATGTCCTTCAAGGTGAAGTCGATCTCGGCTTCCTGGGCGATCGCCAGGAGATGCAGGATGGTGTTGGTCGAGCCGCCCATCGCGATGTCGAGCGTGATCGCGTTCTCGAACGCCTTCAGGCCGATCGAGCGCGGCAGCACGCTCATGTCGTCCTGCTCGTAATGGCGGCGGCACAGCTCGACGATGGTGCGGCCGGCCTGCTTGAACAAGGCTTCGCGGTCGGCGTGGGTGGCCACCACGGTGCCGTTGCCTGGCAAGGAGAGGCCCAGCGCCTCGGTCAGGCAGTTCATCGAGTTGGCGGTGAACATGCCCGAGCAGCTGCCGCAGGTCGGGCAGGCCGAGCGCTCGACCTCGGCCAGATCGGCGTCGCTGACCTTGTCGTCCACGGCCATCACCATCGCGTCCACCAGATCGAGCTTCTTGAACTCGATGGCGTGGGTGGTCGGGTTGGCCAGGCGCACCTTGCCGGCCTCCATCGGGCCGCCCGAGACGAACACGACCGGGATGTTCAGGCGCATCGCGGCCATCAGCATGCCGGGGGTGATCTTGTCGCAGTTCGAGATGCAGACCAGCGCGTCGGCGCAATGCGCGTTGACCATGTACTCGACCGAGTCGGCGATGATGTCGCGGCTCGGCAGCGAATACAGCATGCCGTCATGGCCCATCGCGATGCCGTCATCGACCGCGATGGTATTGAATTCCTTGGCGACGCCGCCGGCGGCCTCGATCTCGCGCGCGACTAGCTGGCCCAGGTCCTTCAGGTGGACATGGCCCGGCACGAACTGGGTGAAGCTGTTGGCGATCGCGATGATCGGTTTCTGGAAGTCTTCGTCCTTCATGCCGGTGGCGCGCCAGAGCGAGCGCGCACCTGCCATGTTGCGGCCGGCGGTGGAGGTCTTGGAACGGTAGACGGGCATGCTGAAGTCCTGGTTGCTTTTTGTTCGGTTTTCGATTGTCGCCGAGCCGGGCGCGCCACAGGGCAAGACCGCGGTGACAGCCGGGTTTCTGTCTGGCGTTCAGCTCCGGCGCAGCTTGAAGACCGCGGTGCTGGCACGCAGATTGGGCTGCCAGCGCAGCTCGTGCCCGTCCTGCAGGCCGAAGCTGTCCTCGACCGTCAGCCCGTTGCGGCGCGCCAGCAGTTCGAAGTCGGCGTAGGTGCCGACCCGGATATTGGGCGTGTCGTACCACTGATAGGGCAGGCGGCGCGTGACCGGCATGCGGCCACGTAGCACGCTGAGACGATTCGGCCAGTGCGCGAAGTTCGGGAAGGCGACGATGCCGCGCTTGCCCACGCGCACGGTCTCGCGCAGCATGGTCTCGGCATTGCGCAGATGCTGCAGCGTGTCGATCTGCAGCACGACGTCGAAGCTGTCGTCGCCGAACATGCTCAGGCCCTCGTCGAGGTTGAACTGCAGCACATTGACGCCGCGCTGCAGGCAGGCCTGCACCTTGGCATCATCGATCTCGACGCCGTAGCCGCTGCAGCCGCGCCGGGTCTGCAGATAGTCCATCAGTGCGCCATCGCCGCAGCCCAGGTCGAGCACGCGTGCTCCTTGCGGCACCATGCGGGCAATGCCTTCCATGATCGATAGATCGCTCATGCTGCATCTCCCTTGAGGTCGGTGGCGATGGTTCGCTCGAAGTAGGTCCGCACGGCCGCCAGGTAGCGCGGGTCGTCAAGCAGGAAGGCGTCGTGACCATGCGGCGCATCGATCTCGGCATAGCTGACATCGAGCCGGTTGTCGAGCAGGGCCTTGACCAGCTCGCGGCTGCGTGCGGGCGAAAAGCGCCAGTCGGTCGTGAAGCTGACCAGCAGGAACTTGGCACTGGCCCTGGCCAGCGCCTGGCTCAGGCAGCCGTCGTAGCGGCGCGCCGGGTCGAAGTAGTCGAGCGCGCGCGTGATCAGCAAGTAGGTGTTGGCGTCGAAATATTCGCTGAACTTGTCGCCCTGGTAGCGCAGGTAGCTCTCGATCTGGAACTCGATCGCCTGGGTGCTGTACTGATAGGCCAGGCGTTCGACTGTCTCCGAATCATCCGTGCGCGCGGCATCGGCCAGCGGCTTGAGCGCGCGGCCGAACTTCTCGTTCATGACATCGTCGCTCAGGTAGGTGATGTGACCGATCATGCGCGCGATGCGCAGGCCGCGGCGCGGGATGGTGCCGGCGCGCAGGTAATGGCCGTCGTTGAAATCGGGGTCGGTGATGATGGCGCGCCGCGCCACCTCGTTGAAGGCGATATTCTCGGCGTTCAGGTTGGGCGCGCTCGCGATCACGACCGCATGGCGCACCCGGTCCGGGTATTGCAGCGTCCAGCTCAGCGTCTGCATGCCGCCCAGGCTGCCGCCCATGACGGCGGCAAGCTGCTTGATTCCCAGTGCGTCGATCAGTCGCGCCTGGGCATCGACCCAGTCCTCGACCGTCACCACGGGGAAGTCCGCGCCCCAGGGCTGGCCGGTGGCCGGATTCAGATGGGTCGGGCCGGTCGAGCCGAAGCAGGAGCCCAGGTTGTTGACGCCGATGACGAAGAAGCGGTCGGTGTCGACCGCCTTGCCGGGCCCGATCATGTTGTCCCACCAGCCTTCGCTGCGGGGGATGGCCTGGCCGCTGGCGTCGGCCTTGAGCCCCGCCACATGGTGCGAGGCGTTGAGCGCGTGGCAGATCAGCACCGCGTTGGAGCGGTCGGCGTTGAGCTGGCCGTAGGTTTCGTAGACCAGCTCGTAGCTGGGCAGCACCGAGCCGCTCTGCAGCGTGAGCGGCTGGTCGAATCGCATCGTTTGTGGCGTGACGATCACTGGTTTCACCCCAGGGACTCCTGCGTCCCGAAACAAAAAACCCGGCGCCGCAAACCGTCGGATAAGCAGAGACGGGTGCGAAACCGGGGTCCCCTCTTTAGCGGCATTTTTAACGCGCCCGCAATCTGGAAACAAATCGGCGCTACCGCATAGTATAAGTTGATCATCCGCGGCACTCGCGGCAGGGGGGAGCAGCGCATGTCCGAGATTTTTGGCTTCGACGCCTATGCACCGCGCGAGATCGCGCAGCGGGTCGAGACCGTGGGCGTGGCCAAGGCCAGGCTGCCCTTGCTGCCGCTGGCCTTGCTCGGGGTGCTCGCGGGTGCCTTCATCGGCCTGGGGGCAATGGGCTTCGTGATCGTCAAGTCCGATGCCGCCCTGGGCTATGCCGCCGGCCAGTGGCTGGGCGGACTGGTGTTCTCGCTCGGCCTGCTGCTGGTCGTGGTGGCAGGCGCCGAGCTGTTCACGGGCAACAACCTGCTCGCGATGGCCTGGGCCGACGGCAAGATCAGCTCGCGCGAGTTGCTGCGCAACTGGGTCGTGGTCTGCCTGGCCAACCTGATGGGGGCTGCCGGTCTGGCGCTGCTGGTGTTCCTGAGTGGTCACGCCCAGCTCAATGGCGGGGCGATCGGCCAGACCGTGTTCAAGATCGCGCTGGCCAAGCAGAGCCTGCCCTGGCAGGAAGCTTTCTTTCGTGGCGTGCTGTGCAACCTGCTGGTCTGCATGGCGGTCTGGATGGCCATGGCCGGACGCAGCGTGATCGACAAGGCGGTCGCGATCGTGTTTCCGGTCAGCGCCTTCGTCGCCGCCGGCTTCGAGCACAGCATCGCCAATATGTATCTGATGCCGCTGGCCTGGCTGTTGCAGCAGTCCGGCGCGGTGCCGTCGGCGCCCGTCATCACCGGGGCGGGCATGCTCGGCAACTGGCTGCCCGTGATCGCCGGCAATCTGCTCGGCGGCAGCGTGCTGGTCGCCTTGAGCTATCACGTGATCTATCGCCGCGGTCCCACGGCGCCATGAATCCGCCGGATTTGTTGCGTTGTCACAACGGAAAAGTCGCCCGTCAAGGGTGAAACCGCCACAACTTGCACCAGATCGGGACTCCTGATCCGGGGGCACAAAAAAAACCCCCGTTTTTCTGAGTCACAGCGCATAATGGGCTACGTCTGTAAATGCAGACGTAATTGGTGATAGGTCAGTTTCGTGCGCCACAGCGGCCAAGACATGCGGTTTCGTCGTGCTACCGGGGCTCCATCGCTACTTGTTTCGTGTTTTTTTTCGGGAGTCCCTTGATGGGCAACAAACTGTACGTCGGCAACCTGCCTTACACGGTGCGCGACAACGATCTGCAACAGGCTTTCGGCGAATTTGGTCTGGTGACCAGCGCCAAGGTCATGATGGAGCGTGACACTGGCCGTTCCAAGGGCTTCGGCTTTGTGGAAATGGGCAGCGACGCGGAAGCTCAAGCTGCTGTTGAAGGCATGAACGGTCAGTCGCTTGGCGGCCGTAGCCTGGTGGTCAACGAAGCCCGTCCGATGGAACCCCGTCCGCCCCGTACCGGCGGCTTCGGCGGTGGCCGTAGCGAAGGTGGCTTCGGCGGCGGTCGCAGCGAAGGCGGCTTCGGCGGCGGTCGTCGCGAAGGTGGCTTCGGTGGCGGCGCTGGTGGCGAAGGCGGCTTCCGTAGCCCCTACGGCAACCCCGGCCGTCGCGACGGCGGCAACCGCGGCGGTTACTGATCGCCTGGGCGCAGCGATGCGCCCCTGAATTCCGGCGCACTTCAGTGCGCCGACAAGCAAACCCCGGCTCCGCAAGGCTCCGGGGTTTGTTCGTTTGTGGCTTCAGCGCGCCGACAGCTGGGCCCGTACCCGTCCCTGCAGTTCGGCCACACGGGTGCTGTTGTCGTAGCGCAGGGTTTGTGCCGTCGCGCGGTTGCCGTCGCGTGTCAGCTCGACCGGCAGGTCGGACGCAATGCGCTGACCGCCGGCATAGACCCTGAGCTGTTCGCCTGCGAAGTGCATCGAGCTTTCTGGTCCGGCCTTGCCGGCGCTGCCGTGGCGCTCGACCGTGACGGCGCCCTCGAGCAGGTATTGGCTTTGCTGTCCGTCCGTGCTCAGCCGCCGGGCCTCGGCGCGGGTGTAGCCGCTGCTGTTGAGCGCGAGCAGGCGTGCCTGGTCGATCTCGATCGCGTCGTTGTCCGGGTAGTGGCGGACCTGGCTGCCGGACAATTCGCTCAGCAGCGCGCCATCGGCGCCATGGCTGCGCACCGAGAAGCCGCGCATGAAGTAGTCCGCTTCGTGAGTGGCCGGGCGCAGCAAGGCTGGCGCCTGTGGCTCGGGTGCGCTGCGCAGGATCCAGTAGCTGCCGAGCGCGAGCAGGCCCATGGTCAGCACCGGCAGGTAGACCGCCGCCCGGTCCCAGCCCTGGTGCAGCCGTGCCAGCGGCAAGGCCAGCTTCATGCCGCGGCTTCCTCGAGCAGGCTGGCGTAGCGCCCGCTCGCGACCAGGATCAGGTCGCACAGTTCGCGCGCCGCGCCCATGCCGCCGCCCGCGCGGGTCACGTAGTGGGCCAGCGCCAGCAATTCGGCCTGGGCCGCCGGCGGCGCGACCGCCAGCGCACAGCGCCGCAGCATCGGCAGATCGGGCCAGTCGTCGCCCATTGCCGCGGCCTGGCTCCAGTCCAGGCCGAGTTCGGCCAGGATGCTTTCGGCGGCCGGTCGCTTGTCCTCGGTGCCGAAGCGGCAATGCGTCACGCCGAGTGCGGCCAGCCGCTGGCGCAGCGGCGCCGAATCGCGCCCGCTCACCACCGCCGGCGTCACGCCGATGCGTTGCAGCAGCGTGATGCCATGTCCGTCCAGCGTGTGGAAACGCTTGATCGTCTCGCCCGCCTCGCTGAAGTAGAGGCCGCCGTCGGTCAGCACGCCGTCGACGTCGAAGAAGACCACCTTGATCGCTTGTGCCCGCAGCAGCAGCTCGGGCGGGAATTGCAGGACCGGTTTCAGGGGGGGCAGGGGGGCTGGCTGGTTCATGGCTGGATTGTCGGGTGAAGATCGGTTCAGATGACCTTGGCGCGCATCAGGTCGTGGCTGTTGAGTGCGCCGCAGAGCCGGCCCTGCGCGTCGATCACGAGCAGGCTGTTGATGCGGTGGTTTTCCATCAGCTCGGCGGCTTCGACCGCCAGCACGTCGGGACGGATGCTGCGTGGCGCGCGGTGCATGACCTGGCCCGCGCTGACTGAGCGCAGATCGGTGCCGCCCTCGATCAGGCGGCGCAGGTCGCCATCGGTGAAGATGCCGACCGGCAGGCCTTCCGCATCGACCACGGCGGTCGCGCCCAGGCCCTTGGCGCTGATCTCGCGCATCATTTCGCTCAGGGATGCCTGCAGGCCGACGCGCGGCGCCTGTTCGGCCGGTCGCATCACGTCGCTGACCAGGGTCAGCAGCTTGCGCCCGAGCGCGCCGCCCGGGTGCGAGCGCGCGAAGTCGTCGGGGCGAAAGCCGCGCGCGCTCAGCAGCGCCACCGCGAAGGCGTCGCCCATCGCGAGCTGGGCCGTGGTGCTGGCGGTCGGCGCCAGGTTGTGCGGGCAGGCCTCCTTTTCGACGCCGGTGTCGAGCACCAGGTCGGCATGCCGGCCCAGGCTGGAGCCGGCCTTGCCAGTCATGGCCAGCAACGGCACGCCCATGCGCTTGATCAGCGGCAGGATGGCGGTCAGCTCCTCGCTTTCGCCGCTGTTGCTGATCGCCAGCACCAGGTCCTCGCGCGTGATCATGCCGAGGTCGCCGTGGCTGGCTTCGGCCGGGTGCACGAACATGGCGGGGGTGCCGGTCGAGGCCAGCGTGGCGGCGATCTTGCGTCCGACATGGCCGCTCTTGCCCATGCCGGTCACGACCAGGCGGCCACGGCAGTCCAGCGCGAGCTGCACCGCCTGCACGAAGCTCGAGTCAAGTCGGGCGGCCATGGCACTGATGGCCTGGGCTTCGATCGCCAGGGTGTCGCGGGCCAGCGCCAGCGTGCTGGCGGAGTCGATGGGGGAGCTTGCAGTCATGGGGGAATTATCGGACAAGGGCCGTCGCCCGGGCGAGTCCCGGCCTCGCGGCCCGATAAGATCGGAACATGAATTCGCTCGATATCGCATTGCTCTACCTGGTCGCCGCCGTGGCGGGCGTGGTGCTGTGCCGCCTGGCCAAGTTGCCGCCCATGCTGGGCTATCTCACGGTGGGGGTGCTGATCGGCCCCAATGCGCTGGCGCTGGCGCAGAACTCGGCCGGCGTGCGCTATCTGGCCGAGTTCGGCGTCGTGTTCCTGATGTTCGTGATCGGGCTCGAGTTCAGCCTGCCCAAGCTGCGCACCATGCGCCGGCATGTGTTCGGGCTCGGGCTGCTGCAGGTGGTGCTGACGATTGTCCTGACCGTGCTGGGCTCGCTGCTGCTCGACTGGCTGCTGCCGCGCTGGTGGAAGCTCGAGTGGTACCACGCGCTGGCGCTCGGTGGCGTGATGTCGATGAGTTCGACCGCCATCGTCGTCAAGCTGGTGGCCGATCGGCTCGAGCTCGAGTCCGAGCATGGCAAGCGCGTGGTCGGCATCCTGCTGTTCCAGGATCTGGCCGTGGTGCCGCTGCTGGTGCTGATCCCGGCGCTGGGTTCGCCGCCCGAACAGTTGCTGACCGGCCTGGGGCTGGCGCTGCTCAAGGCGGTGCTGCTGCTCGGCCTGCTGCTGACCGGCGGTCAGAAGGTGATGCGCTGGTGGCTCACGCTGGTGGTGCGGCGCAAGAGCGAGGAGCTCTTCATGCTCAACATCCTGCTGCTCACGCTCGGCTTGGCCTGGCTGACCGAGCACGCCGGGCTGTCGCTCGCGCTCGGGGCTTTCGTCGCCGGCATGCTGATTTCGGAGACCGAGTTCAAGCACCGGGTCGAGACCGATATCCGGCCTTTTCACGACGTGCTGCTCGGGCTGTTCTTCATCACGATCGGCATGCTGCTCGACTGGCATATCGTCTGGGATCGCTGGCCGCTGGTGCTGCTGCTGCTGGGTGCTTCGCTGCTGTTCAAGCTGGTCCTGATCGCCGGCCTGGCGCGCGCCTTCGGTGCTCCGTCCGGCATCTCGCTGCGTGTCGGCCTTTATCTGGCACAGGCGGGCGAGTTCGGCTTCGTGCTGCTGCAGCTGGCGGCGCAGCACCGCCTGATTCCGCCCGAGCTGTTCAACCCGGTGCTGGCGGCGATGGTGATCTCGATGCTGCTGGCACCGTTCCTGATCATGTTCAGCAACCCCATCGTGAGCCGGCTGATCGGCAGCGACTGGCTGATGCAGTCGGTCCAGATGACGCAGATTGCCAGCCGTGCGATGGCGGCCGACAAGCATGTGATCATCTGTGGCTATGGCCGCTGCGGCCAGAACCTCGCGCGCATGCTCGAGCGCGAGCGCATTCCCTACATGGCGCTCGATCTGGACCCGGATCGGGTGCGCCAGGCCGCCGCGGCCGGGCATTCGGTGGTCTATGGCGATGCCGCGCGGGTGCAGGCGCTCAAGGCGGCCGGGCTCAAGCGCGCCAGCGCCGTGGTGGTGACCTATCTCGACACGCCCAGCGCGCTCAAGGTGCTGGCGCTCGCGCACGAGCACGCGCCGACGGTGCCTATCATGGTGCGCACCGTCGACGAGCAGGACATTGAAAAGCTGCGCCAGGCCGGGGCGACCGAGGTGGTGCCGGAGGCGATCGAGGCCAGCCTGATGCTGGCGGGTCACGCGCTGGCCCTGGTCGGCGTGCCGATGCGGCGCGTGATCCGGGTGCTGCAGGAGCAGCGCGAGCAGCGCTATTCGCTGTTGCGCGGCTATTTTCATGGTGCCGACGACAGCACGGCCGACGAGCAGCAGCAGGAGCGGCTGGTCACGGTCACGCTGCCCACGGCGGGCAAGACCCTGGGCCGCACGCTGGGCGAGATGCTGCTGCAGCTGCTCGAGGTCCGGGTGGTCAGCATGCGCCGCGCCAGCGGCAAGAATGTGCCGGTGCAGGACGATTTGCTGCTGCAAGGCGGCGACACCCTGGTGCTGTCGGGCAAACCCGAGGCGCTGGCGCTGGCCGAAAGCAAGCTGGTCAGCGGAAGATGATTCACGCATGGGAGAATGAAACGATGAACGCCAGAATTCCCGCACTCGATTCCCAGGCTGTCGGCGCGCATGTCGACGAACGCTGGCGCGCCAGCATCCTGCCCGAGCTGCAGCGCTATATCGCGGTGCCGGCCAAGTCGCCGGCGTTCGATCCGGCCTGGGCCGATCACGGCTATCTCGATGCCGTGCTGCGCCAGGCGGCCGACTGGGTGCTGGCGCAGCGCATTCCCGGGCTGACGCTCGAGATCCTGCGCTTGCAGACCGCTGACGGTCAGCCGCGCACGCCGGTGCTGTTCTTCGAGATTGCGGCCAGTGGCAGTGCCAGTGGCGCGCCAGCGCCCGCCAGCGGCGAGACGGTGCTGATGTATGGGCACCTCGACAAGCAGCCCGAGTTCAGCGGCTGGCGCAGCGACCTCGGTCCCTGGACGCCGAAGATCATCGACGACAAGCTCTATGGCCGCGGCGGCGCCGACGACGGTTATGCGGTCTATGCCAGCATCACCGCGGTCCAGGCGCTCAAGGCCCAGGGCGCGGCGCACCCGCGCATCGTCGGCCTGATCGAGACCTGCGAGGAGAGCGGTTCGCACGACCTGCTGCCCTATGTCGACGCGCTGAAATCCCGGCTGGGCCAGGTCGGTCTCGTGATCTGCCTCGACAGCGGTGCCGGCAACTACGACCAGCTCTGGCTCACGACCAGCCTGCGCGGCGTGGCCAGCGGCCTGCTCAAGGTCGAGGTGCTGACCGAGGGCATCCATTCGGGCGATGCCTCCGGCCTGGTGCCGTCGAGCTTTCGCATCATGCGCCAGCTGTTCGACCGGCTCGAGGACAGCGCCAGCGGCGAACTGCTGCCGCGCGCCTTCCACGGCGAGATTCCGGCGCTGCGCCTCGAACAGGCGCGTGCGACCGCGGCCATCCTGGGCGACGAGGTCTACCGGCGCTTCCCCTGGGCGCATCACGACTGCGGCGGCTCGACCCTGTTCACGCTGCCGACCACGACCGATCCGGTCGAGGCCCTGCTGCACCGCACCTGGCGCCCGACCCTGAGCGTGACCGGCGCCGACGGCTTCCCGAGCCTGGCCAGCGCCGGCAATGTGTTGCGGCCCTACAGCGCCTTCAAGCTCAGCCTGCGCCTGCCGCCGACGGTCGATGCGGCCCAGGCCGTGCAGCAGCTCAAGACCCTGCTCGAGGACAACGCGCCCTATCAGGCCAAGGTGACCTTCGAGCCCGAGGGCGCCGCCACCGGCTGGGACGCGCCCGCGACCACGCCCTGGTTCGAGCAGGCGCTGCAGGCTGCCAGCCAGGCGCATTACGGTGCGCCCTGCGCGACCATCGGCCAGGGCGGCACGATTCCGCTCATGAACATGCTGAGCCAGGGCTTCCCGAAGGCGCAGATGATGGTTTGCGGCGTGCTGGGCCCCAAGAGCAATGCGCATGGCCCCAACGAGTTCCTGCACCTGCCCTATGCGCAGCGCCTGACCGCTGCGGTGGCCGAGGTGATCGCGCGCATGCCCTGAGCTTGGCGCGTCTGGCCGGGGGCAGCGCCCCCCCGGTTTCACGCCACCCGGTTGCGCAGATCACAAGGCACGGATCCTGCTTGACTGCAACTGATCGATGCCGGTCCGGCTTCACGCCACCAAAGCCGGATTGATCTTTGCAAGGAAAGTCAGTATGCGGAACCCCATGAAGCCAAAGCTCACCCTGCGCCTGCGACAACAGTTGCTGGTCATACTGGTTGTCCTGATCGGCTTTTCGCTCACCGTGGCCGTTCTGGTCAGTCAGGTCGAGATCGCGCAAAGACAGCTGTCATTGCGCTATGCCAGCGAGCTGGCGAATCACGAGAGCCGGCAGGTCTCGGGCGTGCTGGACCAGGCCCTGGACGCCGCGCGCACGCTGGCGCAAGCGATGGCCGGGATGAAGGCCCAGGGCCGTATCGACCGCACGAGCGCCGACGCCATGCTCAAGGGCGTGCTGGCGGGCAATTCGGGCTTTCTGGGCGTCTGGTCCGGCTGGGAGCCCGATGCCCTTGATGGCCAGGATGCCAAGTACATCAACCAGCCCGGCCATGACGGCACCGGCCGCTACATCCCTTACTGGAACCGTGGCTCGGGTCAAGTCGTGCTCGAGCCGCTGCTCGATTACGACAAGCCCGGCGCTGGTGACTACTACCTTATCCCGAAGAAGACTGGCAACGAGACGCTGATCGAGCCCTATCCCTATGTCGTCGCCGGCAAGGAGTTGCAGATCACCAGCGTGGCGGTGCCGGTCATGATCGACGGCCAGTTCCTCGGTGTCGTCGGGGTGGACATCGCCTTGTCCAGCCTGCAGGACAACATCGGCAAGATCCGTATCTTCGACAATGGCTACGCCAGCCTGCTGTCGAACCAGACCGTTCATGTCAGCGATCGTGATCCGGCCCAGATTGGCAAGGGCCTCGGTCCCGAGGCCGAGTTCGCTGCCGTGCGGGCCGCGATCCAGGCGGGCCAGCGGCATGAGTTGACCACCCAGGATGACCGCCTCGGCGAGGTCATCCGTCTCTATGTTCCGGTCAGGGTCGGGATGACCCAGATGCCCTGGTCGTTCGTGGTGACCATTCCCACCAGCGAAATCCTGGCCGAGGTCCACCGATTGCGCTCCTGGGCGTTGTCCCTGGGGTTGCTCAGCATCGTGGGGGTTTCGCTGGTGCTGGGCCTGTCGCTTGATCGCATGGTGCTGCGGCCCATCGGTGGCGAGCCTGCCGACGCGGCGGCCGTCGCTCAGCGCATCGCCGCCGGTGACCTGAGCCAGCCGGTAGCAGGGCGGAACCAGGGCGTGAGCAGCCTGATGACGCAGCTGCAGACGATGCAGGCCAGCCTGGTCAAGGTGGTGGCCAGGGTGCGCGAGGGTGCGCAGGCCGTGGCCTCGGCCAGCGCCGAGATATCGACCGGCAACCGTGACCTGTCGGGCCGCACCGAAAGCCAGGCGCTGGCCTTGCAGCAGACCGCCTCCTCGATGGATGAACTGGGCGCTGCCGTCAAGCACAATGCGCAGAACGCCCAGCAGGCGACTCAGCTGGCGCAGGCTGCCTCGCAGGTGGCCTTGGCGGGTGGCGAGGTGGTGGGCCGCGTCGTCGCCACCATGCGTTCGATCAACGACAGCTCGAACCGGATCGCTGACATCATCGGCGTCATCGATGGCATTGCCTTCCAGACCAATATCCTGGCGCTGAACGCGGCCGTCGAGGCCGCGCGGGCCGGCGAGCAGGGCCGCGGCTTCGCTGTGGTGGCGTCCGAGGTGCGCAGTCTGGCGAGCCGGTCAGCGGCCGCAGCCAAGGAGATCAAGGGCCTGATCGGCATCAGCGTCGAACGGGTTGAGCAGGGTTCGCAGCTGGTGGACCAGGCCGGCCGCACCATGTCCGAAGTCGTCGACGCGATCCAGCGCGTCACCCACATCATGGCCGAGATCAGCGTCGCGAGTTCCCAGCAAAGCGCAGGAGTGACGCAGGTCGGCAAGGCGGTCACACAGATGGACCAGGCGACGCAGGAGAATGCGGCCATGGTCGAACAGATGGCTAGCGCTGCCGCCAGTCTCAGCGCGCAGGCCGACGACCTGGTCAATCTGGTGTCGGTGTTCCGGCTCGAGCCAAGTCCGACCCGCCACCAGGGCTGATCGCGACTTGCGGGACGCTTGCGGCCGCTGCGGTGTCAGGCCTTGGCCTGGCTGCTGGCGGCGGCGCGCCGCTTGGCCGCCAGCCAGAGCAAGGCCAGGCCGGTCAGGCCGACCGGCAGCAGCGAGCCCCAGTTCAGCAGCGTCCAGCCCTGGGTTGTGACCAGCGCGCCCGAGGCAAACGAGGTCAGCGCCATGGTCGCGAAGACGCAGAAGTTGATCGCGGCCTGCGCCTTGTCCTTTTCTTCCGGACGGTAGGCCTGCATCGCCAGGGTGGTGCTGCCGGTGAACAGGAAGTTCCAGCCCACGCCGAGCAGGAACAGCGCGACCAGGAACTGCTGCAGGTCCTGGCCCGAAAGCGCGATCGCGATGCACAGCGCGTTGAGCAGCACTCCCGCGCCCATCATCGGCAGCACGCCGAAGCGCTTGATCAGATGGCCGGTGAAGAAGCCCGGTGCGAACATGCCGATCACATGCCACTCGAGCACCAGCGCCGCGTCCGAGAACGGCATGCCGCAGACCTGCATCGCCAGCGGCGTGGCGGCCATCAGCAGGTTCATGACACCGTAGCCCAGCGCCGAGCAGGCTGCCGCCACGATGAAGACCGGCTGGCGCATGATCTCGCCCAGGGGGCGGCCGCTGCTGGCGCCCGCTGCCCGCGGCGCCTGGGCCGGAAAGCGGATCAGCGCGATCACCCCCATCGCCAGCAGCGCCACCAGCGCCAGCGCCAGATAGGCCGCGAGGAATGGCGTGCCGAGCGAGTCGCGCGTCTGCTGCGCCAGGTTGGGGCCGGCGATGGCGCCGATCAGACCACCGGCCAGTACCAGCGAGACCGCCTTTTCCCGGAAGGCGGGCGCGGCCAGTTCGCCGGCGGCAAAGCGATACAGCTGGCCGTTGGCGCTGTAGTAGCCCGCCACCAGCGTGGAGGCGACCAGCAGCCAGAAGCTGTGCCAATGCAGCGCGGCAGCGCAGGACAGCGCCGACAGCAGCGCCACCCCCAGGCCGAGCTGGAACGAGGTCTTGCGGCCCCAGCGTGCCTGGCTGCGCGCGACCAGTCCGGTCGAGAGCGCGCCGCCGACCACATAGCCCATGACGGGCAGGGTGGCCATCCAGCCCAGCGGCGCCAGGCTCAGGCCGACCAGGCCGTTGACTGCGATGAAGACCACGTTGTTGGTCAGGAACAGGCCTTGCGCGGCGGCCAGCAGCCAGAGATTCGGGTTCATGGGGGATTCGGCTCGAATGGAGAGAAGGGGGCAGGGCAGTCTGGAGTATATAGGGGGTAGGGTATTTTTCGAGCTCGACCGACCTCCGGCCCTGGGCCTGCGCTCTTGCAATAGCCTGCGCCGTCCCCAGTCTCTAGAATGACGCACCAGAACGATGCCTATCCAGGCGCCACCCAGAACATCACACGAGGGCCTTACCATGGTTCCCCATCTCGTCACCGCACTTACCGGCCCGATCAACGAACTCGAACAGCGCATCCTCGAATCCACTCCGGTGATCGAGCGCTGGTTCCGCCTGGAGTGGATGGAGCACACGCCGCCCTTCTACAGCTCGGTCGACATCCGCAATGCCGGCTTCAAGCTCGCGCCGGTCGACACCAACCTCTATCCCGGCGGCTGGAACAACCTGACGCCCGAGATGCTGCCGCTGGCGGTGCAGGCCGCGATGGCCGCGATCGAGAAGATCTGCCCCGAGGCCAAGAACCTGCTGCTGGTGCCCGAGAACCACACCCGCAACATGTTCTATCTGATGAACGTGGCGCAGCTGCAGAAGATCTTCTACCAGGCCGGCCTCAATGTGCGGCTCGGTTCGATGAACCCCGAGATCAAGGAGGCCACGACCTTCGACCTGCCCAACGGCGAACAGGTCACGCTCGAGCCGCTGATCCGCCACAACCGGCGCCTCGGCCTGAAGGATTTCGATCCCTGCACCATCCTGCTCAACAACGACCTGAGCGCCGGCGTGCCTGGCATCCTGGAAGACCTGCACGAGCAGTTCCTGTTGCCGCCGTTGCACGCGGGCTGGCATGTGCGCAAGAAGAGCCAGCATTTCAAGGCCTACGAGGAGGTCGCCAAGCGCTTCGGCAAGCTGCTGGGCATGGACCCCTGGCTGATCAATCCGCTGTTCAACAGCTGCGGCGAGGTCAACTTTGCCGAGGGCACCGGCATGGAATGCCTGCAGACCAATGTCGATGCGCTGCTGGGCAAGATCCGGCGCAAGTACAAGGAATACGGCATCAACGAGAAGCCCTTCGTCGTGGTCAAGGCCGACAACGGCACCTACGGCATGGGCATCATGACGGTGCGCGATGCCAAGGAGCTCGAAGGCCTGAACCGGCGCACCAAGAACAAGATGAACGTGATCAAGGACGGCCAGGTCGTCAACGACGTGATCATCCAGGAAGGCGTGCTGACCAACGAGCGCGTCAACGACGCGGTCGCCGAGCCGGTGGTCTACATGCTCGACCGCTATGTGGTGGGCGGCTTCTACCGCGTCCATGCCGACCGCGGCGTCGACGAGAACCTCAACGCGCCGGGCGCCAGCTTCGTGCCGCTGGCGTTCGAGAAGGGCGCGCAGCAGCCGCAGCCGGGCTACAAGCCGGGCGCGAGCGTACCGAACCGCTTCTACATGTATGGCGTGATCGGGCGACTGGCCATGCTGGCGGCGAGCTACGAGCTCGAGGCGACCGATCCCAACGCCGAGATCTACGACTGAGGCCGTTGACCTTCCCGGCCGTGGCGATGCCCCAACAAGCCACGGGCCGGCGGGACTGCCGGTAACGTCCGGTAACGTTTCGAGCGCACAATAGCAGCACCTGAAACCACCCGGGCGGTTCTTGCCGTCCGCATTCCCGAGTGTCTGCTTCCAAATCTTCACTAGGTGCTCTCACCCTGAGCGCGATCGGCGTCGTCTACGGCGATATCGGCACCAGCGTGCTGTATGCGGTCAAGGAAGTGTTCCACACTGGTCATGTCGAGTTCACGCCCGACAACATCTATGGCGTGTTGTCGATCTTCGTCTGGACGCTGACCATCATCGTTTCGCTCAAGTACGTGACGCTGGTGTTGCGTGCGGACAACCATGGTGAAGGGGGTCTGGTCGCGATGCTGGCGCTGGCGTCGGAGTCGATCAAGCACAAGCCCGAGCTGCGGCGCTGGATGCTGCTGATCGGCATCTTCGGCACCTGCCTGTTCTACGGTGACGGCGTGATCACGCCCGCGATCTCGGTGCTGTCGGCGGTCGAGGGTCTCGAGGTGATCTCGCCGACCTTCAAGAAGGCGGTGATCCCGCTCACGCTGGTGATCCTGTTCGGGCTGTTCGCGGTGCAAAAGCATGGCACGGCCGGCATCGGCAAGCTGTTCGGCCCGATCACGCTGCTGTGGTTCATCGGCATCGCGGCGCTGGCGCTGCCGCATATCGTCGACCACCCCGAGATCCTGGGTGCTTTAAGCCCGCATCACGCGCTGCGCTTCATCTGGAACTACCCCGGCACCACCTTCATCATCCTGGGGGCGGTGGTGCTGTGCGTGACGGGGGGCGAGGCGCTCTATGCCGACATGGGCCATTTCGGCAAGAAGCCGATCCGGCTGGCCTGGTTCAGCGTCGTCATGCCCTGCCTGATCCTGAACTACTTCGGCCAGGGCGCGTTGCTGCTGTCCGACCCGACGGCAGTCAAGAACCCCTTCTTCAACCTGGCGCCGGACTGGCTGCTGCTGCCGACCGTGATCATGGCGACCGCCGCGACCGTGATCGCCTCGCAGGCGCTGATCTCGGGCGCCTTCAGCGTGACCAAGCAGGTGATCCAGATGGGCTACCTGCCGCGGCTGCAGATCCAGCACACCAGCATCAAGGATACCGGCCAGATCTACATTCCCTTCGTCAACTGGGGGCTGTTCGTCGCCATCGTGCTGGCGGTGGTGCTGTTCAAGTCCTCGAGCAACCTGGCCGCCGCCTATGGCATCGCGGTCACGCTCGACATGCTGATCACGACCGTGCTGACCTTCTTCGTGATCCGCTACGGCTGGGGCTACAACTGGCTGCTGTGCGTGGGCGCGACCGGTTTCTTCTTCGTGATCGATCTGGCCTTCTTCAGCTCGAATCTGCTCAAGCTCGCCGATGGGGGCTGGTTCCCGTTGCTGATCGGTGGCGCGATCTTCCTGCTGATGATCACCTGGCATGAAGGACGGCGCCTGCTCAACGAGTCGCTCACGAGCGATGCGCTCGATCTCGGCGGCTTCCTCGATGCGGTCTTCATCAGTCCGCCGGTGCGCGTGCAGGGCACGGCCGTGTTCCTGACCGCCCAGCCGGGTGTCGTGCCCAATGCGCTGCTGCACAACCTCAAGCACAACAAGGTGCTGCACGAGCACAACCTGTTCGTGACCGTGCGCAACCATCCGGTGCCCTGGATCGGGATGGACAAGCGGCTCGAGATCGAGCCGCTGGGGCACGACTGCTGGCAGGTGAACGTCAGCTA
Organism: Burkholderiales bacterium; assembly: GCA_026400105.1. Taxonomy (GTDB): domain Bacteria; phylum Pseudomonadota; class Gammaproteobacteria; order Burkholderiales; family Burkholderiaceae_C; genus Malikia. The sequence continues at coordinate 19,541 of JAPLPQ010000100.1, forward strand.
CGGCTTCAAGAACGACCCCGATCTGCCCAAGGCGCTCGAGCAGCTCAAGGGCCGCGGTGTCACGCTCGATCCGATGACGACCAGTTATTTCCTGTCGCGCGACATCGTGATTCCCACCATCGGCGGCGGCATGGCGCAATGGCGCGAAAAGCTGTTCGCCTCCATGCACCACAACGCCAGCGCGGCGGCGCAGTTCCTCAACCTGCCCAACAACGCGGTGGTCGAGCTGGGTTCCAAGATCGAAATCTAACTATCTGTTGAGGACAGGGCGTCGCCAGGCGACGGTCTGTCCCGCAAAGCTTATGAAAATCCTCTTCATTGCCGACCCGCTCGAATCGTTCAAGACCTACAAGGACAGCACCTTCGCGATGATGCGCGAGGCGCAGCGGCGCGGCCATCAGCTGATGGCCTGCGAGCCCCAGGATCTGATGTGGCAGCGTGGCGGCCGCGTCACGGCCCATGTGCGCGACATCACGCTGACCGGCGCGGCCGACGACTGGTTCGTCGCGGCGCAGCAGGCGCCCGACGAGCGGCCCCAGGTGCTGGCCGAGGTCGATGCCGTGCTGATGCGCAAGGACCCGCCGTTTGACAGCGAGTATTTCTACGCCACCCATCTGCTGGGCCAGGCCCAGCGCGAGGGCGCGCGCGTCTTCAACGACCCGGCCGCGCTGCGCAACCACCCGGAAAAGCTCTCGATCATGGAGTTTCCGGAGCTGATCGCGCCGACCCTGGTCACGCGCGATGCTGCCGACGTGCGCCGCTTCCACGAGGAGCATGGCGACATCATCCTCAAGCCGCTCGACGGCATGGGCGGCATGGGCATCTTCCGCGTCGGCCCCGATGGGCTCAACCTGGGCAGCATCACCGAGACCTTGAACCGTCACGGCGCCCAGAGCCTGATGGTGCAGAAGTTCCTGCCTTCGATCGCCCAGGGCGACAAGCGGGTGCTGCTGATCGGCGGCAAGCCGGTGCCCTACAGCCTGGCGCGCATTCCGCAGGGCAGCGAGATCCGCGGCAACCTGGCCGCTGGCGGCAAGGGCGTGGCGCAGCCGCTGTCGCCGCGCGACCGCGAGATCGCCGAGGCGCTCGGGCCCATCCTGCTGGCGCGTGGCCTGCTGCTGGTGGGGCTGGACATCATCGGCGAGCATCTGACCGAGATCAACGTCACGAGTCCGACCTGCTTCCAGGAGATCTTCGACCAGACCGGCTGTGACGTCGCGGCGCTCTACCTCGACGCGCTCGAGGCGGCGCTGGCCTGATCAGCCTGGCTGGGGCAGGCCGTCGACGAAGACCTTGAGCTCGTTGGGCTCGAAGGCGATCCAGTCCTCGTCCTTGGTCAGCGGCTGGGTCACGATCACGGCCGCCCGTTCGCCGGGCTGGTTGAGCTGGGCGAAGTCCACCGTCCAGTCCTGGTCCATCAGCGTGGCCTGGTGGAAGGGATGCTGGCGCACCAGGTAGTACAGCTTGGTGCTGCAATGCGCCCACAGTGCCTCGCCGTTGGAGAGCAGGAAGTTGAAGGTGCCGAACCGCCTGATCTGCGGCACCAGTTCGCGCAGCGTCAGCGTGAGCTCGGCCACGCTCGGCACGCCGGCATGGGACTTGGAGAGTTCCTGCATGATCCAGCAGAAGGCGCGCTCGCTGTCGGTGCTGCCGACCGGCCGGAAATGGCTGTGCAGGCGCGGCTGGTAGTCCTTCAAGTCACCGTTGTGCGCGAACACCCAGTGCCGGCCCCAGAGCTCGCGCGTGAACGGGTGGGCGTTCTCGAGGCTGACCTGGCCCACCGTGGCCTTGCGCACATGCGCGATGATGTTTGTGCTCTTGAGCGGATAGTGGCGCAGGAAGTCCGCCATCGGCGAGGCCGCCGCGCTGTGGTGGTCGACGAACAGGCGCAGGCCCTTGCCCTCGAAGAACGCGATGCCCCAGCCATCGGCATGCTGGTCGGTGGCGCCGCCGCGCTGGCAAAAGCCGGTGAAGCTGAAGGTTGCGTCGGTCGGGGTGGCGCAGTTGAGTCCGAGCAGTTGGCACATGGGGTCGGCAGGGTGGGGCAGATGCTGCAGTTTAGCGCCTGCGCTCTGCGGCCAGTTGCTGCGCTGCGTTGGCTTCCAGCCCGGGGTGGGCCTCTCTACAATCGGGAGCATGAACTTCATCGACATGCTGAGCGCGGCCGAGCGCCAGAACCAGTCCATGCTCTGCGTGGGCCTGGACCCCGAACCGGCCAAATTCCCCCACCACTGGCGCAATGATCCCTCGAAGATCTACGACTTCTGCGCGGCCATCGTCGACGCGACCGCCGACCTCGTGATCGCGTTCAAGCCGCAGATCGCCTACTTCGCCGCGCACCGTGCCGAGGACCAGCTCGAGCGCCTGATGGCGCATATGCGCGTGCGTGCGCCGCAGGTGCCGATCATCCTCGACGCCAAGCGCGGCGACATCGGCAGCACCGCCGAGCAGTATGCCAAGGAGGCCTTCGAGCGCTACGGTGCCGATGCGGTCACGCTGTCGCCCTTCATGGGCTTCGACACCGTCCAGCCCTATCTGCGCTATCCCGGCAAGGGCGTGTTCCTGCTCTGCCGCACCTCGAACCCGGGCGGCGACGACTTCCAGTTCCAGCGCCTGGCCGATGTCGAGGGCCAGCCGCGCCTGTTCGAGCATCTGGCCAGCCTGGCACAGGGGCCCTGGAACCTCAACGGCCAGCTCGGCCTGGTGGTCGGCGCGACCTATCCGGAAGAGATCCGGCGCGTGCGCGAACTCGCCCCCACCTTGCCGCTGCTGATCCCGGGCGTCGGCGCCCAGGGTGGCGACGCCAAGTCCACGGTGCAGGCCGGCTGGCGTGGCCAGGCAGGCAAGACGACTGGCGCCGTGATCGTCAACTCCTCGCGCGCCGTGCTGTATGCCAGCGCCGGCCCGGATTTTGCCCAGGCTGCGCGCGCCGAGGCGCTGCGCACGCGCGAACTGCTCAACGCCGGGCGCTGACGCCGGCCGTCTGTCGGTTGTCCCGGGCTCCGGCGCCTTGCTCCGGCGGGCCCGGCATCGGGCCGCCGTCATCCCCAGACCCTAGAATCAAGGGTCGAGTCCACGCGTGCCGCTGTCCGGCCCGTGGGCGCAAGTCCATTCACCCTATTCGGAGTCAAGCATGGCTGTCAACTGGACCGCACCCGAGGCCGCTAGCCTCCTGCCCATCGCGGGCGTCAAGATCGGTATCGCCGAAGCCGGCGTGCGCAAGGCCAATCGCAAGGACTTGACCGTCTTCCTGCTCGACGCGGGCACTGCAGTGGCTGGCGTCTTCACGCAGAATCGGTTCTGCGCCGCTCCGGTGCAGGTCTGCCGCGAGCACCTGAGCGCCCAGCACGGCATCCGCGCGCTGGTGATCAACACCGGCAATGCCAATGCCGGCACCGGCGCACCGGGTCTGGTCGATGCGCGTGCCACCTGCATCGCGCTGGCGCGCCAGCTCAGCGTTTCGCCCGAGCAGATCCTGCCGTTCTCGACCGGCGTGATCATGGAGCCGCTGCCGGTCGACCGCATCGTCGCCGGCCTGCCGGCCGCGCTGGCCGATGCCAGTGCCGGCCACTGGCTCAAGGCCGCCGAGGGCATCATGACCACCGACACCGTGGCCAAGGCCGCCAGCCGTCAGGCCCAGGTCGACGGCAAGACCGTCAGCGTGACCGGCATCTCCAAGGGTGCCGGCATGATCCGGCCCAACATGGCGACCATGCTGGGCTTCCTGGCGACCGATGCGGCCGTTGCCCCCGAGCTGCTGCCGGCGCTGGCCAGGCAGCTGGCCGACGCCTCGTTCAACCGCGTCACGGTCGACGGCGACACCTCGACCAACGACAGCTTCATCGTGATCGCCACCGGCCAGGCCGGCAATGCGCCGGTCACCGACCTGGCCAGCGCCGACGGCCAGGCCCTGGTCGCGGCCATGACCGAGGTGGCGCGCACGCTCGCGCATGCAATCGTGCGCGACGGCGAGGGCGCGACCAAGTTCATCGCGGTGCGGGTCGAGGGTGGCAAGAGCACCGAGGAATGCCTGAAGGTCGCGTATGCGATCGCGCATTCGCCGCTGGTCAAGACCGCCTTCTTCGCCAGCGATCCGAACCTGGGCCGCATCCTGGCCGCGGTCGGTTATGCCGGCATCGCCGACCTCGACCAGGGCCTGATCGAGCTGCACCTCGACGATGTCCATGTGGTCAGCCAGGGCGGTCGCCGCCCCGAGTACCGCGAGGAGGACGGCGCGCGCGTGATGGCGCAAAGCGAGATCACGATCCGCATCGGCCTGGGCCGCGGCGCAGTGGCCGACACGGTCTGGACCTGCGACTTCAGCCACGACTACGTGACGATCAACGCCGATTACCGCAGCTGAGCCCCGCACCATGAACGAAGCCTTCGAGCGCCTGCTGCAGCGGGCCGAATCCCTGATCGAGCGCATCGAGGCGGTGCTGCCGCAGCCCATGAGCGCACCGGACTGGCAGGCCTCGGTGGCCTTTCGCTACCGCAAGCGTGGCGGCCATGGCCGGCTCGAGCCGGTGCGTCACATGGCGCCGATCGCGCTGACCGACCTGCAGGAAATCGAGCTGCAAAAGGACAAGATCGAGCGCAATACCGAGCATTTCGTGCGCGGCCTGCCGGCCAACAACGTGCTGCTGACCGGCGCGCGCGGCACCGGAAAAAGCTCGCTGATCAAGGCCTGCCTGAACGCCTATGCGCCGCGCGGACTGCGCCTGATCGAGATCGACAAGGATGACCTGGTCGATCTGCCCGACATCGTCGAGCTGGTGGCGCAGCGGCCCGAGAAGTTCATCTTGTTCGCCGACGACCTCAGCTTCGAGAGCGGCGAGCCCGGCTACAAGGCGCTCAAGTCCATCCTGGACGGCAGCGTCTCGAGCACCGGCGACAACCTGCTGATCTACGCGACCAGCAACCGGCGCCATCTGCTGCCCGAGACCATGAAGGACAACCTGGGCGCCCGCCACAGCGAGGACGGCGAGCTGCATCCGGGCGAGGCGGTCGAGGAGAAGGTCTCGCTGTCCGAGCGCTTCGGGCTCTGGATCAGCTTCTATCCCTTCAGCCAGGACGAGTACCTGAGCGTGGTCTGGCAATGGCTGGCCTGCTACGGCGTGCCCGAATCCGAGTTCGAGCTCGCGCGCCCGCAGGCCCTGGTCTGGGCGCTCGAGCGCGGCTCGCGCAGCGGCCGGGTCGCCTACCAGTTTGCCCGCCACTACGCCGGCAACCGCGACGCCAATCCGATGGCCGATGCCGAGGCCGACGCATGAGCGGGCTGATGGTCGCCGATGGCGAGCGCCCGCGCGAGGGCGGGGCCGACCGCCCGGTCACCGAGGTCGCGGTCGGCGTGCTGATCGACGCCCAGGGCCGCTTCCTGCTGACGACGCGCCCGCCCGGCAAGGTCTATGCGGGCTACTGGGAATTCCCGGGCGGCAAGCTCGAGGCCGGCGAAAGCGTGGCACAGGCCTTGCGGCGCGAGCTGCAGGAGGAGATCGGCGTCACCATCGGCCAGGCCCATCCCTGGCACCAGAAGCTGGTCGACTACCCGCATGCGCTGGTGCGGTTGAACTTCTGCAAGGTCCATGACTGGAGTGGCGAGCTGCAGATGCACGAGGGGCAGGAATTCGCCTGGCAGACGCTGCCGGTCAGTGTCGAGCCGGTGCTGCCCGGCACCGTGCCGGTGCTCGAGTGGTTGCAGCAGGAGGCCGATCAGGCTGCCGGGCAGCCGTGATCAGGAGCGCCAGCTGTCCTCGGACGGCGCGGGCTCGAGCGGTGGTGCGGTCGGGACGCGGAACTCCTCGCTGGCCCAGGCGCCGAGATCCAGGTTCTTGCAGCGCTCGCAGCAGAAGGGCCGGTAGCGGTTGTCGGGCGCGTAGCGACTCGGTCCGCCGCAGGCCGGGCATTTGACGATCCGGGCCTCGAAGGCCTGCGGGTCCTTGGCTTGCTTCATCGGTTCTCCTCTCAGGCGCAGAGCGTCACTTCGAGCGGCATGTTGGCCAGCGCCGGCTGCAGGCGGCCGTCATCGCTGCGCTGCATCAGCCGCACCGAGAACAGCAGCCGGTTGCCGCTGATCTCGGGCACCAGGCCCAGCGCGGGGTCCAGCCGCAGCCGCAGCAACTGAAAACTGCGTCCCGCTGGCAGATGTTGCTGGAACTGCCCGTCCGTGGCCACGACCTTGTGCGGCATGCCGCTGTCGCGCAGCATCTTCATGAGCAGGTTCAGGGCACTGCTCAGGCTTTTGAATTCGGCGGTCCATTGCGCCAGATCGCGCTGGCGTGCTGCGACCGGCCGGTGCAGCCACTCATGGTAGATTGGCAGGTCGAATTCGCAGGTTCCACCTGGAATCGCCATGCGGTTGCGCACCGACATCAGCCATTCGTGCCCGTTCAGGCTGTAGCCGACCCGGCCGGCGTCGCTGTTGAGCGCGGCGAAACAGGTATCGAACTGGGCAATGAAGCCGTCGAGTGCCTGTTTCGAGATCGACGGGCTGTCGCGATAGCCATTGAGTACCTGCTTGTGGCGCTCGATGTCCTTCATGACTTCGGACTTGAGGTCGGAGCGCGAACTGACATCCATCAGCTCGAACAGGGTCTGGATCGCGTAATGGTGGTCGACCGCTTGCGTGCGTGACACCAGCTCACCGAGCCGGCGCAGCAGATGTTCCAGCCGCAGGTAGGTGCGAATGCGTTCGTTGAAGGGGTACTCGTAGAGGATCACAGGGCACGCATCGGGATTTCAGGCTTAACTGGTCATCATAGCCCGAATCGCTGACACAGCTGTTGCCACTGCTGCCTGACCTGAGCCCCGAGTTCGGCCAGAGTGACCCCTTCGTTATCGATCACGCAGTCGGCGATCGCCAGTCTTTGCTCGCGGCTGGCCTGTGCCGCCAGCACGGCCAGGACCTGGGGCCGTGGCCAGCCGTTGCGCTGCATCACGCGCCGGATCTGGGTTTCGGGCGCGCAGTCGACGACCCAGATCAGGTCGCAGCGCTCGCGCCAGGCGCTCGACTCGGCCAGCAGCGGCAGGTCCAGCACCGCGACGCCGCGCTGCAGGGCCGCCAGCTGCTGGTCGATCTTGGCGCGCACGATCGGGTGGATGATGCGCTCGAGCTGCGCCCGCGCCGTCGGGTCGGCAAAGATGCGCGCGCGCATGCGGTCGCGGTCCATCGCCTGGTCGGCCGTGATGAATTCGTCGCCGAAGGCCGCGCGCACCGCCTCGATCGCGCTGCCCCCGGCTGCCGTGCTGGCGCGCGAAATCGCATCGGCGTCGATCAGCGTCGCGCCTGACTCGACCAGCAGGGCAGCGACCGTGCTCTTGCCGCTGCCGATGCCGCCTGTCAGCCCCAGTCGCACGCAGGGGTGTTTCATCAGAGTCCGATCCATTGCAGGAAATGATCAGGGCCGAACAAGAGGGCCCACAGCCCGCTCAGCGCCAGGAAGGGGCCGAACGGGACATAGCCGCCCTCGCGCAGCCCTGGGCCCAGCTTGAGCCCTATGCCTACCACCGCTCCGCTCAGCGAGGCCAGCAGGATCATCGGAATCAGCGCCGGCCAGCCGAACCAGGCGCCTAAAGCGGCGAACAGCTTGAAGTCGCCGTAGCCCATGCCCTCCTTGCCGGTCGCGAGCTTGAAGGCCCAGTAGACCAGCCAGAGCGAGAGATAGCCCCCGACCGCGCCCCAGAGCGCAGCGCTCAGGCTGGTGGCGGTCCAGCCCAGCGCCGCCACGATCAGGCCGGCCCAGATCAGCGGCAGCGTGATGTCGTCGGGCAGCAGCGTCGTGTCCCAGTCGATGCAGGCCAGTGCAATCAGTGCGGCGGCCAGTCCGCAGCCGGCCAGCCCGGCCAGGCCGTTGCCATGCACGGCGACCACCGCGGCAAACAGGATGCCGGTCAGCGCCTCGACCAGCGGGTAGCGCCAGCTGATCTGGGTCTGGCAGCTGGCGCAGCGCCCGCGCAGCAGGACATAGCTCAACAGCGGGATGTTCTGCTGCCAGCGGATCAGCGCGCCGCAGCCGGGACAGCGCGAGCGCGGCTGCGCCAGGCTCAGGGGCGCTTCCGCTTGGGGCTCCTGACCGGCCAGTTCGGCGCATTCGCGTGCCCAGCGCTGCTCGAGCATCAGCGGCAGGCGGTGAATCACCACATTGAGGAAGCTGCCGACCAGCAGGCCAAGCAAGCCGGCCAGCCACCAGTTCCATATTCCGAGCGGGAGGTCTAACAATGGGTTTACCTTTGGGTTAACATCTCTAGCATAGTTTGACACGACTGCTGGCCGGATTCACGCTGCGGCGTAGCCGGATTATCGTGACGATTCCTGATCGTAACGCAGCCGATCGCGCTACATGGGTATGGATGATGGAGGCTGGCTTGTGATGGAAGATGCCCGGGCGGCGGCATCGGCACCGCCCTTGCCGGCAGTGGACGGGGCGGTCCGACTGCATGAGTTGCGTCGCTCGCTGAGCCGACTGGGCTGGCGCTTGGTTCTGTTGAACCTGTCGCTGCTGCTGCTGGCCGTTACGGCTGGGTATGCCGCCCTGGTCATGGATCTGTTGCCGCCCGGCAGCGCCCCGTTGCTGGCGCTGTGCAGCGCCGCCATGGTGCTGTTCTCCAGCCTGCTGTGCTTGCTGCTGCGTTTGACGGTGGTTCGTGAGGTGCTCGCTGCGCTGAGCGCTGCCGAGGCCGGCCTGCGCAGCGCCGATGCCGAGTCCAGGCGGCGTGCCTGCCTGGTCGAACTCACGGCAAGCCTGCAGCAGGCCCAGAGCCCGGCTGAACTGGCCCGGCAACTGCTGTCCGGTCTGGCGCGCAGTTTGCCGCTTCACCAGGGGCTGTGCTGCTACTGGGACGAGGGCAGTCAGTCCCTGAACGCGGCGGCGCGCTATGGCGCCGACGGTGCCAATGAGGCCCAGGTACTGGTGCGCCAGCCCGAGCTCGGGCCCCTGCTGCTCGAGGTCGCGCGTTCGCGCCGCGCCATCACCCTGCGCCAGCCGGGTGCCCGTTACCTGCGCATCAGCTCGGGCCTGGGCGATGCCGAGCCGGCCGAGCTGCTGATCCACCCGATCGAGCACCGGGGCCGTCTGTTCGGCCTGCTCGAACTCGCCAGCCTGCAGCCGTTCGGAGAAGCCGCAGGCCTGTTGATCGAGGAGATCGCGCCGGTCTTTGCGATGTGCCTCGACATCCTGCAGCGGGCCGAGCGCAGCGAGACGCTGCTCGAGCAGATCCGGGTGGCCGAGGCCATGCGCCAGACGGCTCCGCAAGCTGGCGGGGGGACGGCATGAAGCTGCGCCGCATCAATGCCAGCGCGATCGCGCTCTACCTCATGCTCGCGCTGCTCAATGCCGGAGCGCTGCTGCTGCTCGACCATCTCTCGCAGCGCCGGCAGGTGGTGCAGGAGCGCCAGTCGATGGCCAGTCGGCAGGCCGAGCGCTTCCTCGAAGCGGACCGCTATCTGACCAACCAGGTCCGGGCCTTCGTCGTGACTGGCGACCCGGTCTACGAACGCGATTACCGGCAGGAGGCCCAGGTCACGCGCCGCTTCGAGCAGGCGCAGGCGGCGCTCGAAGGCCTGGGCCTGCCCAGGCACGAGATCGCGCTGATCGAGCTGGCCAAGTCCCGCTCCGACGCGCTGATGCAGATCGAGACGCTGGCGATGGACGAGCGCAAGGCCGGCCGGACCGAGCAGGCGCTCGGGCTGGTGTTCGGTGCGTCCTACGAGGAGGCGCTCGACGGCATCCACGAGCCGGTGCAGCGCCTGCGGCGACAGGTCGAGCAGCGCCTGTCCGATGAGCGGCATCTGGCCGAGCGTCAGCTGCGCCTGGCCTGGCATGTCAGCCTGGGGCTGACCCTGCTCAGCACGCTGGCCGTGATGGCCATGCTGGGCTATTACTACAGCCGGCGCGTGCTGCGGCCGCTGTCAGCGATGAACGAGCAGGTGCTGGCGATGAAGGCGGGGCTGGCCTTCGAGCCGCTCGATTGCGTGCATGAGCGCAGCGAGGTCGGCGAACTCGCGCGTTCACTGGCCCTGTACAGCGCCACGCGCGAGCAGGTGGCGCAGGAGCAATGGGCCAAGTCGCACCAGGCCCGCATCGCGACCCTGCTGCAGGCCTGCGGCAGCTTCAGCGAGCTGGCGCAGCGCTTCCTGTCCGAGGTCTGTCCGCTGCTGCAGGTCGGTCACGGCGTTTTCTATGTGCTGGACGCCGAACACCACCAGCTGCGCCTGATCGCTCAGTACGCACATTCCGAGCGCAAGGGGCTGGCGCAGCGCTTCGACCTCGGCGAAAGCCTGGTCGGCCAGTGCGCGCTCGAGAAGGCCCCGATCCAGATCACCCGCCCGCCGGCCGACTATGTCCGGATCGCCAGCAGCCTGGGCGAAGCGTCGCCCGAGGCCATCCTCGCGCTGCCCGTGCTGAGCGGGGGCAAGGTGCTGGCCGTGATCGAGCTGGCCGCGCTGCGCCTGTTCGGGCCGCGCGAGGAGGGCTTGCTCGAGGGCCTGCTGCCGATGCTCGCGATGGGGCTCGAGATCCTCGAGCGCAATGTCAGGACCCAGCGCCTGCTCGAGGCCACGCAGGAACAGGCCAAGGAGCTCGCGCGCCAGAAGGCGGAGATCGAAACCCAGCGCCTTTCGATCTCCGCCATCCTCGACGAACAGAACGCGATCTTCGAGTCGGTCACCAGCGGCATCGTCGTGCTGCGCCGTCAGCAGGTCGTCAAATGCAACCAGCACCTGGGCTGGCTGCTGGGCCGGTCCTGCTCGGAACTGGTGGGCCGCAGCATGCTGAACTGGTTCGCCGACGCCGACAGCCGCGAGCGCATCGAGCGCAGCAGCGAGCAGATCCGGCGCGGCGAGCCGGTGCGGCTCGAGGCCGCCATGCTGCGCCAGGACGGCAGCCAGATCTGGGTCCGGCTCAATGGCCATGCGATCGACCTCAACGACCTGTCGCAGGGGGTGGTCTGGACGCTCGACGACATTTCGGAGGAGCGCCATGTCGCCGACGAAATGCGCCGGGCACGCGAGCTGGCCGAGGACGCGGCGCGCACCAAGAGCAGTTTCCTGGCCAATATGAGCCACGAGATCCGCACGCCGATGAACGCGATCATCGGCATGGCCCATCTGCTGCACAAGTCGGGCCTGAGTCCGCGTCAGCAGGATTACCTCGGCAAGATCCAGCGCTCGAGCCAGCACCTGCTCGGCATCATCAACGACATCCTGGACTTCTCGAAGATCGAGGCCGGCAAGCTCACGATCGAATCGACCGACTTCGAGCTCGACGCCGTGCTCGAGAACGTCGCCAACCTGGTCGGCGAGAAGGCCGGCAGTAAGGGGCTCGAACTGGTGTTCGAGATCGAACCCGGCCTGACCCAGGCCCTGGTCGGTGACCCGCTGCGCCTGGGCCAGATCCTGGTCAATTACTGCAACAACGCGGTCAAGTTCACCGAGCATGGCGAGATCCGGGTCAAGGTGTCGCAGCGCGAGGCGGGCGAGCGCGATGTCCTGCTGCATTTCGCGGTCCAGGACACCGGCATCGGCCTGAGCGAGGAGCAGCGCGGACGCCTGTTCCAGAGCTTCAGCCAGGCCGACCGCTCGACCTCGCGCCGCTACGGCGGCACCGGACTCGGGCTGGCGATCTCCAAGAGCCTGGCCCAGCTGATGGGCGGGGAGGTCGGGGTCGAGTCCGAGCTGGGCCGGGGTTCTACCTTCTGGTTCACCGCGCGCCTGGGCAAGGGCGAGCGCCAGCCGCAAGCCCACCTGCCGCGGCTCGACCTGCGCGGCTGCCGGGTGCTGGTGATCGAGGACAACGAGTATTCCCGCACCGCACTGACCGAGATGCTGGTCGCGATGAGCTTTCGGGTCGCGGCCGTGGCCAGCGGCGAGGCGGGCGTGGAGGCGGTGCGCTTCGCTGCGGCCGAGGACCAGCCTTTCGGCGTCGTCTTCACCGACTGGCAGATGCCCGGCGTCGACGGACTCGAAGCCGGGCGTCGCATCCTGGCCCTGGGCCTGCAGCCGCCGCCGCATCTGGTCATGGTCACGGCCTATGGCCGCGACGAGGTTGCCGCCGCCGCCGATGCGGCCGGTTTCGACAGCGTGCTGACCAAGCCGGTCAATCCCTCGCAGTTGTTCGATGCCGTCATGCGGGCGCTGGGCGAGCAGCCGGCATCGCCAGTCACGCCGGGCGAAGCCGCCGAGGCCGAGCCTGATCTGGCAGCCATCGCCGGCGCGCGGCTGCTGCTGGCCGAGGACAACGAGCTCAACCAGGAAGTGGCGGTCGAACTGCTCGGCGATGCCGGTCTGGTGGTCGAGGTGGCCGACAACGGCCGCGCGGCGCTCGACAAGCTGTTGCAGCATGGCGCGGGCTATTACGACGCGGTGCTGATGGACATGCAGATGCCGGTGCTCGATGGACTGGGCGCGACGCTCGAGATCCGCAAGCTGGCGCAGTTTGCCCGCCTGCCCGTCATCGCGATGACAGCCAACGCGATGCAGGGCGACCGCGAGCGCTGCCTGGAAGTCGGCATGAACGACTATGTCGCCAAGCCGATCGAACCCAACCAGCTCTGGCGCTCCTTGCTGCGCTGGATTCCGGCGCGCGCAGGTCGCCAGACCAACGCCTCGATCAGCTCGACCAGCTCGAACCCTTCGACCGGGGCAGCTGCCGCCCAGCCTGCGCCCAGCCCCGACCAGGAGATCGACCTCTCCTTGCCGGCTGGCATTGCCGGTCTCGATACCCGGCTGGGCCTGGCCCGGACCGCCGGCAAGACCGCGCTCTACGGTCGCCTGCTGCAGAAGTTCGTGCTGCTCGAGGGCAATGCGATCGGCCAGGTGCGGGCCGCGCTCGATGCCAGCGATGCGGTCGCTGCCGAGCGCGCGGCGCACACGCTCAAAGGCACGGCGGGCAGCATAGGAGCGACCGCCTTGCAGGCTGAGGCCGCCGCGCTCGAACAGGCGCTGCATGAGCGCGCGGCGCGGGCCGTGCTCGAGCCCCTGCTGGCGACCTGCTCGGCCCAGCTCGAGCCGCTGGTCTCGGCACTCGCCGCATGGCTGGCGGCCAGTCAGGCTGCCGGTCAGCAGCAGCCCGATGTCGCGCCGGTCGAGCCGCCCGATGCGCAGGCGCTGCGTGCCGCGCTGCAGCGGATCGAGCGCTTGCTGCTGGACTCCGACTCTGCCGTCGAGCAGGCCTGGGACCAGGACGCCGTGCTGTTGCGCTTTCTGCTTGGCCCACGCTGGGGCGAGGTGGACGCCGCGCTGCGCAGCTTCGATTACGAGCAGGCGCTGCAAGCCTTGCGCGAGGCCGCGCGCGTCAGCGGGGTGACTACATGAACCGGTTCAAGCTGGACCTGCTGCAGGGGCTGGTGCTTTACGCCCCGGTCTTTCGGGTGCTGGCGGTCTGCCTGTCCCTGCTGGTTGGCTGGCTGACGGCCGGCCTGTATCAGCGCTCGGACGAGATCGACCTGCGCCATCTGCTCACGACGCTGGCGCAACGTCATGCGGTCCAGTTGTCCGAGGAGGTCCTGCGTGGCCGTGCCATGGGGGCGGCGGCCATGCTTGGCATCAACGAGCCGGTGTTGAAGGCGCTGGTCCAGGGCCGGCTGGCACCCGACGCGCCGCAGCTGCTCGAGCGTCTGGAGCCGGTGCGGCGGGCGCTCGATGCCGAGAGCATTGCGGTCATGGATGCCAGTGGTCGCGTGCTCGCGCAGGCCCCCCGCCATTCGGCCAGCATCGGACAGCAGCGGCAGGACATGCCTTACTGGCAGCAAGCCTTTGCTGGTCAGGAAAATGTCTACCCGCTGGCCGAGGGCGAACTGCCACCTCGGCGCAGTTTCCTGCTGGCCGCCCCGATCTATGCCCAGGCCCAGCGTGGCGGCCTGGTAGTCGGTGTGCTGGCGATCAAGCTTTCGGCCGAAAGCCTCGATACCAGCTTGCGCCGGCTCGGCGAGCATGCCTTGCTGCTGTCGCCCCAGGGCCTGGTCTATGCGAGCAGCGATGACGCCTGGAACTTCAGCCTGGCGCGCGAGATCGCTGCCGATCAGCTGGCCGGCCTGGCCACGCAGTTCGGGCCGACCTTCACCGCTGGCGCCAGGCCGCCACAACTGCCCTTCGATCCGTCACAGGATGCGGTCGAGCTGCTGGGCGTGCGACACCTGCGGGTGCGTGCCAGCCTGCAATGGCCCGATGCCGCCGGTCGCTGGCAGCTGCTGCTGCTGGCCTCGCCGTCGCATCAGATGTCGCTGCTCGGGCGGGCCCTGGTCGGCGTCATTTCCGGCTTGCTGGTCCTGACCCTCTTGCTGCTGCTGCTGCGCGCGGCGCACAACCAGCTGGCCGGCCGCGCGGCCTTGGCCCGCAGCGAGGCGGCCTCGCGCGAACTCATGCAGCTGGCCCAGTTCAAGCAGCGCCAGTCCGAGCTGTCGCTGCAGTTGCAGCACGCCCGCGAGCTGCCCGCCTTGACCCTGGCCCTGTTTGCCGAGATCGGGCGCTACCTGCCCGTGCACCAGGGTTGCCTGTACTGCGTCGAGCCCGACCCGGCTGGCCAACCGGAGCTGCACCTGGCGGGCAGTTACGCGACCGCGTCGGCGCCCGAGAGGGTGGTCATCGGCGACGGGCTGCTGGGCCAATGCGCGCGCGAGCGGCGCAGCCTGACCTTCTCCGAGGTACCGGCCGGCTTCTGGACCCTGGAGTCCGGCCTGGGCCAGGCGCTGCCGCGCGCGCTGCTGCTGCTGCCGATCATGCGCAACGAGGTGCTGATCGGCGTGCTCGAGCTGGCCTCGATGGAGCCGGACGGCGACCGGATCGAAGCCATGCTTGAAGGCCTGTTGCCGGTGCTGGCGACCAATCTCGAGGTGCTGCTGGCCGAGCGCCGCCTCGAGCGCCTGCTGGCCGAGGCGCGTGCGCAGGCCAGGACTGATCCGGCACCGGTCGACGGGCGAGCAGACTTGGATTACGCTGGCACCGACAAGCCGGGCGCAGTAGCTGTCTGCCAGGCCCCTGGCATTGAATGAACTACCCTTTCCAGAGCATGCCGATGGACACCGACACCAACCACCCCGAGCCCGCCACCATCCTGGTGGTTGACGACACCCCGGCCAACCTCTCGCTGATGACGGGCCTGCTGCGTGACGAATACAAGGTCAAGGCCGCGATCGATGGCGAGAAGGCCTTGCGCATCGCCCAGTCCTCCCCGCCGCCCGACCTGATCCTGCTCGACATCATGATGCCGGGTATGGACGGCTACGAGGTCTGCCGCCGGCTCAAGGCCGACCCCGCCACGCGCGACATCCCGGTGATCTTCCTGACCGCCAAGAGCGGGGTCGAGGACGAGAAGATGGGCCTCGACCTGGGGGCGGTCGACTACATCACCAAGCCGATCAGTCCGCCGATCGTGATGGCCCGGGTCCGCAACCATCTGGTGCTCAAGGCCAGCGCCGATTTCCTGCGCGACAAGGCCGATTACCTCGAGAACGAGGTCGGCAAGCGTACCGCCGAGGTGATCGCGATCCAGGACGTGACCATCCTGGCGATGGCGTCGCTGGCTGAAACGCGCGACTCCGACACCGGCAACCATATCCGCCGCACCCAGCACTATGTCAAGGCGCTGGCGCTGAAACTGCGCGAGCTGCCGCGCCTGGCCGCGCTGCTCGATGACCGCTATATCCTGATGCTGTTCAAGTCGGCGCCGCTGCACGACATCGGCAAGGTCGGCATCCCGGACCGCATCCTGCTCAAGCCCGGCAAGCTCACGCCGGAGGAATTCGAGCTCATGAAGACGCACACCACGCTCGGGCGCGACGCGATCCATGCCGCCGAGCGCCAGCTCGGCATGCCGGTCGAGTTCCTCAAGCTGGCCAAGGAGATCGCCTACAGCCACCAGGAGAAATGGGATGGCTCCGGCTATCCCGAGGGGCTCAAGGGCGAGGCGATTCCCCTGTCGGCCCGGCTGATGGCGCTGGCCGATGTCTACGATGCGCTGATCAGCCGCCGGGTCTACAAGGAGGGCATGCCGCACGAGCAGGCGCTGGCCATCATCAGCGCCGGCCGCGGCCAGCATTTCGACCCCGACATGGTCGATGCCTTCCTGGCCATCCACGAGGAGTTCCACGCCATCGCGCAGCGCTACATCGACTCCGACAGCGAGATCGAGGCCAAGCGCCAGCATCTGGCGCGCCTGCACAACATCTGAGCCGGCTCAGGGGCTGCTGCGCAGCTGGCCCTGGCCCGGCCGGGCCCGGGCCTGCTGGCTCAGACCACCTGCCCGAGCTTGAAGATCGGCAGGTACATCGCCACCACGATGCCGCCAATGATCGAGCCCAGCAGCACGATGATGATCGGCTCCATCAGGCTCGACAGACCGGCCACCATGTCGTCGACCTCCTGCTCGTAGAAGTCGGCCGCCTTGCCCAGCATATGGTCGATCGAGCCCGATTCCTCGCCGATCGCGCACATCTGCAGCACCATCGACGGGAAGATCCGGGTATTGGTCATGGCCTGGGTCAGGCTGGTGCCGGTCGAGACCTCCTGCTGGATCTTGACCGTGGCATCGGAGTAGACCGAGTTGCCCGACGAACCGCCCACCGAGTCGAGCGCCTCCACCAGCGGCACGCCGGCCGCGAACATGGTCGAGAGCGTGCGGGTCCAGCGCGCCACCACCGATTTTTCGACCAGCGCGCCGAAGATCGGCAGCTTGAGCAGCAGCCGGTCCATCAGGCGCTGCACTTTTTCGTTGCGGCGCCAGGCCTGCCGCAGGAAATAGAGTCCGGCCCCCAGGACACCGAAGACCAGCCACCACCAGGCGACGAAGAATTCGCTCATGGCGATCACGATCAGCGTCGGGGTCGGCAGGTCGGCACCGAAGGACGAGAACACTTCCTTGAAGGCCGGGATCACGAAAATCATGATCACCGTGACGACGATGATGGCGACCGTGATCACGGCCGCCGGATACATCAGGGCCGACCGGACCTTGCTCTTGAGTGCCTCCGACTTCTCGAGGTAGACCGCGAGCCGGTCGAGGATCTCCTCCAGGATGCCGGCGGTCTCGCCGGCCTCGATCAGGTTGCAGTAGAGGCCGCTGAAATGGAGCGGGTGCTTGCGGAAGGCGCTGCTCAGCGAGGTGCCGGTCTCGACCTCGTTGCGGATCTCGTTGAGCAGGCGGGTCATGTTGGGGTTCGGGTTGCCGCGACCGACGATGTCGAAGGCCTGCAGCAGCGGCACGCCCGCCTTCATCATGGTCGCGAGCTGGCGCGTGAAGATCGAGATGTCCTTGGGTCGGATCGAGCGGCCGCCCGACATCCGGCGCTTCCTGACCTTGAGCGGGACTATGCCCTGGCGCCGCAGCGCCGTCATGACCAGGTTGTCGCTGGCGGCACGGGTTTCGCCGCGCACGGGTTTGCCGCCGCGGTCCTTGCCCTCCCACTCGAAGACATACTCCTTGACCTTGTGTACCGCTGTGGCCATGGCTTCCCCCCGTTTTGATTATTTGTCCACCCGACCCCCTCCGGGGGAGGGTGCGTCAGGCAGTTTAACCCTGCACGGGCCGGCTGGGTGCAATCCTGATCAGGCTTTGCTGCAGGCCGTTGCAGTGCCTTCGGGGCCGCGCACCGCAGGCGCTGGTGAAAGCCTGGATACGGTGGCGTTTTAAGGATTTCTTCCGGTTATTTCTCGCATTTGAGCGTGAAAAACACCTTGTCTAGCACAAGTTCGATACGCCAAGCTTGCGGCATATCGTGTATATTCGGGCCCAATTTCACGTCGTTGTGGATACTTCGGTGCATTTTAGATGCACCTCTTGGAGAAATTATGGATCTGCGCAAACTCAAGACCCTGATCGACCTGGTGTCGGAATCCAATGTCTCGGAACTGGAGATCACCGAGGCCGAAGGCAAGGTTCGAATCGTCAAGAGCGCGCCGGTTGGCGTCCAGCCCATGGTGGCCGCCGCTCCGGCCGCCGTCATGGCCGCGCCCGCAGTGGCTGTGGCGGCCCCCGTGGTCGTTGCCGAGCCCGAGGCCCCCAAGGGCCATGTGGTCAAGTCCCCGATGGTCGGCACCTTCTACCGCTCGGCCAGCCCGGGCGCCAAGGCCTTCGTCGAGATCGGCAGCCAGATCAAGGAAGGCGAGCCGATCTGCATCGTCGAGGCCATGAAGATTATGAACGAGATCGAGTCCGACAAGAGCGGTGTCGTGACCCAGATCCTGGTCGAGAACGGCCACGCTGTCGAATACGGTCAGCCCTTGTTCGTCATCGAATAAGGGGCGGCCCATGTTCAAGAAAATCCTGATCGCCAACCGCGGCGAGATTGCCCTGCGCGTGCAGCGCGCCTGCCGCGAGATGGGCATCAAGTCGGTGGTGGTCTACTCCGAGGCCGACCGCGAAGCCAAGTACGTCAAGCTGGCCGATGAAGCGGTCTGCATCGGCCCGGCGGCCTCGGCACAGAGCTATCTCAGCATGCCGGCCATCATCTCGGCGGCCGAGGTCACCGACGCCGAGGCGATCCACCCGGGCTATGGCTTCCTGTCCGAGAACGCCGACTTCGCCG
The DNA here is from genome assembly GCA_026400105.1 of Burkholderiales bacterium. GTDB lineage: Bacteria > Pseudomonadota > Gammaproteobacteria > Burkholderiales > Burkholderiaceae_C > Malikia. Next base: position 38,057 of record JAPLPQ010000100.1, read on the forward strand.
AGCGGGTCGAGCAAAGCGGCTTCACCTTCATCGGTCCGACCCCCGAGTCGATCCGCATCATGGGCGACAAGGTCGCGGCCAAGCAGGCCATGATCAAGGCGGGCGTGCCCTGCGTGCCGGGTTCGGAGGGCGAGCTGCCCGAAGATCCGGCCGAGGTCAAGCGCATCGCCAAGGTGATCGGTTATCCGGTCATCATCAAGGCCGCTGGCGGCGGTGGCGGGCGTGGCATGCGCGTGGTGCACACCGAGGCGGCGCTGCTGCACGCGGTCCAGACCACCAAGGCCGAGGCCGGTGCCGCGTTCAACAACCCGGCCGTCTACATGGAGAAGTTCCTCCAGAACCCGCGCCACATCGAGATCCAGGTGCTGGCCGACCAGCACCGCAACGCGGTCTATCTCGGCGAGCGCGACTGCTCGATGCAGCGCCGGCACCAGAAGGTGATCGAGGAAGCGCCGGCGCCCGGCATTGCACGCCGCCTGATCGACAAGATCGGCGAGCGCTGTGCCGCCGCCTGCAAGAAGATCGGCTACCGTGGTGCCGGCACCTTCGAGTTCCTGTACGAGAACGGCGAGTTCTACTTCATCGAGATGAACACCCGGGTCCAGGTCGAGCATCCGGTGACCGAGGCGATCTCGGGCATCGACATCGTGCGCACCCAGATCCTGGTCGCCGCGGGCGAGAAGCTGCCGTTCACCCAGCGCCAGATCGACCTGCGTGGTCACGCGATCGAGTGCCGCATCAACGCCGAAGACCCGTACAAGTTCACCCCTTCGCCGGGCCGGGTCACGACCTGGCATATGCCGGGCGGGCCGGGCGTGCGGGTCGACTCGCATGTCTACGCCAACTACCTGGTGCCGCCGAACTACGATTCGATGATCGGCAAGATCATCGTGCATGGCGACACCCGCGAGCAGGCGCTGGCGCGCATGCGCACGGCGCTGTCCGAGGTGGCGATCGAGGGCATCAAGACCAATATCCCGCTGCATCGCGACCTGATGGTGGACGCCAGCTTCGAAGCCGGCGGCACCAACATCCACTACCTCGAGCATTGGCTCGAGCAGCGCAAGCGCTAAGCCGATGTTCGAACTCGTATTAATGGCGCCGGAATGGCGCATCGAGGCGCTCAGCGATGCGCTCGAGGCGCTCGACGCCCTGAGCGTGTCGGTCGAGGACGCCGACGCCCAGACTCCGGCCGAGCAGGCCCTGTTTGGCGAGCCCGGCATGCCGGCGCCCAAGGCCGGCTGGCAGCGCTCGCGCGTGGTCGCCCTGTTCGAGCAGGAAGCGCAGGCGCGCGAGGCGGTCGAACTGCTCGCGCCGCAGGACTTCTTCGAAGGCTGCGAGAGCGTCGGGGTGCGCCCGGTCGCCGATCAGGACTGGGTGCGGCTGACGCAGTCGCAGTTCGCGCCGGTCGAGATCACGCCGACCTTCTGGATCGTGCCGAGCTGGCACGAGCCGCCGGCCGCCGCAGAGAAAGTGATCCGGCTCGATCCGGGCCTGGCCTTCGGCACCGGTACCCATCCGACCACGCGCATGTGCCTGCGCTGGATCGCGCAGCGCGATCTGTCGGCGCAGCGGGTGCTCGACTATGGTTGTGGTTCCGGCATCCTGGCCATCGGCGCGGCCAAGCATGGCGCGGCCGAGATCGTCGCGGTCGACATCGACCCGGCTGCGGTCGAATCGACCCAGATCAATGCCGCCAACAACCATGTGTCGCTGCTGACCGGCCTGCCGGATGCGGCAAGCGGGGTTTTCAACCTCGTGCTGGCCAATATCCTGGCTACGCCGCTCAAGATGCTGGCGCCGTTGCTCTGCGCCCATGTCCAGGCTGGCGGTCATCTGGTGCTGGCCGGCATCCTGGAGCTCCAGGCCGACGAGCTCAAGGCCGCTTATGCGCCCTGGCTGGCGCTCGAAGTCACCGACAGCGAGGATGGCTGGATACTGATGACGGCGCGCGCCGCTGACTGATCTCGACCGGCCTGATGGGCGGTCCAGCAAGCCTGACTGGGAGATTTCCGGTCAGGCTTCTTTCATTCAGGGCCGGTTGCCGGTCGGAAAGGGCCAGGCCGCCGTCGGTGCGATGCGGGTCCTGGCCGAGGGCTCGGCCGGTGGCATGGCCTTGACCGGGACGGCCTTTTTTGCCGCCGCTTTTTTCGCTGCCGTCTTCTTGGCCGCGACCTTGCGGGCGACGACCTTCCTGGCCGGCACAGCCGGGGCTGCGCTCAGCAACTCCGCCGCTTCGGCGGGCTCTGACGCTGGCTGCGCCGCAACCTTCTTGGCCGCAGCGGCCTTCTTCGCAGTCGCCATCTTGCATCTTCTCCTGAAACAACTTGCACGTTGCGCGTGAGTCCGGACGATTCCGGCTCAGCGAGTCAGCACAATGGCTTCGGGGAACAGTGAAACCAAGGCATGGAAAGTGGACAACTTATCCGGCACAGCCTGGCTGGCTTGGCGCGGCATAGGGAAATCCCACAGACATAAACTCTGACTTTTATATTATGAAAGTGTCGCAGCGAAATGCAAGCCCTGCATGCCGTCCAGCGGGCCTTTTATTGCATTGCGGCATCGCTGGCAGGTCCCTGCGCTCCGGTTTTGCCTGGATCGACACCGGAAACGGCCGGATCTTGCTCCGCCGCGGTCGTCAGCGGGAACCAGTCCGTTGGCCAGCGGGTGGCCTGGCGCAGCCAGGCCCAGTCGAAGCCCGGCCCGGGATCGAGCTTGCGACCGGGGGCGATATGCTCGTGGCCGGCCACATGGGCTACGGGGTAGTGCAAGGCCAGCGCCTGGCACAGCAAGACCAGGGCGCGGTACTGGGCCGGCTCGAAGCGCTGGCCCTCTAGGCCTTCGAGCTCGATGCCGATCGAGTCGTCATTGCAGTTCTCGCGCCCGCGCCAGCAGGAGCGCCCGGCATGCCAGGCCCGATCGTCGCAGGAGACGAACTGCAGCAGCGCGCCGTCGCGCCGGATCAGGAAATGGCTCGAGACCTCGAGTCCGCGCAGGCCCTCGAAGTAGGGGTGTGCGTCCCAGTCGAGCCGGTTGCAGAACAGCTGCTCGATCTCGGGTCCGCCGTACCGGCCCGGCGGCAGGCTGATCGAATGCAGTACCAGCAGGTCGATCAGGGCGCCGTCCGGGCGTGGTCCGTAGTTGGGCGAGGGGACTGCCTGCGCACTTTCTAGCCAGCCGTCGCGCCAGCCGGCAGGCTGCTCGGTTTCAGCTTCAGTTGGCATCGCGGACGCGGCCTGTGCGCTGGGCGGGTCCGAGGCGCAGATGTTCGGCGCTGCAGTAAGGCCCGTCGGGGCCGGCCAGTGCGTCGCTGGCCGGCAGGTGCAGGCCGCAGTGGCGGCAGGCCACCATGGCGCTGGGCTGGGCGAGTGGGCGCCGCGCTGGGGGTGGCGGTGTCAGGGGGGCTGGCGGCCGCTCTGCGGCACGCCGGCTGCGCCAGATCCAGACTCCGGCCAGGACGACCAACAGAACCAGCAGGTATTTCATGCGCGCGACAATATGACTTCAAGGACGAAGTGCGAGCCGACATAGCCCAGCAGCAGCAGGGTGGCCGCCGCGTAGAGCATGCGGATCGCGAACCGGCCGCGCCAGCCCTGGGTCAGGCGACCCCAGAGCAGCACGGCCAAGGCCAGCCAGGACAGCAGCGTGAACAGGGTCTTGTGGTTCCAGACCCAGCCCTGTGTCAGCCCTTGCTCGCTGAACCACCAGCCGGCCAGCAGGGTGGCGCTCAGCATGACGAACGCGGCAGCGACCAGGCGGAAGGTCAGGCGCTCGAGCGCGAGCAAGGGCAGCGTGATGTCGCCCGGGTGTCCCTTGCGCATCGAGGCTTCGGCGCGCTGCGTCAGCCAGCCGTGCAGCACGGCCGCGGCCAGCAGGCCATAGGAGACCAGGCCCAGCGAGCCATGCAGCGGCAGCCAGCGCGAGCCCGAGGCCAGGTGCGGCGTGCCCGGGAACAGCAGCGCGAGCAGCACGGTCGCCGCGCCCAGCCCGACCAGCGAGGCACGCGCGCGCAGCTGCGGGTAGAGCCGGGTTTCGATCGCGTAGAGCGTGAAGACCAGCCAGGCCGTGAACGACAGCGCTGGCGCGAATCCGAAACGCATCACCCCGCCGCCGAACTGGTTTGCCGCCAGCGCGATACCGTGCAGCAGCCAGACCATTGCCATCAGCGCGTTGAGCTTGCCGGCCGCCAGCCGGGTCGGGTGCAGCGCCAGCAGGGCATAACCCAGTGCCGCGCCCAGCGACGGGATGGTGCCCCACCAGGGGCTCGGGGATAGAATCATGCCCAGAGTTTAACGGCCCGCGCAGCCGGCCAAGTCCCTTTTCCTCCCTATTCCCCAGCCCGGGGTCGCCCTTTCGGGCCGCCGCCGCCGGCGCTCACACAGCAGCTCATCATGGCCTCAGCCCTCACCGAAAAACTGTCACGATTGGTCAAGGAGGTGCGTGGCCAGGCCCGCATCACCGAAAGCAACGTCAGCGACATGCTGCGCGAGGTGCGCATGGCCCTGCTCGAGGCCGACGTCGCGCTGCCAGTGGTGCGCGACTTCATCGCGCGCGTCAAGGAAAAGGCGCTCGGCGCCGAAGTGGTCGGTTCGCTGACCCCTGGCCAGATGCTGGTCAGCGTGATCCAGCGCGAACTCTCCGCCACCATGGGCGAGGGCGTCAGCGACCTGAACCTGGCGGCGCAGCCGCCGGCCGTGATCCTGATGGCCGGCCTGCAGGGTGCCGGCAAGACCACCACCACCGCCAAGCTGGCCAAGCACCTGATCGAGCGGCGCAAGAAGAAGGTGCTGACGGTCTCGGGCGACGTCTACCGCCCGGCCGCGATCGAGCAGCTCAAGACCGTGACCAAGCAGGCCGGCGCCGAATGGTTTCCGAGCAGTCCCGAGCAAAAGCCGCTCGAGATCGCGCGCGCCGCGCTGGACTACGCGAAGAAGCATTACTTCGACGTGCTGCTGGTCGATACCGCCGGCCGGCTGGCGATCGACGAGGCGCTGATGGCCGAGATCAAGGAGCTGCACGCGGCGCTCAATCCGGTCGAGACGCTGTTCGTGGTCGACGCGATGCAGGGCCAGGATGCGATCAACACCGCCCGCGCCTTCAAGGAAGCGCTGCCGCTGACCGGCATCGTGCTGACCAAGCTCGACGGTGACTCGCGCGGTGGCGCGGCCCTGTCGGTGCGTGCGGTCACCGGCGCGCCGATCAAGTTCGCCGGCGTATCCGAGAAGATCGACGGCCTCGAGGTGTTCGATGCCGAACGCCATGCCGGTCGCGTGCTGGGCATGGGCGACATCGTCGCGCTGGTCGAGCAGGTCACCGCCGGCGTCGATATGGCTGCGGCGCAGAAGCTGGCGGCCAAGGTCAAGAGCGGCGACGGTTTCGACCTCGAGGATTTTCTCGACCAGCTGCGTCAGATGAAGAAGATGGGCGGGCTGTCGAACTTGATGGACAAGCTGCCGACCCAGATGTCGGCCAAGGCCAGCGGGGCCGACCTGGGCCGGGCCGAAACCGAGATGAAGCGCAAGGAAGGCATCATCTGCAGCATGACGGCGCAGGAGCGGCGCAAGCCCGAGCTGATCAAGGCCACGCGCAAGCGCCGCATCGCCGCCGGTGCTGGCGTGCAGGTGCAGGAGGTCAACCGCCTGCTCAAGGAGTTCGAGCAGATGCAGGGCGTCATGAAGAAGATGAAGGGCGGCGGCCTGATGAAGATGATGAAGAAGCTCGGCGGCATGAAGGGTCTGGGCGGCATGCCCGGCATGCCCAAGCTGCCGGGCATGTAAGCCGGCTGGCGACGCGCGGTATTGGCGATGGACGGCGAAGCCCTGTTCTGGCTCGAACTGGCGCTGGCATTGCCGGCGCTGGTTGCCGCGCTCGCGCTCAAGCCCTGGCGCATGTTGCGCGGCCCGCTGCTGACGCCGACGCTGGCGGCGCTGGCCTTGCTGCCCTGGTTCTGGCTGCTGCCCCAGCAGCTGCCCCCGGGCCTGCAGATCCAGCTCTCGGGCGCCAGCCTGCTGGCCCTGATGCTGGGCTGGCCGCTGGCGGTCCCGGTGCTGGCGCTGGTGGCGCTGCAGGTCTGGGCGCTCGGCCAGCATGACGCGCAGACCGTGCTGTCGCAGTGGGTCTGGCTCGGCCTGGTCCCCGCGACGCTGGCGCTGGGCTTGGGTGCCTTGCTGCGGCGCTGGCTGCCGGCCCACCCCTTCATCTACACGCTCGGGCGCGGCTTCATCGGCACCGCGCTGGCGGTGTTCGGCGCGGGCTTGTTGCAGGAGTTCGCGCAGCGCTGGCTGATGGGTGCGAGCCTGCACGACGCGCTGGTGGCGCGCTGGCTGATGGCCTGGGGCGATGCCTTCCTGACCGGCATGTTCTGCGCGATCTTCGTGGCTTTCGCGCCGCAGTGGCTCGCGACCTGGTCCGACCAGCGCTATCTGCGCCCGCCGTCCGACTGAGTCCGACCGGCCTCAGCGGCCTGCTGCCATCGGCTAGAGATGGCTGTGGCGGGCCCAGGTGTCCTTGATCTCCTTGCGGTCGGGCGGGGCGCCGGTTGACTGCAGATGCTGGCTCTGGATATTGACCAGCGCGGCCATGACCTGGAACGGAAAGCCACGCCGCGAACCGTCCCGCGTGTCCTGCAGCAGCTGCTCGATATAGGACACGATGTCCTTGCCGCCCCATTTTTCGCTCAGCATCTTGCCGATATGCGGGTAGCTGGCGCTGATCGTGTCCAGGTCTGATTGGGTTGTCATGACAAGAAACCTCCTCGCGGCGTTGCGGTCCGATCTGACGCAAGATGTCAAATCACGCTTGGGGCCATGCCGTATGCTGACAAAATACCAGATTTATGAATTTCCGCTAGGCTACAGCAGCGGCCGCATGCTGCGTGCGGTGTCTTGCAGTACCGGCAGCACGCGTCTGGCCGCGTCTTCGCTGCTTTCGTTCTGCATCGGCATCGTGACGCTCATGGCGGCGACCAGATGGTCCTTGTGGTCGTACAGCGGGACGGCAATGCCGCGGTAGTTCATCTCGAGCTGCTGTTCGGAAATCGCCCAGCCCTGGCGCTGGATCTGCTGCAGCCGCTGGCACAACTCGTTCTTGTCGACCAGGGTGTGCGAGGTGTAGGCGCGCAGCTCCTGCCGGGCCAGCCAGGGCTCGTAGACCTCGGGGCCTGACATGGCCAGTATGACCAGGCCGGCTGCCGTCACCTGGGCCTGCACGCGCGAGCCCAGCATGTAGCCGGTGTTGAGCTGGCGATGGCTGCCGCTGCGCGCGACGTAGACCAGCTCGTTATGCTCGAGCACGCCGGCGTAGGCGATTTCGCCAGTGCCGGCCGTGACGCGCTGCAAGTAGGGCTGAACCGCGCGCGGCAGTCTGGCCGATTCGAGGTAGGCCTGGCCCAGGCGCAGCACGCGCGGCGTCAGCGAGAACAGCTTGCCATCGGTCGCGACATAGCCCAGATGCACCAGCGTGAGCAGGTGACGGCGCGCCGCCGTGCGGGTCAGGCCGCAGCGCTGGCCGGCCTGGCTGGCGGTCAGGCGCGGGTGTTCGGCGTCAAAGGCCTCGATCACGGCCAGGCCTTTCTCGAGCCCGGCGATCCAGTCGCGGCGCTCGAGCGTGAAGAGGGCGTCTTGATCACTCATGGGACTCAAATTGCGGTTTTTGATCGATAGTCGAGTTGGTTCGTTCGATTGTCGCTCATGTCGAGCAGGCTGGCATGCAAAAAACAGCCCGGACTCGCTTACAGTGCAGGCTGAATCTGGAGATATCTCATGAGTGACCTTCTGCTCAAGTCGGCCAGCGAGCGCGAGCCGCTGCAAGCCTCTTTCAGCGACGCTGCCAACCCGATCGGTCTGGACGGCATCGAGTTCATCGAGTTCGCCACTGCCAAGCCGCAGGCGCTCGGTCAGGTGCTCGAGACCATGGGCTTCAAGCCGGTCGCGCGCCACCGTTCGCGCGAGGTGCTGCTGTACCGCCAGGGCGAGCTCAATATCGTGGTCAACGCGCACCCGCCGGTGGCCCAGGGCGCCAGTCGCAGCAACGAGGCGCCGAGCATCTCGGCGATCGCGCTGCGCGTGCGCGATGCGCGCGCGGCCTACGAGTATGTGCTCGAGCGCGGCGCCTGGGAGGTCAGCACCCACCCCGAGGTGATGGAGCTCAACATTCCCGCCATCCACGGCGCGGGCGGCAGCCGGATCTACTTCGTCGATCGCTACAAGGAATTCTCGATCTACGACGTCGACTTCGTGCCGATTCCGTCGGTCGAGCAGCGCCCGGCGGCGACCGCCGGCATCCATTTCTTCGGCATCGTGCAGTACATCGGCCCGGAGCGCAGCTACGACTGGATCGAGTTCTACCGCGAGCTGATCGGTGCCGAGCTGATTCCCGACGAACAGCGCTTTGGCATCATGCCCAAGGGCAAGCTGCTGCGCACGCCGGCGCTCGAGGCCGACCAGCGCTTCATGATCCAGCTGATCGAGCCCGACCTCAATGTGATGGACGCCGACGAGCGGCTGCAGCGCATCGGTCTGGGCGTGCCCGATGTGCCGGCTGCGGTGCAGGCGCTGCGCGCGCTCGGGGTCGAGTTCGTCGAGAGCCCGGCCGCGCACAGTGGCGCGCGCGGCGCGATCAGCAAGACCTACCTCGGCTCGGTGGTGTTCGAGCTGGTGCACGACGAGAAGGCCTGAACCATGACGCTCAAGCGCAGCACAGCCCAGGCCATCGCCGGCTTCGGCATGGACACCATCACGCTGGCCGGTCCGCTCGAGGCCAAGCTGGCCGCGATGAAGGAGGCCGGCTTCAGCCAGGTCATGCTCAAGGCCAATGACCTGGTCGGTCACCCCGGCGGCTGGCAGGCTGCGGTCCAGGCCGTGCATGACAGCGGTCTGCGCGGTACCGGCTTCCAGGTCCTGCGCGATTTCGAGGGCCTGTCCGGTCACCTGCACCACTACAAGATCGACATCGCCAAGATGATGCTCGAGATGTGCGCCGCGCTCGGCTGCAAGGTGCTGCTGGCCTGCTCGTCGACCTCGGCCCATGCGAGCTCGGACCTCGACCATATCGCGCGCGACCTGCGCAAGCTCGCGATGCTGGCGGTGCCGCACGGCATCAAGATCGCCTACGAGGGCCTGTCCTGGGGCCGCACCATCAACGAGTTCACGACCGCCTGGGACGTGGTCCAGCGCGCCGACTGTCCGAACCTCGGCGTCGGCATCGACTCGTACCATATCTTCGCGGCCAAGACCCCGCTCGACGAGATCGACTACATCGACCCGAGCAAGATCTTCCTGGTCCAGCTGGCCGACTTCATGTGGCAGGAGACCAAGACCTTCGAGGAGCGCATGACGACCGCGCGCACCTTCCGCGTCTTCCCGGGCGAGGGCGTGCACAGCGAGCAGCTGGTCGACCTGGTGCTGCGGCTCGATCGCCTGGGCTACCGCGGCGACTACAGCTTCGAGGTCTTCAACGACGACTATGTGCAGATGCCGCTGCCCTTCGTGGCCGAGCGCGCGCGCAAGTCGGCGCTCTGGCTGGCCGAGGAGGTGCTGCGCTGCTCGGTGCCGCTGCCGAACCAGATGCGCCTGAAGACGCCGGGCTGAGCCAGCCCGCTGCGCGCCAATCGATCAACGCCGGCCCATGCCGGCGTTTGTCATGGCGGCTTCAGCTGCGCCGCAGCCGGGCGCTGGCCAGGCCGCAGAGCGCGATCACGGCGATGCCCAGCAGCGCCAGCGCGTCGGGCGCATGGCCGAACGCGGCCCAGCCGGCCAGGGTCGCGAAGCCGATCTGCGCGTACAGATAGGGGGCGATGCGCGAGGCCGGTGTCTGCTGGAAGGCCTTGATCAGCAGGTAGTGGCCGATCGAGCCGAACAGCCCCATCAGCGCGATCGCGGCCCATTGGCGCCAGTCGGACAGCCATTGCCAGCCCAGTGGCACCACCAGCGAGGTGCAGGCCAGCCCGATCAGGCCGGTATAGAAATGCGTGACACCCGGGTCCTCGGTCCTTACCATGCGGCTGGTCAGCACCTGGAGCAGGGCGTTGACCAGCACCGACAGCAGCGGCAGCAGCATGCCGAGGTGGAAGTCGCTGCCATGCGGGCGGATCACGATCAGCGCGCCGCTGAAGCCGCCGGCCACCAGCAGCCAGGCCAGCGGGCTGACGCGCTCGCGCAGCAGCAGGCTGGCCAGCAGCGTGACGGCGAGCGGGATCAGCATCATGATCGCGGTGAATTCGCCGACCGGGATGAAGCGCAGGCTCAGGAAGCTGAAACTGAAGGAGCCGATCATCAGCAGCCCGCGCAGGAGTTGCGTGCGCGGGGCCTGGGTCTTGAACAGGCGGCCCCGGTACTGGGGCCACAGCAGTGCCGTCGTCATCAGGGTCTGGATCGCGAAGCGCAGCCAGATCGCCATCAGCACCGGCACCGCCAGCCGGCCCGCGTACTGCGAGCCGGTGTCGAGCAACGCGAAGCACAGCGTCGCCAGGATGGCCAGGATGATGCCCAGGCCGGGGCGGCGTGCGGTTGCGTTCACCGGTTCAGCCCAGCCCGTGCATCACGACCCAGATCCAGGCGTTGACGCTGAAGAAGGCCGCCACGGTCGAGGCCACCAGCAAGGTGGCGGCAAAGCCGCCATGGCCCATGCGCTGGGCCAGCGCCGAGAACAGCGCCGGCAGCGGCATGCAGGCGTAGAGGATGGCGGCCTGGTGCAACTCGGGCGCGACCGCCGGCAGCAGGGTGAGCGCGCCCAGCACGCACAGCGGGTGCAGCAGCAGCTTGCCGCCGACCACGGCCGGCAGGTCCAGCCTGACGTCCTGCAGCCGCTGGCCGACCAGCACCCCGCCGATCATCAGCAGCGCGACGCCCGCAGCGGCCGAGCCGATGATCTGCAGGCTGCGGTCGAGCACATAGGGCAGCTTGAACTCGAGCGCCGAGCAGGCCACGCCAGCCACGATCGCCCAGATGATCGGGTTGCGCGACAGCGTGCGCAGCGACTGCAGCAGCGAGCGCTGCCAGGGCAGGCTGGCGTCGCGCCCAGCCAGCAGCAGCACGACCGGGACCACCAGCAGGTTCTCTACCAGCACGCCCAGCGTCATCGCGATGGCGGCGTTCGGGCCCAGCAGCTCGCTGACGATCGGGAAGCCGACGAAGACGGTGTTGGACGCCGACATGCCCATGCCGGTCAGCGCGGCCTGCGGCCAGGGCATGCGCCGCCAGCGGCCGTAGAGCACGCCGACCAGCAGCGCCACGGCCGAACCGGCGCCATAGGCCGCCAGATAGCGCAGGTTGAGCACCTCCTGCAGCGGGAACTGGGTGATGGCGCGGCAGACCAGCGCCGGCAGCAGGAAGTCGACCAGCAGCTTGCCCAGCACCAGCATGTCCTCGCGCTTGAAGATGCCGCGCCAGACGGACAGGTAGCCGACCGCGATCAGCAGGAAGATGGGCGAGGTGATGGACAGTATGTGCAGCATGGCAGAAAAAAGCCCACCGGTGGCGGGCTGGCTGGTGAGCGCTGGCGCGAGAAACGTCAGTCAGCCGTCAGTATGACAGACGGGCGACCGAGCGCAGGTGCTCGGCCGTGGTGGTCGGCAGGCCGAAGTACTCGAGATAGGCCGGGATCTGCTCGAACAGCATGTCGGAGCCGACCTGGGTCCGGCAGCCGCGCTCGCGTGCCGCGGCCAGGAAGGCCGTCACCTCGGAGGCCATCACGACTTCGCCGACGAAGGTCTCGGGCGCGAGCCGGTTGACGTCGAGCGGCAGCGGGTCGCCGGCCTTCATTCCCATCGGCGTGGCGTTGACGACCAGGTCATGGCCGGCCGGGTCGTTGGAGCCGGTGCGGACCTCGATCTGCGGGTAATGGGCCTGGATGCGCTGGCCCAGGGCCTCGGCCGAGGCAGCGTTGACGTCGAACAGGCTGATCGAGGCAATGCCGGCACCGGCCAGCGAAGCGGCGATTGCCGAGCCGACGCCGCCGCTGCCGACCACCAGCACGCGCGCGCCGCTCAGGACCAGGCCCTTGCGCTGCACGCCGCGCACGAAGCCGGCGCCGTCGAACATGTCGCCGACCAGGCGGCCGTCCTCGGTCCGCTTGACCGCGTTGCAGGCGCCAGCAACCTTGACGGTGGCCGTGACCTCGTCGAGCAGGCCCACGGTCGTGACCTTGTGCGGCATCGTGATCAGCGCGCCGCGGATGTTGGTCAGCTGGAACACCGCGCGCAGGAAGGCCGGGTAATCGGGCGCCTGGCAGCCCATCGGCACCACCACGGCATTGATGCCGGCCTGCTCGAAGTAGGGGTTGTAGATCATCGGCGACTTGAAGCTGTAAGTCGGATAGCCGATGTGGGCGATGATTTCGGTGTTGCCGTTGATCATGGTCTGCTCGTGCGGTTGAAACGGGGTGGGGCGGAGGCGGTCACGCGCGCGCTCGCGGCTGGCGCAGGGCGTGCGAATGGACCGTCAGGGTCCGCCACTGTAGGGGAAGGATGGGGCAAGGTGGCGGAAATGCAGGCGAATCATGTGCGATCACCAAACAATCATGTTCGTTCAGTGATCGTTTCTAGGGTTTTTACCGGAGATTCGCGGCACGCTTGCGCCGCCGCCGGATTCAAGGCCGGGTGGCCGCGGAATTGACGAACTTGCGCACCAGACCGTCGATCGCGACCAGATAGCCGTCGACGCCGAAACCGATCACGATGCCGGCGGCCGCCGGCGAGACCCAGCTGTGGTGGCGGAATTCCTCGCGCGCGTGCACGTTGGAGATATGGCATTCGATCACCGGCAGCGGATCGACGCCCTTGACCGCGTCATGCAAGGCGATCGAGGTGTGCGTGAACGCGCCCGGGTTGAAGACGACGCCGAGCGCCTCGCCGGCCTTGTAGAGGCGGCCGTACTCGTGGATCTTGTCGATCAAGGCGCCTTCCCAGTTGCTCTGGAAGCACTCGATCTCGTAGCCGATCCGCTCGCCGTGGGCCTGGCAGAAGGCCTCGACGTCGGCCAGCGTGGTGTAGCCGTACTGGGCCGGTTCGCGCGTGCCGAGCAGGTTCAGGTTGGGTCCGTTGAGGATCAGGATCTTTTTCATTTGTGTACGAACTTGTTAGTTTGTTGGGGTGAATGAAAAAGGGACGCCGGCCACCCGGTGTCCCTTCCATCCTTATTTGCGCAGCTTGGCCAGTTCGGCCTGCAGTTCCTGCACGGTTTCCTGGCCGACGTTGACCGCATACTTGGCGGTCACCGGGCGCAGCTTGTCGCGCAGTTTGCCGAGCTCGGCCGCCGGCAGCTCGGTGACCTGCATGCCACCCTTCTTCAGGTTGGCCAGGGCGCCGGCGGTCTGGCCGCGGTTGAACTCGCGCTGGTACTTGGCCGATTCCTTGGCGGCGTCGGACACGATCTTCTTCTCGCTGGCGTCGAGCTTGTCCCAGAACTTCTTGCTGATCAGCACCGATTGCGGGTTGTACTGGTGGTTGCTCAGCACCAGGTGCTTCTGCACTTCGTAGAGCTTGTTGGCGTTGATGACCGAGATCGGGTTCTCCTGGCCGTCGATTGCGCCTTGCTCGAGCGCACCATAGACCTCGGGGAAGGGCAGCGGTGTCGGGTTGGCGCCCAGGGCCTTGACCCAGTCGACATTGATCGGGTTCGGGATCACGCGCAGCTTGAGGCCCGCCAGGTCCTCGACCTTGTTGATCGGGCGCTTGCCGTTGCTGATCTGGCGGAAGCCCAGCTCGTAGTAGGCCAGGCCGACCAGGCCCTTGGGCTCGAGCTTGGCGTGCATCTTCTGGCCGAAGGCGCCGTCCATGATGGCGTCGGCTTCCTTCTCGTTGCTGAACATGAAGGGGAAGTCCCAGATCGCGAATTCCTTGACCTGGTTCGACAGGATGCCGGAGTTCATCGACACCATCTCGAGCGTGCCGCCCTGCAGTGCCGAGACGTTGGCCTGGTCGCTGCCCAGGGTGCCACCCGGGAACAGGTTGACCTTGAGCTTGCCGCCCGACTTGGCCTCGACCAGTTCCTTGAACTTCTCCAGGCCGGCCACGATCGGGTGACCCTTGGGGTTCTGGGTCGCGAATTTGATGGTCTTGCTGTCTTGCGCAGCGGCCAGGCCACAGGCGGCCAGGGTGACGGTGGCGAGGACGGTCTTGATGAACAGGCGTTTCATGTGGAGTCTCCAGTCTATAGATGGATGGTCGTACGCTTCATTATTGCGCCCGGCATGGCGTACCCGTGCAGGCCAGGCGCTAGATAACGAGATTCAGCCGTAGAACCAGCTGGCCGGGACCATGACGAGTTGCGGGAACAGCACCATCAGGAACAGCAGCACGAACTGCGCGATCATGAACGGCCAGACGCCCTTGGTCACCTCGTCCATGCTGATCTTGCCCACGCCGGCCACCGTGCTCAGCACCGTGCCCACCGGCGGCGTGATCAGGCCGATCGCGTTGTTGATCATGAACAGCACGCCGAAGTAGACCGGGTCGATGCCAGCGGCCTTGACGATCGGCATCAGCACAGGCGTCAGGATCAGGATCGTCGGCGTCATGTCCATTGCGGTGCCGACCAGGATCACGACGCCCATGATGGCGAGCATCAGGATGGTCGGATTGTCCAGCAGTGGCTCGAGCAGCGCGACCAGCTCGGCCGGCAGGTTGGCGACCGTGATCATCCAGGCCGAAACCATCGCGGCGGCGACCAGGAACATGATGATCGAGGTAGTCTTGGCCGCAGCCAGGAACAGACCGTAGAGCTGGTTGAGCTTGAGTTCCTTGTAGACCAGTACCGAGATCAGCAGTGCGTAGACCGCCGCGACCACGGCTGCCTCGGTCGGCGTGAAGACGCCGAACTTCAGGCCCACCACCACGATCACCGGCAGCACCAGCGCGAAGGTGGCGTCCTTGAAGGCAGCCAGCACCTCGGCCTTGCTCGCGCGCGGCGCGGCCTTGATCTTCTCCTTGCGCACCAGCAGCCACCAGGTGATCCAGAGTGCGGCGCCCAGCATGATGCCCGGCGCGATGCCGGCCATGAACAGCTTGGAGACCGAGACGTTGGCCGCGACGCCGAACACCACGAAGCCGATCGAGGGCGGGATGATCGGCGCGATGATGCTCGCGGCCGACAGCAGGCCGGCCGAGCGCGCCGGGTCGTAGCCCGCGCGATTCATCATCGGCAGCAGCAGCGCGGCCAGCGCCGCCGCGTCGGCCACCGCCGAGCCCGACAGCGCGGCCATGATGATGGCGGCCATGATGCCGACATAGCCCAGGCCGCCCTTGACATGGCCGACCAGCGTCATCGCGAAGTTCACGATCCGCTTGGACAGGCCGCCGGCGTTCATGATCTCGCCCGCCAGCATGAAGAAGGGCACTGCCAGCAGCGGGAAGCTGTTGCTGCCCTCGATCACGTTCTGCGCCAGGATCTGCGCGTCGAACATGTCCAGGTGCCACATCAGCGCCGCGCCCGACAGCAGCAGCGAGAACGCGATCGGCACGCCCAGCATCATGGCGCCGAGCAGTGTGCCCAGAAATAGGGTTATCGTCATGGAATTCTCCTAGGGGGTTCAGTCGGTGGCTCAGGCGTGCGGGTCGCCATGCGGCATTTCGTCGGATTCGCGTACGCCGATCAGCTCGCTCTCGCTCAGGCGGCCGGCGAGCAGCTTGAACAGGTCGTGGCTCAGGATCAGGCCCGCGAGCACCGAGAACACCAAGCCACTGCCGTAGAACCAGGCCATCGAGACCTCCATCACCGGGCTGGTGGTCTCGTAGTTGATCACCAGCTGGTCCCAGGAGCCGCGCAAGATCAGCCAGCTGCAGTACAGCATCAGCACATGCGCCAGCAGGAAGCAGACCTTCTTGCCGGCGAGCGGCAGCTTGGCGATCAGCGTGTCAGTGCCCAGATGGCCCTTGTCACGCAGCCCGATGAAGGCGCCCAGGAAGGTCATCCAGACGAATAGCCAGCGCGAGAGTTCCTCCGACACCGTCAGTCCGGAGTTGAAGGCGTAGCGCAGCACCACGTTGGTGAACACCAGCACCACCATCAGAGCCAGTGACGTCACCATCAGCAGCGACAGCAGCCGGGAGATCTGGTCTATCAGTTTTTGAAGCATAGGGAATTTCTCCTTGAAGTGACAAATTGTACGAACCAGTTAGTTTTTTTAGTGCTGGGGGAAACCCTAGGACTTCGAGCCGGGATAGGCGTATTTCACTGCCGCAAGTGGCGCCAGACCATGTCGATCACGCTGTCGCGTCGGCGCTCGAGATAACCGGGCTCCAGGGTGTCTTGCTTGAAGATCAGGCCGAAGGTGTGCCGGTTCGAGACGTTGAAGAAGGACAGCGCCGAGATCGAGGCGTGGATGTCGAGCAGATCGAGCCCCGGGCGGAACACGCCAGCGGCCACGCCGCGCTCGTAGAGCTCGCGGATCGCGTCGATCGCGGGCGTGTTGAGGTCCTGGATGTACTGGCTCTGGCGCATGAACTGGCCACGGTGGATGTTTTCCGACATCACGATCCGGACATAGCTTTCGTTGCGCAGATGGCGGTCGAAGGTGAAGCCGACCAGGCGCTTAAGCGCGGCTTCGGGCGCCAGGCTCTCGAGGTGCAGGTCGGTTTCCTCCTGGCGGATCTTGCGGTAGGACTCCTCGAGCACGGCGAGGTAGAGCCCTTCCTTGCTGCCGAAGTAGTAATAGATCATGCGCTTGCTGGTCTGGGTCGCGGCCGCGATCTCGTCGATGCGCGCGCCGGCCAGCCCCTTCTCGCCGAACTCCTGCTCGGCGACCGCCAGGATGTTGGCCCGGGTTCGTTCGGGGTCGTTGGTGCGCGTGGTTTCCCGCGCCGGTGCCCGGTCAGTCGGCGTGGCCGTCGAAAATGAATGTACTGGTCCGTTCATTTCGACGAGTATAGGAGCGGGGTCACACCCTGACCATGCTCGCAAACCCTCAGTCGGAGTCGGTCGTCGACTGATGCTGCCGGTGCAGCTGGGCCAGTGCCTGGGCCCGGAAGGCGCTTGGGCTCAAGCCCTGGTGCTTGCGGAAGAAGCGGCTGAAATAGGCGTCGTCGCTATAGCCCAGCTCGGCCGCCAGCTGCTTGATCGGCATATGGGTGTAGACCAGCTCGCGCTGGGCCTCGTGCAGCACCCGGGCGTTGATCACGTCCAGCCCCGACATGTCGAGCGCCTCGCGGCACAGGCGCGAGAGCTGTCCCGGCGTCATGCCCATCTGGCCAGCATAGGCCTGCAGCGATTTCTGCTGGCGGTAATGCCGGTCGACCAGCGAGCGGAATTTCTCGATCTGGCGCGCCTGGCGCGAGATCGGCTGGTGCGGTGCGCTGCCGCTGGCCTCGAGCACCTGGACGATGCGGTGCACCTGCACCATCAGTGCCAGCAGCAGCGAGGTGCTGACCGCCACATGGCCCGGGGCATGGGCGCGCGATTCCTGCTCCAGCGTCTGGAACAGCGGCATCAGTTGGTCCACATAGCGCATTTCGTCCTGCCAGCTGATCAGGCGTGGCTTGCGTATCGTCGGCAGCAGCTCCGGCATCGCCACCGCGGCCACCGATTCGAGCGTTTTCTGCGCGGCCGTGACCACCGGACCGTTGACGTCATGGCTGAAGCGAAAGCCATGCACATGGCCGGACGGCACCACCAGCAGGCAGGGTGCCTGGCTCTGCCAGTGCGCGTCGTCGAGCACGAAATCGACCTGGCCTGAAGTCAGGTAGAGCAGCTGCAGGAAGGTGTCGTGGCGATGTGGCTGGATGACCCAGTTATAGGGTTGCGAGCGCTGCGGAATCCACTCGAAATTGAATGAATCCGACCATTCGGGCGAGGCTTGATCGCCGTACAGATCGTAGTTGGGGATTACCCTGTGATAGCTCATGCTGGCCTCGCTCTTGCACGAATAGTCCTGTCAACGGCAGGAATCGTCAGGATGGAATCATATTCCGGAATCGACAATGGAGTCCATCAAGAGCAGGAGACAATTTCATGAGCAGTAGTCAGGATTGGTTGGGCTTGCAGGGCCAGGTCTGTGTGGTGACCGGTGCCGCCAGTGGCATCGGTGCCGCGGTGGCCAGCAGCCTGGCGGCCGTCGGCGCCCGGGTGGCCTTGCTGGACCGCGATGCCGAAGGTGCCGAGCGTGGTGCGGCCGCGCTGCGCGCCCAGGGCGCACAGGCGCTGGCAGTCAGCTGTGACATCTCGAACGAGGCCAGCGTGCTGGCCGCCGCGCAACAGGTGCAGGCCGAGCTCGGCACCACCTATGCGCTGATCAACAACGCCGGTCTGCTGCGCTCGGGCAGCCTGACTGACGTCAGCCTGGACGACTGGAACGCGGTGCTGTCGGTCAACCTGACCGGCTATCTGCTGTGTTCGCGCGCCTTCTCCGCGCCGATGCGCCGGGCCGGGCAGGGCAGCATCGTCAACATCGCGTCGATCTCGGGCTTGTTTCCGCAGACCGGCAGCGGCGCCTACAGCGCGAGCAAGGCCGGCGTGCTGTTGCTGTCGCGCCAGATGGCGGTCGAGTGGGGCCCGCTGGGCCTGCGCAGCAACGCGATCTGCCCCGGCATGATCCGCACCGCGCTGTCGGCCAAGTTCTATGAAGAACCGGGCTTCGAGGCCAAACGCGCCGCCGTGACCGCCAGCCGGCGCGTCGGCGAACCGCAGGACATCGCCGATGTGGCGCTGTTCCTGGCCAGTCCGCGCTCGGCCTATGTCAACGCGGCCGAACTCTCGGTCGATGGCGGCATGGGCTCGATGCTGATGGATATGGTGCCGCGCCCCGGCTACAACAAGACCGCCTGAACCCTGCTGGAGAACGCAATGTCAAACGCTACCGAATGTGATCTGATCGTCGTCGGCTCCGGCGCCGCCGGCCTGGCCACCGCCATCACCGCCAAGAAGCGCGGTCTCGACGTGATCGTGCTGGAGAAGGAGCCGGTCTTCGGCGGCACCACCGCGCTGTCGGGCGGGGTGCTCTGGATTCCGATGAACCCGCATGGCCGCAAGCAGAATCCGGCCGACACGGCCGAGGCCGTGCGCCGCTACATGATGGAGGAGACCGGCAAGTTCTATGACGAAGCCACGGTCAACGCCTTCATCGAGAACGGCCCCCGGATGGTCGAGTTCTTCGAGCGCGAGACCGAGATGCAGTTCATCCCGACGCTCTATCCCGACTACCACCCGAACCTGCCGGGCGGCGTCGAGATCGGTCGCTCGATCCTGGCCGCGCCCTACGACATCCGCGGCCTGGGCCAGGACATGGCGCGCCTCAAGCTGCCGCTCAAGACCATCACCTTCATCGGCATGATGTTCAACTCGTCGAATGCCGATCTCAAGCATTTCTTCAACGTCACCAAGTCGCTGACCTCCTTCGTCTATGTCGCCAAGCGGCTGGCGAATCACCTCAAGGAGCTGGCGCTCTATCAGCGCGCGATCCATGTGACCAGCGGCAACGCGCTGGCCGCACGGCTGGCCAAGTCGGCGCTGGAGCTGGGCATCCCGATCCTGACCAGCACGCCGGCCAGGCAGATCCTGATCGAGGACGGCAAGGCCATCGGCGTGCTCGTCGGCGGCGAGGGCAGTGAGGGCGGTGAGCGTCGCATCCGTGCGCGTCACGGCGTGGTGCTGGCCGCCGGCGGCTTCCCGCATGATGTCAAGCGCATCGCGCAGGCCTATCCGCACCTGGCGCGCGGCGGCGAGCATCTGTCGCCCACGCCCAAGAGCAACACCGGCGACGGCGTCAACATGGCCGAGGCCGCTGGCGCGGTGGTCGACATCCGGTTCAAGGAGACCTCGGCCTGGATGCCGGTCACCAAGGTCGATTTCGGCAACGGCGAGATCGGCGTCTTCCCGCATCTGCTCGACCGCTACAAGCCCGGCATCATCGGCGTGCTGAAAAAC
>JAPLPQ010000101.1 GCA_026400105.1 Burkholderiales bacterium
ATCAGGGCCACATAGTCGCCCGTGGTCACCAGCGACAGCAGCGCCAAGGTCGAGTTGACGATGGTGCGCAAAGGCGGCCCGTCCATGCCATGGCGCTCGAACAGGAGTTTCGCGTAACCCGCGTCATGGGTCGAGCCGGTGCGCCTGCTGGCGCGGACTGCCCTTGCGGACCACCACCACCATCTCGGTCTCGATCAGGGCTTCGATCTGGAACTCGCCCAAGGCCAGGCCGTCCGGAATGCCGCAGATCGCCACATCCACCTGGCCCGAGCGCAGCTTCTGCATTTGCGCGAAGAACAGTTCCTCGCTCAGGCGCAACTTGATGTCGGGAAACTGGCGGGAAAAGGTGCGCAAGGTCTCCGGCAGCAGCAACATGACGGCGACCGGAACGGCACCGACGCTGAGCTCCCCAAGCATGGCGCCGTCGAGCTGGCGGATCTCATCGACGGCGGCGCTGAGCTCCTTGTTCGCCTTCAAGGCCCGGTCGTACAGCACCTTGCCCTGGGCGGTGGGCAGCACCCCTTTCGAGGTGCGCTCGAGCAGCGGCGCGGCCAGCTCGCGCTCGAGTTCACGGATCGTCTTGGTCAGTGCCGGCTGCGACAGGCCCAGGCGCCTGGCCGCACTGCGCAAGCTGCCCGATTCGATGGCGGCGACAAGGGCTTGCAGGGCGGACAGCTTCCTGCACGAGCTGATCGTGCCGACCAGTCGCGGGCGCTTCCTTGCCGACGAAGCCAGCGCAATGGCCGATGCAGGACTGAGCGACGAGGAGCGCGATCTGCTGGGTCGGCGCGACTGGCGCGGCCTGATCCACTACGGCGCGAGCTTCTTCATGCTCGAGAAGCTCGATGCCGTGGTCGGCGTGTCCAACCTGCACATCTATGCCGCCATGCGCGGCGAGTCGCTCGAGCAGTTCCAGCAGACCCGCAACGCGCCCGGCGCGCTCTATTCGGTCGCCGGCAAGGACGCCAGCACCGCCTGGGACCAGAAGTCCGCCACCCGATCTCTCCAACCACACCATCATGGCAGAACTCGTTCCCGACAGCCTGGGCACGCCTCACCCGGCCTGGCTCACTGGATGGGATGAATGAAATATTTCAAACTTTCAAATCGGCTTGAAAAACTACAGAAATCCGGGCTAGAATAGCGGCATCCTGAGATGCCCAGGTGGCGGAATTGGTAGACGCACTAGTTTCAGGTACTAGCGGGTAACTCCGTGGAGGTTCGAGTCCTCTCCTGGGCACCAAAGCTTGACGCATTCCATGCAGCAAGCCTTGTGCAACATCTCAAGAAACAAAACCCTGAAAGCCCAGGTGGCGGAATTGGTAGACGCACTAGTTTCAGGTACTAGCGGGTAACTCCGTGGAGGTTCGAGTCCTCTCCTGGGCACCAAACATGAAACCCTGCAGATCTCACGGTCTGCAGGGTTTTTCGTTCGGCATGGCCTGCGAGCCTGCCGGGCCGCCACTTGCAAGCAGCAACCAAGCGGCCGTGGTGGTCAGATCGGCTGGCCGACCAGGTCGTGGCCCTGGGTGCCGACGATGCGCACCTTGATGAAGTCACCGACCTTGTAGGTCTTGCTGGCCTTCTCGGGCGGCAGCAGATGGACGACGCCGTCGATCTCGGGCGCATCGGCATAGGTCCGCCCCACTCCGCCCTTCTTGCCCAGGCTGAGCGCCTGGTCGACCAGCACCTGCATGGTGGCGCCGACACGGCGCTGCAGGCGTTCGATCGAGACCTGCTCGGCGACTTCCATGAAGCGAGCCTGGCGCTCCTCGCGCAGCGCATCAGGCAAGGCGCCCGGCAGCGCGTTGGCCAGCGCACCATCGACCGGCGAATAGGCAAAGCAGCCGGCGCGGTCGATCTGCGCTTCGCGCAGGAAGTCGAGCAGGTGCGCGAATTCGGCTTCGGTCTCGCCCGGGAAGCCGGCAATGAAGGTGCTGCGCACCACCAGCTCGGGGCAGATCTCGCGCCAGCGCTGGATGCGCTCGAGGTTCTTCTCGCCGCTAGCCGGGCGCTTCATGCGCTTGAGTACGTCGGGGTGGCTGTGCTGCAGCGGCACGTCGAGGTAAGGCAGCACCAGGCCCTCGGCCATCAGCGGAATGATGTCGTCCACATGCGGATAGGGGTAGACATAATGCAGGCGGACCCAGGCGCCATAGCCGCGCGCGAGCTCACCCAGGGTCTTGACCAGGTCGTACATGCGGGTCTTGACCGGCTTGCCATCCCAGAAACCGGTGCGGTACTGGACATCGACGCCGTAGGCCGAGGTGTCCTGGCTCACGACCAGCAACTCCTTGACGCCGGCCTCGAACAGCTTGCGCGCCTCGGTCAGCACCTCGCCGATCGGACGGCTCACCAGGTCGCCACGCAGCGAGGGAATGATGCAGAAGGTGCAGCGGTGGTTGCAGCCCTCGCTGATCTTGAGGTAGGCGTAGTGACGCGGCGTCAGCTTGATGCCCTGGGCCGGCACCAGATCGAGGAAGGGATCATGCGGCTTGGGCAGGTGCTTGTGCACCGCATCCATCACCTCCTGGGTCGCGTGCGGTCCGGTCACGGCCAGCACCGAGGGGTGCACGCCCTCGACCATGTTGCCGCCCGCTTCGTCCTTGCGCGCGCCCAGGCAACCGGTCACGATCACCTTGCCGTTCTCGGCCAGGGCCTCGCCAATGGTATCCAGGCTTTCCCTGACGGCGTCGTCGATGAAGCCGCAGGTGTTGACGATCACGAGGTCCGCGCCGTCAAAGGTCTTGCTGGTCTGGTAACCCTCGGCGCTGAGCTGCGTGAGGATCAATTCGGAGTCTGTCAACGCCTTCGGGCATCCGAGGCTGACGAAGCCCACTTTGGGGGCTTTGGCTATGGTTTCAGTCATGCCCCGATTGTCTCAGGTCATCACCACTCCAGCAGAAAAACTCAGCGCTTGACCCCGAAGGCCTCCAGCATTTGCTGCTGCAACTGGTTCAACGCCTTTTGCGACTGCTCCAGATAGCCGCCCAGCGCGACACCCGGAATCAGCGGCGGCTGGACACCGAGGAACTGCGACCACATCTCGGGCGTCAGGCCCTTGGCCTGGTCCGCCATCTGGCGCTGCAGGTCGGCAAAGGCCTCCACGCTCTGCTCGAGGTAGCTACCCATGAAGCCCTGCATCGAGTGGCCGTAGAAGCGGATGATGTCGGCCAGCATGCGCTCGGAGAAAAACGGCACGCCACCAGTCTCCTCCTCGAGGATGATCTGCAGCAGGATGCTGCGCGTCAGGTCGGCACCGGTCTTGGCGTCGCGAACGGAAAAATGCACCCCCTGCAGCACCAGCGCACGCACATCAGCCAGCGTGATATAGGACGAAGTGGTCGTATCGTAGAGGCGGCGGTTGGGGTATTTCTTGATTACCCGCAGCTCTGCGACGCACTCACTCGCCTGGCCGTCCGGTTCATTTTGCACTGCACTGACTCCTGCCCCATGGGCTTTGCGCCCCGCGCCGACGCGGGGATAAAGTTTGATTCTAAGAACAAAGACTATTGATCCGGAACGATCCGCAGCGCCAGCAGCAAAAAAGCCCGCACCAGAGCGCGATCGGCGCCAGCGGCGCGAAGCCGACCCAAGCACAAACCCCGCTTGACCCGAGCCACCATTATCGCGATAGTGCAGGCTTGAATCCGATCCCCGGCATGGCATCGGCGCACCAGACCCAGCCTCGCACCGGCATCGGAGCTTTCGTCATTCAACAGGAGAATGCCATGGAAGAAACCCAGAAAACCCTTGCCATCGATGCACTGAACCGCATCATGGAACTCGAACTGGCCGGGGTGGTCAAGTACACGCACTATGCGCTGATGGTGTACGGCTACAACCGGATTCCGATCGTATCCTGGCTCAAGGACAATGCCAACGAGAGCCTGACCCATGCCCACAAGGCCGGCGAACTCGTGACCCTGCTCGGCGGCCACCCCTCGCTGCGAATCGGCCCCCTGCTCGAGACGCATCAGCACGACATCGGCGACATCCTACGCGAAAGCCTGGCACACGAGAAAACCGCGCTGGCGGCCTATTACGAACTGCTCCGGATCGCGGAAGGCCACTCGATCCTGCTCGAGGAATACGCGCGCGAGCTGATCGTGCTCGAGGAGCTGCACCAGGACGAGGTCAACAAGATGCTGCGCAAGCCCGGCGAGACGAACAGCTTCCAGGACTGAACCCCGGCAGGCAGCACCCGAAGGCAAGGGATGAATCCGGAAACAAGAAAGCCCTCGAACCTGCGCTCGAGGGCTTTTTGCTTTTTGGTAGGACTGATTGGATTCGAACCAACGACCCCCACCATGTCAAGGTGGTGCTCTAACCAACTGAGCTACAGTCCTGAAATTCTGGTAGGCTCGACTAGATTCGAACTAGCGACCCCCACCATGTCAAGGTGGTGCTCTAACCAACTGAGCTACGAGCCTAGAATTCAAGGTTCCGCAGTATACATGAGAGCCTGACAAGGACTCCCGGCTTCCAGACAATTCTTCAAGCTGTTGCCAGCCAAGGAAAAAATCTGGTAGGCGCGATTGGATTCGAACCAACGACCCCCACCATGTCAAGGTGGTGCTCTAACCAACTGAGCTACGCGCCTGCATCGCTGCGAGACCGCAAGTATAGCAGCAAATTCCGGGCTTTTTCGGCGTCCTGTGCCGCCTAGCGCCGCCAGACCCGCTGCACGCCGGGAACATCGGAGACCGCCGACATCACGCGGGCCACCCGCATCGAGTCGGAGACCTCGACCGTGAAGGTCATCCAGGCCACGCCGCGGACCGACTGGGTCTGGACGCCGATGACATTGATCTTCTCGCGCGAGAAGGCGTCCGAGATGTCGCGCAGCAGGCCCTGGCGGTCCTGCGCCTCGACCGCGACGTCGACCGGGTAGACCGCCGAGTCGGCCCCCTTGCCCTTGGCACCACTCCATTGCACGTCGAGCACGCGGTCCGGATGCTGGCGCAGCAGATGGCCGAAGTCGGCGCAGTCGCTGCGGTGGATGCTGACGCCCTTGCCGCGCGTGACGAAGCCGCGGATCTCGTCGGGCGGCGCGGGCTTGCAGCAGCGCGCCAGCTGCGTCAGCAGCGAGTCGACCCCGACCACCAGCACCGAGCCGGCGGACGACTTCTCGACGCCGCGCGCCTTGCGGATCACGACCTCGTCGGGAACCGGCGCCACCTCCTGCGGCTTGAGCTGCTGCTCGACCGCGCGCAGCGAGGTTTCCTCCTTGCCGACCGACTCGAACAAGGCCTGCGGCGTCTCGAAGCCGAGCCCGGTCGCGAGTTCCTCATGCCGCAAGGCGGTCCGGCCCTCGCGCTGCAGCAGGCGCTCGATCGCCTCGCGCCCGCGCGCCGCATTGTCCTCGGCCGCCAGCGCGTTGAACCAGGCGCGCACCTTGCTCTTGGCGCGGTGGCTGACCAGGTAGCCCAGCTCGGGGTTGAGCCAGTCGCGCGAGGGCCCGCCCTCCTTGACCGAAACGACCTCGACCGTCTGGCCGCTGCGCAGCGGGGTGTTGAGCGTCACCATGACGCCATCGACGCGCGCGCCACGGC
This sequence comes from Burkholderiales bacterium, assembly GCA_026400105.1. Taxonomy (GTDB): domain Bacteria; phylum Pseudomonadota; class Gammaproteobacteria; order Burkholderiales; family Burkholderiaceae_C; genus Malikia. The sequence goes on from JAPLPQ010000101.1 coordinate 5,556, forward strand.
AGCGGTGACCCAGGGTGGTGTGCACGGTGTAGGCGAAGTCGAGCGGCGTCGCACCCTGGGGCAGCTCGACGATCGCGGCCTGCGGCGTCAGCACATAGATGCAGTCGTCGAACAGCTGCTTGGCCGCGCCGCTCAGGTCGCTCTGCCAGGCCAGCAGCTGGCGCAGCACTGCGATCTTGGCGTCGTAGTCCGAGCTCGCGGAAACGCCCGCATAGCCCTTGGAGCCGGCCTCCTTGTAGGCCCAGTGCGCCGCCACGCCATGCTCGGCATGGTCGTGCATGGCCTGGGTGCGGATCTGGATCTCGAAGGCGCGGCCCTGCGCATCGCGCACCACGGTGTGCAGCGACTGGTAGCCGTTGGGCTTGGGCTTGGCGATGTAGTCGTCGAATTCCTCTGACACCGGGCTGAAATGCGAATGGACCCAGGCCAGCACCGCGTAGCAGTCGTCGACCGCCGGCACCACGACGCGCAGGGCGCGGATGTCGAACACCTGGTCGAAATCGAGCGACTTGCCACGCATCTTCTTGACGATGCTGTAGATATGCTTGGGCCGGCCCTGGACCGAGGCCTTGATGCCCTGGGCTTGCAGGGCGGCGTCGAGGTCGAGCCGGACCTGCTCGACATGGCTCTCGCGCTCGACCCGCTTCTCGTCGAGCAGGCGCGCGATCTGCTTGTAGGTATCGGGCTCGAGGAAGCGGAACGACAGGTCCTCCATCTCCCACTTGATCTGCCAGATGCCGAGCCGGTTGGCCAGCGGCGCGAAGATCTGCAAGGCCTCCTGCGCCAGCGCGCGGTCGGGCAGCTTCCTGGCCGCCGCGTAGTAGCGCAGCGTCTGCAGCCTTGAAGCCAGGCGCAGCATGACCACGCGCAGGTCGCGCGAGAAGGCCAGCAGCATCTTGCGCACGTTCTCGGTCTGGCTGGCGTCGAGCTCGGACAGCTGCGCCTTGGCCGCGTTGGCGACAAAGCCGCTCTGCTGTTGCGCCAGTTCGCGATCGAGCCGGACCTGCGCGGCCTTCTGGCGTGCCTGGCGCTGCAGCTGCAGCAGCTTGCTGGTCTCGACCGCGACATGGGCGTAGCTGTCGCCGAAGGCCTTGGCGATGATTTCCTGCGGGCGCTGCAGGTATTGGCAGGCATAGACCAGGTAGGCGGCGGCCTGCATCTCGGGCGAGCCGCCCATCAGCGCCAGGATGCCGACCATGGCATCGGCATGCGACAGCGTGTTCTCGCCAGTGTCCAGGTGGCTCGCGGCCAGCAGCGGTTCGGCGAAGGCGCGCGCGCGCGCCAGCGCCTGGTTGTCGGCGGGCTCGCGTGCCGACAGCGCAACCGCGATCGCGGTGCCGCTCGATTGGGGATCAGAGGGGTTCATGGGGAGAGCAGAAATTCCTTGACGACGGCCACCTGATCGGGCTGGACCAGGGCGGGCGCATGACCAACCCCGGCGAACTCGACGCAACGGGCCCTGGGACCACGCTCGGCCATGGCGGCGGCGGTCTCGGGCGTCAGCAGGTCGGACTCGGCACCGCGCAACAGCAGACAGCAGGCCTGGATCTGGTCGTAGAGCTGCCACAGGGGAGACTCAGCGGCGCCGGCGCCGCCGTGGTGCAGGGCCTCCATCGCGGCCAGCATTTGTTTGAAGGGCGCAGCAATTCCCGGATCATAGTGCAGGGTCCAGCCACCCAGGGAACGCCGCAACATCGGCCGCGACAGGGCCAGCCATTGCTCGGGGCTGTGCGGGCCGAAAGCCGCGCAGATCTTCTCGAGCACATGGACGGCCGCGATCTCGGACGGAAAGACCGGCAGGTTGCCGAGGTAGGTCTCGATGCGCCGCAGCGAGGCGAGCTGGATTTCGGGGCCGACATCGTTGAGGACCAGCCGACGCAGGGCCAGGTGCGGGGGCGCCGCCAGCGCCATGCCGATCAGGCCACCCATGCTGGTGCCGACCCAGTCCAGCCGCAGTTCGGCGCCGTCGCGGCCGGTGGACTGCTGGAAGTCCAGGCGCAGCTGGCGCAACAGTTCGGCCATGTCGGCGACATAGGTCGGCACCTGATAGTCCATCGGTTCGGCCAGCCAGTCGCTCTGGCCACGGCCCGCGATGTCGACGCAGATAACACGGACATGCGGTGCCAGGGCTTGCGCGAGCACGTCGAAGTCGCGCGCCTGCCGGCTCAGGCCATGCACGCAAAACACGACCTGATCGGGCTGCTCTTGGCCGGTGGCGTTCCACTCCCACCAGGCGATCCGGCGCTGAGGACTGAATTTGGCCCTGACACCAGGGACTTCCAGGAATTTGAGTTGTGGTTCCATTTATCGGGGCCCGACCTGCCCGGTCATCGTAGCGTCAATCTGGGCAGGATAATGGCAACGGGATGCACGATGATGACGAAATCCTGCCCCTTTCCCACTCTACCCCCCATTTCACGGAGTTCACCCCATGCTGAAGAACAAAACTGCCCTGGTCACCGGATCGACCAGCGGCATCGGATTGGGCATTGCCAAGGCGCTGGCGCGCCAGGGCGCCAACATCATGCTCAACGGCTTCGGCAACGTCGAGGGCGCACAGGCCGAGGTGGCGGCCTTCGGTACCCGAGTCAGCTACCACTGCGCCGACATGAGCCAGCCGGCACAGATCGAGGCGATGATGGCCGCGGCAGCCAGCGAGTTCGGCCAGGTCGACATCCTGGTCAACAACGCCGGCATCCAGCATGTGGCCAATGTCGAGGAGTTCCCGCTCGAGCGCTGGGACGCCATCATCGCGATCAACCTGAGCAGCAGCTTCCACACCTCGCGCCTGGCGCTGCCGGCCATGAAGGCCGCCAACTGGGGCCGCATCATCAACCTGGCCTCGGTACACGGCCTGGTCGGCTCGGCGGGCAAGTCCGCCTATGTCGCGGCCAAGCATGGCGTGATCGGCCTGACCAAGGTCACCGCGCTCGAGACCGCCACCAGCGGCGTGACCTGCAACGCGATCTGCCCGGGCTGGGTGCTGACCCCGCTGGTGCAGCAGCAAGTCGATGCCAAGGCAGCCGCCCAAGGCATTAGCAACGAGCAGGCCACGCGCCAGCTGCTGGGCGAGAAGGAGCCCTCGATGCAGTTCACCACCCCCGAGGAGCTCGGCGAACTGGCCGTCTTCCTGTGCTCGCCGGCGGGCAACAATGTGCGCGGCGTGGCCTGGAACATGGACGGCGGCTGGACCGCGCAGTAAATCCCTGCGCGCTGGCGGGCGAGCGGCGCTGCTGTCAAAATAGGCCTTGTCTAGTACTGGAAGATCCGACATGCCGAACGTCCCGCAGCGCCCCGACCGCATCCTGGTCGTGGACGACGATGCCCGTATCCGCGACCTGCTCAAGCGCTACCTGACCCAGGAGGGTCTGGATGTGCTGCTGGCCGAGGACGGACGCAGCCTGAGCCGTGTCCTGCAGCGCGAATCGGTCGACCTGATCGTGCTCGACCTGATGCTGCCGGGCGAGGACGGCCTGAGCATCTGCCGCCGGCTGCGCGAGGCCAAGGACCGCACGCCCATCATCATGCTGACGGCCAAGAGCGAGGATGTGGACCGCATCGTCGGGCTCGAGGTCGGCGCCGACGACTACCTGGGCAAGCCCTTCAACCCGCGCGAGCTGCTCGCGCGCATCCACGCGGTGCTGCGCCGCCGCCCGCCGGTCGAGGTGCCTGGCGCACCGTCGAGCGGCGACGAGGTGGTCAATTTCGGGCCCTACACGCTGGACCTGGGCCTGCGCACGCTGCGCAAGCAGGGCAGTGACATCGCGCTGACGACCGGCGAGTTCGCGATGCTCAAGGCGCTGGTGCGCCATCCACGCCAGCCGCTGTCGCGCGACAAGCTGGCCCAGCTCGCGCGCGGACGCGAATTCGAGCCGTTCGACCGCAGCCTTGATGTGCAGGTGTCGCGGCTGCGCAAACTGATCGAGGAAGACCCGACCACGCCACGCTATATCCAGACGGTCTGGGGCGTGGGCTATGTCTTCGTGCCGGACGGGCAGTCGGATTGAAGCCCGGCGCTCACCTGCGCCGGTTCAGGCTGCGCCTGGCCCAGGCCGTCGGCTGGCAAGGCATCAGCCTGTTCTGGCGCAACTGGTTCGCACTGGCGCTGATCCTGCTGGGCTGCATGCTGGCCTGGCTGCAGAGCTATCGGGCGCTCGAGTTCGAGCCCCGGGCCTTGCAGGGCGCGCGCCAGATCGCCTCGCTGGTCAACCTGAGCCGGGCCGCTCTGCGCCATGTCGATGCGATTGCGCGCGTGTCGTTGATGAAGTCGCTGCTCGACGAGGAGGAGGTGCAGATCTCGGTGCGCGAGCCGGGCGACAGCTACCAGCCCTATGACCAGGACGCCTTTGGTCGCCGCATCAGCGCCGAACTGACGCAGCTGCTGGGCAAGGGCACGCTGGTGGCGCGCGAGGTCAACGGCCGGGACGGGCTCTGGGTCGGCTTCAAGATCGGGCGCGAGCAGTTCTGGCTCCTGACCGACCCCAAGCGCGTCGGTGCGGTCGAGCGCGGCACCCTGCTGGTCTGGCTGGGCATCGCGGGCCTGCTCTCGCTGCTGGGGTCGGCGCTGCTGGCGCGCCTGATCAACCAGCCGCTCAAGCGGCTGCAGGTCGCAGCGACCCAGGTGCGCGAGGGCAACTTCGCCTCGGTGCGGCTGGACGAGACGGTCACCACGCAGGAGATCCGCGAGGTCAACATCGGCTTCAACCGCATGGCGCGCCAGCTCGGCCAGGCCGAGCAGGACCGGGTGCTGATGCTGGCCGGGATCTCGCACGACCTGCGCACGCCGCTGGCCAGGCTGCGGCTCGAGGCCGAGCTCAGCGTGACCGACGAGAACGCGCGCGCCTACATGGTGGCCGACATCGAGCAGGTCGATGCGACCATAGACAAGTTCCTCGACTATGCGCGCACCGGACCGGAGCACAGCGAGCCGGTCGATCTGGCCGGCGCGGTGAACGACGCGGTGCGTACCTGCGGCCCCAGGAGCCCGCTGCGGCTGCAGATGCAGATCGACCCCGGCACGGTGGTGCTGGGCGATGCGGTCGAGCTGCGGCGCGTGTTTTCCAACCTGCTGGAAAACGCGCTGCGCTACGGCCGCGGGGCCGATGGGGTGGCCGAAGTCGAGGTCGAGGCCGAGGTCTTGGCGCAGAAGGTGCGCGTGACGCTGCGCGACCACGGCCCCGGGGTCAGCGCCGAGCAGCTGCCGCGCCTGACCCAGCCCTTCTTCCGTGGCGATGCGGCGCGCACCACCGCCAGCGGATCGGGACTGGGACTGGCCATCGTCAACAAGACCGTGGCACGCATGGGCGGCCAGCTCGCGCTGCGCTGCCACCCGGAAGGCGGACTGGTGGCCGAGCTGCTGCTGCGACGTGGTTGAATCAAGGCTGAATCAGGCCCGCATCAGCCGCGAATCAGCAAGGCCACGGCGCGCGCCTCGATGCTGCGGCCCTCGCCGACCGGGCCCATCTTCTCGGCGGTCTTGGCCTTGACGTTGACCTGGGTCGGGTCGACACCCAGCGCCTGCGCGATGCGCGAGCGCATCGCGGCCTTGTAGGGCGCGAGCTTGGGCGCCTGCGCGATCACGGTGCAGTCGACGTTGACGAGCTGGTAGCCGGTCTGGCCGACCGCCGCGACCGCCTGCTGCAGCAACAGGTAGGAGTCGGCGCCCTTGAAGGCCGGATCGTTGTCGGGAAAATGGGTGCCGATGTCGCCCAGGCCGGCCGCGCCGAGCAGCGCGTCGGTGATCGCATGCAGCAGTGCATCGGCATCCGAATGACCCAGCAGGCCCTTCTCGTAGGGAATCTCGACCCCGCCCAGGATCAGGGGCCGGCCCTCGACCAGGGCATGGACATCCCAGCCCTCGCCGATGCGCAGGGGGGGCAGAGAGGAAATGGTGGCGCTCATGGGGACTCGCTTGCTTCGGGAATGGAGATTGAAAAAACCCGGCGGGATCAGGCCGCTGGCGCCGAGGCGCGCAGGCGCAGCAGGGCCTCGGCCAGCGCGAAATCTTCCGGGTAGGTGACCTTGAAGTTCTGCGCGCTGCCGCGCACCAGCCGTGGCGACAGTCCGCAGGCCTCGATCGCGCTGGCTTCGTCGGTGATGCCGGCGTAGCCCAGGGCTTCGGCGGCGGCCAGGGCCTGCTCGAGCGCGCCGAGGCGGAACATCTGCGGCGTCTGTGCCAGCCATTTGTCGTCGCGCGCCAGCGTGGCGGCGACGCGCGCGCCGGCCTCGTCGGCCCGCGCGGCCTTGAGCGTGTCGGGCAGGGGCAGCGCCAGCAGACCACCGACCGGATCGTCGCGGCAGGCCTCGATCAGCGCGGCGATCTGCTGCGGCAGGATCAGGCAGCGCGCCGCGTCATGCACCAGCACCCAGTCGCGCCGGTCAGCGCCCGCTTGCAGCAGGGCGCGCAGACCGTTGTGCACGCTCGCGGCCCGGCTGGCGCCGCCGACGCGCAGCACCCGCACGCGCGGGTCCGGGATGGACAGGCTGTCGTCATCGGGCGCGACGACCAGGGCGATGCTGGCGAGTTGCGGCAGCGCCAGGAAGGCCGTCAGCGTGTGGTCGACCAGGCGCAGGCCGGCGAGCTGCTCGTACTGCTTGGGGCCGGCGCGGCCGGCGCGGCTGCCGCTGCCGGCGCAGGGAATCAGCGCATGACAGCGCGGCGATCGCGGCGCACTGGCCGCGTCGAAGGAAGGAATAGGCTTGGGATCGTGCGGCATGGATGGAGGATTCTAGAATCAAGCCCTGGCCACCCCCCGCCCAAACCCGGAGCGGGGTACTGCTTTTGGCCATCAGCACCGACCCAGCATGGAACTGCCCAAACTCACCCCTGGCAAACGCTACAGCCTGCCGCGTCCGACGGGCTCGGCCGACGCCCTGTTGCTGGCCGAGCTCGGCCTGCGCGAAAAGGCTGCCGGTCGTCCGGTCGCCATCATCACGGCCGATGCCAACGATGCCCGGCGCCTGCTCGACGAGCTGCCCTTTTTCGCGCCGGGACTGCGCTGCGCCCTGTTCCCGGACTGGGAGACCCTGCCCTACGACAGCTTCTCGCCACACCAGGACCTGATCAGCGAGCGGCTCGCCACCCTGTGGCGCATCCAGCAGCGCGACCAGGCGCAAGGCGCCGATGTCGTGATCGTGCCGGCCACCACCGCGCTGTACCGGCTGGCGCCGCCGGCCTTCATGGCCGGCTACACCTTCGAGTTCAAGGTCAGGCAAAAGCTCGACGAGGCCAGGTTCAAGGCCCAGCTGACGCTGGCAGGCTACCAGCATGTGACCCAGGTGGTCAGCCCGGGTGAATACGCGGTGCGCGGCGGCCTGATCGACCTGTTCCCGATGGGCTCGCTGGTGCCCTTCCGGGTCGACCTATTCGACGACGAAATCGACTCGATCCGCACCTTCGACCCCGACAGCCAGCGCAGCCTGTATCCGGTGCCCGAGGTGCGGCTGCTGCCCGGGCGCGAGTTCCCGATGGACGAGGCGGCGCGCACCCGTTTTCGCAAGCGCTGGCGCGAACTGCTCGAGGGCGACCCGACCAAGAGCCGGATCTACAAGGACATCGGCAACGGCGTCGCCACCGCCGGCATCGAGTACTACCTGCCGCTGTTCTTCGAGCAGACCGCGACCGTGTTCGACTACCTGGGGGCGGACGCCACGCTGGTGCTGCATGGCGATCTGGAGCCGGCCTTCCAGCGCTTCTGGCAGGACACACGCGAGCGCTACCGCCTGGTCCAGAGCGACCCGGACCGCCCCGCCCTGCCGCCCGAGACCCTGTTCCTGGACGCCGAAGGCTTCTACGCGGTGGCCAAGCCGCATATGCAACTGGCGCTGCGCCCCGGCAGCCAGGATGTCGAGCACAGCGCCTGGTTCCAGGCCCTGCCCGACCTGGGCGCACAGCGCGGCGCCGACGACCCGCTGGCCAAGCTGCACGCGCATATCCGCTCGACCGCTGACCGCGTGCTGCTGCTGGCCGAGAGCGACGGCCGGCGCGAGAGCCTGCTCGACTTCCTGCGCGCCAGCGGTGTCAGCCCGCCAGCCTTCGACAGCCTGGCCGAGTTCCAGGCCAGCGACGAGAAGGTCGGCATCGCGACTGCCGCGCTGGCCAGCGGCTTCGCCTGGATCGAGGGCGGCATCGCCTTCGTCACCGAGACCGAACTGTTCGCGGCCGGCCCGACCACGCGCCGCCGGCGCAAGCAGGAGCAGGTCAGCGATGTCGAGGCGCTGATCAAGGACCTGTCCGAGCTCAACGTCGGCGACCCGGTGGTGCACAGCGCGCATGGCATCGGGCGCTACCGCGGCCTGATCAACATGGACCTGGGCGAGAAGAACGCCGACGGCAGCCCCGCGTTGCAGGAATTCCTGCACCTGGAATACGCCAACGACGCCACGCTCTACGTGCCGGTCAGCCAGCTGCAGCTGATCAGCCGCTACACCGGCGTCAGCGCCGACGAGGCACCGCTGCACCGCCTGGGGTCCGGCCAGTGGGAGAAGGCGCGGCGCCGCGCCGCCGAACAGGTGCGCGACGCTGCGGCCGAGCTCCTCAACATCTACGCCCGCCGTGCCGCGCGCGAGGGCCATGCCTTCCGCTACTCGCCGCACGACTACGAGACCTTCGCCAACGACTTCGGCTTCGAGGAAACCGCCGACCAGAACGCCGCCATCCACGCGGTGATCCAGGACATGATCAGCCCGCAGCCGATGGACCGGCTCGTCTGCGGCGATGTCGGCTTCGGCAAGACCGAGGTCGCCTTGCGCGCGGCCTTCGTCGCGGTCACGGGCGGCAAGCAGGTCGCCTTCCTGGCGCCGACCACGCTGCTGGCCGAACAGCATTTCCAGACGCTGGTCGACCGCTTCGCCAAATGGCCGGTCAAGATCGCCGAGATGAGCCGATTCCGCACCACCAAGGAGATCAACACGGCCTTGAAGGGCGTGGCCGACGGCACGATCGACATCGTGGTCGGCACGCACAAGCTGCTGTCGGAAAAGACCCAGTTCAAGAACCTGGGCCTGCTGATCATCGACGAGGAACACCGCTTCGGCGTGCGGCACAAGGAGCAGATGAAGGCGCTGCGCGCCGAAGTAGACGTGCTGACCCTGACCGCGACGCCAATCCCGCGCACGCTGGGCATGGCGCTCGAGGGCCTCAGGGATTTGAGCGTGATCGCGACCGCGCCGCAACGCCGGCTCGCCATCAAGACCTTCGTGCGCAGCGAGAGCAAGGGCGTGATCCGCGAGGCAGTGCTGCGCGAATTGAAGCGCGGCGGCCAGGTCTACTTCCTGCACAACGAGGTCGACACGATCGAGAACCGCAAGCAGATGCTCGAAGAGATACTGCCCGAGGCGCGCATCGCGATCGCGCACGGCCAGATGCCCGAGCGCGAACTCGAGCGCGTGATGCGCGACTTCGTGGCCCAGCGCTTCAACCTGCTGCTGTGCTCGACCATCATCGAGACCGGCATCGACGTGCCGACCGCCAACACCATCATCATGGCGCGCGCCGACAAGTTCGGCCTGGCCCAGTTGCACCAGCTGCGCGGCCGGGTCGGGCGCAGCCACCACCAGGCCTATGCCTACCTGCTGGTGCCCGACATCGAGGGCCTGACCAAGCAGGCGCAGCAGCGCCTGGACGCGATCCAGCAGATGGAGGAACTCGGCAGCGGCTTCTACCTCGCGATGCACGACCTCGAGATTCGCGGCGCCGGCGAGGTGCTGGGCGAGAACCAGAGCGGCAACATGCTCGAAGTGGGCTTCCAGCTCTACAACGAGATGCTGTCCGAGGCGGTGGCGTCGCTCAAAGCCGGGCGCGAACCCGACCTGCTCAACCCGCTCAACGTCACGACCGACATCAACCTGCACGCGCCCGCGCTGTTGCCCGACGACTACTGCGGCGACGTGCACCTGCGCCTGAGCTTCTACAAGAAGCTCGCGACCGCCAAGACCGGCGAGCAGGTCGACCGGCTGCTGGAGGAAATCGTCGACCGCTTCGGCAAGCTGCCGGCCCAGGCCCAGACCCTGATCGACGTGCACCGCCTGCGCGTGCTGAGCCAGCCCTACGGCGTGCAGAAGGTCGATGCGACGCCGGGCGTGATCCTGATCACCTTCCGCCCGAACCCGCCGATCGACCCGATGAAGATCATCGAGCTGGTGCAGAAGAACCGCCATGTCAGATTAGCCGGCAACGACAAGCTGCGCATCGAGCGCGCGCTGGCCGAGCCGAAGGACCGGGCGCAACTGGTGCGCGACATCTTGCGGTCGCTGGGGCAGCCGGTGGTGGCTGGGGTAGCGGTCAAGGCTTGACGGAGGGGCTCATGTGGCTGCCCCTGAGCTGGGGGTGGTCATGTGCGAAAAAGTAGTGGGGATGAAAGGTCTGGTTGAGGCTGGGAGCGGACGACCAGAACTGACTTGAGCAACGGCGGCATCCGACCCAAAGCCGTCCGTCAGTCTCTTGAAGAGCAGTCGTTCGTTCATCGCTTCAGACTCCCGCGAAGACCGATCGACATTGATAGCCGTACCGGGCGAAACCCAGGCGGCAGTTGGCCTAGCGCTTCTCTGCTCTCATCCCACTGTTTACCCAGGTATCCAATGCGTCTACTCGGATGAACTTGGTGGGAACCTCATAAGGCGGGTGCACCATCCAATAGTTAAGCTCGCGACTGACGTAAACCTCCACATCTCTGGGAGGTACTTGCGCGGGCTTGGGCCACCTTAAGAGCTCAAACATCCTGTCTCGGTTCTTGGCCAGGAACTCTCGACGGTCGCGGATTCGGCTGTACTGGCCATCTCTGTCCTCGTCGGTCATTCCGAACATGCGGTCTCGCAATCGCCGCGAGTCCTTTATTGAGTGCGCCGTCTGGTTGTACTTGCACTCCGCATAGAGGACCGTGTTCGTGGCCGGCCAGTAGGCGAGGACATCATAGTCCCCGACGTCCGCGAAACCCTCCTTACGAAACCGACGGAAGAAATCCACGCCGCCTTCAACGTACGGGGTGTGGCGCTTGAGAATCTCCACGGCGCGGTCCTCGAGCGCATCCTCAATGGACTTCTTGATGGACTTAACGACTGCCTGGACGTTTGGCCACCGGAAATCGGCTGGGAGAACGCCGTCTCGAACGGCTGACAGCCATATGAGCTGAGACCGACTGGCGTGCTCGGCTCCCCAGACGACCTGCTTTCCGACTGGGACAAGAGGCCGGATGGCATAGCGATGAAGACGCTTGCTGTGCTCCCAGAACGGGACATCGGTTTCGTCGATGGCTTTGCCAGGCAGCCGCCTGATGTCGGGTCCCGAAAGCGTCAGGAACGACACGATTGCAGCCGCCTCTGCCGGCGTGATTCCCTCAAACCCTTGCACGATGGCATGAGCAATGCGGTCCGGTTCTCTCAGGTAGAACAGCGCCAAGCCGTCCGCTAAGCCATGGCGCAAAGGCTGGGTAAGCACTGTCAGGGCCTGCAGGAGCTTCTGCAGTTCGAACCCGGCGTCGGTCCAGACTGCCTTCTGGAGCTCTTCGCTAACGAGAAGCTCAGCGGCTGCGCCCTCCACTGCATCGGCATTCTTGATGCCCTCGCCTAGCCTGATTCGCGCCAACTCGTATGCGTATTCCTCCCCTCGCTCCTGACAGGTCTCCGAGTAGAAGACCTCGGGAACGAACTGGTCGTCGATGTCCACACCGCCCACTTCGACCTGATTGTGTAGAACGTCGCTTGCTCCGTAAGCGTCTGGCGAACGCCATACTTGACCGCCAGCGCGGCATGAGCTTGACGCTCAGGCGCAGGCGTCGCTGGCGGGCTGCCAGCGGTGCGGCAACAGTTCCTCGATCTGGCTGGCCTTGTGCGTGGGCAGCCGGGTCAACACATCCTTGAGGTATTCATACGGGTCGTGCCCGTTCATGCGTGCCGACTGGATCAGGCTCATGATGGCGGCCGCGCGCTGGCCGGCCCTGAGTGAGCCGGCAAAGAGCCAGTTGTTGCGCCCGAGCGCAATCGGCCGAATCTGGTTCTCGATCCAGTTGTTGTCCGCAGGCAGTTGCGCATCTTCGACGAAGCGCGTCAGCGCAGACCATCGGTTGAGGCTGTAGTCCAGCGCCTTGGCGGTGGCCGAGTTGCCCGGCACCTTCTGACGTTGCAGTGTCATCCACTCGTGCAGCGCGTCGAACACGGGGCGGGTCTGCTGCTGTCGTACCGTCTTTCTTTCCTCGGTCTCCAGGTCCTTGACCTGGCGCTCGATCTCATAAATCTTGCCGAACTGCTCAAGCGCGAATTCGGCGATCTGGCTCTTGTTGGCCACGTGCAGGTCGAAGAACTTGCGCCGCGCGTGCGCCAGGCAGCCCGCCTCGATGATTCGGCCTGACTTGAACCCTTCCTTGTAGCCGGAGTAGTCATCGCAAACCAAGGTACCCTGCCAGTCGCCGAGGAACTCGCGCGCATGCACGCCGGCACGCGACTCGCAGAAGTCGTAGACGACGGCCTTGAGGTCTTCGAATGCCCCGCAGGCGTAGGCCCACAGATAGGCACGATGCGTCTTGCCGTTGCCGGGCTTGAGCATCTGCACCGGCGTCTCGTCGGCGTGCAGTACGCCATGGCTGAGGATCACGGCCTTGAGGGCATCGACCAGCGGCTGCAGCCGCACGCCGCAGGTGCCCACCCACTGCGCCAGGGTCGAGCGCGGGATTGCAAAGCCGGCGCGCCCGAAGATCGGCTCCAGGCGATAAAGCGGCTGGTGGTCGGCGTACTTGGCCACCATCACATGGGCCAGCAGGCCCGCCGTCGGAATCCCCTTGTCGATCACATGGGGCTCGACCGGCTCCTGCACAATCGTCTCGCACTGGGCACAGGCCCATTTGCCACGGATGTGGCGCTCGACCGTGAACACACCCGGGACGTAGTCGAGCTTCTCGCTGACGTCCTCGCCGATGCGCTTCATCTGGCAGCTGCAGGCGCAGGTGGTCGATTTAGGGTCGTGGCGGATCTCGCGCCGCGGCAGGTGAGCTGGCAGCGGTTGACGTTTGGGCTGCTGTTTGGCTTGGCGCTCAGGTGTGGACGGCGCGAGCTGCTCAAGCTCCTCGGCCACGGCCTGCAGGTCGGCATCGAGCGACTCCTCGAGCAGGCTACGCTGCTCGGGACTGAAACGCTCGGACTGGGCGGCGAATTTGAGCCGCTTGAGCACGGCATTCTCGTGCGTGAGCTTGTCGATGACCGCCTGCTTGTGGCGCAGGTCTCCCCTGGCGTGCTCCAGGTCGCCCATGAGCCGGCCGAGCATCTCGCGCAGCTGCTCGGCGCTGAGTTCGGACAGGGACTCGGGGGCCAGGATCATGAACCCAAGTGTGCCCGCTCGCCAGCATGGCAGCCATCGGCATATCCCCCGATTGCCAGGCGGTGCTGGAGCCGTGACGGTTCAGATCACGCTGATGACACCGGCCTCGCCCACGCGCTGCCAGGGCAGGCCCAGCACGAGTGCATCGAGCTGCGCACGACACAGTCTGGAGTTGGGCTGGCCAGCGGCCGGCCAGATGAACTTGCCCTGGTGCAGCCGGCGCGCGGCCAGCCAGATGCCAATGCCGTCGTGCACAAGCACCTTGAGGCGGTTGGCGCGCTTGTTGGCGAACAGGTAGGCATGGTGCGGCTGCGCCGCACCGAAGACCGCCACCACCCGGGCCAGCGCGGAGTCGGTGCCGGCTCGCATGTCCAGTGGCTCGCTGGCCAGCCAGACTGCGTCGACTCGGATCACCGCAGCCACTCCCGCAGCCAGGTCACGCATTGCTCTGCAGCACTCGTGGGCCATGTCATCTTGATCGAGACACCAGCGGGCGTGCTCAGGTCAATTTGAATTCCCACTGGCGCGGCAGACGGAGCAGGCAACGCCAGCGGCACGAAAGCCGGTGCTGACGGTAGCGAATGATCGGGTACCGATAGGAATCGGGATCGCGCGCGATCTGCCGATGTTGGCAGGGAGGGCGTTTGCGCATTGATGACCCACTTGCGCACCATGTTGGCGTTGAGTCCGTTGGCCAGGGCAACGGCGGCAATCGAGACGCCGGGTTGCAGGCAGGCCTGGATGACAGAGGCCCGGAACTCGGGTGAATGGCGCCGGCGCTGGCGGCCGGCTGGGGGGTGGGCGATGTTGGTGTCCATGTGTCCGCGTAAAGGTTGGCGGACACAAGCATCCTTCAGGGCAAGGCTGCTTTCAAGGTGGGGTTCGCCGGACGGATACGCTGCAAACCGGTGGCGACCGCCTGGTGGCGCACTTCAGCCGCCGCTAAAGGCGCACGTACAAAACATGAGCCAGCCAAGAGGGAGCGCGTATGCATTGATTTCCCGGAGCCCACCCCATCCCGTTTGATTTTTTTGGGGCCTTGCCTTTGCGCGCCGTGCACGCAACAAGTCCCGCATACACCTTCAAAGGACATTCCATGAAAAAACTATTCACACTGATTGCCACTGCTGCACTCTCTTTGTCTTTGCACGCTGCCGAAAAATTGGTGGTGGGCGCCACGCCGGTGCCTCATGCCGAAATCCTCAACTACCTCAAGCCCATCCTGGCCAAGGATGGGGTGGACTTGCAGGTCAAGGTGTTCAACGATTTCATCCAGCCCAACCAGCAGTTGGCCAAGAAAACCCTGGACGCCAACTACTACCAATACCGCCCCTTTTTGGACGAGTACAACAAGGAGCACAAGACCAACCTGGTGGCCCTGGTGCCGGTGCACATTGAGCCATTTGGTGCTTATTCCACCCGCGTGAAAAGCCTGAACGAGCTCAAGGAAGGCGCCAGCATTGCCATCCCCAATGACCCGGTCAACGCCGGCCGCTCGCTGGTGCTGTTGCATGAGGCCGGACTCATCACCCTGAAGGACCCCAAGAACACGCTCTCCAGCCGCCGCGACATTGCCGCCAACCCCAAGAAGTTCAAGTTCAAGGAACTCGAAGGCGCCATGCTGGCCCGCTCGCTCAAGCAGGCCGATCTGGTGTTTGTGTTTGCTAACTACGCTTTGGAAGCGGGCATTGACATCAACTCCGCCCTGATCGCCGAGAAGGGCAAAGACCTGTATGCCGAGTTCCTGGTGGCACGCCCCGACAATCAGCAACAGCCTGCCGTGCAGAAGCTGGCCAAGGCGCTCAACCTCCCGGAAGTGCGCGAGTTCATCCAGAAGCGCTACAAGGGCACCATCGCCCCTGCGTTCTGAGCATGAGTACCATGCCCTCTGCCGTGTCGGTGTCCGCGCCCCATGTTGCCTTGCGCGGTGTGCACAAGGTCTATGCCGCAAGCGCAGTGCCCGCGCTGCAAGACGTGGCCATGGATGTGGCGCGGGGCGAGGTCTTTGGGGTCATAGGGCGCAGCGGTGCGGGCAAGTCCACGCTGTTGCGCCTCTTCAACCGGCTGGAGGTGCCCAGCAGCGGCCAGGTGCTGCTCGATGGGCAAGACATTGCGCAGCTCAAGGCCCCGCAGCTGCGCGCGTTGCGCCGCCGGGTGGGCATGATTTTTCAGAACTTCAATCTGGTGTCGGTGAAGACGGTGTGGCACAACGTAGCCATGCCCTTGCGCCTGGCCGGTGTGCCCGCCGCCGAGCGCGACCAGCGGGTGCGCGAGGTGTTGAGCCTAGTGGGCCTAGAGCACAAGCACCATGCCTACCCGGCTCAGCTCTCCGGTGGGCAGAAGCAGCGCGTGGGCATTGCCCGTGCCTTGGTCAACAACCCCGAAATCTTGCTCTGCGACGAAGCCACCTCGGCCCTGGACCCGGAGACCACGCAGTCCATTCTGGAGCTGCTGCGCGAGATCAACCACAGGCTGGGCTTGACCATTATTCTGATCACGCACGAGATGGACGTGATCCACTCCATTTGCGACCGCGTGCTGGTGCTGGACCACGGCTGTGTGGCCGAGCAGGGGCCGGTCTGGCAGGTGTTTGGCGCCCCGCAGCACGAGGTCACTCGGCAGATGCTGCGGCACGATAGCAACAGCCTGCCCGACGACATACGCACGCGGCTACGCAGCACCCCCACGGCCGATGCACCAGCGCTCCTCAGCCTGCGCTTTGACGGCCGCCAGGCGCGCGAGCCCGATCTGCACGATGTGGCGCGCAGCCTGGGTGGGGCCAGCCACATGCTGCAGGCACGGGTGGAGCGCATCCAGGGCCGCAGCGTGGGCGAGTGGCTGCTGAGCGTGGCGTTGTCCCCTAGCGCCCTCCAAGCCGCTGTGCATGCCTTGCAGCACACCGGGGCCAGCGCCACGGTGTTGGGTTATCTGGACAAGCGCCAAGACCTTGCGCAAGCGGGGGGCCATTGAGCCTCCTCGAAACCCGGGGCGGTTCACTACTCGAGGTTTTGCACCTGTTCACGCATCTGTTCGATCATGACCTTCATGTCGACCGAGATCTTGGTCAGTTCCAGGCTGGAGGACTTGCTGCCCAGGGTGTTGGCCTCGCGGTGCAGTTCCTGGATGAAGAAGTCCAGCCGCTTGCCGACTTCGCCACCCTTGCCGATCAGGCGCTCGATCTCGTCGAGATGGGCCTGCAGCCGGGTCAGTTCCTCGGCCACGTCGATCCGGATCGCGAACGCGGTGGCTTCGGACAGCGCGCGTTCCTGCGCGGCCTGGGCGGCGGCGTCGCTCTGGGCCGTGCCGAGCGCCTCGTTCCAGCGCTCGAGGAAGCGCTGGCGCTGCAGCTCGACCAGTCGCGGCACCAGCGGCTGGGCCTGGGAGGCCAGCGCGCGCAGCTGCGCGGTGCGGTCGAGCAGCATCAGGCTGAGCTTGGCGCCTTCGCGCTCGCGCGAGGCGGTGAACTCCTCGACCGTGTGGCGCGCCAGCGCCAGCAGCGAGTCGGACAGCCCGGTCGGCGCCGGCGTGCTGCGGCCCAGCGTGGCCAGCACTTCGGCCACCGACAGCGGGCGCGACTGCGGCATCCAGCTCAGCACATGATCCTGCACGCCGATGAGCTTTTGCAGCTCGGCCATGCTGGGTTGGCGCAGACCGTGGTCGCTGCGGCCTTCGATCCAGGCCCGGACCTCGACCTTGCCGCGCTTGATGCGCGCGCCGATCAGCTCGCGCAGCGCCGGTTCGGCCGGACGCAGCTCATCCGACAGGCGCAGGCTGATGTCGAGGAAGCGGCTGTTGACCGAGCGAATTTCCATGCCGAGCATGGCCGAAGTGGCGGGGGTGGGGAGGTCGGTATCGGCGGGCTGGCTCTGGGCCGTGGCATAGCCGGTCATGCTGTAAACTGGCATTTCAATTCTCGCAGTCGGGACGCAACGGCTTAAGGTTGCAGAGATTGTGATTATGTCAAAGACCGGGGTCGCTCCAGCGCGACAGGCGTCAGGGCGGCTATCCTCCTGCCTCATTCATTGCCCAAGACCTCCCCCATGACCGATCCGACCCTGACTGCAACGGCCCCGCGCGCCGATGGCCGCCGCCCCGATGCCCTGCGCACGGTGCGCATCACCCGCCACTACACCATGCACGCCGAGGGCTCGGTGCTGGTCGAGTTCGGCAACACCAAGGTCCTCTGTACCGCCTCGGTCGAGGAAAAAGTGCCGCCGCACCAGCGCGGCAGCGGCGAGGGCTGGGTCACGGCCGAGTACGGCATGCTGCCGCGCGCCACCCACAGCCGCAACAGCCGCGAGGCCGCCAAGGGCAAGCAGAGCGGTCGCACCCAGGAGATCCAGCGCCTGATCGGCCGCTCGCTGCGCGCGGTGTTCGACCTCAAGGCGCTCGGCGAGCGCACCATCACGCTCGACTGCGATGTGCTGCAGGCCGATGGCGGCACCCGCACGGCTTCGATCACGGGCGCCTTCGTCGCGGCGCAGGACGCGGTGCACCAGCTGCTGGCCGAGGGCAAGATCACCGCCAGTCCGCTGCTGCATCCGGTGGCGGCGGT
Organism: Burkholderiales bacterium; assembly: GCA_026400105.1. Lineage (GTDB taxonomy): Bacteria > Pseudomonadota > Gammaproteobacteria > Burkholderiales > Burkholderiaceae_C > Malikia. The sequence continues at coordinate 23,417 of JAPLPQ010000101.1, forward strand.
CTCGGTCGGCATCGTCGGCGGGGTACCCGTGCTCGACCTCGACTACCTCGAGGATTCCGGCTGCGACACCGACATGAACGTGGTCATGACCGGGGCCGGCCACTATGTCGAGGTCCAGGGCACGGCCGAGGGCCTGCCGTTCAGCCGCGCTGAAATGAACCAGCTGCTGCTGCTGGCCGAAAAAGGCATCGCCGAGCTGATCGTGCTGCAGCAGGCCGCGCTGGCCGGCGCCGACGTGATCTGAGGAGCTGGAAATGACAGGTAGAAAACTGGTGCTGGCGTCGAACAACGCCGGCAAGCTGGTCGAGTTGCAGGCCATGTTCGCGCCGCTGGGGGTCGAGCTGATCCGCCAGGGCGAACTCAACATCCCCGAGGCGCCCGAGCCGCACCGCACCTTCATCGAGAATGCGCTGGCCAAGGCGCGCCATGCCGCGGCCCTGAGCGGCCTGCCGGCGATGGCCGATGACGCCGGCCTCTGCGTCGACGCCTTCGGCGGCCTGCCGGGAGTCGATACCGCCTATTACTGCACCCAGTTCGGCTACGACAAGAGCGATGCCAACAACCTGCGCGCGCTGCTCGAGCAGCTGCAAGGGCAGGGCAACCGGCGTGCCGCCATGGTCAGCACCCTGGTCGCGGTGCGCAGCGCCGACGACCCCGAGCCGCTGGTCGCGAGCGGGCGCGTCGCCGGCCTGATCACCGAGCAGCCGATCGGCGACAACGGCTTCGGCTTCGACCCGGTGATGTATATCCCCGAGTTCGGCCAGACCTTTGCCCAGCTGCCCAACGAGGTCAAGAACGCCAACAGCCACCGCGGTCGTGCCGCGCGCGCGATGCTGGCGCTGATGCGCGAGCGCTGGTATCCGGAAGCCGCCGCATGAACCAGTCCGTCATCCAGCTGCACCGACCGGGCCAGTTGCAGCTGTCGGCCCTGCCGCCGCTGTCGCTCTACATCCACCTGCCCTGGTGCCTGAAGAAATGCCCCTACTGCGACTTCAACTCGCATGAGGCCAAGGGCGAGTTCCCCGAGCAGCGCTACCTCGACGCGCTGCGCGCCGACCTCGAGTCCAGCCTGCCGCTGATCTGGGGCCGCAGCGTGCACAGCGTCTTCATCGGCGGCGGCACGCCCAGCCTGTTCTCGCCCGACGCGATCGATCGCCTGCTGTCCGACGTGCGCGCGCTGCTGCGGCTGGAGGCCGACACCGAGATCACGCTCGAGGCCAATCCCGGCACCTTCGAGAAGGACCGCTTCAAGGCCTTCCGCGAGGCCGGCGTCACGCGCCTGAGCGTGGGCGTGCAGAGCTTCGACGACCGCTTCCTGCAGGCGTTGGGCCGGGTCCACAGCGCCGACCAGGCCCGGGCCGCTCTCGACGAGGCCGCGCGCCATTTCGAGACCTTCAACATCGACCTGATGTATGCGCTGCCGGGTCAGACCCTGGCCGACCTGGACCGCGACCTCGACATCGCGCTCGGCTTCAATCCGCCGCACCTGTCGGTCTATCACCTGACGCTCGAGCCCAACACCTATTTCGCCAAGTTCCCGCCCGCCTTGCCGGACGAGGACCTGGCTTACGCGATGCTGGATCGCATCACCGAGCGCACCGGACTGGCCGGGCTGTCGCGCTACGAGGTCTCGGCCTATGCGCGCGCCGGCCACCGCTGTTTCCACAACTGGAACTACTGGCAGTTCGGTGACTACCTCGGCATCGGTGCCGGCGCGCATGGCAAGCTCAGCTTCGCACACCGCGTGCTGCGCCAGGTGCGCTGGCGCGACCCGCAGCTCTACATGGACAACGCCTTGAAGGGCCAGCCGATGTCGAGCGAGGAGGAGGTCGTGCCCGGCGAACTGCCGTTCGAGTTCATGCTCAACGCATTGCGCCTGCGCGAGGGCTTCCCGCTGGCGCTGTTCAACGAGCGCACCGGATTGCCGCTCAGCAAGATCATGCCGGCGCTGCAGCAGGCCGAGGCCAAGGGCTGGATCGAGCGCGATCTGGCCCAGTTGCGCCCGACCGAACGTGGCTTCGATTTCCTGAGCGATCTGCAGGAACTGTTCCTGCCCGACGAAGGCAGTTGATTCCGGTTTCCCTGTCTGGCAAAGACAGGCGACAATAGCGCATTACCCATGCCGGGGCGAAAGCCGCCCCGCGCGTCTAATTTCTGAATACTGTTCGCGTCGTGAATACCTCCAAGCCTTCCTCCAAGCCCGCCGATCTCTCGCAACTCGACGCCCTCACGGGCGGAGCCTTCACCGCGCCGACCTCGGGCGAGCGCGCCGCCCGCCTGCGTGAATGGCTGGCGACCGAGCCCTCGGTTGACCAGATGGCCGAGGTCTATCGCGAGCTGTCGCACCGCGACAAGGGCGCTGCCAAGGCGCTGAAGGAAAAGCTCGACGAGCTCAAGCGCGCCAAGGCGCAGGAGGCGATTGCCGAGGAATGGGCCGCCAAGGCGCGCGTCCTGATCGAGCAGCCCTGCCTGAACCTGGCCGATGCGATGGCCTGGCAGCGCGATGCCGCCAAGGCCGGCGCACCGCTGTCGCGCGAGCCGCTGGCCGGCCTCAAGGCCGCGCTGGCCGAGCGCATGAAGGCGGTCGAGGACCTGCAGCATCGGGTCCAGGTCGAGCGCGAGACCGCGCTGCTGCTGGCCCAGCGCATCGAGGTGCTCTCGACCAAGCCCTGGCGCGAGGCCCAGGCCTTGCTCGAGGCCCTGCGCGCCGATGTCACGCAGTGGCAGGCCGCCGCCGACCAGTTCAATGCCGATTCGGCCTGGAACAGCCTGGACCCCAAGTTCCCCAAGCAGCTCGAGGCCTCGCGCCACCAGCTGACCCTGGTCTGGGAAGCCTTCTGCGCCGCGCTCGAGCAGGCCGCCGTCGCCGCCGAGAACGCCGAGGCACCGCTGCCGGCGGTCCCGGTCTGGGCCGACGAGCTGCGCCTGGCGCGCGGTGAAGTCCCGGCGGCCGTTGCCGCCGTGGCTGCTGCCGCTGCCGCGGTCGAGATCGACCCGGCCCAGCTCGTGCTGCTGCAGGCCAAGGCGGCCGAGGTCGTCGGCGCCGCGCTCGCCGCGCTGCAGCAGAACCTGGCCGAAGGCCACAACAAGGCCACGCCCAAGGCGGTCTCGGCACTGCGCAGCGCGCTCAAGGAGCATGGCCGCCATGTCGCGGCCGAACTCGAACCCCTGATCCAGGCCACGCTGGCGCAGGCCGGTGAACTCGCGGGCGGCCAGCGCCTGCGCGCCGACCAGCTGCGCGAGGAGCTGCTGGCCAAGGCGCTCGAGCTGACCCAGGCGCCCGAAGGCCAGCGCCCGGGCGGCCGCAAGATCCAGGAAACGCTGCGCACCCTGCGCGAGCAGTGGAAGGCGACCGACCAGGGTGGCGCGCCGAACCACGCGCTGTGGAAGAAGTTCGACGAGGCCTGCACCGCCGCGCACAAGCTGGTCGAAGCCTGGCTCGGCAAGCTCAAGGAACAGAACGAGACCAGCCGCGCCCAGCGCCTGGCCATGATCGAGGACCTCAAGGCCTGGACCGTGGCGCAGGCCGACAACAGCGACTGGAAGGCCCAGCTGCGCGAGCTGCACGCCTGCTCCGAGCGCTGGCGCCAGTCGGGCCATGTCAGCGAGAAGCTCTACACCGAGCTGCAGCCGCTCTGGAAAGCCGCGATGCAGTCGGCCCATGCGCGCCTGGAAGCGGCCCAGCACGAAAGCATGGCGCGCCGCCATGCGCTGATCGACGAAGCCAAGCAGCTGGGCGCCGCCCCGACCCTGCGCATCGACGCGGTCAAGGCGCTGCAGCAGCGCTGGCAGCAGGAGGCCCATGCCGTCCCGCTCGACCGCAAGCAGGAGCAGAAGCTGTGGGAAGCGTTCCGCCAGCCGATCGACGAGGCGTTCGAGCGCAAGGGCTCCGAGCGCAGCAAGTCGGCCTCGGCCGTCAGCGAACATGACAAGATCGTGCTCGAGGCCGCCAAGGCGCTCGAGGCTGCCAACGCCGATGGCGACGCGCAGCAGATCCGCGCCGCGATGCAGGCACTGCAGGAGGCAATCCGCGGCCAGGCCGCTGCTGTGGCCGCCGAACAGGCCAAGCCGGCCGCCCAGGCGCCGGCAGAAGCTGCGGCCCAAGCCGCCGCTGAGGCAGCGACCGAAGCCGCAGCCGACGAGCCGGCCGCAGCTCCGGCCAAGCCGGCGCCCGCGCCGCGCAAGATCGTTGCCGTGCGCGGCGACGACCGCCCCGGCATGGTCAAGGCCCAGCCGGCTGTCGGTGGCCGCCCGGGCGACCGGGGTCCGCGTGCCGGTGGCCGCGACGAGCGCGGCGGCAGCCGTGATGGCCGTGACAGCCGCCGCGACGGCCCTGGCCGTTTCGAGCGCAGCGACCGTGCCGACTTCGAGCCGCGCGGTCCGCGCCTGGGCGACAGCGCCTTCCGTGCCCAGCGCGAGGCGATCGAGCATGCCGAGGCCGCGCTGCGCAAGCTCGCCGCGCAAGCCCATGGCGAAGTGATGACCCAGCTGCTGGGCGCCTGGGAGCAGCGTGACGCTGGCGCCCTGCCGGCCGCACAGGCCCTGGGTGGTCGGGTCGGCAATGCCCGTGCCGCCTGGGTCCAGGCCCTGGGCCAGGCGCCGGCCGGCGCTTCCGTCGCCGAGAGCCTGTTGCGCCTCGAGATGGCGGCCGAAGTGCCGACACCGGCCGAACAGCTCGACGCACGCCGTGCGCTGCAGCTCAAGCTGCTGACCCGCCGCAACGATCCGGCGCCGGCCCAGACCTGGGCCCAGGACGTGGCGCAGGTGCTGGCCTCGGGCTATGACGCGGCCCAGGCCCGTCGCCTGCAGGCAGCGCTCAAGCTGCTGCTGCGCAAGTAAGGGTCTTGGCTCAGGCCGCTGCGCCTTTCAGCGTGGCGGCCGCCTGAAGAAGGCGTCGAGCAGCGCGGCGAGCGCTGGAAACTCGAGCCCGAAGCGTGGCCGCGCCACCCAGTAAGCCTCGCAGGCGCAGGCGAAGAACTCGGCCGGCGCCTGCGCCGCGTAGGGGTCGAGCCAGGGCGCCGGCTGGCCGAAGCGTTCGGCCAGCGCCAGCTGTTCGCAAAAATGCGCATAGGCCGCGCTCCAGTCCTGCTGCCAGCGGCGTAGGGCGCTTGACCGATCCAGTCCCATGAAGCCCGCCGGCAGTTGCGGGCAGCCGTTGGCTGGCGTACCGGCCGGCTTGCCGCGCAGGTCGAGCTTGTGCGCGAACTCGTGGATCACGAGGTTGTGCCCTTGCGTCTGTGCCTGCCGGTCGCCCCTGACATGCGACCAGGCCAGCATCACCGGGCCGCCGGCCATGGCTTCGCCGATCAGCGGCTCGCGCCAGTGGTGCAGCACGCCGGCCTCGTCGAGCGCCTCGCGCGGTGCCAGCACCTCGCCGGCATGCAGCACGATGCCGACGAAATCGTCGTAGCAGTCCAGCGCGTCGGCTCCCCAGTACAGCAGCGGCAGGCAGGCCTGGGCCGCAACGGCCAGCGCCATCGCGTCGCTGACCGCCAGGCCTTGTGCGCCGTGGAACTCCTTGTCGGCCAGGAAGCGCGCGCACAGCGCCTGCAACCTGGCCTTTTCCTCGCGGCTCAGGTCGGCCAGGCAGGGCAGGCCGCGCAGGACCTGTTGCCAGAGCGCCTCGGGTATGGCGACCGGCTGCATCAGGCCGGGGCGGACCAGCCAGCGCTGGGCCCAGCCTGGCAGCCGTTGCAGCAGCCGGGTCCAGCGGGTTGGGGTGGTCATCGGATCAGGCTGAGGCCACCAGCGCGATCCGCTGCCAGCCGCCCGGGGCTTGCAGCCGCAGCGCCTCGGCGCGCGCGGGGCTGGCGTTTACATCCCAGTCGCTCAGCACCAGTCGCTGCAGCCCGTCGCCCAGTTCGTGACTGGCCGGCTGGTGTGTGTGACCATGCACCAGCGTAGCGGCACGACTGGCCTGCAGCCAGTGGCGCGCCGTTGCCGCATCGACATCTGCCCAGTCCTGCTGGCTTGGGTCCTGCTTGCGCGCTTCGCTCTGGGCGCGCAGGTTGCGCGCAAGCGCGGCGCGCTCGGCCAGCGGGCGCTGCAGGAAGGCCGCCTGCCAGCCGGGGCTGCGCACCTGGGCGCGGAATTCGAGGTAGTCGCGGTCGCCCAGGCACCAGGCATCGCCGTGGCTCAGCAGGACCCGCTGCCCGCCCCAGCGCAGCAGGGTCGGGTCGTCGAGCAGGGTGGCGCCGCTGGCGGCGGCAAAGCGCGCTCCGAGCAGGAAGTCGCGGTTGCCGTGCATGACATAGAGCGCGCGCCGGGCCGAAAATGCGCGCAGATCGGCGCAGATGCCGGCCAGAAAATCATATTCGGGCTCGGTGGCCCGTTCGGCCGGACTGGCGTCGAGCAGGTCGTCGCCGATCCAGACCTCGAACAGGTCGCCGAGGATCAAGAGCGCGTCCGCCTGGCAGCCCTGCAGGTAGCGCCTGAAGGCCTGCGCGGTGGCGGGCTCGCCGGCCTGCAGGTGCAGGTCGGAGATGAAGTCGATGGCGCGCCAATGCGCCAAGGCGTCCAGTTCGCCCCAGCGCGCCGGCGCTTCGGGATCAGAGCGCAACGGCCTTTTCGATCACGACATCGGTGGCCGGCACATCGCTGTGATAGCCCTTGTTGCCGGTCTTGACGCCGCGCAGCTTGTCGACGATCTCGGTGCCCTTGACGACCTTGCCGAACACGGCATAGCCCCAGCCGCTCGGGGTCTCGCTCTTGAAGTTCAGGAACTCGTTGTCGGAGACGTTGATGAAGAACTGTGCCGTCGCCGAGTGCGGGGCGTTGGTACGCGCCATCGCGACCGTGTACTTGTCGTTCTTGAGCTTGTTGTTGGCTTCGTTCTTGATCTCGGCGCCGGTGGGCTTTTGCTTCATGCCGGGCTCGAAACCGCCGCCCTGGATCATGAAGCCGTCGATCACGCGGTGGAAGATGGTGTTGTCGTAGTGACCGTTCTTGACATACTCGAGGAAGTTGGCGGCCGAGATCGGCGCCTTCTCGTCGTCGAGTTCGAGCGTGATCACGCCGTGGTCCTTGATGTGCAGTTCGACTTGGGGCTTGGCCATGTTCATTTCTCCAATGTGGCTTTGAGGATGGTGACGGGGGTGGTCGGCAGGTCCTGGAACATGCCGCGGTTGCCGGTGCGGACCTGGCGGATCTTGTCGACCACGTCAGCGCCGGCAACGACCTTGCCGAACACCGCATAACCCCAACCGTTCAGCGTCGGCTGGGTGTGGTTGAGGAAGCGGTTGTCGGCGACGTTGATGAAAAACTGGGCCGATGCCGAATGCGGATCGTTGGTGCGCGCCATCGCGACCGTCAGCGGCAGGTTCTTCAGGCCGTTGTCGGCCTCGTTCGGGATGCTGGCACGGGTGGGTTTTTGCTGCATGTCGGCCGTGAAGCCGCCGCCCTGGATCATGAAGCCGTCGATCACGCGGTGGAACACCGTGCCGTCGTAATGCTTGTCCTTGACGTACTGGACGAAGTTGGCGACCGTCTTGGGCGCCTTCTGCGCGTCGAGTTCGAGCGTGATGACGCCCAGGCTGGTCTCGAGCTTGACGCGCGGCGCGGCCGTGCCCGGGCCGGCGGTCTGGGCCGAGGCGGGCAGGGCGGCAGCCAGGGCCAGCGCGGCGCCGGCGACCCAGCGGGTCAGGGTTCTTCTGTGCATGGCTTGTTCTCGCTCAATCGATGATGTCGGTCGGATCAGCGCGCCGCATCGGTCGCCGGCAGCTGCTGCAGGATCTGCAGCCGGGGCTGCAGCGCGGGATTGGCGGGGTCGAGCTCGAGCGCGCGCGCCCAGGCCCGGCCCGCGAGACGGGCGTAGACATCGCCGAGGTTCTGCTGCGCGGTCGCATAGCCGGGGTTCAGGCGCAAGGCGGTCTCGAGCGCGGCCCGCGCCGCATCAAGCCGACCGGCGGCCGCCTCCAGCACCGCGAGGTTGTTGTACGGCTCGGGCAGCTCGGGGAAATCCTGCGTCAGTGCCGTGAAGGTCGCGCTCGCGGCCTCGGACTGGCCGCGCTGGCTTTGCGCCACGCCCTTGAGGAAGCGCAACTGCGCGTCGTTCGGCTGCGCGGCCAGACCGGCCTCGGCCTTCTGCTGGGCCTGCTCGGCCAGGCCGGCGCGCAGCAGCCGCGCGACTTCCTCATGCGCCGGTGACTGGGCCTGCGCGGCGCCGACGGCCAGCCAGCAGCCCAGGCCCAGCAGGGTGTTGCAGGCGGCGGACCGGAGGAGGGCGAAACCGTGGTGGAAGCGTGGCATGGTGGCGTGGCGGCAAGGGGTGGGGCCGGCGGCGCGCCAAAACGGGCACAATACGCGACCTTGCGCAGCGCGGGACTGTCCAGTACGGTCCCGTCAGCCTGCGCCGATATACTGCAAAAGATTGTATCTGAGGGGTCCCGCCCCCACGCTCCCCATGACCTTGCGCATTTATAACTCGCTGACGCGCCGCGTCGACGACTTCTCTCCGCTCGAGCCCGGCCATGTGCGCCTCTACGTCTGTGGCATGACGGTCTACGACCTCTGTCACCTGGGCCATGCCCGTTCCATGGTTGCCTTCGACGTCGTGCAGCGCTGGCTCAAGGCCAGCGGCTACCGCGTCACCTATGTGCGCAACGTCACCGATATCGACGACAAGATCATCGCGCGTGCGCTCAGGAACGGCGAAACCATCCGTGGCCTGACCGACCGCATGGTCGATGCGCTGCACCAGGACGCCGACGCGCTCAAGATCGAGCGCCCGACCTTCGAGCCGCGCGCGACCGACTATGTGCCGCAGATGCTCGACCTGATCGGCAGGCTCGAGCAAAAAGGCCTGGCCTATCGCAGCGCCAACGGCGACGTCAACTACGCGGTGCGCCAGTTCGAGGGCTACGGCAAGCTGTCGGGCAAGAGCCTCGACGAGCTGCGCGCCGGCGAACGCGTGGCCGTGGCCGACGACAAGCGCGATCCGCTCGACTTCGTGCTCTGGAAGGCGGCCAAGGCCGACGAGCCGGCCGAAGCCAAGTGGGACGGCGCCTATGGCCTGGGCCGACCGGGCTGGCATATCGAGTGCTCGGCCATGAGCTGCGAGATGCTGGGCGAGAGCTTCGACATCCACGGCGGCGGCGCCGACCTGCAGTTCCCGCACCACGAGAACGAGATCGCGCAGAGCGAAGGCGCGACCGGCCAGCCGCTGGCCCGGTTCTGGATGCACAACGGCTTCGTGCGCGTCGACAACGAGAAGATGTCCAAGAGCCTGGGCAACTTCTTCACGATCCGCGAAGTGCTGGCCAAGTACGACGCCGAGACCGTGCGCTTCTTCATCCTGCGCGCGCATTACCGCAGCGCGCTCAACTACAGCGACGCGCACCTCGACGACGCGCGCAACGCCCTGAAGCGCCTCTACACCGCGCTGGCCTCGGTGCCGGCGGCCGATGGCGCGATCGACTGGACCGACGAGTACGCCGCGCGCTTCAAGGCCGCGATGGACGAGGACTTCGGCACGCCCGAGGCGGTCGCCGTGCTGTTCGAGCTCGCGAGCGAAGTCAACCGCAGCCGCTCGGCCGAGCGCGCCGGCCTGCTGAAAGCGCTGGGCGCCATCCTCGGCCTGTTGCGGGAAGAGCCGACCGCCTTCCTGCAAGGCGGTAGCCTGGCCGGCGGCCTCGACGAAGCCACCATCCAGCAGCAGATCGAAGCCCGTGCCGCGGCCAAGGCAGCCAAGGACTGGCCCGAGGCCGACCGCATCCGCAAGGCCCTGCTCGAGCAGGGCGTGCTGCTCAAGGACGGTCCCGCCGGCACGAGCTGGGAACGGGCCTGAAATGGGCAAGACCCCGATCGAGTCGGCCGCCTTGCCACTGGCCGAAGCGGCGGCTGGCGCCGCGCCACCGCTGCGCCCGCCTTACTGGGCCGAGGCCTGCCGTCACCTGATGAAGCGCGACCGCGTGATGAAGAAACTCATCCCGCAGTTTCCGGATGTGACGCTGCAGTCGCGCGCCGATCCCTTCACGACCTTGGCGCGCAGCGTGATCGGCCAGCAGATCTCGGTCAAGTCGGCGCAGGCGGCCTGGCATCGCTTCGTCAAGCTGCTGCCCGAGGTCAGCCCGGTCGGCGTGCTGGCGCTGGCGCCCGAGGCCATGCGTGCCGCGGGCCTGAGCGCGCGCAAGATCGACTACCTGGTCGACCTGGCGCGCCACTTCGAATCAGGCGACCTGCATGTCGATGCCTGGCACGACATGGATGACGAGTCCATCATCCAGGAGCTGGTCGCGATCCGCGGCATCGGCCGCTGGACGGCCGAGATGTTCCTGATCTTCTACCTGCTGCGTCCCAACGTGCTGCCGCTCGATGATGCGGGGCTGATCCGTGGCATCAGCGAAGGCTATTTCTCGGGCGAACCGGTCAGCCGCAGCGAGGCGCGCGAGGTCGCCGCGGCCTGGTCGCCCTATTGCAGCGTCGCGACTTGGTATATTTGGCGCTCGTTGGATCCCGTGCCGGCGGCGACCTGAAGCGTTCGCGCACCATAGAACCGACCAAAGGAGTAAACCTTGGCGAAAAAGAATTTCCTCGACTTCGAGCAACCGATTGCCGAACTCGAAAACAAAATCGAAGAACTGCGCTATGTCCAGAGCGAGTCCGCGGTCGACATCTCGGAAGAGATCGAGCAGCTTGGCAAGAAGAGCCTGCAGCTGACCAAGGACATCTACAGCCAGCTGACACCGTGGCAGATCACCAAGATCGCGCGCCACAGCGACCGGCCCTACACGCTGGACTATGTCGCGGGCATCTTCACCCATTTCGTCGAGCTGCACGGGGACCGCCATTTCGCTGACGATCTCGCGATCGTCGGCGGCCTGGCGCGCTTCAATGGCCAGCCCTGCATGGTCATCGGCCACCAGAAGGGCCGCGACACCAAGGAGCGCGCGATGCGCAACTTTGGCATGACCAAGCCCGAAGGCTACCGCAAGGCGCTGCGCCTGATGAAGCTGGCCGAGAAGTTCAAGCTGCCGGTGTTCACCTTCGTCGACACGCCGGGTGCCTATCCCGGCATCGACGCCGAGGAACGCGGCCAGTCGGAGGCGATCGGCCGCAACATCTTCGAGATGGCACAGCTGGAAGTCCCGATCATCTCGACCATCATCGGCGAAGGCGGCTCGGGCGGCGCACTGGCGATCTCGGTCGCCGACCAGGTGCTGATGCTGCAGTATTCGGTCTATTCGGTCATCAGCCCGGAAGGCTGCGCCTCCATCCTCTGGAAGACCAGCGAGCGCGCCAGCGACGCGGCCGAGGCGCTCGGCATCACCGCGCACCGCCTGAAGGCGCTGGGCCTGGTCGACAAGATCGTCAGCGAGCCGGTCGGCGGCGCCCACCGCGACCCGCAGGCCATGGCCGCCAGCCTCAAGCGCGCGCTGGCTGATGCCTGGCGCCAGCTGGCCGACCTCAAGACCGACGAGCTGATCGAGCGCCGCCACGCCCGCCTCAACAGCTACGGCCGCTTCACCGACACCAAGGCGGATGCCAAGGGCCGACGCGGCTGACAATCCCTGCCTCGGCGCCCTGGGCGCCTGGGCAGCGCGCCATCCGTTGCCGGCCGAGGCGGCTGCCGCAACCCATCCCTGGGCCGTCGCCTACAGCGGCGGCGCCGATTCGACCGCGCTGCTGCTGGCGGCGCAGGCGCTGTGGCCGGGCCGGGTGCAGGCGCTGCATGTGCACCACGGCCTGCAGGCCGCTGGCGATGATTTCGAGCGCCATGCGCGCGCTGCCTGCTCCCGCCTCGATCTTCCGCTGACCGTGCTGCGCGTCGATGCGCGCCATGCGCCCGGCCAGAGCCCCGAGGACGCCGCGCGCCAGTCCCGCTACCGCGCGCTGGCTGCTGCGGCCCGGGACACCGGTGCCGCCTGCGTGCTGCTGGGCCAGCATGCGCAGGACCAGGCCGAGACCCTGCTGCTGGCGCTGAGCCGTGGCGCCGGTCTGCCCGGGCTGGCCGGCATGGCCGAGTCCTTCGAGCGCCAGGGCGCCCGCTTCGGTCGCCCGCTGCTGCCGGTCGATGGCCAGGCCTTGCGCGACTGGCTCGATGGGCAGGGCATTTCCTATGTGGTCGACCCGACCAATGCCGATGAGCGCTACACCCGCAACCGCATCCGCGCGCAGCTGCTGCCGGCCTTCGCCTCGGCCTTTCCGGCCTATGCGCAGACGCTGGCGCGCAGCGCGCGCCATGCCGCGCAGGCGCAGACCCTGCTCGACGAGGTCGCGGCACAGGACCTGGCGAGCGTCGGCGACCCGCCCGTCATCAAGGCGCTGCAGCGCCTGAGCCGCGCCCGCCAGGCCAATGTCCTGCGCCACTGGCTGCGCCTGCGCTGGCAGGCCGGCCCTAGCGAGGCCCAGCTCGAGCAGGCGCTCGATCAGATCGCCGCCTGCACCACGCGTGGTCATCAGATCCGGCTCAAACTCGCCAGCGGTTATCTGCTGCGCGCAGGCGCCGGGTTGAGCTATCAGCCCCCGATATAATTGAAATGTTTTGCGTCCGGCAGCCGGCGTCGCAAAAGTTTCACATTCCGGCCTTACCTACACCGTTTTCACGATGGCACTGATCGTTCACAAATACGGCGGCACCAGCATGGGCTCGACCGAGCGCATCCGCAACGTTGCCAAGCGTGTCGCCAAGTGGCACCGCGCCGGTCACCAGATGGTGGTCGTGCCCAGCGCCATGAGCGGCGAAACCAACCGCCTGCTGGGCCTGGCCAAGGAACTCGCACCGGCCAAGCCGGGCGCAGCCTATGGCCGCGAGCTCGACCAGCTCGGCGCCACCGGCGAGCAGGCCTCGTCCGCGCTGCTGGCGATCGCGCTGCAGGCCGAAGGCCTGGAGGCGATCAGCTTCTCGGGCTGGCAGGTACCGATCAAGACCGACAGCAGCTACACCAAGGCGCGCATCGAGTCGATCGAGGATGCCCGCGTCAAGGCCGAGCTCGATGCCGGCAAGGTCGTGATCATCACCGGCTTCCAGGGCGTTGACCCGCTGGGCAACGTGACCACGCTCGGTCGCGGCGGCTCCGACACCTCGGCCGTGGCCGTGGCGGCGGCGCTCAAGGCCGACGAATGCCTGATCTACACCGACGTCGACGGCGTCTACACCACCGACCCGCGCGTGGTGCCGCAGGCCCGCCGCATGGAGCGCGTCAGCTTCGAGGAAATGCTCGAGATGGCCAGCATGGGCTCCAAGGTGCTGCAGATCCGCTCGGTGGAGTTCGCCGGCAAATACCGTGTCCCGATGCGCGTGCTCTCGAGCTTCACGCCCTGGGACATCGACCTGAACGAAGAAGCCCGCTCGGGCACCCTGATCACTTTCGAGGACAACGAAGATATGGAACAAGCCGTCGTTTCCGGTATTGCCTTCAACCGCGACGAGGCCAAGGTCTCGGTCCTGGGCGTGCCCGACACCCCCGGCATCGCTTACCAGATCCTGGGCGCGGTCGCCGACGCCAACATCGAAGTCGACGTCATCATCCAGAACGTGAGCAAGGACGGCAAAACCGACTTCAGCTTCACCGTCAACCGCAACGACCTGGCCAAGACGCTGGACCTGCTGCAGGAGCAGGTCGTGCCCAAGCTCGGCGCTGCCGAGGTGCTCGGCGACGCCAAGATCTGCAAGGTCAGCATCGTCGGCATCGGCATGCGCAGCCATGTCGGCGTCGCCAGCCGCATGTTCCGTTGCCTGAGCAGCGAGAACATCAACATCCAGATGATTTCGACCTCCGAGATCAAGACTTCGGTCGTGATCGACGAGAAGTACATGGAGCTGGCCGTGCGCGCGCTGCACCGCGAGTTCGACCTCGACCAGCCGCAAGATTCTCTGGCCCAGGCCTGAAAATCGCGTTTTTTGAGGCATAATAGATGCTTCTGGAGCGGTGACCGAGTGGCCGAAGGTGCTCCCCTGCTAAGGGAGTATGGGGTGTAGAGCCTCATCGAGGGTTCGAATCCCTCCCGCTCCGCCAAGATAAAGCCCAAGTGATGCAAGTCACTTGGGCTTTTTTCTGTCTGTCCCTGTCCCGGGGTCTGGTGCAAAGTGAATGCCGCGGACGAATGCGGGCAGAATGTTTTCATGGACATCAATGTTCCAAGTTTGCTGATAGCGTCCATCGTGATGAGTGCGGCCCTGGTGTTTCCGGTCGCGCTGGTGCCGCTGCGCCAGCATCCCGAATTGCGTCTCTGGGCCTGGGCGCTCGGGGTCAATACGCTGGCCTATGCGCTGTTTGTGCTGCGCGGCCAGATCAGCGACCTGTTGTCGGTCTGGCTCGCCAATGTCGCGGTGGCGCAGACGCTGGCGCTGTTTTACCAGGGCATCTGTCGCTTCCAGCAACGCGAGCCGTCGCGCTGGCTCAGCGTCGCGCCGGTGCTGCTGGTCGGCGCGAGCTTCCCCTTGCTGTTCGACAAGCTGCCGCTGCGCGTCATGCTCGGCTGCTCGGTCTATGCCGCGCAATCGCTGGTCTGCGTCGTCATCCTGCTCCGGCACCGGGAGCAGACCGCCGGCAGGGGTCAGTACATCCTGATGGCCGGTTTCACCCTGGCGACGCTGGTTTCATTCGTCCGCATCGGGGCTGCTGCGAGCGGGCATATGGAGCTGCTGGCTATCCTGCTGACCAGTCCCGTGCAGGTCATGACCCATCTGGTCCTGATCGTCGCGCTGATCCTGTTCGGCACTGGCCTGGCGCTGATGGTTCATGAGCGCAGCGAGTCGCAGCTCGCGCGTCAGGGCGGACTGCTTGAACAGCAGAACCGGCTGCTGCAGCAGTATTCCGCCAGGCTCGAGGTGGCCAATCGCAGCCTGACCGAGCTTTCGATCACCGACGGCCTGACCGGCCTGGGCAACCGCAGACATTTCGACGAGGTACTGCGCACCGAATGGGAGCGGGCCCGGCGCGGCGGCAAGCCGCTCGCGCTGCTGCTGATCGACATCGATTTCTTCAAGGGCTACAACGACTGCTACGGTCATCAGGCCGGCGATGATTGCCTCATGAAGGTCGCGGCCACACTGCGCGCCAGCCTCAGGCGCGCGGGTGATCTCGCGGCGCGTTACGGTGGCGAGGAGTTCGTCGTCGTGCCGGTCGATGCTGATCTCGAGCAGGCCCGTCAGCTCGCCCAGGCACTTTGCCGTGCCGTCGCAGCGCAGGCGCTGGCCCATGTCCGCTCGCCTTATGGCCAGGTCACGGTCAGCATCGGTGTCGCCGCCCTCGTTCCATCCGTGGACGCGGAGAGCGGGCCCGCCGCACTGATCCGGCGTGCCGATGCGGCACTTTACCGCGCCAAGGAGGGCGGGCGCAACAAGGTCGAGGTCGATCTCCTGCCTGCCCGCTGCGTCAATTCCCCGTCTTGATCCAGCTGTCCGCCAGCAGGCTGGTGCGGCGCTTCAACAATAATGCAAGGCTTCACCGACCATTGACCCAGAGGCACCGATGAGCGCGGCTCCCCCGATCGTCATGACCCGCGAGCAGAGCGATATCTGCGCCTGCACCCATCCGCGTATCCTGGTCGAGGCCAATGCGGGTGCCGGCAAGACCACGACCGCGGCGATGAAGATCGCCCGCCTGGTCGAGCAGGGCGCCAACCCGTCCCGCATCCTGGCGCTGTCCTACACCGAACCCGGCGTCCAGGCCTATCTGGCGGCCTTCGAGCGGCTGGGGCTAAAGCCCGAACTGGCCCGTGCCATCCGGGTCGGGACGCTGGAGGATTTCTGTGCGGCGCGCCTGAAATGGCTCGAGAACTGGGCGGTCGAGCGGCTGAGCCGGGCCGAGCAGGTGCGTCCCGCGGTGCTGGCCGCGATCGCCAGCGCGCGCGAGTCGGTCTCGAGCCGATACGCGGGGGAGTTTGCGCTTGACGGCACGGGTGAATTCGCGGTCGAGGGCTTGCTCGACGAATTCGCCCAGATCAAGGGCTCGATGCAGCTGCTGCGCCAGGAGGAGGGGTTCCGCATCACCCCGGACAGCGCCGGCGAGCTGGGGCGCGATTTCACGACGCTGGCGGTCTACCATTGCTACGAGTCGCAGCGCTGCCACTTCGTCGACCCTGCCGGCGAGCCGCGCGTGAAATTCCGCTATGCCGGCGATGCCACCTATGACCTGGCGCGCATCCTGGCGTCGGATGACCCGTCCTTCACCTGGGAGCGGCATCCGCTGCGGCTCAAGCTCGATGCGGTGATCCTCGACGAGATGCACGACAGCAACTGGGCCATGTTCACCGTGCTGCAGGCCTTGCTGGCCGTCAATGACGGGGTGCAGTTCCTGGGCGTGGGCGACCGGGACCAGGTCATTCACGCCCGCGACGGTGCCGATGCCTATTTCATGGGGCCGGGCTTCGCGGCCTTCATCGGTGAGCCGCAGCGCCTGCCGCTGACCGAGACCCGTCGCTTCGGCGCCGGGATCGCGCAGCCCCTGGCCCGCCTGGCGCACAAGCCCTATCCCAGTCATGCCGCGCTCCAGTCCAGGGTGGAAATACGCCAGGCGGGCTCGGCCGGCGAGCTGATCGGCTGGATCAACGACGCGCTGACCCGGCGCCCGGGCTTGCGCCCGGATTCCCCGCGCTCGCAACTGGCGCTGCTGCTGCGTCATCCCAGTGCCGCGACCGAACTCGAGCATGGCTTGCGCCGGCTGGCGATCCGCTACCAGAGCGTCGGTTTCACCAGCTATCTGGAGCGGCCGGAAGTCCTGTTCGTGCGCCTGCTGTTCGCGGCGGCCGTCAGGCTGCCGGATCAGTTCCGCTCCGCGCTGCTGGTGCCGGCCAAGCGGGCGGCCTGGGAGTTCATCGGCGGCGTCATGCTCGATGCCGATGCGGCCCAGACCGCCCAGATCGTCGAGCAGGCGTCCCAGGCCAACTTCACCGAGTTCGTGCTGCCCGCCTTGCTCAGGCAGACCCCGCAGCAGGCAGTCAGCCGGCAGGTGCAGCAGGCCATGCGGCTGGCGGCTTCCGACCGGATCGAGGATCTGCCGCGGGCCATTGCCGCGCTCGACATCCGCCAGCTCGCGCGCCGGGTCTTTGTGCAGGCCGAGGCCGCCGAGGACAGCGAGCGTTCGCTGCAGGGGCTGGTGCGCGCGAGCCAGTCCTATGCCTCGATCAGCGAGTTCCTGCGCAGCCTGCTGGCGCATGACTACGACGCCCATGCCGACAAGTGGGCCGGCGAGCGCATCATCCTGTCGAGCATCGAGGCGGCCAAGGGGCTGGAGTTCGAGCATGTCATCATTCCCGAGCTGAACCGCAACGATTTCGATGGCGAGCGGGCCGACGAGCGCAACCTGTTCTATGTGGCGGCATCGCGCGCCAGGCAGCAGCTGACGCTGATCCATCGCCCGGGCGAGGCCAGCAGCTATCTGCGCCATTTCGTGCCGCACTGAACCTGCATGAGCCCGAAAACAACAAACCCGCACTGAGGCGGGTTTGTTACTGCTTGACTAGCAGGAGGGTATCCCCATCAAAATGGGGCAGGGCCTTGCGGCGTTCGGTTCAATGATCGGGACTACTTGCGAAGCGGACCTCCTTTACCAAAGCCTGTCAGCATTAGCCTGCCCCACTGGTGTGGACGGCACGATCAGGGAAGAAATCACCGTTTGGCTTCATCTCTTCATCGGAGCCTGCCACTTGCGCCTGGACTCCGGACCTGACGCTTTTCACTATACGCTTACTGTGACAAGTCGCAAGCGATGTCCATGATCGGAGTCGGGTTTCTGTCCTGTCGGGGGTTCGGGCGGGTTCGCGCCAGCCTGAAAAGGGCGAGGCCCTTAGCTTTCGCTGCTGTCGAGGAACTCGGACAGTCGATGATTGAGTCCGCCCCAGACACTGATGCTGGCGAAATATTCGGCTTCTGCGCATTCGCGCTCTGACGCGTGGCTGCCTGCAATTGCTGTCTTCTTGCCGTGACGCATCAGGGGTTTCAGCTTCCACACGGTTTTGTGGCTGGAGGAGGCTGGTCTGTGCTTCTGATTCATGGCTGCTGCTGGATCTCTGATGCTGGAATGGGGGGTCTCTGGCGAGACTGGTCTGATCGATTATCCCACGCCATTGTGACAACGATGCCGGAGGCAAAAAGCAAAAAAGCCAGCATTGCTGCTGGCTTTTCCGGACTTCGAAAGTCCTTGAATTTGGCGGAGAGATAGGGATTCGAACCCTAGATACGGTATGAACCGTATACCGGATTTCGAGTCCGGCGCATTCGACCACTCTGCCATCTCTCCGTGTCGAAGCCACTATTCTAGCAGAATTTTCGGTCGTTTTTCAAGCGGCGTCGCGCAAGACTTGCAATGCCGCGTCGGCCTCGGCCGCGCTGGCGTCTGCGGCGACGGCTGCCATCCCGTGCAGCGCAGGACTGGCGCTCCAGCCCTGGGCCTTGAGCTGGGCGATGGCCTCGCCGCATTGCTTGGGCGAGCTGTAGCCCAGGCTCTGCAGCAGCAGGCGGCCCTTGGCGTCGGCGAGCTTGAAGTAGAACTGGCCGTCCTTCTCGCGGTATTGCTTGAAGCTCGGCAGCGCGGCCTTGTCGGTCTTGACCTTGGCCTCGGCAGCGGCCTGCAGCGGGCGCAGGCCGACCGCGTGGCGCAGCTTGGCGGCGAACGGCGTCGCGACCGCGCGCGCCTTGAGGGCGCCGGCCTGCAGCAGTTCCTCGACCTTTTCGGGGTGAGCCATCAGCTCCTCGTAGGTCGCGCGCATCGGGGCGATCTCGGCATCGATGCGTTCGAACAGTCGCTGCTTGGCGTCGCCCCAGCCGATGCCGTCGGCATAGGCCTGGGCAAAGGCCGCAGTTTCCTCGGGCGTGGCGAAGGCCTGGTAGATCTGGAACAGCGCCGAGCCCTCGGTGTCCTTGGGCTCGCCTGGCATCTTCGAGTCGGTCACGATGCCCAGGATGAGCTTCCTGAGCTGTTCGCGCGGCACGAACAGCGGAATCGTGTTGTCGTAGCTCTTGCTCATCTTGCGGCCGTCGAGGCCGGGCAGGGTGGCCACCGACTCCTCGATCGCCGCCTCGGGCAGCAAGAAATGCTCGCCGTACTGGTGGTTGAAGCTGGCAGCGATGTCGCGCGCCATCTCGATATGCTGGATCTGGTCGCGGCCCACCGGCACCTGCTGCGCGTTGAACAGCAGGATGTCGGCCGCCATCAGCACCGGGTACATGAACAGGCCGGCGGTCACGCCTTCGTCCGGTTCGGCGCCAGCCGCCGCGTTGCGGTCCAGCATCGCCTTGTAGGCATGGGCCCGGTTCAGCAGTCCCTTGCCGGTCAGGCAGGTCAGCAGCCAGGTCAGCTCGGTGATCTCGGGGATGTCGGACTGGCGGTAGAAGGTGACCTTGGCCGGGTCGAGGCCGCAGGCGATCCAGGTCGCGGCGATCTCGAGCGTCGAGCGTTGCACGCGCGCCGGGTCGCCGGTCTTGATCAGCGCATGGTAGTCGGCCAGGAACATGAAACTTTCGACATGGCCGAGCCGGCTGGCGCGCACGGTCGGGCGCACGGCACCGACGTAGTTGCCGAGGTGGGGTGTGCCCGAAGTGGTGATGCCGGTGAGGACGCGCAGGGGGGAGCTCATGGGAGGGGACGGGTACGAGGAACGAAAGGGAAGGCGGAAGGAGGAAGGGGCCGGATCAGAGCAGCAGCCAGCTCAGCGGCGTCAGCAGCAGGTTGATCAGGTCCCTGCTGAGCGCCATCAGCGGACCCAGCCAGAAGCTGCCGACGACGCCGCTGATGACCAGCGCCATCACGATGAAGAAGCCCCAGGGCTCGATGCGCGAGAGGGCGACCGCCTGCTTCCAGGGCAGCAGGCCGACCAGGATGCGGCCGCCGTCGAGCGGCGGCAGCGGAAACAGGTTGAAGGCGAACATCACGAGGTTGACGTTGACGCCGGCCACGCACATGCCGAGGAAGAAGCGCTCGCGCAGGCCCAGTGCATGCAGCACCAGCAGCAAGGCACCCCAGGCCAGCGCCTGCAAGAAGTTGGAGCCCGGTCCGGCCAGCGCGACCCAGACCATGTCGCGCTTGGGATTGCGCAACCGGCCGAAATTGACCGGCACCGGCTTGGCATAGCCGAACAGGAAGTTGCCGCCGGTCGCGAAATAGAGGATCAGCGGCATCAGCAGGGTGCCGACCGGGTCGATATGTTTGATCGGGTTCAGGGTCACTCGGCCCTGGGACCAGGCCGTGTTGTCGCCGAAATGGCGCGCCGCATAGCCGTGCGCAGCCTCGTGCACGGTGATCGCGAACAGCACCGGCAGGGCGTAGATCGCAACGGTCTGGATGATTTGGGCGAAGTCCATGCGCTTATTGTCGCAGGCGGGCTCAGAGGCCGAGCGCCGCCAGCTGGCCACGGCCAGTCCGGATCACTTCAGGTTCCTCGCCCGATCCCATCGGGGTCAGGTCGATCACGCTGGTCGGCTCGAGCGAGCAGGCTCCGGCGTCGATCACGGCTGCCAGTTCGGGCAGGCGTTCGCGGATCTCTTGTGGGTCGTTCAGCGGCTCTTCCTCGCCGGGGGGGATCAGCGTGCTGGCCAGCAGCGGCGCGCCATGCAGCGCGAGCAGCTCCTGCAGCGCCCGGTGCTCGGGCACGCGCAGCCCGATGGTCTTGCGCGAGGGGTGGCTGACGCGCCGCGGCACTTCCTTGCTGGCTTCGAGGATGAAGGTGTAGGGGCCGGGCGTGCCGAGCTTGAGCAGGCGGTACTGCCGGTTGTCGACCCGTGCGTAGCTGGCCAGCTCGCTGAGGTCGCGGCACAGCAGTGTCAGGTGGTGCTTGTCATCGACGCCGCGGATGCGGCGCAGCCGCTCGACCGCCGACTTGTCGTCGAGGTGACAGACCAGCGCGTAGCTGGAGTCGGTTGGCACGGCGAGCACGCCGCCTTTTTCCAGCAACTGCACCGCCTGCTTGAGCAGTCTGGCTTGCGGGTTCTCGGGGTGGACTTCGAAATACTGTGACATCTGGCGATTGTCCCACTTGGCGCAGTTGTCTGGGTCAGATCGGCCGCGGCAGGCGCGCCGCCAGCCAGGCTGCCGTGGCGCCGCAGACCGCGATCAACGCGATGCCGGCGAGTTCGAGCTGGCCCGGCACATGGGCGAACACCAGCCAGCCGGCCAGCATCGCGAAGCCGATCTGGGCGTAGAGGTAGGGCGCGAGCGTGGCGGCCGGCGCGCGTCCGAAGGCCGCGCCGAGCGCGAAATGGCCCAGCGTGCCGGTGGCGCCCGTCAGGCAGAGCAGGGCCCAGGTCTGGCCGTCGACCGGCGTCTGCCAGATCCAGGGCAGCGCCGCGGTCAGCACCAGCGCACCGCCCCAGCCGGAATAGAAGTTCAGCGTCATCGCGTGCTCGGTGCGCGCCATGCGGCTGGTCAGGATCTGGTAGACCGAGTTCGCCAGCGTGCAGCCCAGCGGCAGCAGCAAGGTCCAGCCCGCCGTGGCGCCGCCCGGCTGCGCCACCAGCAGCGCGCCGCAGAAGCCGCCCGCGACCAGCAGCCAGCGCAGCGCGCTGACCTTTTCCTTCAGGAAGGTCGCTGCCAGCAGCGTCGTCACCATCGGCGTCAGCATGATGATGGCGGTGAATTCGCCCACTGGCATGTATTTGACGCTGAAGAAGCCCAGCAGGCTGGTGCTCAGCAGCAGCGCCGCGCGCAGCAGGTGCAGGCGCGGATGGGCGGTCTGCAGCGAGCGCCAGCCGCGCGTGGGCAGCACCACGGCGCTCATGACCAGGGCCTGGAACAGGTAGCGGAACCAGATCGCCATCAGCACCGAGATGCCCAGGCTCAGGTACTTGACCGATGAGTCGAGCGTGGCGAAGCAGCCTACTGCCAGCAACAGCAGGGCGATGCCCTGTAGCGGTCGGGCGGCGCTCATGCGGTCTGGATGCGGTCGGCCAGCAGCTCCCAGACCGGGGTCAGCCGGCCTTCGAGCAGCGGCAGGTCGCCAAGGTCGATCCGGCTCTCGTCGGGGCTGTGGAAGTCGCTGCCGCGCGAGGCGGCCAGGCCGAACTCGAGCGCGAGCTCGGCGTACTTGGGGTATTCGCTCGCGGCGTGGCTGCCGCAGACCACCTCGACGCCCTGGCCGCCATGGGCCTTGAATTCGGAGAACAGCGCGTATTCCTGGGTCGGGCTCTGGTCGTAGCGCGCCGGGTGCGCGATCACGGCGACGCCGCCGGCCTCGCGGATCCAGCGCACCGCGTCGCCCAGCGCGGCCCAGCGGTGCGGCACGAAGCCGGGCTTGCCGTCGGCCAGGTATTTGCGGAACACCTCGTTGTTGTCGCGGCAGACCCCGGTCTCGACCAGGAAGCGCGCGAAATGGGTGCGCGAGATCAGTTCGGGGTTGCCGGCGTGCTTGAGCGCGCCCTCGTAGGCGCCCTGGATGCCGACCTTGGCCAGCCCGGCACCCATTTCCTGCGCCCGCTCGCCGCGCCCGCCGCGCGTGCGCTCCAGGCCGCGCACGAGCAGCTCGTGCCCGGGGTCGAAGCCCAGGCCGACGATATGCACCGTCAGATTGCAGAAGGTGACCGAGATCTCGACTCCGGTCAGGTAGGGCAGTCCCAGCGCGAGCGCCGCTGTCCGGGCGCGTTGCTGGCCGCCGATCTCGTCATGGTCGGTCAACGACCACAGCTCGACCCCCCGGGTCTTGGCGCGTTCGGCCAGGATTTCGGGCTCCAGCGTGCCGTCGGAGACGGTGGAGTGGCAATGCAGGTCGGCGTTGAGAATGGTCACCGACCCATTTTAGTGCTGCATGGCAACATCGGGTCGGCTGCCGCTGCGACGGTCAGGCTGGCAGCAGGGACTTGTGCGCTGCCATGACCGCCGGTGCTGGCGGCTACACTCGCTGGCGTGTCACTGTTCAAATCCGCCTCACTCGTCTCCCTGCTGACCCTGGCCTCGCGCATCACGGGCCTGGCGCGGGAGTTGCTGATCGCCTCGAGCTTCGGCGCCAGCGCGCTGACCGACGCCTTCAACGTCGCCTTTCGCATTCCCAATCTGCTGCGGCGCCTGTTCGCCGAGGGCGCCTTCAGCCAGGCCTTCGTGCCGGTGCTGGCTGCCAGCCGTGCCAGGGACGGCGACGACGCGACGCGCCAGCTGATCGACCAGGTCGCGACCCTGCTGGCGGTCGCGCTGACCTTGACCTGCATCCTGGGCGTGGCGGCCGCGCCGGTGCTGGTCTGGCTGATGGCCTCGGGCCTGCAGCAGGACCCGCATGGCTTCAACGTCGCGGTGGTGCTGACGCGCTGGATGTTTCCCTACATCGGCTTCATGTCGGGGGTCGCGCTGGCCGCCGGCATCCTGAACACCTGGAAGCGTTTCGCGGTGCCGGCCGCGACGCCGGTGCTGCTCAACCTGTCGATGATCGCGGCGGCGGCCTGGGGCGCGCCCTGGTTCGGTCGCCTGGGCATCGAGCCGATCTTCGCGCTGGCCGCTGGCGTGCTGGGTGGCGGCATGCTGCAGCTGGGCGTACAGCTGCCGGCCTTGAAGAAACTGGGCCTGCTGCCCCGGCTGCGCCTGAGCCTGGGCGGATTGCGCGCGGCCTGGGCCCATCCGGGCACGCGCCGCATCCTGACCTTGATGGCGCCGGCGCTGCTGGGCGTCGGCGTGGCGCAGATCTCGCTGCTGATCAATACCCAGATCGCCTCCCACCTGCGCTTGGGCAGCGTGAGCTGGCTGACCTACGCCGACCGCCTGATGGAGTTCCCGACCGCGATGCTGGGCGTGGCGCTCGGCGTGGTGCTGCTGCCCCAGCTGTCGGCGGCCAGGGCCTCCGGCGACGATGCGCGCTACAGCGGGCTGCTCGACTGGGGACTGCGCTGGGTCGTGCTGCTGGCGCTGCCCTGCGCGGTCGCGCTGCTCTGCTTTGGCCAGCCGCTGGTCGCGGCGCTCTACCACTATGGCGCCTTCCAGGCGGTCGACGTGCAGCAGACCCAGCTTGCGCTGACCGGCTATGGCATCGGCCTGCTCGGGCTGATCGCGATCAAGGTGCTGGCGCCGGGTTTCTATGCCAGCCAGGACATCCGCACCCCGGTCCGGATCGCGGTGGTGGTGCTGGTCTGCACCCAGCTGTTCAACCTGCTGCTGGTGCCGTTCCTGGCGCATGCCGGGCTGGCGCTCTCGATCGGCCTGGGCGCGTTGCTCAATGCCGGCTGGCTGCTGATCGGGCTGCGCCAGCGCGGCGTCTACCAGCCGCAGCCGGGCTGGCGCCGCTTCATGCTGCAGGTCGCGGCCGCCAGTGCCTTGCTGGCGCTCTACCTGGTCTGGGCTGCCAGCGCGCTGGACTGGCTGGCGCTGGGCAAGGCCGAGCGCTTGCTCTGGCTTGTGCTGGCGATCATCGGCTCGGCGCTGCTGTATTTCGGCGTCCTGCTGGCGACCGGCCTCAAGCTGCGCCAGTTCGTGCGCCGGTGAGCCATGCTGCCGGCCTTTGAATTACCGACCCCGCTCGACTATTTCGCCGCCCTGGTGCGTGAGGACCAGGGCTTTCCGCTGCTGGAGGCGACCGCAGCGGTCGCGCTGGACGAGTATCCCGAGCTCGATCTCCAGCAGCTGCTGGGTCAGGTCGACCAGATGCTGCTGCGACTGCAGCGCCGCTTGCCCGCCGATGCCGGGCCGCTGGAGCGCGTGCGCCGGCTCAATCGGTTCTTCTTCGGCGATCTGGCCTTCGGCGGCAATGTCAACCATTACTACGATCCCGACAACAGCTACCTGAACCGGGTGCTCGAGCGTCGGCGCGGCATCCCGATCACGCTCGGGATACTGTGGCTCGAGCTCGCGCAGGGCCTGGGCCTGCAGGCGCGCGGGATCAATTTTCCGGGTCATTTCCTGGTCAAGGTCAGCCTGGCACAGGGCCAGGTCGTGATCGACCCCTTCACCGGCCAGTCGCTGGGCCGCGAGGACCTGTCCGAACGGCTCGAGCCGTTCCGGCGCCGCCATGGCCTGGTCGACGAGTTCGAGCCGCCGGTCGGGCTCTATCTGCAGTCGGCGCCCGAGCGCGAGATCCTGGCGCGGGTGCTGCGCAACCTGAAGGACATCCAGAGCCAGGCCGCCGACTGGCCGCGCCTGCTGCAGGTGCTCGAGCGGCTGGTGATCCTGTTGCCCGAGGACTGGAGCGAGCGGCGCGACCGCGGGCTGGCTCTGGCCGGGCTCGGGCGCATCGACGAGGCCAGGGCCGATCTCGAGATCTATCTGGCCCAGGCCGAGGACGCGCCCGATCACGACCTGATCGAGCAGCGGCTGGCGCAGCTGCGCGGCGGCGGGGCCTAGCGCTGCCGTTGGCAGGCAGCAAAGACAACGGTCGGGACGGCGGGTGCCGCCCCGGAAACCCGCGAGCGCTCAATACTCCCAGAAGATGCGCTGCAGTTCCTTGCTGTCCTGGGTCTTGGTCAGGGCCACGGCGGCCAGGATGCGGGCCTTTTGCGGGTTCAGGTCATGGGCGACCACCCAGTCGTACTGGTCGTCGGGCTGCTCGGCATTGCGCAGCACGAAGCCGCCGGCGTTCACGTGCGAGGAGCGGATGATCTGCACGCCCTGGCTGCGCAGCTCGCGCAGCGCCGGCACCACCCGGTTGCTGACCGAACCGTTGCCGGTGCCGGTATGGATGATGGCCTTGGCACCCTGGCCGGCGAAGGCCCGGTAGGCGGTGTCGCTGACGTTGCCGTAGCCATAGGCGATCTCGACCGCCGGCAGGGTCTCGATCTTTTCGATGTCGAACTCCGAGTTGATCGTGTGGCGCTTGGCCGGCAGGCGGAACCAGTAGTTCTTGCCTTCGACGACCATGCCCAGCGGGCCCCAGGGGCTCTTGAAGGCCTCGGTCTTGATGTTGATCATCTTCGACACGTCGCGACCGCTGTTGATCTCGTCGTTCATCGTGACCAGCACGCCCTTGCCGTGCGCGTCCTGGCTCGCCGCGACGTTGACGGCGTTGAACAGGTTCAGCATGCCGTCGGCCGACATCGCCGTGCCCGGGCGCATCGAGCCGACCACGACCACCGGCTTGTCGCTGTGGATGACCAGATTGAGGAAATAGGCGGTTTCCTCGAGCGTGTCCGTGCCGTGGGTCACCACCACGCCATCGACATCGCCCTGCTTGAGCAGCTGGGCGACACGCTTGCCCAGGGTCAGCAGGTGTTCGTTGGTGAAGCTCTCCGAGGCGATCTGGAACACCTGTTCGCCCCGGACCTGGGCCACGGCCGACAGCGTCGGCAGACCGGCGATCAGCTTGTCGACCGGCACCTTGGCGGCCTGGTAGGTGGCGCTCTTGGAGGCATCGGCACCGGCGCCGGCGATCGTGCCGCCGGTCGCGAGGATGACCACGTTCGGCTTCTCGGCGGCCCAGGCCGTCGAGAGCGCGGCGAACAAGGTGGTGGCAGCGATGGCGCAACGCGCCAGCAAACGATGATTCTTCATGATGGGGTTTCCTTCAGTCTGGGTGCAGGTTTTTCGGGATCGGGGCGAAGCCGAGCGCCGACTTTGCTGCCTTGGGTGAAGCAAGTGACATGCCAGATTCGGGAAATCCGTGCGATTTTTAACTATTTGATTTCCAAGAGAAAACTTGTCGATCTGAATTCCAGCGGTCGGATTTCCGGCATTTCTGCCGTCGCCGCTGTCGGATTCCCGAACCCGGGGCGGGGCCCCGGACCGCTGCCAGGTCGGCAGCGCGCGCCCCGCTGGCACGAGCTTGGTCGCCAGGACATGAAAAAAGGCCCGTTGCCGGGCCTTTCGTGAGCGGGGGGAGGGGCTGTTTCTCAGGCCACGACGACCTGTTCGCCCGCGCCTTGTTCGGCGATGCGGCCGATCTCGTAGACGCTTTCGCCCAGCTCGCGCAGGGTCGCTGCGGTGGCGGCGGCTTCTTCAGCTGCCACGACGACGACCATGCCGATGCCGTTGTTGAAGGTGCGGTTCATCTCGATGTCGTCGATGCCGGCCGTGGCCTGCAGCCAGGCGAACAGCTCGGACTGCGGCCAGCTGCCCTTGACCAGTTGCGCGGCGGTGCCTTCGGGCAGCACGCGCGGGATGTTCTCGAGCAGGCCGCCACCGGTGATGTGCGCCAGCGCCTTGATCGGGTGCTGGGCCAGTGCGGCCAGCACGTTCTTCACGTACAGCCGGGTCGGCGCCATGATGGCCTGCTTGAACGGCTGGCCGTCGAGCGTGGCCGGAATGGTGCCGGAGCCTTCGGCGCGCTCGATGCACTTGCGCACCAGCGAGAAGCCGTTCGAGTGCACACCGTGCGAGGCCAGGCCCAGCACCACGTCGCCCGGCTTGACGTTCTGGCCGGTCAGGATCTTGGACTTCTCGACCGCGCCGACCGCGAAGCCGGCCAGGTCGTATTCGCCAGCCGGGTACATGCCCGGCATTTCGGCGGTTTCGCCGCCGATCAGCGCGCAACCCGACAGCTCGCAGCCCTTGGCGATGCCGCCGACCACGGCCGCTGCGGTATCGACGTCGAGCTTGCCGCAGGCGAAGTAGTCGAGGAAGAACAGCGGCTCGGCGCCTTGCACCAGCACGTCGTTGACGCTCATGGCGACCAGGTCGATGCCGACGGTGTCATGCATGTTCCACTCGAAGGCCAGCTTGAGCTTGGTGCCCACGCCATCGGTGCCGGAAACCAGCACCGGCTCCTGGTAGCGCTTGGGCACTTCGAACAGCGCGCCGAAGCCGCCGATGCCGGCCAGCACGCCTTCGCGCATCGTCTTCTTGGCCAGCGGCTTGATGCGCTCGACCAGCGCGTCGCCCGCGATGATGTCCACGCCGGCGTCTTTATAGGAGATAGGAGTCGTTGTCATGTGGGTAAGCCCGATAGAATTTGCGAGATTTTACGGCCGAGCCGCCATGTCCATCCACAAGTTCCCATGCAACTGAGCCGCAGTCGAGTCCGTTTCCCGGCCTGGCGCTTGCTTGGGGTAGCATTTTCCGGCCGGTTTTGCCTGCTTGCGGTCGTCGACCGCCAACCCTCACTGACGCCATGACCATGCGGCAACTCGTGTTGGACATGGGCCTGGCGCCCGTGCCCTCCCTGGATAATTTTGTCGCCGGGCGCAATACCGGCCTGCTCGAACACCTGCGGGTCTGGTCGCGCAATCCGATGCGCTCGCCGGTACCGACCTTCATCTGGGGCGGCGCCGGCAGCGGCAAGAGCCATCTGCTGCAGGCCACCTGCGCGGCGCTGCGCGAGCGCGGCGTGCAGGTCGGCTGGATCGACCCGAACGTGATGGCGCCGCCCGAGTTCGACGATGCCTGGGGCGCGGTGATCTTCGATGATTGCCACCTCTACACCGAGGTCCAGCAGGCCATGGCCTTCAACTGGTTCATCAACGTCCAGTCGCCGCGGCGCGGCGCGGCGCGCTGGGTGCTGGCTGCCGCCGATCGCCCGCCGGCCGACCTCGCGCTGCGCGAGGATCTGCGCAGTCGCCTGGCCTGGGGCGATGTGTTCCAATTGTTTCCCCTGGACGACGCCGAGCGCCGAGCCGTCCTGCGTCGCGCCGCCGACTTGCGCGGCGTGTTCCTGAGCGACGAGGTGATGGACTTCATGCTCAACCGTTTCTCGCGCGACCTCAGCAGCCTGATGCTGCTGCTCGAGACGCTGGACGGTTATGCCCTGCGCACCCAGCGCGCCATCACCATTCCCTTGATCAAGGCCATGCTCGAAAACGAGTGAGGCCAACCGACAAAGACCTGCCCGCCATGAAACTGGCTCTCTTCGACCTGGACCACACGCTGCTGCCGATCGACTCGGACTACTCGTGGGGCCAGTTCACGACCCGCATCGGCTGGACCGATCCGGTCGAGTTCACCCGCCGCAACGACGAATTCTTTGCCCATTACCAGGCCGGCACGCTCGATGTGCACGACTATGTGCGCTTCGCGACCGAGGCCCTGCGCCGCCACAGCCCCGCCGAGGCCGCCACCGCGCACGAGCGCTTCATGGCCGAGGTGATCCGCCCGAGCCTGCAGCCGCAGGCGCTCGAGCTGGTGCAGCGCCACCGCGATGCCGGCGAGCAGGGGCTGATCATCACCGCGACCAACGAGTTCATCACGCGTCCGATCGCGCAGGCCTTCGGCGTGACCGAACTGATCGCGATCGAGCTCGAGCGCGGCCTGGATGGCTGGTACAGCGGCGAGATCCGCGGCACGCCATCGTTTCGCGAAGGCAAGGTCGAGCGTCTGCAGCAGTGGCTGGCCGCGCGCGGCCTGGGCTGGGATGATTGCGACATGACCTTCTATTCCGACTCGACCAACGACCTGCCGTTGCTCGAGCGCGCACACAACCCCGTCGCCACCAATCCCGGCGCTGCCCTGCGCGAGATCGCGCAGCAGCGCGGCTGGCGCATCCTGGACCTGTTCCCCGAATCCGCATGATCAAGACCTTCATCGACAAGTTGCTGGGCAAGAGCGCCCCGGGCAAGGGCCCGAAATTCGGCAAGCGCGAGGATGTGCCGGCCACCGTGCACGGCATCGACCCCTCGCTGGTCGATGGCCGCGCGCTCGACGTGGTGCACACGCTCAAGAGCGCCGGCTTCGAGGCCTATGTCGTCGGTGGCGCGGTGCGCGACCTGCTGCTGGGCCTGCGGCCGAAGGATTTCGACGTCGCGACCAACGCCACGCCCGAGCAGGTCAAGGGCCTGTTCCGGCGCGCCTTCATCATCGGGCGGCGGTTTCGCATCGTGCACGTGATCTACGGCCGCGGCCGCGAGCATGAGGTGATCGAGGTCTCGACCCTGCGCGCCCACCTCGACAGCGCCGACGCCGAGCAGGTCAGCGGCAACGAGCGCAGCAGCAAGACCGCGCTGGCCGGCATGAAGCATGCGGTCGATGCCAGCGGCCGGGTGCTGCGCGACAACGTCTGGGGTCCGATCGAGCAGGATGCGGCGCGGCGCGACTTCACGATCAACGCGATGTACTACGACCCGGAGACCGAAACCGTGGTCGACTTCCACCACGGCATCCGCGACTCCAACAAGCGCGTGCTGCGCATGATCGGCGATCCGGCCGCGCGTTACCGCGAGGACCCGGTCCGCATCATCCGCGCGGTGCGCTTTGCCGCCAAGCTCAGCGGCCTGGGCTTCCAGTTCGAGGCCAAGACCCGCGCCGCCATCGCGCCCTCGGTCGGCCTGCTGGCCGATGTGCCGCAGAGCCGCCTGTTCGACGAGATGCTCAAGCTGCTGCAGACCGGCCATGCGCTGGCCAGCGTCGAGCAGCTCAAGTCCACCGGCCTAGCCAAGGGCATCTATCCGCTGCTCGACCTGGTGGTCGAGCGCGCCGAGGATCCCTTCGTGCGCTCGGCGCTGCAGGACACCGACCGCCGCGTCGGCGAGGGCAAGCCGGTCGCGCCGAGCTTCCTGCTCGCCTGCGTGCTCTGGAGCGACGTGCGCGTGGGCTGGAACCGGCGCCAGAAAGCCGGCCTGCCGGCCTTCCCGGCGCTGCAGGAAGCGGTCGACGAGGTGTTCGAGTCGCGCATCGGCGATGTCTCGGGCCGCGGCAAGCTCGGCGCCGACATGCGCGAGATCTGGCTCATGCAGCCGCGCTTCGACAAGCGCACCGGCACCGCGCCGTTCTCGCTGGCCGACCAGCCGCGTTTTCGCGCCGGCTTCGACTTCCTGCGCCTGCGGGCCCAGGTCGGCGAACTGCCCGAGGAACTCGCGCATTGGTGGGAGACCTTCAGCACCGCCAGCGACGCGGTGCGCTACGACATGGTCGACGCGATCCGCCTCGAGCAGCAGCGCGCCAAGCCCAAGCCACGCGCCAAGACCGGCGAGGCCCCGGGCGGGCGCGTGTTCCGCCAGCCGGCCGAAGGCCGCGCCCTGCCGCCTTCCGGTGAGCAGGCTGAAGACACCGCAGCGAGCGAGCCGCCGCCGTTCGAGTCCGAGTCGGGCGAGGCCGCTCCGGCCAAGAAGCGTCGCCGCCGCCGCAAGTCCAACAGCGGTGCTGGTGGTGTGGCTGGTGCCGGGGGCGACGACTCCGGCTCCGGCCCGCAGCCATGAGCTCGCCTGTGCTGGCCCATGTCGCGCTGGGCGCCAACCTGGGCGATGCGCGCGCCACGGTGAGCGCGGCGATCGCGGCGCTGGACCAGCTGCCGCAGACCCGGCTGCTGCGCGCCTCCGGGCTCTACCGCAGCGCGCCCTGGGAGGCCAGCGGCCCCGACTTCATCAACGCGGTGGCGGCGATCGAGACCGGGCTCGATGCGCATGAGCTGCTGCACGCCTTGCAGGCGCTCGAGCTGCAGGCCGGGCGCGAGCGGCCCTACCGCAACGCGCCGCGCACGCTCGACCTCGACCTGCTGCTGTATGGCGATGCCGTCATCGATCAGCCCGACCTCAGCGTGCCGCACCCGCGCCTGCGCGAGCGCGCCTTCGTGCTGCTGCCGCTGGCCGAGATTTCGCCCGCATTGGTCAGCGCTGACGAGCTGCAGGCGGTTGCCGACCAGGCCATCGAGCGGCTCTGATGCGCTGGACGGGCCGCTGTTGACGGCCCGGCGGCATCCGCGGCCTGCTCAGGGCGCCAGGCGTTCGCGCAGCCAGCCGTCGGCCTGCTGCTGGTAGCGCAGCCGGTCGTGCAGCCGGCTCTTGCGGCCCTGCCAGAACTCCCAGCAGTCC
Source organism: Burkholderiales bacterium (assembly GCA_026400105.1). GTDB lineage: Bacteria > Pseudomonadota > Gammaproteobacteria > Burkholderiales > Burkholderiaceae_C > Malikia. The sequence goes on from JAPLPQ010000101.1 coordinate 54,933, forward strand.
GGCACGAGACGGAAACCGCCCCAGTGCGGCGGGCGCGGCGGATTGAGCAGGAACTGCGCGCCGAACTTGGCCGCATTGGTCACCAGCAGCGTGCGACCCGGGATCACCTGGCTTTGCGGGCTGGCCCAGGCACCGATCCGGCTGTCGAGCGGGCGGCTGTGGAAATACTCGTCGCTCTCCTCGGCGCTGACGCGTTCGACCCGGCCCTCGATGCGCACCACGCGCTCGAGCTCGACCCAGTGGAACTGCAGCGCGGCAAACGGGTTGCCGGCCAGCTCGCGGCCCTTGCGGCTGTCGTAGTTGGTGTACCAGACGATGCCGCGCGCGTCGTAGCCCTTGATCAGCACCACGCGCGTGCTCGGACGCAGGTTGCTGCCGACGGTCGCGACCGTCATCGCATTGGACTCGGGGATCTCGCTCTTGATCGCTTCGTTCAGCCACTGGTCGAACTGCAGCATGGGGTCGGCGTGCGAGGCGTGCTCGTTGAGCTCGGCGCGCTCGTAGCTCTTGCGGATGTCGGCTATTTTCATGCTGCCAGTATAGGCAGCCGGGGCCGGGCGCGGCCGTAGAATCGACCCTCCTTGTCTCGAATGCCGCCATGACCGCTGCCATGCCCCCGACCACCCTCGACCTGCGCGCCAGCGCGCAGAAAGCCGAAACCCTGTCCGGCCAGGCGCTGCTGTCCGCCTTCGCTCGCCTGGCCGATGGCCTGCCCGAGCTCGAGGTCGCTCCGGTGCGCTGGAGCGCGCAGGCTGAACTGCGCCAGCCCCTGGGCGACCTGGGTGCCGACCTCGGCCGCGGCGAGCTGCCCGAGCCCCAGCTCTGGCTGCACCTGCAAGCCAGCGCCGAGCTGCCGCAAACCTGCCAGCGCTGCCTGTCGCCCTATGCGCAGCCGGTCGAGGTCGACCGCTGGTTCCGCTTCGTTGCCGACGAGGCGGTGGCGCTGGCCGAGGACGACGAGTGCGAGGAAGACCTGCTGGCGCTCGAGCCGCGCTTCGACCTGGCCGCGCTGATCGAGGACGAGCTGCTGCTGGCGCTGCCCCTGGTGCCGATGCACGAGGTCTGCCCGGTTCCGGTGCGCATGAGCGCGGGCGAACTGCCCGATCTGCCGGAGGAAAAGAAGCCCAATCCCTTCGCCGCACTGAGTGCGCTCAAGGGTCGTACAAGCGACCATTGACCGCCGGTCTGACAAGTCGCTATAATCCAGGGTTTCGCGCTGGCCTGAAAATCTATTTTCATGGGGCTGGTGCAGCCATCCACCCATTTGATTTTTCGATAGGAGCCGATCATGGCCGTCCAGCAAAACAAAAAGTCCCCTTCCAAGCGCGGTATGCACCGCTCGCACAATGCCCTGAACGTGCCGGGCATCGCTGTGGAAGCCACCACCGGTGAAGTGCACCTGCGTCACCACATCAGCCCGAACGGTTTCTACCGTGGCCGCCAGGTCCTGAAGAACAAGTCCGAGGCCTGATCGGCGCTGACGCGCCATCGCCCTCGCACAGTTTGTTCGAGGCAAAGCCCGCATCACTGCGGGCTTTTTTTATCCTGTTTGCTGCCACCTTGAGGACGCTGGAATGATCACCATCGCGGTCGATTGCATGGGCGGAGACTACGGCCCCGCAGTCACCTTGCCGGCCTGTGCCGCCTTTCTCGCTTCTCACCCCGACGCTCATCTGCTGCTGGTCGGCCTGCCCGAGGCCCTGGCCAAGCTGCCGGCTTCGATCGACCAGACCCGCATCCAGGTCATCGCGGCCAGCGAGGTCGTCACGATGGACGATCCGCTCGAAGTCGCGTTGCGTCGCAAGCGCGACTCGTCGATGCGCGTCGCGATCAACCAGGTCAAGGACGGCGCCGCCCAGGCTGCCGTCTCGGCCGGCAATACCGGCGCGCTGATGGCGATCGCGCGCTTCGTGCTCAAGACGCTCGACGGCATCGACCGGCCCGCGATCGCTGGCCAGATGCCCAATGTCACCGGCGGCGCCACCACCATGCTCGACCTCGGCGCCAACGTCGATTGCAGCGCCGAGCACCTGTTGCAGTTCGCGGTCATGGGCTCGGCCCTGGTGGTCGCGATCAGCGGCAAGGAGTCGCCCACGGTCGGCCTGCTCAACATCGGCGAGGAAGCGATCAAGGGCAACGAGGTCATCAAGCAGGCCGGCGCCTTGCTGCGCGCCGCTGCCGCCAACGGTGACCTCAACTTCAAGGGCAACGTCGAGGGCAACGACATCTTCAAGGGCGTGGTCGACCTCGTGGTCTGCGACGGCTTCGTTGGCAACGTCGCGCTCAAGAGCAGCGAGGGCCTGGCCAGCATGGTCAGCACCCTGATCAAGCAGGCATTCGGGCGCAATATCTTGACGAAAATGGCTGCCATCGTGGCCTATCCGGTGCTATCGGCGTTCAAGCGGCGAGTCGATCACCGGCGCTACAACGGCGCGGCGCTGCTCGGATTGCGCGGCCTGGTGTTCAAGAGCCACGGCTCGGCCGACGCCTTTGCCTTCGAGCAGGCGCTGGCGCGCGCGTATGATGCAGCCCACAACCAGTTGCTCGACAACGTGAGGGCGCGCATCGCCCATGCGGCGCCGCTGATGGCGGCCAAGGGCGCAGCCGCCCTGTCGGCCACCTCAGCCTGAGACGCTGCTGGCGTTCAGGGCCAGACCAACCCAGACCGAACATGAGACGCTATTCCCGCATTTCCGGTACCGGTAGCTACCTGCCGCCACGCCGACTGACGAACGCCGACATGGTCGGCCTGCTGGCCGAACGCGGCATCGAGACCAGCGACGACTGGATCGTCGACCGCACCGGCATCCGTGCCCGCCATTACGCCGACGACGGCGTCAATGCCAGCGACCTTGGCCTGCAGGCCAGCCTGAAGGCGATCGAGGCCGCCGGCTGCCAGATCGGTGACATCGACCTTATCATCGTCGCGACTTCCACGCCGGACATGGTCTTTCCCTCGACCGCCTCGATCCTGCAGCGCAAGCTGACCGAGTCGGCCGTGGCGCAGGGCCAGCCCGGTGCCGCCGGTGGCGCCGCCTTCGACGTGCAGGCGGTCTGCAGCGGCTTCATCTACGCGCTGACGATTGCCGACGCCATGATCCAGACCGGTGCCGCGACGCGCGCACTGGTGGTCGGCGCCGAGGTCTTCTCGCGCATCCTCGACTTCAATGACCGCACCACCTGCGTGCTGTTTGGCGACGGCGCCGGCGCCGTGGTGCTCGAAGCCGTCGAGCATGACGGCAGCGGCCCGGCCTTGCTGGCCAGCGACATCCATGCCGACGGCCGCCACACCGGCATTCTCTGCGTGCCGGGGACGGTCAGCGGTGGCCAGGTGCTGGGCGACCCGCTGCTCAAGATGGACGGCCAGGCCGTGTTCAAGCTCGCGGTCGGCCTGCTCGAGAGCGCCGCCAAGGCCGCGCTGGCCAAGGCCGGCAAGACCGAGGCCGATGTCGACTGGCTGGTGCCGCACCAGGCCAACCTGCGCATCATCCAGAGCACGGCGCGCAAGCTCAAGCTCGACATGGACAAGGTGATCGTGACGGTGGGCCAGCACGGCAACACCTCGGCGGCCTCGATCCCGCTCGCGCTCGACGAGGGCGTGCGCAGCGGCCGCATCCAGCCGGGCCAGACCGCGATGCTCGAAGGGGTGGGCGGTGGCTTCACCTGGGGCGCGGTGCTGCTGCGTCTGTGATCCCCAAGACAAGACAGTTCAAAAAGCCAACATGAACCATTTTGCATTCGTTTTTCCGGGCCAGGGTTCCCAGTCGGTCGGCATGCTCGACGCCTGGGGCGACCATCCGGTCTTGCTCGAGACGCTCAAGGAAGCCTCCGACGCGCTCGGCGAAGACATCGGCCGCCTGATCCACGAAGGTCCCAAGGAAGCGCTGGCGCTGACGACCAACACCCAGCCGGTGATGCTGGTCGGTGCGGTCGCGGCCTGGCGCATCTGGCTGGCCGAGGGCGGTGCGCTGCCGGCCGCGGTCGCCGGCCACTCGCTGGGCGAGTATTCGGCCCTGGTTGCCGCCGGTTCGCTGACGCTGGCCCAGGCCGCACCGCTGGTGCGCTTCCGTGCCCAGGCGATGCAGGAGGCGGTGCCGGTCGGTGTCGGCGCCATGGCGGCGATCCTGGGCCTGGACCCCGAGGCGGTCAAGCTCGGCTGTGCCGAGGCGCAGGCCCTGTTCGCGGCTGACAGCGGCGAGGTGGTCGAGGCGGTCAACTTCAACGACGCGGCGCAGACCGTGATCGCCGGCAGCAAGGCCGCGGTCGACAAGGCCTGCGAGGTGCTCAAGGCCAAGGGCGCCAAGCGCGCGCTGCCGCTGCCGGTGTCGGCGCCGTTCCATTCCAGCCTGATGAAGCCGGCGGCCGAACGCCTGCAGCAGAAGCTGGCCGAGACCGCCTTCGCCCTGCCGCAGATTCCGGTGCTCAACAACATCGACGTTGCGGTCGAGACCGAAATCGAGCGCATCCGCAACGCGCTCTATCGCCAGGCCTTCGGCCCGGTGCGCTGGGTCGAGAGCGTGCGTGCGCTCAAGGCCCGCGGCATCAGCCACATCATCGAATGCGGCCCCGGCAAGGCGCTGACCGGCATGGTCAAGCGCATCGACGCCGAGCTGGTCGCCGCCGCCATCAACGACCCGGCCACGCTGGCCGAAGTCAAGGCCCTGCTGGCCTGAAGGAAACCCATGTCTGAAAACCAAACTCCCGCCCAGGTCGCACTGGTCACCGGCGCCTCGCGCGGCATCGGCGCGGCGATCGCGCTCGAGCTGGCCCGCCAGGGCTACCAGGTCATCGGCACCGCCACCTCGGACGAGGGCGCGGGCAAGATCAGCACCGCCCTGTCGGCCTTTGCCGGTTGCCGTGGCGCCAAGCTCGATGTCAACGATGTCGCCGCTGGCGAGGCCCTGATCGACACCATCGTCAAGGAGCAGGGCGGCCTGCAGGTGCTGGTCAACAACGCCGGCATCACGCGCGACACCCTGGCCATGCGCCTGAAGGACGAGGACTGGGACGCGGTGCTCGACACCAACCTCAAGGCCGTGTTCCGCATGAGCCGGGCCGCGATCCGCCCGATGATGAAGCAGCGCTACGGTCGCATCATCAGCATCACCAGCGTGGTCGGCGCTTCCGGCAACGCCGGCCAGGCCAACTACGCCGCCGCCAAGGCTGGCGTCGCCGGCATGACGCGCGCGCTGGCGCGCGAGCTCGGCAGCCGCAAGATCACCGTCAACTGCGTGGCGCCCGGCTTCATCGAGACCGACATGACCGGCTCGCTGCCCGAAGCCCAGCAGCAGGCGCTGCTGAACCAGATTCCGCTCGGACATCTGGGCAAGCCGGCCGATGTCGCCTATGCCGTGTCCTTCCTCGCCAGTCCGCGCGCGGGCTACCTGACGGGCCAGGAACTGCATGTCAACGGTGGCATGTTCATGGCCTGATCGGGGCCAGGCCTCCGAATCGGATAACATCGGCCCCGGCTAGCCGCCAGGGGCTGGATCGCGGTCAGCGACGCAGTTTCCGGACTGGCGAAGCCGGCCCGGCTAAAATGGCGGCACAGTTTTCAACCACCCTCAGAGGGAAATATGAGCGATATCGAAGCACGCGTGAAGAAAATCATTGCCGAACAACTCGGCGTGGAAGAGTCCCAGGTCACCAACGAGAAGTCCTTCGTGGCCGATCTGGGTGCTGACTCCCTCGATACCGTGGAACTGGTCATGGCCCTGGAAGATGCCTTCAGCATCGAAATTCCGGACGAAGATGCCGAGAAGATCACCACGGTCCAGAACGCCATCGACTACGCAGTCGCCAACCAGAAGTAAGCATCCATGAGCCGCCGCCGTGTCGTTGTGACCGGTCTGGGCTGCCTCACCCCCGTGGGTAACACGGTGGAGACGGCCTGGGCCAACCTGCTCGCTGGTCAGTCCGGCATCGATCTGATCACCAAGTTCGATACCAACAACTTTGCCTGCAAGATCGCAGGTGAGGTCAAGGGCTTTGACCTGGAGTCCTACATCAGCGCCAAGGAAGCGCGGACCATGGACAGCTTCATCCACTACGGCATTGTCGCGGCTGCCCAAGCCGTCGCCGATGCTGGTCTGCCCACGGGCGACGCGCTGGGTGAGGAAGAGGCCACACGCATCGGTTGCGTGATCGGCTCGGGTATCGGCGGCTTGCCCCTGATCGAGAACACCCGTGACGAACTGGTGAGCCGCGGCCCGCGCCGCATCTCGCCTTTCTTCGTGCCGGCCTCGATCATCAACATGATTGCTGGTCATGTGTCCATGCGTTTCGGCTTCAAGGGGCCGAACCTCGCCGTGGTCACCGCCTGCACCACCGGCCTGCACTGCATCGGTGAGGCCGGTCGCATGATCGAATACGGCGACGCCGACGTGGTCGTCGCGGGTGGCTCCGAAGCCACCGTCTCGCCGCTGGGCGTGGGCGGCTTTGCTGCCATGCGTGCCCTGTCGACCCGCAACGACGACCCCAAGACCGCGTCCCGTCCCTGGGACAAGGACCGCGACGGCTTCGTGCTGGGCGAGGGTGCCGGCGTGATGGTGCTCGAGGAGTACGAGCATGCCAAGGCGCGCGGCGCCAAGATCTACGCCGAGCTGTCGGGCTACGGCATGAGTGCCGATGCCGGCCACATGACGGCGCCGAGCATGGACGGCCCGCGTCGCGCCATGCTCAACGCGCTGCGCAATGCTGGCGTCAACGCCGACCAGATCAACTACCTGAACGCACACGGGACTTCGACCCCGCTGGGCGACATCAACGAGACCCACGCGATCAAGGCCGCGCTGGGCGACCACGCTCGCAAGATCGTCGTCAACTCGACCAAGTCGATGACCGGTCACCTGCTCGGTGGTGCTGGCGGCATCGAGAGCATCTTCACGGTGCTGGCGCTGCATCACCAGATCAGCCCGCCGACCATCAACATCTTCAACCAGGACCCCGAATGCGACCTGGACTACTGCGCCAACCAGGCGCGCGAGATGAAGATCGACGTGGCGCTGAAGAACAACTTCGGTTTCGGCGGCACCAACGGTTCCCTGGTGTTCAAGCGCGTCTGATCCCGCTCTGAGCCATGCACAGCGCCCCTTCGGTGGAATACCCGGCGGGGCGTTCTGCTTTGCAGGGCCGGCTCGAAAGCCTGCTCCTGCTGGCCTGGCTCGCCATGCAGCTGGCCTGGTGGTTCTCGCTGCGCGGTGCCGCCTTGCCCGGTGCCTGGTGGTTCTCGGGGCTGCTCGGGCTGCTGCTCTGGGGTGTCACGCGCTGGCGTTCGCGCCAGCCAGTTGCCGGCCGGCTGTGCTGGGAGCCCGCGCTGGCTCCGGTCGGCGCCCAGGCGGCGCCCGCGGATGGCCTGCTAGGGCGCTGGATCTGGCGCAGCGAGGCCTACCGCCACGGCACCGAGCTGGCGCGCCTGCACTGGGCGCTCGACCTGCAGGGCCAGGTGCTGCTGCGGCTCAGCAATGCCGCCGGCCTGGGCTGGTGGGTCTGGCTCGAGCGTGACAGCGCGCCCGCCGACTGGCAGGCGCTGCGGATCGCCCTGGTGGCCTGGCGCGAGGCACAGCGCCGGCCCGGGCGGCGGGACGCATGAGCCGACCCGCATGAGCCCGCTCGCCCCGATGCGGCTTGCACCCAGGCAGCGGGGCGGATAGAGTCGGTTCAATGCTTGCAGGACCCTCCAACACTTCTTCCGCGCACAGCGACTGGCTGCTGGTGCAGCGCACGCTGGCCGGCGAGATGCGGGCCTTCGAGTTGCTGGTGCTCAAGTACCAGCGCCGGGTCGAGCGC
>JAPLPQ010000031.1 GCA_026400105.1 Burkholderiales bacterium
TCCTCGAGTTCTGCCGCCAGCTGCTGGCGCGCTTCAAGGTGCCCAAGCGGGTCGTCTTCGGCGCCCTGCCCAAGACCTCGACCGGCAAGATCCAGAAGTTCGTGCTGCGCAGCCAGATCAAGTCGGCCAGCGCCATCGAATGACGCCCCGCGCGGAAGGACTCATGAACAAAGACATCATTCTGCAAACCCGGGGCCTGACCAAGGAATTCCTGGGCTTCAAGGCGGTCTCGGACGTCAACCTCGAGGTCGAGCGCGGCAGCATCCATGCGCTGATCGGCCCCAACGGCGCCGGCAAGACCACGGTGTTCAACCTGCTGACCAAGGTCCATGCCGCCAGCAGCGGCCAGATCCAGTTCAAGGGCCAGGACATCACGCGCGAGAGCCAGGTCCAGGTGGCGCGGCGCGGCATGATCCGATCGTTCCAGATCTCGGCCACCTTTGCCCATCTGACGGCACTGGAGAACGTGCGGGTCGGACTGCAGCGCAAGCGAACCGACTCGTTCAATTTCTGGTCGTCGCAAAAGCGCCTCGACACGCTCAACGGGCGTGCGATGGAGCTGCTCGAAGCCGTCGACCTGGCCCAGTTCGCCGACATCGTGACGGTGGAGATGCCGTACGGCCGCAAGCGCGCGCTCGAGATCGCCACCACGCTGGCGCTCGATCCCGAGCTGATGCTGCTCGACGAGCCGACCCAGGGCATGGGCCACGAGGATGTCGGGCGCGTGGTGGAGCTGATCCAGAAGATCTCGGCCAACCGGACCATCCTGATGGTCGAGCACAACCTGTCGGTGGTCGAGACCCTGTGCGACCGCATCACCGTGCTGCAGCGCGGCGCCGTGCTGGCCGAGGGCGACTACGCCACGGTCTCGAACGACCCGCGCGTGCTCGAAGCTTACGTAGGAGTCGACGCATGAGCAGTGCCTTCAACCCCAACGGCGAGATGCTGCGCGTGACCGGGCTGCACGCCTTCTATGGCGAGTCGCACATCCTGCACGGCATCGACCTGCATGTGAACCGCGGCGAGCTCGTGACGCTGCTCGGGCGCAACGGCTCGGGGCGATCGACCACGCTCAAGGCGATGCTGGGACTGGTGGGCCGACGCAGCGGCTCGGTCATGTTCAACGGCACCGAGATCAACCAGACCGCGCCGCACCGGATCGCGCGCCTGGGGCTGGGCTACTGCCCCGAGGAGCGCGGCATCTTCGCCGGCCTGAGCACCGAGGAGAACCTGCTGCTGCCGCCGGTGGTGGCCAGCGGCGGCATGACGCTCGAGGAGATCTACGAGCTGTTCCCCAACCTCAAGGAGCGGCGCCACAGCCCGGGCACGCGCCTGTCGGGCGGCGAGCAGCAGATGCTGGCGATGGCGCGCATCCTGCGCACCGGCGCCAAGGTGCTGCTGCTCGACGAGATCACCGAGGGCCTGGCGCCGGTGATCGTCAAGAAGCTCGGCGAGGTGATCCGGCTGCTCAAGTCGCGCGGCTACACCATCGTGCTGGTCGAGCAGAACTTCCGCTTTGCCGCCCCGCTGGCCGACCGGCATTACGTGCTCGAGCACGGCCATGTGGTGATGACCGTGCCCAAGGAAGAGCTGGCGGCGCGCACCGGCGAACTGCATCAATTGCTGGGCGTGTGACGCCCGAAGAATTCCCATAACGACCCCGGAGACAAGCATGAAACTCAAACATATCGCTCAAGCTGCCGCCCAGGTGGCGACCCTGGCCCTGCTGGCCGGCACGGCCCAGGCCCAGGTGTCCGACGGCGTGGTCAAGATCGGCGTGCTGACCGACCTGTCCGGCACCTATTCCGACCTGGCGGGCAAGGGTGCCGTGCTGGCGACCAAGATGGCGATCGACGACTTCGTCGCCGCCGAGAAGCCGAATTTCAAGGTCGAGCTGGTCTCGGCCGACCACCAGAACAAGGGCGATATCGCGGCCAACAAGGCGCGCGAATGGTTCGAGCGCGACAAGGTCGACGTGGCCAGCGAGCTCGTGACGACCTCGGTCGCGCTGGCGGTGCAGAAGATCGCCAAGGACAAGAACAAGATCGTGCTGATGTCGGGTCCGGGCTCGACCGCGATCACCAACGAGAACTGCAACGATGTCTCGGTGCACTGGACCTACGACACCTACGCGCTGGCCAACGGCACCGCCAAGGCAGTGACCCAGGCCGGCGGCAAGAAATGGTTCTTCCTGACGGCGGACTACGCCTTCGGCCATGCGCTGGAGAAGGATGCCTCCGACGTGGTCAAGGCCAATGGCGGCGAGGTGATGGGCGCCGTGCGCCATCCCTTCCCGGGCAACGACTTCTCGTCCTACCTGCTCAAGGCCCAGTCCTCGGGCGCCCAGGTCATCGGCCTGGCCAACGCCGGCGGCGACACGATCAACTCGATCAAGCAGGCCGCCGAGTTCGGCATCACGCCCAAGCAGTCGCTCGCCGGTCTGCTGGTCTTCATCACCGACGTGCATTCCCTGGGCCTGAAGAACACCCAGAACATGTACCTGACCGAAGGCTTCTACTGGGACCTCAACAACGAGACCCGGGCCTGGTCCAAGCGCTTCTTCGACCTGCACAAGCGCATGCCGACCATGGTGCAGGCAGGCCAGTATTCCTCGACCATGCATTACCTGAAGGCGGTCAAGGCGACTGGAACCGATGACACCGCCAAGGTGATGGCGCAGATGAAGAAGACGCCGGTCAACGACTTCTTTGCCAAGAACGGCAAGATCCGCGAAGACGGCCGCATGGTGCACGACATGTACCTGCTGCAGGTCAAGAAGCCGGCCGAGTCGAAGACACCCTGGGATTACTACCATGTCAAGGCCACCATTCCGGCGGCCGAGGCCTTCCAGCCGCTGTCGGCCTCGCGCTGCCCGCTGATCAAGAAATAAGGCCTGTGCCCGACCCGCGCCGGGTCCTGCGGGACCCGGCGCTCCTGCCCCACCCGCTTCAAGGTCACAAGCCATGGAAATCTTCGGCATCCCGTCACAGGCCTTTTTCGGTCAGCTGCTGCTGGGCCTGATCAACGGCTCCTTCTATGCCGTGCTGAGCCTGGGACTGGCCATCATCTTCGGCCTGCTCAACATCATCAACTTCGCCCATGGCGCCCAGTACATGCTCGGTGCTTTCGGCGCCTGGCTCGGACTGAACTACCTGGGCATCAACTACTGGCTGGCGCTGATCCTGTCGCCGCTGCTGGTCGGCGCGCTGGCGGTCGTGATCGAGCGCAGCATGCTCAAGCGCCTGTACCAGCTCGACCACCTGTACGGACTGCTGCTGACCTTCGGCCTGGCGCTGATGGCCGAGGGCCTGTTCAAGAACTTCTTTGGCGTCTCGGGCGAGTCCTACGAGGCGCCGGAACTGCTGCAGGGCGGCATGCAGCTGGGCTTCATGTACCTGCCGATCTACCGCGGCTGGGTCGTGGTCGCGGCGCTGACGGTCTGCCTGGTGGCCTGGTACGTGATCGAGCGCACCAGCCTGGGCGCCACGCTGCGCGCAGCGACCCAGCGCCCCGACCTGGTCCAGGCGCTCGGCATCAACGTGCCGGTGCTGGTGACTGCCACCTATGCCGCCGGCGCCGCGCTGGCCGCCTTTGCCGGCGTGCTGGCCGCGCCGATCATGCAGGTCAATCCGGTTATGGGCTCGAACCTGATCATCGTGGTCTTTGCCGTCGTCGTGATCGGCGGCATGGGATCGATCCTGGGCTCGATCGTGACCGGCCTGAGCCTGGGCGTGATCGAGGGCCTGACCAAGGTGTTCTATCCGGAAGCCTCGGCGGTGGTGATTTTCCTGATCATGGTGCTGGTGCTGCTGGTCAAACCCGCCGGCTTGTTCGGCAAGCAGGCCTGAGGATTTCCGATGACAACTCCTACCCACTCCCACTCCAGCCGCCAGACCGCGCTGCTGTTTGCCGGCCTGATCCTGATCGGCCTGATCGCGCCGTTCTTGGTCTATCCGACCCTGCTGATGAAGCTGCTGTGCTTCGCGCTGTTCGCCTGTGCCTTCAACCTGATGCTGGGCTTTTCCGGCCTGCTGTCGTTCGGGCATGCGGCGTTCTTCGGCGGCTCGGCCTACATCACCGGCTATCTGTGCCGTGACCTCGGCGCCACGCCCGAGATCGGCCTGCTGGCCGGCACGCTGTTCGGCGGTCTGCTCGGCGCCGTCTTTGGCCTGGTCGCGATCCGCCGCGCCGGCATCTACTTCGCGATGATCACGCTGGGCCTGGCCCAGATCGTGTACTTCCTGGCGCTGCAGATGGGCTTCACGGGCGGCGAGGATGGCATGCAGGGCATCCCGCGCGGCCAGCTGTTCGGCCTGATCGACCTGTCGGACAACCTCGCGATGTACTACTTCGTGCTGGCGGTGTTCCTGCTCGGCTTTGCGCTGGTGCACCGGACCATCCACTCGCCGTTCGGCCAGATCCTGAAGGCGATCCGCGACAACGAGGCGCGCGCGACCTCGCTCGGCTATGACGTGGCGCGCTTCAAGCTGATCGCCTTCGTGCTGTCGGCGGCGCTGACCGGACTGGCCGGCTCCACCAAGTCGCTGGTGTTCCAGCTGGCCTCGCTCGGCGATGTGCACTGGCACACCTCGGGCCAGGTGGTGCTGATGACGCTGCTGGGCGGGCTTGGCACCCTGCTCGGTCCCGTGGTCGGCGCCATGACCATCATCGGTCTGGAGAACCAGCTGGCCGACAAGGTCGGCTCCTGGGTCACGGTCATCATGGGCGGCATGTTCGTGGTCTGCGTGCTCGCGTTCCGGCGCGGCATCGTCGGCGAAATCAAGGCCATGCTGCAGGGCAAGGGCCGCTGAAGCCGCCCACCCCACAGCCCGAAAAGGACAAGAAGCATGAGCTACCAAGCCCCGATCAAGGACATGCTGTTCGTCATGCAGGACCTGGCCGGCATCGGCCAGGTCGCCGCCCTGCCCGGCTTCGAGGACTACGACCTCGACACCGCCCAGGCCGTGCTCGAGGAGTCGGCCAAGTTCTGCCAGGACATCGTGGCACCGCTGAACTGGGAAGGCGACCGCAACCCTTCCTCCTTCAAGGACGGCCAGGTCACGACCACGCCCGGCTTCCAGCAGGCCTACGGCCAGTTCATCGAAGGCGGCTGGCAGGGCGTGATCCACCCGACCGAATACGGCGGCCAGGGCCTGCCGAAGCTGATCGCGACCGCCTGCACCGAGATGCTGCATGCGTCGAGCCTGTCGTTCGCGCTCTGCCCGATGCTGACCGACGGCGCGATCGAGGCGCTGCTGACCGCCGCCAGCGACGAGCTGCGGCAGAAATACGCCCCGCGGCTGATCTCGGGCCAGTGGACCGGCACCATGAACCTGACCGAGCCGCAGGCCGGCTCGGACCTGGCGGCGGTGCGCTCCCGCGCCGAGCCGCAGGCCGACGGCAGCTACAAGATCTTCGGCACCAAGATCTTCATCACCTACGGCGAGCATGACCTGGCCGAGAACATCGTGCACCTGGTGCTGGCGCGCCTGCCCGA
>JAPLPQ010000023.1 GCA_026400105.1 Burkholderiales bacterium
AAGACCGTGATCGTCAACAAGCGATCCATGGCGGCGGGCTATGCTGGCCTGGACAACGAGCTGTTCTACCTCGACAAGACCATGATGGTGTTCGGCGACGCCAAGAAGGTGGTCGAGGAAATGACCAAGGCCATCGAGTGAAAAAAAGGCTCCCGAGCATGAAGCTCGGGAGCCTTTTTCAGTGATCCGACCCGACAGGCAGGCCGGAGCCAGCAATCAGACGCGCTTGCGGTATTCGCCGGTGCGGGTGTCGATTTCGATCTTGTCGCCTTGCGCGACGAACAGCGGCACCGGGATTTCGAAGCCGGTGTTGATCTTGGCGGGCTTGAGCACCTTGCCCGAGGTGTCGCCCTTGACGGCCGGCTCGGTCCAGGTGATTTCGCGCTCGACGCTGGTCGGCAGTTCGACCGAGATCGCCTTGCCGTCATAGAACACGACTTCCAGCGACATGCCGTCTTCCAGGTAGTTCAGCGCGTCGCCCATGTTCTCGGCTTCGACTTCGTACTGGTTGTAGTCGGTGTCCATGCAGACATACATCGGATCGGCGAAGTAGGAGTAGGTGCACTCTTTCTTGTCGAGGATCACGTTGTCGATCTTGTCGTCGGCGCGGAACACGACTTCGGTGCCCGTGTTGCCCAGCAGGCCCTTGAGCTTCATGCGCACGGTGGCAGCGCCACGGCCGCCGCGGGCGTATTCGGTCTTCAGGACGATCATCGGGTCCTTGCCGTGCATGATCACGTTGCCGGCGCGGATTTCTTGAGCGATTTTCATGGTGCTTCCTGTGGAATTTGCCGCCCCGTCCTGTTCGGGCGCGTTCGTGCGGCGAGAGGGCGTTGAGCCCGTTAATCTGTTTGAGCTACGACCCGGTTTGCACCGGAATCTGCATAAAGCCTTTGATTTTACCGTTTTTCTGCCACAAAACCCAAGAGCTGGCTTGCCAGATCATCCTGTTGCAGCAGCCGGTCCCGGGCCGCGAGCGCACAGGCCTGCCAGGCCGGCAGGTCGACCGGCGGCAGCGGCGCGTTGACCACACCGTTCCAGACCCGGTGGAAGGCGCGCAGCGAGGGCGGTGCCTCGAGCCAGTCGAGGAAGGCCTCGAGCTTCAAGTGATGCGCGTCGTCATGCTGCGGGTAGATATGCCAGACGAAAGCCTGACCGGCCCAGAGCGCGCGCACCAGCGAGTCCTCGCCGCGCACCAGATTCAGGTCGCTGGCCCAGAGCAGGCGGTCGAACTCGGTCTGCGCGACATGGGGCAGCGCGTGGCGCCGAGCCTGCAGGCCGGCCGCGGCCGGCCAGGCCAGCTCCAGCGCGGCGGCGGGCCGGCCCGGTGCGACCAGCCAGTGCGCCGCGCGCAGCGCGGGGTCGCGCAGCAGCTCGGGCAACCGCTCCGGTTCGTAGCAGAACAGGGTCACGCGCGGTGCGTCACCCTCTGCTGGCAGGCCCTGGCCGCGTAGCCAGGCACCGCGCTCGAAGGCCGCGCGCTGCGTCATCAGCCCGGGCTCGCGCAGCAGTCCGCCGGTTGCGGGCGTGAAGCCGGGGTAGAAGAACCACTGGGTCCGTCCGGCCAGCGGCCCGCTCATGACCGGCGAGGCCAGCCGGTGGCAGCGCTCGACATAGGCTTCGGCGCTCAGGTATTCGAGATTCAGCCAGAGCCGCGTTGGCGCGCCTGCCGCCGCCTCGGGCTGCAGCGCGGCAACCCAGGCCGGGTCGAGCTCGCAGCCAAAGGCCGCGATCAGCACATCGCTGGCGGGCAGGGCCGATGGTGGGGCAGCCGGGTCGCTGCGCGGCCAGTGCCGGACCTCGATGCCGGCCAGGGCGCCGGCATCAGCAGCAGCAAGGGCGCCGGAACGCGCGCCGGGCGCCATCCAGTCGAGCGGCTCGGGCTGGTCGGTCCAGAGCCGCACGCGCTGGCCGCGCGCGACCAGGTTGGTCGCCAGCCGCCAGCAGACGCCGAGGTCGCCCCAGTTGTCGATCACATGGCAGAAGATGTCCCAGTTCAGGGCAGGGTGATGTTGGCAATTCACCGCGCGATTGTCTTACAGTGGCGCCTTTCCTTGTCAGCGAACCGCTTGCCGCCGCCCATGAGCGCCACCCATCCCGAATCCCTGCTGCAGGCGGTTGCCGCCTTGCCGGCCCTGCCGGGCGTCTACCGCTATTTCGACGCCGACGGCCTGCTGCTCTATGTCGGCAAGGCCAAGGACCTCAAGCGGCGCGTCTCGAGCTATTTCCAGAAGACCCATGACGGCACCCGGATCGGCCACATGGTGTCGAAGATCGCGCGGCTCGAGACCACGGTGGTGCGCTCCGAGGCCGAGGCGCTGCTGCTCGAGAACAACCTGATCAAGACCCAGCAGCCGCGCTACAACATCCTGTTCCGCGACGACAAGAGCTACCCCTATCTGCGCCTGAGCGCCAGCAGCTGGACCCCGGCCTTTGAGCGCTCGCCGGCCGGGCAGGGCGGCGAAGCCCGGCCCGAGCATTACCCGCGCATGTCCTACTACCGCGGCGCGGTCGAGAAGAAGCACCAGTATTTCGGCCCCTATCCGAGCGCCTGGGCGGTCAAGGAGACGCTCGAGCTGCTGCAAAAGGTGTTCCGCCTGCGCACCTGCGAGGACACGGTGTTCAAGCACCGCAGCCGGCCCTGCCTGCTGGCCCAGATCAAGCGCTGCTCGGGGCCCTGCGTCGGCCTGGTCAGCGCGGCCGACTACGCGCAGGATGTGCGCGCGGCCGGCGCCTTCCTGCGCGGGGAGACCCAGACCGTGCTGGCCGAGATCGAGGCCAGGATGCTGCAGCACTCCGAATGGCTCGAGTTCGAGCAGGCGGCCGAGGCGCGCAACCAGATGAGCGCGCTGTCCCGCGTGCTGCACCAGCAGTCGATGGAGAACGTCTCGGACCAGGATGTCGACATCCTGGCGGTCAAGGTCCAGGGCGGACGCGCCTGCGTCAACCTCGCGATGGTGCGCGGCGGGCGCCATCTGGGCGACCGACCCTATTTCCCGGCCCATGTCGAGGACGGCGCGCTGCTGGCCGCGCTGGCAGCCGAGGACGAGGCCGATGGCGCAGATGGCAGCCTCGGCACGGATGGCACTGCCGCTGGCGTCCAGCCCCGATCTGCCCCCGCCCCGGTCGAGCAGCGCGTGCTAGAGGCCTTCATCGCCCAGCATTACACCCAGGCCGCGCCGCCGCCGGTATTGGTGCTGGGCGCCCCGGTCGATACCGGCCTGCTCGAGCTGCTGACCGAGCAGAGCGGCATCAAGCTGCACCCGGTGTTCCACCCGCGCGAGCACCGCCGCGCCTGGCTCGAGATGGCGCAGAAGAATGCCGAGCTGCAGCTCGCGCGGCTGCTGGCCGAGGAGGGCTCGCAGCAGGCGCGCACGCGCGCGCTGGTCCAGGCGCTCGACCTGGCCGATGACGCGCTCGATGCCTTGCGCATCGAATGCTTCGACATCTCGCATACCGCGGGCGAGGCGACTGTCGCCTCCTGCGTCGTCTTCGAGGGCCACAAGATGCAGAGCAGCCAGTACCGGCGCTACAACATCGACGGCATCACGCCGGGCGACGACTATGCCGCCATGCGCCAGGTGCTCGAGCGGCGCTACGGCAAGCTGGCCGAGGCGCTGCGCGAGGCCGGTGGCAGCGAGGCTGCCAGCAAGGCCGGCGCGCGCCTGCCCGACATCGTGCTGATCGACGGCGGCAAGGGCCAGGTCGGTGTCGCGCGCGAGGTGTTCGAGGCGCTCGGGCTCGACCTCGGTCGCCTGGTCGGGGTCGAGAAGGGCGAGGGCCGCAAGGTCGGCCTGGAGGAGCTGGTCTTTGCCGACGGGCGCGACAAGGTCTATCTGGGCGCCGACTCGGCCGCGCTGATGCTGGTGGCGCAGATCCGCGACGAGGCGCACCGCTTCGCGATCACCGGCATGCGGGCCCAGCGCGCCAAGACGCGCACCGGTGGCAGCAAGCTCGAGGACATTGCGGGTGTCGGGCCGAAGAAGCGGGCCCGCCTGCTGCAGCGCTTTGGCGGCCTCAAGGGCGTGGCCGATGCCAGCGTCGAGGACCTGGCTGGCGTCGAGGGCATCTCGGGCGAACTGGCCGATGCGATCTATCGCGCGCTGCATTGAGCACCCGGCAGCGAAACCGTCACCGACAGCCTGCATAATCTGCGGCATGTTCTTCAACCTGCCGACACTGCTGACCTGGGCCCGGATCGCGGCCATCCCGCTGATCGTCGCGGTGTTCTACTGGCCCGGCCTCGAGGGCCAGCGGCAGAACCTGATCGCGACGGTGCTGTTCGTGGTCTTTGCCGCCACCGACTGGGCCGACGGCTACCTGGCGCGCAAGCTCAACCAGACCTCGTCCTTCGGCGCCTTCCTCGATCCGGTGGCCGACAAGTTCCTGGTCTGCGCCTGCGTGCTGGTGCTGGTGCACCTGGGACGGGCCGATGTCTTTGTCGCGCTGATCATCATCGGGCGCGAGATCGCGATCTCGGCGCTGCGCGAGTGGATGGCGACCATCGGCGCCAACAAGAGCGTGGCGGTGCACATGGTCGGCAAGCTCAAGACCAGCGTGCAGATGGTCGCGATTCCCTTCCTGCTCTATCAGGCGCCGCTGTTCGGCATCGACACCCAGGCCTGGGGCCGGGTGCTGATCTGGGCCTCCGCCGTGCTGACGATCTGGTCCATGGCCTACTACCTCAAGAAGGCATTGCCCGAGATCCGCGCCAAGGCGCGTTGAGTATTCCCGGACCGGCCACTTTTTTTGCCGGTCGCGCCGGCCAGCTGCCCAACAGCGGCTAGAATTTGCAGCTGTTCACGGCGCGTGAACGCCGGATAGCCTCATCCTGCATCCGGGTCCTTAGCTCAGTTGGTAGAGCGCTTCCTTTACACGGAAGATGTCGGCGGTTCGAGCCCGTCAGGACCCACCAATCCTCCCCCCCCCCTCAAGTCCCCGTCACCCTCAGCCAGAGCAGCACCAGCACGGCCAGCGCCAGCAACAGCGTCAGGCTCTGCCAGAACCGCAGCGGCTGGCGCTCGATCAGCGGGCTCGCGCCCTGGCGCTGGTACTGCGGCCCGGGCCGGCGCAGGTCCTGCACGAACTCCGACAACGCCTCCTGCCGCTTGCCGGGCTGGGCGTGCAGCGCGCGGCGCAGCACGGCATCGAGCCAGGGCGGCAGATCGGGCCGCAGGCTGCGCAGCTCGATGTAGCGCAACCGCTTGAGCTCGTCCGGCGTGCGCAGCCTTGTCACCTGCAGGCCGTAGGGCAGCTGGCCGCTGAGCATCTGGTAGGTGATCACCGCCAGCGAGAACAGCTCCGACCGCACCGTGCCGCTGCCACCGACGAAATATTCGGGCGCGGTGTATTGCAGCGAGCCCAGGATCGCCTGCGGACTGGCTTCGGCAGTGCCCTCGGTCAGTCCGGCGACATGGGTCGAGGCCAGGTCGATGATCCTGACCGTGCCGCTGCGGTCCAGCATCAGGTTCTCGGGCCGCAGGTCCTGATGCAGCATCTCCTTGCGATGGAAGGCCTGCAAGCCCCGGGCCACCTGCTCGACGATGCCGCGCACCTGGTCGAGATCGGGCGCCGGATGGTCGACCATCCACTGCGCCAGCGTCTGGCCGTCGACATATTCCAGCGCGACATACAGATGCTCGCGCCGGCGCTCGGCCGTGCCGGCGCGCACCACATGCGGGCTGTCGATCCGGCGCGCGATCCATTCCTCGAGCAGGAAACGGTCGAGGTAGGCCGGGTCGTCGCGCAGGTCGACCGACGGGGTCTTCAGCACCACTGCCTGGCCGCTGGCCAGGTCGGTCGCCAAGTAGACATGGCTGCGCGCGCTCAGCTGCAGCTCGCGCACGATCCGGTAGCCCTCGAACTCGCTGCGCGGCTGCAAGGTCGGCGGCAGGCGCAGGCCCTCGCGCTGGCCTTGCAGCTGGCTGGCCTGTACGTCGGGCAGGGCATCGATGCGCACCAGCTGCAGCGTCAGGTTGTCCTGGCTGCCGCGCTCGAGCGCCGTCGCGACCAGCTCGGCCGCTGCCGCCTCCAGGTCGTCGGCATGGCGGGCCAGGGCCGCCTGCACGCTGGCGGCGTCGAGCTGTTCGTAGGCGCCGTCGGTCGCCAGCAGGTAGACCTCGCCGACCTCGGTCAGCCAGCTGCGGTAATCGATCTCGACCGTCGGCCCCGCGCCCAGCGCCCGCCCGAGATAGCTCTCGACCGAGGAGACCTGGACCCGGTGATCCTCGGTCAGCTGCTCGAGCGCCTGGGCATGCAGGCGGTAGACCCGGGTGTCGCCCACATGCAGCAGATGGGCCTCGCGCCCCTTGAGGATCAAGGCGCTGAAGGTGCAGACATGGCCGCGATCGCGGTCGAAGCGCGCCGGGCTGCGCTGGGTCTGGGCATGGAGCCAGGAGTTGCCGGCCTCGAGCACGCGCTGGGCCGCGCGCCGGACCGACCAGGCCTCGGAGGTGCAGTAGTAGTCGTCCAGGAAGCCGCGCACCGCGGCGGCGCTGGCGATCTGGCTGACGGCGCTGCTGCTGATGCCATCGGCCAGCGCCAGCGCGATGCCCTTGCTCGCCAGCAGCGGCCCGTCCGGCACCATCGCGCCATGAAAATCCTGGTTGACCGGCTTGCGGCCGGCCTGCGAATGCTGGCCGAGCGTGACCCGCAGGCCCGTGCTCATGGCGTCGTGCCGGAGCGGGCCGCCCACCCCGCCGGGGCTGCCAGGGTGGCGATCAGGGACTCCGGCCTGGCGCTCATCAGACAGCGACGCGCTTGGGAGCGGTCTTGTAATGGGTCGAGTAGAGCGTCGCGCCGACGAAGGTCAGTCCGCCGACCAGGTTGCCGAGCACGGTCGGGATCTCGTTCCAGATCACGTAGTCCATGATCGTGAAGTGGCCACCAAGCATCAGGCCCGAGGGGAACAGGAACATGTTGACGACCGAATGCTCGAAGCCCATGTAGAAGAAGACCAGGATCGGCATCCACATGCCGATGACCTTGCCCGAGACGGTGCTCGACATCATGGCTGCCACGACGCCGGTCGACACCATCCAGTTGCACATCACGCCGCGCACGAACAGCGTCAGCATGCCGGCTGCGCCATGGGCGGCATAGCCGACCGTGCGGCCTTCGCCGATGGCGCCGATCTTCAGGCCGACCGCGTTCGGGGCTTCGGTGAAGCCGAAGGTGAAGATGATGGCCATGAACAGGGCCACCGTCAGGGCGCCGGCAAAGTTGCCCAGGAACACCAGCGACCAGTTGCGCAGCACGCCGCTCCAGGTCGCGCCCGGGCGGCGGTCGAACACGGCCAGCGGGGTCAGGGTGAAGACGCCGGTCAGCAGGTCGAAGCCCATCAGGTACAGCATGCAGAAGCCGACCGGAAACAGCAGCGCGCCGATCAGCGGGTTGCCGGTGTTGACCGAGACCGTGACCGCGAAGGCCGCCGCCAGCGCGAGGATGGCGCCAGCCATGTAGGAGCGGATCAGGGTGTCCCGGGTGGACATCAGCAGCTTGGATTCGCCGGCATCGACCATCTTGGTCACGAACTCGGCAGGAGCGAGGTAGGCCATCGCAGTTCCTTGGAAGAGGGGGAGGTGAAAAAACAAAAACGGCGTCGCCTTCCTGTCGCCGGCATGAGCCGCAGCAGGAGGGGGACACCGTTATCCATCTGTGCAAGTCGCTCCCGGCACATTGCTGCCGGGGAGCTGGTCGTCAAGCCGTCATTAGCTCAATCAGGATCAATGAAGCAGCTTTCGTGCCAGTGGCTTTCGAGGCTTGACTGCCCGGCGTCTGGTCCGAGTGAACCAAACCGGTGCATGGCAGGTTCAGTTCTGGTGCGGCCCCGGCTTGGCCCCGAAGACCAGATCGGGCAGGCTCAGCGTGGCCTGCGCGATGTCGATCAGCCGGCGGTTGTGGTCCATCGAGGCCTTCTGCAGCGCGCGGTAGGCGGCTTCCTCGCTGAGCCCGAGCCGGGACATCAGGGCGCCCTTGGCACGCTCGATCACCTTGCGCTCCTGCATGACGCGGCGCGCCGCCTCGAGCTCGACTTCCATGCTGGCCATCCGTTCGGACTGCGCCTGCAGCCAGTCGGCCAGCGCCGGACGCGCTGCCGCTGTCCCTGTCCCCGCGGCCGGGTTGAGGTCGTCGCTCTGGAGCAGGCGCTCCACCGCCGGCGGCTGGGGCGGCGGGTTGTCGAGCCACTGCTGCAGCAAGCCCTCGGAATCCAGCAGGTCCTGCTCGGCGCTGCGGATCTGCTGCTCGCAGGCCTGGCGCAGGCATTGCACCAGCTGCACCTGCAGCTGCCAGAGTTCGGAGATGCGCTCGCTGGTGACCTCGAACCAGCTGTCGCTCAGCAGGCTGTCGAGCGTTGCGCCGGGCTTGGCGCTGCACAGCGTGCGGCGCAGGCGTTCGAGCCGGGCCACCTGGGGCGCGAGCTGCTGCTGCTGCCAGAGCTGGCGCAAGGCCGGCTCGGCAAAGGCCTCGAACACCTGCAGGCTGCGTTCCTGGCCATCGATCAGGTCGATGACGCGCTGCTGCCCGACCTCGCTGCAGACGCCCGAGGCGAACAGCTGTGCGCCGACGGCACGCTCCTGGCCTGCCGCCTCCTTGCCCTGCACCAGGTGGAAGAAGGCCACCAGCAGGCGCGAGATATCGGGCTGCAGCGGGGCATCGGCGAGCTGGAAAATCAATTCCATCAGGCCGGCGATCAGGCGGCTGAAGGTCGCGACCGCCTCGTCCGGGCTGGCCTGGCCGCGCTCGATCCGGGAGCGAAACGCCGTCAGCGCGTCGAGCTCGAGCAGCGCGGTGGCCATCAGTGACAGCATGCGGGTCGAGGCGCCGCGGGCCGGGGCCTGCTGCTCGCCGAACAGCGCGAACAGCTCCAGCTCGACGGCGCCGGCCTGCTCCATCGCCGCGCGCCGTTCGGCCGCGAAGCGTTGGCCGCCCGAGGCCAGGTAGAGACTGGACGCCCCCCGCTCGCGCTGCAATGCATGGATCAGCTGGCCGGTGACATCGGCCAGTTCGACCCGCCCGGCCAGATGCCGCATGAGCTCGATTTCCAGCTGCTTGGCGCGCAGCACCAGGTGGGAGGCAGACAGTTGCATCGGAAAACCTCAGCCCAGGCTGACCAGCAGCTGCTCGCGCTCGGCGCGCACCGGGTAGGCGCGCACCGAGTGCTCGGGCGCCTCCAGGCATTCGCCGCTGCTCAGGTCGAAATGGTGCTTGTAGAGCGGCGAGGCCACGACCAGGCGCTGGCCGAGGTTGCCGACCAGGCCGCGCGACAGCACGCTGGCCTGCGACTTGGGGTCGAAGTTGTCGATCGCGAAGAAGCGGTCGGCGCCGACGCGGAAGATCGCGACATGCCGCTGCTCGACCCGGGCGCAGACCCCGGTGTCGGGCAGGATGTCGTCGATCGCGCAGACGGCGGTCCAGTGCTGGCTGGCGGGGCTGGTGGAAGTCATTCGGGAGTCCTCTCGCAGGGGGTCAGACCAGTGCCGCGGCGCTGGCAGTCAGGGTGGGGCGTTCCTCGGGGCGCGCCGGGCGGATCTGGCCGCGCTCCTCGATGAACACGATATGCTCGTCGGGCTGGTCGCTGTTGACGAAGGAGCGAAAGCGCTTGCGTGTGTCCGGATCGCTGACGGCGGCCTTCCATTCGCAGGCATAGCTGTCGACCACCTGCTGCATCTGGTGTTCGAGCTCGGCCGCGATGCCCAGGCTGTCCTTCAATACCACGTCCTTCAGGTAGTCCAGTCCGCCTTCGAGGTTCTCGCGCCAGGTGCTGGTGCGCTGCAGCCGGTCGGCCGTGCGCACATAGAACATCAGCAGCCGGTCGATCATGCGCACCAGCTCCTGCTGGCTCAGGTCCGAGGCCAGCAGCTCGGCGTGGCGCGGCTTCATGCCGCCGTTGCCGCAGACATAGAGGTTCCAGCCCTTCTCGGTCGCGATCACGCCGATGTCCTTGCCCTGGGCTTCGGCGCATTCGCGCGTGCAGCCCGAGACGCCGAACTTGATCTTGTGCGGCGCGCGCAGGCCCTTGTAGCGGTTTTCCAGCTCGACCGCCAGGCCGGCGCTGTCGCCGACGCCGTAGCGGCACCAGGTCGAGCCGACGCAGCTCTTGACCGTGCGCAGCGACTTGCCATAGGCGTGACCCGATTCGAAACCGGCCGCGATCAGGGCCTCCCAGATCACGGGCAGCTGCTCGACCCGGGCGCCGAACAGGTCGACCCGCTGGCCGCCGGTGATCTTGGTGTAGAGGCCATATTGCTTGGCGATCTGGCCGACGGCGATCAGCCCGTCGGGCGTGACCTCGCCGCCCGGCATGCGCGGCACCACCGAGTAGCTGCCGTCCTTCTGGATATTGCCCAGGTAGTAGTCGTTGCTGTCTTGCAGGCTGGCCAGGTCCTTCTTGAGCACGAACTCGTTCCAGCAGGAGGCCAGGATGCTGGCGGCGGTCGGCTTGCAGATGTCGCAGCCCAGGCCCTGGCCGTGCCTGGCCAGCAGTTCCTCGAAGCTGCGGATCTGGCCGACCCGGACCAGGTGATAGAGCTCCTGGCGCGAGTAGGCGAAATGCTCGCACAGGTGGTTGTTGACCGCCAGGCCCTGCTTCTTCATCACGACCTTCATCAGCTGCGTGACCATCGGCACGCAGCCGCCGCAGGTCGAGCCGGCCTTGGTGCAGGCCTTGAGCTCGCCGATCGTGGTCGCGCCGTCCGAGACCGCCTGGCAGATCTGGCCCTTGTTGACGTTGTTGCAGGAGCAGAACTGCGCGCTGTCGGGCAGGGCGTCCACGCCCAGCGCCGGCTTGGCCTGGCCGTCGCTGGCCGGCAGGATCAGGAATTCGGGCGCCGCCGGCAGCTCGATGCCGTTGAGCGCCATCTGCAGCAGGGTGCCGTATTCGGTGGCGTCGCCGACCAGCACCGCGCCGAGCAGGCGCTTGCCATCCGCGCTGACGACGATCTTCTTGTAGACCTGCTGGCGCTCGTCGGTGTATTGCAGGGCCCGGCTGCCCGGCGTGTTGCCGTGCGCGTCGCCGATGCTGGCCACGTCGACGCCCATCAGCTTGAGCTTGGTGCTCATGTCGGCGCCGACGAAGGCGATGTCGTCCTGGCCGCTCAGGTGGCGCGCGGCGACGCGGGCCATGTCGTAGCCCGGCGCCACCAGGCCGAAGGTCTGGCCGTTCCAGGCCGCGCATTCGCCGATGGCGTAGATGTCGGGGTCGCTGCTGCGGCATTCGCTGTCGATCGCGATGCCGCCGCGCGGACCGATCTCCAGTCCACAGGCGCGCGCGAGCTCGTCGCGCGGCCGGATGCCGGCCGAGAACACGATCATGTCGGTCTCGAGCTCGCTGCCGTCGGCAAAGCGCATCAGGTGGCGCGCGCTGCGGCCGTCGACGATCTCGAGCGTGTTCTTCTGGGTATGCACCTGCACCCCGAGCGCCTCGATCTTGTGCCGCAGCACGCGGCCGCCGCCCTCGTCGATCTGGACCGCCATCAGCCGCGGCGCGAACTCGACCACATGGGTCTGCAGCCCCAGGTCGCGCAGCGCCTTGGCGCATTCGAGCCCGAGCAGGCCGCCACCGATCACGACCCCGGTCTTGGCATGGGTGCCGCAGGCCGCCATCGCCTCCAGGTCCTCGATCGTCCGGTAGACGAAGCAGTCGGCGCGCTCGCGTCCCGGCACCGGCGGCACGAACGGCGACGAGCCGGTGGCCAGCACCAGCTTGTCGTAGGGCAGCTGCTCGCCGCTGCGGGTCGTGACGAGGCGGGCCGCGCGGTCGATCGATGCCGCCTGCGCCGCCAGGCGCAGCGAAATGCCGGTGCGCTCGAAAAAGCCGGGTTCGACCAGCGACAGGTCCTCGGCCGACTTGCCGGCGAAGAACTCCGACAGATGCACGCGGTCGTAGGCCGGACGCGGCTCTTCGCACAGCACGGTGACCTGCGCCTCGCGCAGCCCGGCTTCGGCCAGGCTTTCGAGGAATTTGTGGCCAACCATGCCATGACCAATGACGACGATATTCATATCTGCTCCTGCGACGGTGAGGACATGCCTTGCCAGCCGAGGCTGACAGCGGCCAAGCGCAAGCCGGACCCACGAGCAAGGCTCGAATCGACCCGGATTGCAAAACCAGTTTGGCTTGGACCAGCCGGCGCGACCCGCAAGGACCGGGCTCCGGCTGGTATCCGCCGTCGTTAGCGGAGACCATGTGCTGACGCTGCGGCGGCAATGCCCGCGTGCACGCTTTCAATAAAGCAATATGCATGCCTGGTTTCTTGATGCTCGGTCTGTCGGGGCAGGTCCTGGGCCGCATCAGCCCTGCACCAAATCGGGGACCGCTACTGAGCGCGCTTGCACCGATTGCGTGCCAGGGTGGCGGGACTCGGGCTTCAGGCCGTGACCAGCTCTCCAACCGCTGGTGCGGCTTTGCTGCCGTGCTTGATGTCGTACATCATCTGGTCCGCCCGGGCCAGCAGCGCGTCGGCTGTTGCGCCATCCGCCGGGTAGCTGGCCATGCCGATGCTGGCGCCAACCCGGATCTGCTGACCATCGATCATCAGGGGCTGGGCCAGGCTGGTCCGGATTCGCTGGGCCATTGCCGTGACGGCGTCGGTCTGCTCGATGCCCTGCAACACCACCACCACGAACTCGTCACCGCCGATGCGCGCGGCAAAGTCCTCCTGCCGCACGCAGCTGTTGATCCGGCCCGCCACCGCCTTGAGTACCGCGTCGCCCGTGGCATGGCCGTAGCGGTCATTGATCGGCTTGAAGCTGTCAAGGTCCAGGAACAGCAGCCCGAAGCGGGCCCGCTGGCGACCCTTCGGGCCCAGCAGCTGGTCCAGGTGCTCGAGCAGGGCATGCCGGTTGTGCAGGCCGGTCAGCTGGTCGTGCAGCGCCAGATGCTCGATCGCCAGCCGTTTCTGTACATGGACCTGCAGGTGGCGCAACAGCAGGATCGCGAAGGCGGCACTGCTCCACAGCACCAGGGTGGCTATCAGCGCCTGCCATTGATCCTCGGCGATGGCGCGCTCGATCGGCTTGAGCACGGTCGGCTTGCTGAGTCCCAGCACGACCGTGACCGGGTATTCCGACAGCCGCTGCCACTGGAACAAGCGCTCGACTCCGTCGAGCGGCGAGACCTCGGAGAAATTGCCCTTGCGCCGCAGGCCCTGGCCGATGTAGGGCCGATCGGGATCCATGGGCTGGCCGAGCTGGTCTTCCAGGTGCTTGTTGCGCGCCAGCAGTGCGCCGTCCTGGCGGTAGATCGAGATCGAGTCGTCCGAGGCCAGGGTCAGTTTGTTCAGCGCCTGCTTGAGGTAGTCGGGCGCCACCGACAGCACCATGACGCCCTTCAATTGTCCATCCTGCCGGATCGGATGGCTGAACTGGATGCTCCACTGTCCCGACACGCGACCCAGCATGGGGCGGCTGATGAAGAACTGCTGTTGCCGGGGATCGAGATGGACCTTGAAATGCTCGCGGTCGCCGAGGTCGACCTTGTCTTTCAGCCCCAGGCTCGAGTATTCGAGGTAGCCGTCGGCGCCGATCACGCCTACCTGCAGCACGGCACCGGCCGGCAGCTGGTGCGTGATTTGCGCGACCTTCTGGTTGAAGGCGGGGCCAGGGTCCTGTTCGTAGTCGTCGATCAGCTGCAGCGTTGTCAGCTCGATGTTGAGAAACAGCATCGAGATCACTTCGGAGGCCGCGTTGTTGACCTGCGTGGCCCGCAGCTGGGCCTGGTTCAGGGTCTCGCGGCGCAGCTGATCGGACGACGAGATCAGATTCCACCAGTAGAGGCCAGTCAGCAGCAGCAGCCCGCCGACTGTCAACGCGATCACCCTGGGCAGTCCGGCACGGTGAGCCCGTACGGGCAGATGCCGGTGCGGCGGCTGGTGTGGTGAAAGCAAAGGCATCGGGTCTCGATCGGTTCTCGGCTGGGAAGGGAGCTGGCGCTGCTGCCCTACCGTGCTGACGAAGGCATGGGGGTGGTTTCGATGCTGCTCAAGGTGGCCTGATAAATCGCCAGCCGCGGCCCCCCCAGTGCGACCGCCTTCGAGGCGGCCACCTTGGCGGTGGCCGGCTGGCCCCTTTCATGCCTGACCTGTGCCAGGTTGTTCCAGGCGTCGGCCGCCTCGGGATGGTCGATCGTGGCCTGGTGGTAATGGGCCTCGGCTTCAGCCAGTTTACGCTCACGGTAGGCCAGGTTGCCCAGCGCAAGCCGAGCCACTGGCTGGCCGGGCCAGGCCGCGAGCGCCGCTCGGTAGGCCTGCGCCGCTGCGGCGGGCGCTGCACGCTCGAGCACCGTGGCTGCAGCGACGAAATCCTGCTCGCTGGCGGTCGCCGGCAGGCGATCGGGCGCCAAGGCGACGAAGGCCCAGCGATCGGCCCGGGCCCAGCTGCGGTCGAACTGGTCGAAGCCCATCAGCAGCCGCTTTTCCTGGCCCGACCTGAGCAGGAACTGGCGCTCGACCCGGTCGTAGCCGACCACCACCGCGTAATGCCATTGCGGCCAGGCCTCGAGCCGCAGGTTCTGCAGCACGACCACCGGGTGCCCGGCCGCGAGCTCGGCCATCAGCGCCTGCGGTGTCGCCTCCAGCCGGTAGGGCAGCAGGCCGGCGCGTCGGGTCGCGCCGAGCATCTCGAGCTGCAAGCTGCCCTGGCGCTGCGGCAGGTAGACCTCATCGACCAGCTGTTGCGGCGTGCGCGCGGCGCCGGCATGGCTCAGCACGGTCGCCAGCGCGGCCGGTCCGCATTGATAGTCCTGCTGGGGATGGAACGGCACTGTCACCAGCTCGATGCGCTGTGGCAAGGCAGCCGGCAAGGCCGATTCGTAGCCAGGATGAGGCAGCGAGGCGCAGCCCGACAGCAAGACGGAGGCGACCAGCAGGGCCCGCAGGCCCCACACCTGACAACGTTTCATGGCGGGCTCAGAGCGCGACCACGACCAGGATCGCGATCAGCAGCACCAGGATCAGATCGGTGTTGCTCAGGTTGCCGCCCGCCGGCAGGGTGTCGATGCGCTGCGCCAGGGCATGGACCTCGGCCTCGCTGAGCGACTCGACCCGTTGCTTGGCCAGCAGTCCGGTCACGCCCATGGCGACCAGCCGTTCCTTGACGTTGGCGCGCTCGATGAAGGCGTCCACCTTGGCGCGGTCCTGCTCGGCCTGGTTCTGCGGCGCGACCGCCACGGTGTCGACGATCTCGGCCTGGGCCAGGGGAGCCTGCACCAGCATGAGCACGCTCATGGCGGTGATCAGGCCGCGCGTCAGGGAATTCTTCATTGGCATGTGAATGCTCCTCAGGATTGAAAAAATGGAATGGGGGCTCAGTAGCTGAAGTCGACCCGGGCCGATGCGGCACGCAGGTCCACCGGCTGCGACTGGATCGGGGTGCCCGCCACGTTGCTGCGCACGCTGAACTGAGCCGCGCTGGCGTTGTAGGGCAGCCAGGACAGCGGAGCCAGCGTCGGCGAATAGGTCGCGACCTGCACCGGATCGCTGGCCAGGGTGAACGACGCCGTGCCGTTCACGCTGTCGACCGTGCGGCTGGCCAGCTCGATCTCCCGGTCGGTGCCGAGGGACTGATGGACCGAGATCGTCGCGTCCGCAATCGCATTGCCCGCCGTCGCGCTGGCGACCAGGGTCTGGGCGTTGCTGTTCGACAGCGGGATCGCCTGGTTGGCGGCGTTGACATGCGTGATCGCCATCGGGGTGACGGGCACGGTGCTGACCACGCGGGTGCCGCGGCCCGGGTCGGCGATCACGAGGTCATAGTTCGCGCTGCTGATCGGCAGGTAGGGCAGCACGAAATAGCCCTGTCGGGTTGGATCGGGCACCGTGCTGCGCACGACCACGCCGTTGAGCTGCAGCGACACGCTCGAGTAGGGCGAGCTGTTGGCGACATAGCCGTCCACCGCCATGCCGTCGATCAGGCGCGGCAGCACCGAGATCACCGGCTTGAGGTTGAACTTGCCCGAATTGCCGGCCGAGACGACGGACTTGCAGGCGTCGAAGTCCAGCACGAAGTCGGCCAGCTTGCCGGCCTCGATCTCGATGTCGACATTGAGCTTGAGTCCGGACTGCTGCGCGCTCGGCGTCGTCAGCGCGGCCTGTGCGCCGCCGGTCGGGGTCACGGCGTTGGCATAGGGCAGGCTGGTGCTGTTGGGCGACAGCAGCAAGCGCATCTGGGTGTAGCGGCCAGCGGGCAGCGCGGTCTGGCCCAGCTCCTCGAGCAGGCCGTTGCGCAGCTCGAGCAGATCGATCCGTTTTGGCAGGCTGGGCAGCGTGATCTGGTACCAGCCCGGGTCGTTTTCGCCCGCGCTGGCGCTCTGGTGCACCTTGACCGAGTCGACCGTCACATAGACATGGTCGTAGCCGCAGGCCGGGGCATCCGTCAGCGCCAGCCGCAGCGTGCCGCTGGAGGCGTCCGAGCCGCCACCGCCACAGGCCGCCAGCAACAGCGTGGCAGCCGATACCACAGCCAGGGGCCATACCGAAGATTTTGCAAGATGGGTCATGGATAGCTCCTACGAATCGTGATGAAGCAGCCGATCGTCTGCGAAGCCGGCCGACTGCCCGTAAGCAAATGAAACCGAAGCGCCGGAATCATTTGCCCATATCGGTCCAATGGGTCCACTATGGACGGCCTGCGGTCCAGTCGCCAGGGGTGATACACAGCCTTACAAAATCGGTCTCCGAGTAACGAACTTAATCCGTCGCAGGGGCAACAATCAAGCCCAGGCGCTGTTGCTTGGCGACATGCTGCTAGCCATTGTCTGGAGTGAAAAGGAAAAACACATGAACAAGTCACTGATCTCCTGGGCCATCGCGGCCCTCGCACTCGGCAGCGCCGGTCTGGCGCAGGCCGAAGGCCTGCCGGAGGGCGCGCTGACGCCCAAGGCCCAATATGCCGCCGACAGCCAGGCGGCGCAGTCGCGCTACAAGTCGGATCTCAGGCTCTGCGCCGACGAGCCGGATGCTGCCGGCCGCATGCAGTGCAAGCGCGATGCCAAGGCCGGATACGACCAGGCGCTGGCAGACGCCAAGCAGCGTCAGGAGTCGGTCGGCAAGGTGGCTCCGGCCCAGACCTTCAAGCCCAAGGCCCTGTGTGCGGACTGCGGCAAGGTCAGCTCGGTCCAGTTGCTGGACCGCGCCGGCGAGGGCAGCGCGGTCGGCATGATTGCCGGCGGTGCGGCGGGTGCGCTGCTGGGGCGCCAGGTCGGCGCCGGCCTGGGCAAGGACCTGGCCACGCTGGCGGGTGCTGCCGGCGGGGCTTATGCCGGCAAGCAGCTCGAGCAGCGGATGAAGACCCAGAAGGTCTGGGATGTCGCGGTCTCCTACCCCAATGGCGACACCCTGCATTACGAGTTCGCCCAGGACCCCGGTTTCCAGGTCGGCGATGTCGTGCGCAAGACCGACCAGACCATCGTGCGCTATTGAGTCTTCTTATTTCAGGAACACGCGCGCCTTCTTGGGCGACAGCACCAGCAGCTCGCCTTCCTTGAAGGCGAGTTCGCGAAAGCGCTCGGCCGGGATCTGGGCCTCGATCAGCGGGTCGTGGCCGCTGGGCACCTGGGCGTCGACCGGCAGCAGCTCGAGCCGCGCGATCGGACCGACCACGATCGCGCGCTCGAGCGTCGCGACGATGCCGGTCGAACCCGGCCGATGCCGCTCGACCTCGAGGTCATGCGGCCGGACATAGGCATAGGCCTGGGCGTCCTGCGCTGCCGCATGTTCCGGCGTGGCGATCGACACGCCATCGAGGTGCAGCAGCCCCTCGTGCGCGCGGCCGTGGAACAGGTTGACATCGCCCAGGAAGCCGTAGACGAAGGGGCTGGCCGGCTGGTCCCAGACCTGCTGCGGCGTGCCGGCCTGCTCGACCTGGCCCTTGTTCATCAGCACCACGCGGTCGGCGACCTCGAGCGCTTCCTCCTGGTCGTGGGTCACGAAGATGCTGGTCACATGCAGCTCGTCGTGCAGCCGGCGCAGCCAGCGGCGCAGTTCCTTGCGCACCTTGGCGTCGAGCGCGCCGAACGGCTCGTCGAGCAGCAGCACCTTGGGCTCGACCGCCAGCGCGCGGGCCAGCGCAATGCGCTGCCTCTGGCCACCCGACAGCTGCGAGGGGTAGCGGTCGGCCAGCCAGTCGAGCTGGACCAGGCTGAGCAGCTCATGCACCTTGGCCTTGATCTGGGCCTCGGACGGGCGCTGCGAGCGCGGCTTGACGCGCAGGCCGAAGGCGACGTTCTCGAACACCGTCATGTGACGGAACAGCGCGTAATGCTGGAACACGAAGCCGACCTTGCGCTCGCGCACATGGACATCGGTGGTGTCCTCGCCGCTGAACAGGATGGAGCCCTGGTCGGCCGATTCGAGGCCGGCGATGATGCGCAGCAGCGTGGTCTTGCCGCAGCCCGAGGGGCCTAGCAGCGCGATCAGCTCGCCGGAGTCGATATGCAGGTTGATGTCGCGCAGGGCCTGGAAGTCGCCGAACTGCTTGGAGACGTTGCGGATTTCGATGCTCATGATGGGTCTTGTTGCGGTCCGGGTTCAGTGCGTCGCTGCGGCTGCAGCGGGGCGCTCGGGCGAGAGCTCGGCGCCAGCCTTGAGCTCGCGTTCGTGGCGCCACTCGACCGCGCTCTTGATGGCCAGCGTCACCAGGGCCAGCAGCGCCAGCAGCGAGGCGACCGCGAAGGCCGCGACCGACTGGTATTCGTTGTAGAGGATCTCGACATGCAGCGGCATGGTGTTGGTCTGGCCGCGGATATGGCCCGAGACCACCGAGACCGCGCCGAACTCGCCCATGGCGCGCGCATTGCACAGGATCACGCCGTAGATCAGGCCCCACTTGATGTTGGGCAGGGTCACGTACCAGAAGGTCTGCCAGCCGCTGGCGCCGAGCACGGTCGCGGCCTGCTCCTCGTCGTTGCCCTGGGCCTGCATCAGCGGGATCAGCTCGCGGGCGATGAAGGGAAAGGTCACGAACACGGTGGCCATGATGATGCCCGGCACCGCGAACACGATCCTGATGTCATGCGCCTGCAGCCAGGGGCCGAACCAGCCCTGGGCGCCGAACACCAGCACATAGATCAGGCCCGCGACCACCGGCGAGACCGAGAACGGCAGGTCGACCAGCGTGGTCAGGAAGGCCTTGCCCTTGAACTCGTACTTGGCGATGCACCAGGCTGCGGCGATGCCGAACACCAGGTTCAGCGGCACCGCGACCGCGGCGGTCAGCAGCGTCAGGCGCACGGCCGACCAGGCGTCGGGGTCCTTCAGCGCCTCGAGGTAGGCGCCCCAGCCGTTGCGCAGCGCCTCGGTGAAGACGGCCGCCAGCGGCAGCAGCAGGAACAGCGCCATGAAGGCCAGCGCCAGCCCGGTCAGCAGCCAGCGTACCAGCGTCGATTCGGTGGTGCCGGCCTGCACGCGCGAGGGGGTTTTCTTGCTTGAACTCATGCCGAGGCTCCCGAGCGGCGGCGCTGCCAGGATTGCAGCGCGTTGATGACCAGCAGCAGCAGGAAGGCGAACAGCAGCATGACCGAGGCCACTGCGGTCGCGCCGGCGTAGTCGTACTGCTCGAGCTTGCCGATGATGATCAGCGGGGTGATTTCGGACACCATCGGCACGTTGCCGGCGATGAAGATGACCGAGCCGTATTCGCCGATCGCGCGCGCAAAGGCCATCGCGAAGCCGGTCAGCAGCGCCGGTCCGATCGAGGGCAGGATCACGAGGCGAAAGGTCTGCCAGCGCGTCGCGCCCAGGCAGGTCGCGGCTTCCTCGAGCTCCTTCTCGGCGTCCTCGAGTACCGGCTGCACCGTGCGCACGACGAAGGGCAGGCCGATGAAGATCAGCGCGATCACGATGCCGTTGGGGTTGAAGGCGAGCTGGATGCCGTGCGGCTCGAGGTACTGGCCGATCCAGCCGTTGCCGGCCAGCAGCGCCGACAGCGAGATGCCCGCCACCGCGGTCGGCAGCGCGAACGGCAGGTCGACCAGCGCATCGACGATTTTCTTGCCCGGGAAGCGGTAGCGCACCAGCACCCAGGCCACCAGCAGGCCGGCGACCACGTTGACGCCGGCCGCCAGCAGCGAGGCACCGAAGGTCAGCCGATACGAGGCCAGCACACGCGGCGAGGCCACCGCGTTCCAGAACTGGTCCCAGCTCAGGCTGAAGGTCTTGAACAACAGCGCCGACAGCGGGATCAGCACGATCAGGAACAGATAGAACAGGGTGTAGCCCAGCGTCAGCTGGAAGCCGGGCAACACCTTCTTGCCAGTCGCCATTTACTTGCCCGCCGTGTAGAGCTTGTCGAACTGGCCACCGTCATTGAAGTGGACCTTCTGTGCCTCGGCCAGCGAGCCGAAGTACTGCTCGACCGAGAACAGCTTGATCGGCTTGAGCTGCTGGCTGTACTTCTTGAGGATGGCCGGGTTGCTCGGGCGGATCGCATGCTGGGCCGCGATCTCCTGCGCCGCATCGCTGTAGAGGAAGTCCAGGTAGGCCTTGGCCTCGGCGGCGGTGTTCTTCTTCTTGACCGTGCGCTCGACGATGGCGACCGGGTTCTCGGCCACGATGCTGACCGAGGGGTGGATGGCGTCGACCTTGCCGGCGCCGAACTCCTTGTCGACCGATACCACCTCGGATTCGAAGGTCACCAGCACATCGCCGATATTGCGCTGCAGGAAGATGCCGGTCGCGTCGCGGCCGCCGCGTGCCAGCACCGGCACGTTCTTGTAGAGCTTGCCGACGAAATCGGCCGCCTGTGCGTCCGTGCCGCCCTTGGCGCGCACCGAGCCCCAGGCCGCCAGATAGGCCATGCGGCCATTGCCGCCGGTCTTGGGGTTGACCAGCACCACCTGGATGCCGGGCTTGACCAGGTCGTCCCAGTCCTTGATGCCCTTGGGGTTGCCGTTGCGCACCAGGAACAGCATGGTCGAGCTGGTCGGTGCCGCGTCATGCGCGAAGCGCTTGCGCCAGTCCTTGGCCACCACGCCCTTGTCGGCCAGGAAGTCGACGTCGGTGGTGGTGTTCATCGTCACCACATCGGCGTCGAGGCCGTCGGCCACCGCGCGCGCCTGGGCGCTCGAGCCGGCATGCGACTGGTCGATCTTGATGTCCTTGCCCGTCGTCTTCTTGTAGTTCGCGACGAAGGCCGCGTTGACGTCCTTGTAGAACTCGCGCGAGACGTCGTAGGAGACGTTGAGCAGGCTGGTCTGGGCCGAGGCCAGCGTGCTGGCGGCGAGGGCGACGGCAGCCAGGGCGGTGCGCAGGGTGGTCTTCATGAATCTTGCTCCGATATTGGCGGGAGTCTGGATTCTGCGGGCCAACCTTGCGTTCTCAAACGACTTTATTCTTTTTTTCTTATGCGGAAAACAAATATGCAAACCCCCCGAAAACCTGCCTGGCAAAAAGCCGCCGCAGCGGC
This sequence comes from Burkholderiales bacterium, assembly GCA_026400105.1. Taxonomy (GTDB): domain Bacteria; phylum Pseudomonadota; class Gammaproteobacteria; order Burkholderiales; family Burkholderiaceae_C; genus Malikia. The sequence continues at coordinate 21,400 of JAPLPQ010000023.1, forward strand.
CTCCAGCCTGTTCAGTCTTGCGGGGGGTGAGCTGAGGTCAGGCCAGATCGAAGCGGTCCGCGTTCATGACCTTGGTCCAGGCGGCCACGAAGTCCCGCACGAACTTGTGCTGGTTGTCGTCCTGGGCATAGACCTCGGCATAGGCGCGCAGCACCGAGTTCGAGCCGAACACCAGGTCGACCCGGGTCGCCGTCCACCGGGTGGCGCCGGACTTGCGGTCAACGATGGCGTAGCTGTTGCGACCGGTCGGCTTCCAGCTGTAGGCCATGTCGGTCAGGTTGACGAAGAAATCGTTCGTCAATGCGCCGACGCGGTCGGTGAACACGCCATGCAGGCTGCCACCGTGGTTGCCGCCCAGCACCCGCAGGCCGCCGACCAGCGCGGTCATCTCGTGCGCCGTCAGGCCCAGCAGCTGGGCGCGGTCGAGCAGCAGCTCCTCGGCGCTGACCACATAGTCCTGCTGCAGCCAGTTGCGAAAACCGTCGGCCAGCGGCTCCAGCACCGCGAACGATTCGACATCGGTCTGCGCTTGGCTGGCGTCACCGCGGCCCGGCGCGAACGGCACGCTGACTTCGATGCCAGCGGCCTGGGCTGCCTGCTCGATGCCGAGGTTGCCGCCCAGCACGATCAGGTCGGCCACGCTGGCGCCGCTGTCGGCCGCGATCGGCTCGTAGACCGCCAGCACCCGGGCCAGCCGCACCGGCTCGTTGCCGGCCCAGTCCTTTTGCGGCGCCAGCCGGATGCGCGCGCCGTTGGCGCCGCCGCGCTTGTCCGATTTGCGGAAGGTGCGCGCGCTGTCCCAGGCGGTTGACACCAGGTCGCTGAGGCTCAGGCCGCTGGCGGCGATCTTCGCCTTCACGGCGGCGACATCGTAGTCCTGGCGGCCGGTGGGCACCGGGTCCTGCCAGATCAGGTCTTCGGCCGGCACGTCCGGGCCGATGTAGCGCGCCTTGGGTCCCATGTCGCGGTGGGTCAGCTTGAACCAGGCGCGGGCAAAGGTCTCGCTGAAGTAGGCCGGGTCCTGGTGGAAGCGCTCCGAGATCTTGCGGTACTCGGGGTCGACCTTCAAGGCCATGTCGGCATCGGTCATGATCGGGTTGTGGCGGATAGCCGGGTCCTCGACATCGACCGGGCGGTCTTCTTCCCTGATGCTGACCGGCTCGTACTGCCAGGCGCCGGCCGGGCTTTTCCTGAGCTCCCAGTCGTGATTCAGCAGCATGTCGAAGTAGCCGTTGTCCCACTGGGTCGGGTGCGTGGTCCAGGCGCCTTCGATGCCGCTGGTCACGGTGTCGCGGCCCACGCCACGGCTGTTGTGGTTGATCCAGCCCAGGCCCTGTTCTTCGAGCTCGGCGCCTTCCGGTGCCGGGCCCAGCTTGGCCGCGCTGCCGTTGCCGTGGGTCTTGCCGACGGTGTGGCCGCCCGCGGTCAGCGCGACGGTTTCCTCGTCGTTCATCGCCATGCGCTCGAAGGTCACGCGCATGTCATGCGCGGTCTTGAGCGGGTCGGGCTGGCCGTCCACGCCTTCCGGGTTGACGTAGATCAGGCCCATCATCACGGCCGCCAGCGGGTTTTCCAGGTCGCGCACGCCCGAGTAGCGGCTGCCCTCGCTGCCGGTGGGCGCCAGCCATTGCTTCTCGGAGCCCCAGTAGATGTCCTTCTCGGGGTGCCAGATGTCTTCGCGGCCAAAGCCGAAGCCGAAGGTCCTGAGTCCCATCGACTCGTAGGCCATGTTGCCGGCCAGGATCATCAGGTCGGCCCATGAGAGTTTGTTGCCGTACTTCTTCTTGATCGGCCACAGCAGGCGGCGCGCCTTGTCGAGGTTGGCGTTGTCGGGCCAGGAGTTCAGCGGCGCGAAGCGCTGGTTGCCGGTGCCGGCACCGCCACGGCCGTCGGCGATGCGGTAGGTGCCGGCCGAGTGCCAGGCCATGCGGATCATCAGGCCGCCGTAGTGCCCCCAGTCAGCCGGCCACCAGTCCTGGCTGTCGGTCATCAGGGCCTTGAGGTCTTGCTTGAGTGCCTCGACGTCGAGTGTCTTGACGGCTTCGCGATAGTTGAAGTCCGCGCCCATCGGGTTGGTCTTGCTGTCTTGCTGGTGCAGGATGTCCAGGCTCAGGGCCTTGGGCCACCAATCCAGGTTCGACAAGTTGGTCGATGTCGCACCGCCATGCATGACGGGACATTTTCCAGCAGTATTGAGGTCTTTGTTGTCCATCTCGCGTTCCTTAGGTTGCGTTATCAACTGAAGCGGCGGTTCAATCCCACCCGTTCCTGTCTGCGGGGGATTGAACCTCATCAGTCGGGCCAACTATAACTTTTACCCCGGTATTTCAGGAAGGCAGCGGCCGCAATTAGGAGCAAACGATTTAATCAAGACGATAGAAATTCACCATGAATGAAAATAAAGTCAATGCCATGACTCATGACGGTCTATTATCGTGAGCAATTTCGCGCGCCTGGATTCAGCCGTTCGTCCGCGCTATCAGGGCCACGCGGTCGCCAGCCCCGCCAGCGACTGCAGCAATGCCAGCCCGAGCGGCCAGTCGCCATGACCGCTGTCGACGTTGATGTGGCCGGCCTCCTTCAGGCGCACGAATTCGCTGCCCCAGGCCCGCGCATAGGCGCCGGCCAGCCGCGCCGGGCAGAACGGGTCGTTGCTGCTCGCGACCACGATGCTCGGATAGGGCAGGGCCTGGTAGGGCACGGGCGCGAAATCGGCCAGCACACCGCGGCGCTCCGGGTCGGCCGGCGCGACCAGCAGCGCGCCCTGGATGCGCAGCGCCACCTGGTTCGGCAGATGCACGCTGGTGATGCAGCCCAGGCTGTGCGCCGCCAGCACCACCGGGCCTTCTATGGCCAGGATGGTCTCGGACAGGCGCTCGACCCAGGCCCGCTTCAGCGGCGAGACCCAGTTGTCCTGCACCACGCGCTGCACCCGGGGCAGCTGCTCGGTCCACCGGGTCTGCCAGTGACCCGGACCTGAGTCGCGCCAGCCCGGAACGATGACGACGGTCGGAATTTCGGCCATGGCTCAGATCCGTTCCCGCGTCGCGCGCTCGGGCGCATAGCGGTCGGCCTGGATGTCGGGCGTCACGCCATGCGTCATGACCTCGTCGGTGATCGGATGGAAAGCGGCGCTCCATTCCAGCCACTGGGTGCGCAGGCGATCCAGCACCTCGGGGTGCTGGTGCTTGAGGTTGGCGCGTTCGAGCGTGTCGAGCGCGACGTCGAACAGGAACTCGTTGTCGTTGATCTTGAGGTATTTCCAGTTGCCGTCGCGCACCGCGCGCTGGCGCTGTGCCTTGTAGCGCCAGTAGAGTTGGCGCGGGTGCACGGGCGCCTGGCCCTCGAGCACCGGCAGGATGTTCTCGCCGTCGGGCGGGTAGGCCGGGTCGGGCGCGACGCCGGCCGCCGCCAGCAGTGTCGGCAGCCAGTCCATGCTGATCGTGACCTGCTCGCTGACCTGGGGTGGCAGCCGCGCCGGCCAGCGCAGCAGCGTCGGCACCCGGATGCCGCCTTCGAGCAGCTCGGTCTTCTGGCCGGTGAAGGGCCAGGTCTTGGCGAAGCGCTCGCCGCCGTTGTCGCTGCTGAAGACGACGATCGTGTTCTCGCTCAGGCCCTGCTGCTCGAGCGTCTGCAGCACCTGGCCGACCGCCGCGTCGAGCGAGCGCACCATCCTGGCGTAGGTCTGCAGGTTGCCGCCGTCGTAGTGGAACAGGTCGGTCAGGCCGCGCGAGACTGCCTCGTCCTCGGGGCCGACCCAGGGCCAGTGCGGCGCCGTGAAATGCAGCGACAGGAAGAAGGGCTGGTCGGGCTTGCGCTGGCGCAGCCAGTTCGAGGCCTCGTCGGCCAGCAGCTGGGTGTAGTAGCCGACGCGCTCGACCGGGAGCTCGCCCTCGTAGAGGTCGCGCGGCACCGCCTCGCCGACGCCGGGCTTGTGCGTGAAGTAGTCGATCGCGCCGCCGTAGTTGCCGAAGAAGCGCTGGTAGCCGCTCTTGAGCGGACCGAAGCTCGGCAGGCTGCCGAGGTGCCACTTGCCGATCAAGGCGGTCTCGTAGCCGGCGTCGCGCAGCAGCGAGGGCAGCGTCGGGTGCTCGGGCGGCAGGCCGTACTTGTGCGCGCTGCGCACCAGCGGCTCCTCGAGCCCGCCGCGCAGGTGGTACTGGTAGCGGCCCGTGATCAGCGCGAAGCGGGTCGCCGAGCAGACCGCCGAGTTGGAATAGGCCTGGGTGAAGCGCACGCCCTGGGCCGCCATGGCGTCGAGATGCGGGGTTTCGAAATCGGTCTGGCCGTAGACGCTCAGGTCGGCCCAGCCGAGGTCGTCGGCCAGGATGAAGACGATGTGGGGTGATTGCTTTTGACTCATGATGTTCACTTCACCTTGCCCTGGGCGTCGCGCGCCTTCCATTGCTGCTCGAGCTTGAGCTCCTTGAGCGCCTGCTGCACGAATTTCGGCTCGAACCAGTTCCTGATCTCGAAGCCCTGGCGCAGCAGGCCGAGCTTGAGGCCGTCGTCGAGCACGCCCTGGTAGTTGGCGACGAAGTCCTCGTCGACCAGCGGCGAGTAGCGGGCGTTGAGGTTCTCGCCTTCGAGGTCGTTGCGGAACACGGCTTGCGGACTGCCGCTGTTGTCGGCGTAGAGCTTGATCAGGGCCTCGCGGTTGGCCTCCTGCCCAGCCCAGTGCGCCGCGCGCACCAGCTGCCTGACCACGCGCTGGGTCAGCTGCGGATTGCCCTGGATGAAGTCCTCGGTGCCCAGCAGGCCCGAGGAAATGCCGTAGCCGGCGCCCCGGCCCTTGGTGCTCAGCGCGATGCCGACGCCCTTGTCCCTGAGCACGAACAGGTCGGCCCCGCCGAAGGTGGCATCGACCTGGCCGGCCACCACGGCGGCCTTCGAGCCGGGCCAGTCCATGTTGATGAGCTTGACATCCTTCTCAGTCAGGCCGGCGCTGGCCAGCAGCTTGTCGAACGGTCGCTGGTAGGCCGTGCCCTTGAGCACGGCGACCTTCCTGCCCTTGAGGTCGGCCCAGTCCTTGATCACGACGCCGGGCGCGGTCGCCAGGTAGCTGTGGCTGTCGCGACCGGACGGGAACAGGAAGCGCGTCGGCAGGCCGCGCGACTTGTGGATCACCGAGGCCAGGTCGCCCAGCGACACCAGGTCGAGCTGCCTGGCCGCCAGCGCCTCGGCCACGGCCGGGCCGGCGCCGCGGAAGAAGTTCCATTCGACCTTGATGCCGTCCCGGGCGAATTCCTCCTCCAGCCATTGCTTGTGCTGCACGATCGCCAGGATGCCGCCGCCCGGCGAAGGCTTGCCGGCGACGCCGAAATCCGGCGCGCCGATCCGGATCACCTTGGCCTGGGTCTGGGTCTGGGCCTGCAGCGCGAGCGGTGCGGCCAGTGCGACGCTGGCCAGGCCCAGCAGCAGGCGGCGGCGCAGCCGGGTGGATGATTTCAAGATGGGCTGGCTCATGGCGATAGTCGGTCGAACATTCATGGCGGGATCAGATGGCGAACTGCCAGCTGGACAGGGAAGCTGCTGCGGCCTCGCGCCGCAAGGCCGGCTCGGCCAGTTCGGCGCCATGCTCGGCGAATTCACCGAGCACGGCGTCCTTGACGCGGCCGAAGCGGTAGGAGGCGCGCTCGCGCGGATGCTCGAGTTCGACCGGCACGATGCGGCGGATGCGGCCCGGGCGCGGCTCCATCACGACCACCCGGTCGCCCAGGAAGACGGCTTCCTCGACATCGTGGGTCACCAGGATCATCGTGATGCCCTCCTGCTGCCAGATGCGCTGCAGCTCCTGCTGCAGATGGGCCCGCGTCATCGCGTCGAGCGCGCCGAACGGCTCGTCGAGCAGCAGGATCTCGGGCCGGTTGACCAGCGCGCGCGCGATCGCCACCCGCTGCGACATGCCGCCCGAGAGCTGGTGCGGGTAGGCGGTCTCGAAGCCCTTGAGTCCGACCAGTTCGATATGCTGCTGCACCGCCTGGCGCTTGCTGGCTTCGCTCTGGTCGGCGTTGAGCAGGCCCAGCGCGACGTTCTTCTCGACCGTCAGCCAGGGGAACAGGCGGTGCTCCTGGAACACGATGCCGCGCTTCAGGCTGGTGCCGGAAATGCGCTGGCCGTCGAGCAGGATCTCGCCCTGGTAGTCGCCCTCGAGCCCGATGATCAGGCGCAGCAGCGTCGACTTGCCGCAGCCGCTCGAGCCGACGATGCTGACGAACTCGCCCGGCGCGATCGTCAGGTTGATGTCCTGCAGCACCGGCAGGGCCTGGCCCTTGACCTCGTACTGCTTGTTCAGGGCCCGCAGGCTCAGGGTTCCGGCATGTGCCATGGGTTTCTCCAGCAATTCAGTACTGCGCCACCGTGCGGTCGCGCCACGCCAGCAGGCGTCGTTCCAGTTGGCTCACCAGCGCGTTGAGCGCAAATCCCACCGCGCCGATCACGACCACGCCGAACAGCACCAGATCCATCTGGAACTGCTCGCGGCCGTCGATCAGCGTGTTGCCTATGCCCCGGCCCGAGGACAGCAGGTATTCCGCGCCCAGGGTGGCGAGCCAGGTGTAGATCAGCGACAGCTGGATGCCGGTGAACAGCGAAGGCGCGGCAGCCGGCGCGATCACCCGGCGCAGCGTCTGCCAGAGGCTGAACTCGTAGATGCGGGCCACTTCCAGGTACTCGCGCGGCACGCTGCGCAGGCCTTCGTAGGTGTTGAGCACGACCGGGAAGAAGGCCGCCATCGCGATGAAGGCGATCTTGGCCGCCTCGCCGAGGCCGAACCACATCGACAGCATCGGAATCCAGGCGAACAGCGAGATCTGCTTGAGGGTGTGAAAGCTCGGCCCGAGCAGGCGGTCGAAGCCCCTGGATGCGCCCAGCAGTCCGCCAAACAGCAGTCCGGCGCTGGCGCCGATGGCAAAGCCCCAGGCATTGCGCCACAGGCTGGCCGACAGCGCGTCCCAGAGCTCGCCGCTGCCGACCTGCTCGACGGCGCGCCGCCACACGGCCAGCGGCGACACCAGCAGCGGCGAGCTCGACCAGCCCGACGCCACCGCCCAGTACCAGCAGGCCAGCAGGGCCAGCGGCAGCACCCAGCCCCGCAGGCGCCTGGGGATGATGATGACTTCTTGATCGGAATTCGACATCTTCAATCCCCCTTACAGGCCCGGCTTGCGCCAGCGCAGCAGCCAGGCTTCGCTGCGGGCCAGCAGCTTGTCGAGCAGGAAACCCACGATGCCGACCGCGACCACGGCGGCCAGCACCAGGTCGAGCTGGAACAGCTGGCGGCCGTAGACGATCAGGTAACCGATGCCCTCCGACGAGGCCAGCAGTTCCACCACCACCAGGGCCAGCCAGGCATGGGTCAGGCCGTAGCGCACCCCGTTCCAGATCGGCGCGGTCGCGGCCGGAAACACCACCTGGCTCAGCAGCTGCCAGCGGGTGAAGCCGTAGACCTTGGCCACTTCGATATAGCGGTTGGGCACGCCCTGTATGCCCTGGCAGGTGTTGATCGTCACCGGCACCAGCGCGGCCTTGGCGATCAGCAGGAACTTCAAGCCCTCGTCGATGCCGACCAGCAGCATCAGCAGCGGCAACCAGCCGATGGTCGGCACCTGGCTGAAGGCCTTGAACAGCGGAAACAGGTAGTCGCGCAGGGTCGGCGACAGGCCCATGGCGCCGCCCAGCAGCAGGCCGCCCGCCAGCCCGATGCCAAAGCCCGAGAACACGCGCACCAGGCTGACCTGCAGGTGGTCCCACAGCTCGCCGCTGACCAGCAGGGCCGCGAAGCTGTCGTAGACCACGCCCGGCGGCGGCAGCACCTGCTCGGGCACCCAGGCGTATTGCGCCGACAGCTGCCACAGCAGCAGCAGCGCGAGCGGAAACAGCCAGGGCAGCAGCCAGTCCTGCGCCATCCGGCCAAGCCCGAGCCCGGCCAGGTGCAGGGGGGCCACGCGGGCGGGAGCGACGATCGGCCTGACCGGTTCGTCGTCCCGGCTCAGCGCGAGATCCTGGGCTGCCATGGCGAGCTCCTTGCGTCTTGCGGTTCACGGTTCATGGCGATCCTTCAGATGAATAGGTAATTAATGAAGAGAATTTAAAACCCGAACAGCATTTGCAGAACGAACAAAAACCGATATGAATGCGCGAAAAGCTTCTATCGCCTTCAGGTCAGCCAGTCAGCTCAGCGCTGCAGCAGCTTGCCGTCGGCGGCGTAGGCCGGCCAGTAATGCTCGAGCTTGAGTTCCTTCAGCGAGGCGTTCAGGAAGCTGCGGTCAAACCAGCTGTCGATCTCGGGTGCGCTGCGGATCAGCTTGAGCTCCAGGCTTTCGCGTGCCGAGTCCCGGTAGCGCTCGACCAGAAACGGATCGAGCAGCGGTGACTGACGCACGCGCAGCGGCTGGCCGATGAAGTCCTCGCGCCAGACCTGGTCCGGGTACTCGGCCTTGCCCCATTTCTCGAACAGTTCGGCGCGCCGGCTTTCATCCGAATAGCGATGTGTCACCTTCACGATCGCGGTCACGACCCGCTGTACCGCGGCGGGCTGTTGCCGGGCGAAGTCGTCGGCCACGAGCAAGGCCGTCTGGCGCGTGTACTTGTAGGAGTCCTGCGCCGCCGACCAGACCACCTTGGCCAGGCCCCGGTCGCGCAGCTCGAACAGGCCCACGTAGTCGAACACCGCATCGACGTCCCGGCTGATCAGCGCGGTTCGTCCTGCCGCCAGGTCCAGGTTGACGAACTTGATGTCGCGCTCCTTGATGCCCTTGTCGGCCAGCGCGCGCAGCGCGGCCAGATGCAGGTTGGTGCCCTTGAACAGGGCGACCCGCTTGCCCCGGAGGTCTTCCAGGCGCTTGATGTCGGAGTCCGGCGCGACGCCGAGGTAGAGGCCGCTGCGCACGCCGCTGCCCAGAATGATGCGGGTCTTGACGCCGTTCGACCGGTGCACGATCGAAGGCAGGTCACCCTGCCAGGCGAAATCGAGCTGCTTGTTGACCAGCGCCTCGTTCACGGCCGGGCCGGCGCCCTTGAAGAACTGCCATTCCACCTTGATGCCGTCCTTCCTGAACTCCTCTTCCAGCACGCCGTCGGTGTAGGCCAGCGCGGTCGGGCTACCGCCATACCGGATCGGGTTGCTGCCGACGCCGCCGGTGGCCACCCCCAGCCGTATGACCTTGAGCGGTTCCGCGGGTTGCGCCTGCACGGCGGCCAGCGGCAGCAGGCTCAGCGCGAGCGCCGCGGCCCAGAGGCGTTTCCAGTGTTTCATATTCGATCTCCAGTTCGGTGTTGGTCGATGACTGGATTCAATGTAGGGGCCGGCGTCTGTCAGCAAAAGGAATGAAAGCGGATGTCGTTGAGTGCGGATGTTCTTTGAATTTCCTCATGAGTTTTTCCGATATCGGGGCTGCGATCCGAATATCGATATTCGGATCGATTCGTACCCATTGCGGATCGGGAAAATTAAATTGGTGGCATTCGATTCATCGGACTTTCCAGGAGAACTCGCATGTCCAATTTCAACGATCTCGCCGCCCCCTACACCCGCTTCGTGGCCGAGCCCTACACCCCGAACATCGGCGCCGTGATTCACGAGCTGGACCTGAGCCGGCCGCTCGACGCGACGACGCAGGCCGAGCTGCGCCGCGCGCTGGCCGAGCACGAGGTGATCTTCCTGCGCGACCAGCAGCTCACGCCCGCGCAGCAGGTCGAATTCAGCCGGATCTTCGGCAACGTGGCCGAGGTCAAGGCCTTCTTCCCGCGTCTCGAAAGCCATCCCGAGATCGAGATCGTCGAGAGCTCCGCCGAGCGCCCCAAGGCCGCGAGCAACTGGCACGCCGACATCACCTGGCGCGACAACCCGCCGGTCGGCACCAGCCTGTACGCGCAGGTCATTCCGGCCAGCGGCGGCGACACGATCTGGGCCAGCCTGACCCGGGCCTACGAGAGCCTGCCGCCCGAGCTGCAGGCCTACCTCGAGACGCTGACGGCGGTGCACAGCTGGGAGATCAGCGGCTGGACCGAATACCTGCTGCAGCAGGACGCCAGCGGCGAGCAGCTGCGCGAGGCGCGCGCCAAGTACCCGCCGGTCGAGCATCCGGTGGTGCGCGTGCATCCGGTCACCGGCAAGAAGATCCTCTATGTCAACCCGACCTTCACCAGCCATATCAAGGGCTTGTCGCGCGCGCAGAGCGACGCGCTGCTGACCCAGCTGTTCGATCTGGCCAAGCAGCCCGAATTCCAGGCCCGCCTGCGCTGGCAGCCCGGCACGCTGGCGGTGTGGGACAACCGCTCGACCCAGCATTACGCGGTCGGCGACTTCTTCCCGGCGCCACGCAAGCTGCACCGCATCACCTTCACCGCTGAGCAGGCGTTCTGAAACCACCGGTCCCGGCCCAGGAGTCCACCGTCATGACAGCACGCAAACTGCGCCTCGGCGCCTTCATCATGGCCACCGGCCACCATATCGCGGCCTGGCGCCATCCGGGCGCGCAGCCCGACGCCGGCGTCAACATCGACCATTACATCGAGCTGGCCCAGACCGCCGAGCGCGGCCTGTTCGACCAGGTCTTCGTCGCCGACAGCCCGGGCATCTGGCACCAGGGCGACCGCGAGTCCTTCAGCCGCCAGGGCCGGCTGTCGCATTTCGAGCCGGTCACGCTCTGGGCCGCGCTGTCGGCGGTCACGAAGCATATCGGCTTCGTCGCGACCGCCTCGACCACCTACGAGGACCCCTATCTGCTGGCGCGCAAGTTCGCCTCGCTCGACCACATCAGCAAGGGCCGGGCGGCCTGGAACGTGGTCACGACCAGCGCCGAGGCGGTGCACGGCAATTTCGGTCTCGAGGCCCATCCGGACCCGGCCACGCGCTACGCGAAGGCGCACGAGTTCGTCGACGTGGTCAAGGGCTTGTGGGACAGCTTCGACGACGACGCCTTCATCCGCGACCGCGAATCCGGCGTCTACTTCGACCCCGACCGGCTGCACCCGCTCAACCACATCGGCAAGCACCTGAAGGTCAAGGGACCGCTGAACCTCGAGCGCCCGCCGCAGGGCTATCCGGTGATCGTGCAGGCCGGTTCGTCCGAGGACGGCAAGGAGCTGGCCGCCGCCAGCGCCGAGGCGATCTTCACCGCCTGGACCAGCCTGGCCGAGGCGCAGGCCTTCTACCGCGATGTCAAGGGCCGGCTGGCCAAGTACGGTCGTCGCCCGGAGCAGCTGCTGGTGCTGCCCGGCATCTCGCCGGTGATCGGCCGCACCGAGCAGGAGGCGCAGGCCAAGTGGGCCGAGCTACAGGCGCTGATCCACCCCTCGGTCGGGCTGGCGACGCTCGCGCCGTTCTGGCCCGGCGAGGACCTGAGCCGCTGGGACCTGGACGCGCCGCCGCCTTACTACCCCGAGCCGCCCCAGGGCGTCAACAGCCGCGCCCATGTGGTGATCGAGCTGGCCCGGCGCGAGCGCTACAGCGTGCGCCAGCTCTACGAGTACCTGGCCGGCGCGCGCGGCCACTGGGTCGTCGTCGGCACGCCGCAGACGATTGCCGACCAGATGCAGCAATGGTTCGAGAACGGCGCGGCCGACGGCTTCAACATCATGCCGCCGGTGCTGCCGGCCTCGCTGAACGACTTCGTCGAGCTGGTGATCCCGGAGCTGCAAAAGCGCGGCCTGTTCCGCACCGAGTACGAGGGCCGCACGCTGCGCGAGAACCTGGGGCTGGAGCGCCCGCAGAGCCGCTACGCCGCCGCCGCTGCCAAGGCGGCCTGAACCGGGGGCTTTGCTGTCCCGGTCCCCCAGCAAGCGAAAGCCCTCGATCGGAGGGCTTTCTGTTGGCAGGCCGCAGGCGCAATCAGGCTTGCTTCAGTTCATCGGTTGCCACGCGGTCCGCATTCGCCGCGCCCCCCTTCGGCCCGGCCTTGAGCGCGACCGAAGAGCGTCCGTCGACGCTGACCGGCACTTCGCCCTGGATCGTGACTCGCCGGACCACCCGGTGCTGGTCGCCGTAGTCGTTGATGGCGTAGTGCTGGGTGGCGCGGTTGTCCCAGATCACCAGGTCGCCTTCCTGCCAGCTCCAGCGCACGGTGTTCTCGAGCCGGATGATGTGGTCGTGGAACACGGACAGCAGGTGCTGCGAGTCGCTGCTGGAAACCCCGAGCAGCTTGCGCACGAAATGGCCGAGCACCAGGGCGCGTTCGCCGGTTTCGGGGTGTACGCGCACCACCGGATGCTCGGTCTCAAACAGGGTCGACGTGAAAACCTCCCGGTAGCGCTGGATCGCCTCTTCAGAGGCATCGGTGCGTTGGGCCGCGTAATCGTACTCGTTGCTGTGCAGGGCCCAGAGCTGGTCCGCCAGGGCCTGCAGCGGCGCCGGCAGTTGCTGGTAGGCCTCCACCGTATTGGCCCAGACCGTGTCGCCGCCGACGGGCGGAATCACCACGCCGCGCAACACCGACACCTTCGGATAGGCCAGGTCGAAGGTCACGTCGGTGTGCCAGGAATTGGCGCGTCCGCCATGGAAGGAATCGAGTTCCAGCACATGGCCGCTGCCGGCCTTGGACGGGACCGTGGGGTGCGGCACCAGATCACCCCAGAGGCTCGCAAACGCCAGCTGGCTTGCATCGTCGAGATGCTGCTGGCCGCGAAAGAACAGGACCTTGTGCTTGAGCAGGGCCTGATGGATGGCGGCAAAGGTCGAGGGCGCGATATCGGCGCTCAGTCGCAGCCCGCGCACCTCGGCACCAATGCGGCCGGCGCGTGGCACGAGTTCGAGTTCAGGAAGATTTTTGATTTCACTCATGATGAATTCCTATCGGGTGGAATGAAAGAAACACAGCTCAGACCAGCCCAATCTAGGTCGGTCCATCCTTTTTTCCAACGAAGCAAAACAAGCATGCAAATGCCCGAAATCTTTATCCAGGCGGGATATCCGCCTTGCCGGACGGTGCCCGAGCCTTTCAACCGCTGCGACTATGGATATGCAGTTTCATTCGTTGGTCCAGCCTTGTTTCGACGCTAAATTGGCATCAACTTTCATTCACCGAGCCCAGACGCAGATGTCCCAGTCCTCCTCCCTCCTGCAGGCGCGTTATGGCGTCCACGCGAACGATCTGCCACCACTGCTCGATCACCCCGTGATCGAGCAGATCCTGTCGCACCGGACGGTGCGCCAGTTCCGCTCCGACCCCCTGCCTTCGAACACGCTGGAAACCCTGATTGCGGCGGCGCAATCGGCGCCCAGTTCGTCCAACCTGCAACTCTGGAGCGTGGTGGCCGTGCAGTCGCAGGACAAGCGGGATCAGCTCGCCACCCTCGCGGGCAACCAGGCCCATATCCGTCAGGCGCCGCTGCTGCTGGCTTTTCTCGCCGACGTTTCGCGCGCCCAGCGCATCGCGCGCCACCAGCAGCGCCGCGTTGAGGCCTTGTCTTACCTGGACAGCTTCCTTACCGCCACGGTGGACGCCGCCCTGGCGGCCCAGAACGTGGTGACCGCCGCCGAAGCGCTGGGCCTGGGCACGGTGTACATCGGTGCCTTGCGCAACCGGCCTGCCGAGGTGGCCGAGCTGCTGGAGACGCCCGAGGGCGTGTTCACCGTGTTCGGCCTGGTGATCGGCCACCCCGACCCGGCGCAGCCCGCGGCTGTCAAGCCGCGCCTGCCGCAAGCCAGCGTGCTGCATCACGAGCGCTATCAGGCGCCGGTCGACCTGCCGTCCGAGCTGGGCCAGTACGACGCCGTGCTTGGCGCCTTCCAGGCCAGCCAGGGGCAGGCGGTGCTGGGCTGGACCGAAGCGGTGCTCGATCGGCTGCGCGATGCGGGCTCGCTCAACGGGCGCGACCGGCTCTCCGAGGCCGTGCAAGCGGCCGGATTCGAACTGCGCTGAATCGGATCACTCCATGACCACCTGGCTCGAACGCCACCGCTTCCTGCTCACCTTCGCCCTGCTGTCGTTGTTCATGGGCATCAGTGTCGGCCTGGCCAAGGTCACGACCACGCTCTATGCCTTGCATCTGGGGGCACAGGGCTGGGTGCTGGGCTCGATAGCGGCGGCGCAAAGTCTGGGCATCCTGTTCAGCAGCCTGCCGATGGGCGTGCTGGTGGAGCGTTACGGACCCACCCGCCTGTTCATGACGGGCAGCCTGATCGCGGGACTGCTCTACCTGTTGCTGCCGCTGCTGCCGAGCAGCCTGTTCCTGTTGTTCATGACCGCGCTGGTGAGCTTTGTCATGCCGGCCCGCTTTGTTTCCCTGAACACCGTCTTCATGGCGGCGCTGGAGCGCATGGGCGAGGCGCGGGCCGGCTGGTACCGGGGTACCCATATGTCGGGCATGTTCCTGATCGGTCCGCTGCTGGCGGCGGTGGTGGTGCAGGCGGTCGGTCATGCCGGCAGCTACTGGCTGATCGCGGCGATGTTCCTGGTCACGATCTGGCTCTCGCCCCTGGTGCTGTCCCAGTACAGCGCCCCTGAAAGGGATGAGCGGCAGCGCCGCGCCGGCATGAGCGAGGTGTTGCGCAGCGTGCTGGCCGATCCGCTGGCCCGTCGGCTGGCCTGGCAGGAGGGTGCCATCCAGGCCCTCAACATGTACTACGCCTTCTACATCGTGGTGATCGCGGTGCAGTCGCTCGGCCTGTCAGCGACGGGCGCCGGCTCGCTGGTCGCGGTGCAAGGGGCCGCCTTCGTGTTCGCCCTCTTTGTGCTGGGTGGGCTGGTCAGCCGGCTGGGCAGGCAGGCTTTCCACTCGGGCGTGGCGCTGGTCATGCTGGCGGCGTTGACCTTGGCTTTTGCGTCCCGCCCGGTCTGGCTATGGGGTGGCGGCGCCCTGCTGGGCCTGGGCTTGGGTCTGCTGCAGATCCAGAACCTGACGCAGTTCTCCCGCGTCGGTGCTCGGCTGGGCCATGGCCGGGTCGCCGGCTTCAGTGCCCTGGCCGGACCTGCTGGCGGTCTGGTCGGGGGCCTGCTGGGCGGCACCCTGGGCCAATGGATCGGGCTCCAGAAGGTGTTCCTGGTCTTCATCCCGCTGTTTCTGTGGCTGGTCTTGCACACCAGAGTCAGGCCCGCACCGCTGTCCAGCACGGCCGCCTGATGGCTGGGCCGCGCAACAGGTGGCCCGGGCTTTCGCGGCCCGGGCTACCTGTTACAGGATCTGCGCCACCTGATCGAAGTCCAGGCGCGGGCCGCGCGGGTGAATGCCCGCCGGATCGGCCACGCCCAGGTTGATGATGAAGTTGACCTGGTAGCGGCCATCGGGGAAGAATTCGGCGTTGACCTTGCAGGGGTCGAAGCCCGATTGCGCCCCGCTGTCGAGACCGAGCGAACGCGCTGCCAGGATCAGGTAAGCCCCCTGCAGGCTGCTGTTGCGAAACGCCGTGGCCTCGGCCAGGGCGGCGTTGCCCTCGAACAAGGGCTTGGCGTCGTAGACCGGGAACTGCTGCGGCAGGTGTTCGTAGAAGCGGCTGTCCTGCGCCACGATCACCGTCACCGCGGCGGCATCGGTTTGCGCCAGGTTGCCGCCCGACAGCGCGGGCCTCAGGCGCGCCTTGGCTGCTGGGCTGCGCAGGAACAGGTAGCGCGCCGGCTGGGCATTGAACGCGGTGGGGCCCCACTTGAGCAGGTCGTAGAGCTGGCGGATCGTTTCGTCTGACACCGGCACGGGCTGGAAGGCATGCACGGTACGGGCGTCACGGAACAGCCGGTTCAGGGCATCGGACGCGAGCGGTGGCTGGGTGTTCTGGGTCATGGTGTTTCGCTTTCGTTGAAGGGAGGGGGCTTCACGCCTTGTTCCTGAAGCTGGCGTCGAAGGTGTTGCTGACCTGCAGGCGCTGCTTGAGCAGGCCGGCCTTGAGGTAGAAGTCGGCGGTGCGTTGCTGGTCGGCCACCACCTGCTCGTCGATGCTGACCCAGCGCGTCGCGCGGCGCACGAACTGTAGCTTGGCGGCGTCCTCGGGAATGCCGATGATGCGAGCCAGCGTGGCACTGAAAGAGTCCGGGTTCTGGTAGGACCAGACCTGGGCTCTGGCCACCCGGTCCTTGAAGTCCTGCAAGGCGGCGCGCTTGTCGCGCAGCGCCGAGTCGGTGGCGGCCAGGTAACTCAGCCCGGTCCAAAGCCCGCGTCCCGACACCAGCACGCGCGCATGCTTGCTGGTTTCGGCCAGCGCGGTGTAGGGGTCCCAGGTCGCCCAGGCGTCGACCGAGCCTTGCGTCAAGGCCAGCTTGGCCTCGGCGGGCGGAATGAAGCGCAGCTGAATGTCGTCGGCGCTCAGCCCGACCGAATCCAGTGCCTTGAGCGTCACGAAATGGCCGATGGAGCCGCGGTTGGTGGCAATGCGCTTGCCCTTGAGGTCGGCGGCGCTCTTCAGGGGTGAATCCGGCTGTACCAGGATGGCCGTGCCATAGGCGTCGGATCGGCTGGCGGCAAAGGCCTTGACCCGGCTTCCGGCGGCGAGGGTGAACAGCAAGGGCGCATCGCCGATGATGCCGAAGTCCACGGCATCGGCGTTGAGCGCTTCTGCCAGCGGAGCCGCGGCCGGGAACTCCGACCATTTGATGTCGTAGGGCAGGTTCCTCAGTTCACCGGCCGCATCGAGCAGGGCCTGCAGGCCGCCCTTTTGATCGCCGGCGCGCAACAGCACGCGCTGCTGCGCCTGCGCCAGGGTGGAGCCCAGCAGGGCTGGCGCGGCCAGGGACGAGGCCAGAATCCGGCTGAAGTGACGGCGTTGCATGGATGGGCTTCCTTTCGTGAGTGGATGGCAATCGATCAATAGCCTTGCGCCGGGTCCACCCGGTCGAGCAGGGCGTCCCCCTTCAGGTATCGCGCCAGGTTGTGCTGGAACTTCAAGGCCGTTGCCGCTGGACCGTCGCTGGCGGACCAGGAGATATGCGGCGTCAGGCGTACGCGGGGGTGCTGGTAGAGCCAGTGCTCGTGCGGCGGTGGCTCGGGTTCGGTCACATCGAGGGTTGCGGCAGCTATCGCGCCACGATCGAGCGCCGCGCGCAGCGCGTCGTGGTCCACCAGTCCACCCCGGGCAATGTTGATCAGATGCAGGCCGGGTTTGGCGTAGGACAGGGCCTCGGCATTGATCAGGTGGCGCGTTTCGCCCGTGATGGGCAAAGCCAGCACCAGATGGTCCGAGTTTTCGAGCAGTTCCCGCAGCGACGCCACGCTTGTCACGCCCTCGGCGTCGATGCGCTGGCCCGAGCGCCGCAGCGCCAGGATCCGCATGCCGAACGCCTGCGCCCGGTGGGCGACCGCCTGTCCTATCGCGCCATAGCCCAGCAAGCCCAGAGTCTGTCCCTTGAGCGTGCCTAGGGGCCTGGCCAGCGCGCGGTCGAATTCCCGGCTCCAGACCATCCGATGCTTCACTTGGCGGCCATTCAATTGCTTGACCTGCTCCAGCATGGCCGACAGCACATATTCGGCGATCGGATCGGCTGCCACGCCACGCGAACAGGTGACCTGGGGCACCTGGAACAGCCAGGAAGGAAAGAAGTCGACCCCGGCCGAGGCCAGATGCACCCAGCGCAAGCGGCCGGGCCAGCCCTCGGGGGCCTGTTGCGGTGCCGCTTTCCAGCCGTTGCGCGGCCCGGTGAGCAGCACCTCGGCGTCCTGTGCGCGCAGCCAGGCGGGGGTCTGGTCATCGTCGATGACCTGCACGCCATCCATGTCAGGCAGTTGCCCCCGGCCCAGCTGGTTGAGCAGCACCAGGGGCCGGGTGGGGGTATCGGGGTGGCGCATGGAGCTTCCTTGACTCAGGCGCCCAGTGCGCGCCGACCTGCCGCCACCCAGACGCTGTCGTCCTGCGGCGTGTGGATGCGGCCGCACAGCACGTCGCGCCAGTGGCGCTCCAGCGGATTCCTGCGTGCCAGCCCGTGGTTGCTGCTGAGCGACTGGGCGATCTCGACCGCTTGCACCGCCTGGTTGGTCACCAGGCTCTTGAGCAGGGCGCTGTCGGTGCCGGCCACGTCAAGGCCGGCATCGATGTCACGCGCCAGCCCGCGCAGCAGCCGGTCGTTGGCCAGCAGCAGCCCTTCGATGCGGCCGACCGCCTCCTGCACCCGTGGCAGCGTGGCCAGCGCGGCCCCGAGCGCCGAGGGCTTGCGCTGCTGCAGGAATCCCAGCAGCCAGTCGCGCGCGGCACGTGCCACCCCGGTGTAGAGCGCGCCCATCAGCACGGTCATCTCGGCCTGCAGCTGCGGGTCGCCAGCGCCCCAGTCCTGCGGCTGGCGCAGATCGACCTCATGGCCCAGCGGCACCAGCACCTCGTCGAAGATCACGTCGTGACTGCCGCTGGCGCGCAGACCCAGGTGGTCCCAGGTCTCGACGATGCGCGTGCCAGCCAGGCCGGCTGGCACCAGCAAGTTGCCCACGCGCGGCGGCGTCTCGTCGGTGCGCACCCAGACCGCATACCACTGCAGCACCGGCACGCCGGTCGAATACACCTTGTGGCCGTTCAGGCGCCAGCCCTCTGGCGTCAGGCGAGCCGTGGTGGCGGGCAGGCCGCCGCGCGCCGGCGTGCCCAGGTCGGGTTCGACCCGCAGCGCATTGATGAGCGCCCCTTTTTCCGCCGCCTCGCGCACCACGCGCTGTGCCAGATCGCGCGGCCAGCGGTTGCCCGCGCGCCCCAGTGAACGGTGCTGGATATATTGCATGATCAGCACCAGCGCGGTGGCCGGGTCGCCATAGCCGATGGCGCCGATCACCTCGCCGAGCTGGGCCACCGTGGCGTTCTGTCCGCCCAGTTCGGCCGGCGCAGCCAGGGTCAGCAGCCCCGCGCGATGCAGGTCGCTGAAGTTCTGGAACGGAAAACTGGCTTCCAGATCATGCTTGGCCGCCCGCTGGGCAAAGTCCGCCGCCAGGCTGCTGGCCAGCTCGCTCCAGTTGAGCGGCGCGTTCATTGCAGCACCTCGGGCTGATCGCGCACCAGGATGTCCGCCAGGCTCTTGAAGGTGTATTGCGCTCCGCCAGGGCCGCCGATCTGGGCATGGGTGCGGGCGGCGACCTCATGCGGGATCGAAACGGGTTGGCCCGCGGCTTCGGCCAGCAGTTGGGTCTGGCAGATGTTTTCCAGCGCGATATACCACCAGGCGGCAGCCGCCACCGAAGGGCCGGCGGTCAGGATGCCGTGGTTCTGCAGGATCACGGCCTTGCGCTGTCCCAGCGCCTTGGCAATCCGGAAACCCTCGTCGGTCTCCAGCACCACGCCATTGAAATCGTCGAACAGGGCGTGATCCTGATAGAAGGCGCAGGAGTCCTGCGTCAGCGGGTCCAGCAGGCGGCCCAGGGTCGACCAGGCCTTGCCGTAGGTGGAATGGGTATGGGCCGCGGCCACGATGTCGGGCCGGGCTTCATGCAGGGCGGCGTGGATGGCAAAGGCGGCGCGGTTCAGCGGCCCCTTGCCGACCACGATCTCGCCTTGCGCGTTCACCAGCAGCAGGTCGCAGACGCGGATCTGCGAAAAATTGACCCCGAGCGGATTGACCCAGAAATGGTCATGCCATTCGGGATCGCGCGCGGTGATATGACCCGCCAGCCCCACGTTCAAGCCATGCTGGGCAAACAGGCGAAACGAGATCGCCAATTGCTCGCGCCGGTATTGGCGTTCCTCTTCGATCGAGCGCACGGGAACAGGCTCATCGAACCAGTCCTGACGTTTGGGCGGTGCATTGAGCAAGGCATGCAGACTGGCTGGCAGGGCGGAGGAGAGAACGGTGGACATGGGCAACTTTCGTGAAGCAAGGAACAAGGGCGCCGGCTGATATGGATCGGGCTGTCGGCTAGACGATAAAAGCGGCGCGATCGAAAGCCAACGAAGAAAATCAGCTTTCAACATGCGTTTTGAGCATGCCGATGGCGCGCGGCTTCAATGCGGAAATCCCCCGCGCTGCGGACGAACCGGCTCACTGTCGATGCGGCGGATGATGGCGTCGAGGCCATCGGCCGGACTGGCCTGTGCCTGGGCCGGATTGCCCGGGTTCGGCATTCCCGGGGTCCGGCACACCAGATCGTCCTCGGACCATTGCGCCGCCCCTGGCTGGCCGCGCACGCGCAGCCAGCCGAACTTGTCGGCGA
Source organism: Burkholderiales bacterium (assembly GCA_026400105.1). Lineage (GTDB taxonomy): Bacteria > Pseudomonadota > Gammaproteobacteria > Burkholderiales > Burkholderiaceae_C > Malikia. Next base: position 41,446 of record JAPLPQ010000023.1, read on the forward strand.
TCAGCTGGTGACCCGGCAGTTCCTGCGGCGGCACGCCGAGCAAGATGGCCAAGGCTTGCGTCAGCTCCTCGTTGTCCGCCTGGCAGTCGAGGTCGGCCGCATCCTGGCCCACGGCGACTGAAAACAGGCGCGGATCTTCCGTCGCGACCGGGCCCTGGCCGCCCGTGAGGACCAGCCGCAGCCGCTGGCCGCGCAGGCTGCTCAGTTGCCGGCTACCCTGGTGGCAGCTGATGCTGGCGTCGGGCACGGGAACCGGGTGCATCCAGCCGCCGGTCTGGCGCAAGGACTGACCCGCGGCCTGGGCCCGCACAAAGTCCAGCAGGTCCCAGATCTGCTGGTCGCTGAGCCGGCTGCCCGGCATGGTGCTTTGCCCATGCCGGTCCTGCAGGCCGTGGCGGATGCGCCAGAACAGTTCGCCATCGAGCCGTTTCCAGAGCAGGGAGCCGTTGAGCGTGGGCGGCCACATGGCAAGCCCGGGCGCATCGGGCCCTTCGCCCCGGCCGTCTGCGCCATGGCAACGCTGGCAATGCGCCAGGTAGGTGCGCTGACCCTGCACGATGCTGCTGGCGCGAAAGCCGTTCGGGCTTTGATGGAAGGCGGTTGGCACCGTGGGCCTGACCAGCAGCCGCCATTCGGGCCAGGGCGTCAGGGCCAGCAGCGCCAGCGCCACACCGGCCAGCCAGCCGCGCGCGCGCCGCCAGCGCCAGGCCAGCGCGCCGAGCAAGGACAGCAACAGCAGCGCCGCCAGGGCCAGCACCAGGCGCCGCGACTGGCCGGGTTCATTGAGCAGGTATTCGGCCGCCAGACGGTGGGCGAACGGCCAGCCGGGCTGGCCGTGCAGCGGTTGCGTCAGGCCCCAGGCATCCAGCCATTGCCACCCTGTCTGCTGCGCCTGATGCAGCAGCCACAACAGGGCATTGACGGCGTCGGGGCCCAGGCTCACCAGCTCGCATCCAGCCCGAGCGCGGTCAGGGCCTCATGGCGCAATTCGGCCAGGCGCGGATCGCCCCGGTGTCGCGGGTAGGGCAGGTCGTTGTGCAGCACCTTGTGGATGCGTGCCGGCCGGTCTGACAGCACGATGACGCGCTGCGCCAGGAACAGCGCCTCCTCGACATCATGGGTCACGAGCAGGGCCGAGAAGCCGCTGCGCTGCCACAGGTCGACCAGTTCGGTCTGCATCGACAGCCTGGTCAGCGAGTCGAGCTTGCCCAGCGGTTCGTCCAGGATCAGCAGGCTCGGGTCGTTCACCAGCGCGCGCGCCAGTGCGGCGCGTTGCGCCATGCCGCCGGAGAGCTGGTGCGGAAACGCCTTGGCAAAATCCTGCAAGCCGACCAGCCTGAGGGCCTGATCCACCCGCGCCCGTTCGGCCTTCAGCACGCCGCGCGCCTGCAGACCCAGGGCCACGTTGTCCCACACCGTGCGCCAGGGAAACAGGGTCGGGTCCTGGAACACCAGGATGCGCGAAGGGTCGGGCTCGGCGATGGCCTGACCGTCATGCCTGAGCTCGCCCGTGGTGGCCTGGTCCAGTCCCGCCACCAGGCGCAGCAGCGTGGACTTGCCGCAGCCGCTGGGGCCCAGCAGCGCCACGAACTCGCCGGGCTCGATCGCCAGGTCCAGTGCATCGATCACCTGCAGATGTCCGGCCGGTCCATCGAACCAGTGGCTGACGGCGCTGACCTCGATCCGAGCGCCCGTCGCCTGGGCTTCGTTGAAAGCCGGATGATTCACGGGGGTAGCCAGGCTCACCATTTCACAGTTCCTTTCTGCCACGACAGCAGACGGTCACGCAGCAGGAACAGCAGCGAGATCACTCCGGAGAACAGCACCGCCATCACCAGCAGGGCGCCGTACATATTGGGGTAGCTGGCCCAGCCCTGGGCCCAGGTCAGATACCAGCCGAGGCCGGACTTCACGCCCAGCATCTCCGCCACGACCAGGGTGGAAAAGGCCGCGCCGAGTCCCATGAACAGGCCGACGAACACCTGCGGCAACGAAGCCGGTATCGCCACCCGCAGCACCAGGAACCAGGGCGAAGCCCCCATGGTGCGCGCCACGTCGTAGTAGTTCTTGTTGACGTTGGCGACGCCCGACCAGGTCAGGATGGCCACCGGGAAGGCGGTGCCGAGCGCGATCAGGAAGATGGCGGTCGACCAGCTCGACGGGAAGAAGTAGAACGAGATCGGCAGCAGCGCCGTGGTCGGCACCGGGCCCAGCACCCGCAACACCGGATGAATCCAGTAGTTGGCCGTGCGCGACCAGCCGATCAGCACGCCGACGACGAAGCCCAGCACCGCGCCAATCAAGATGCCGACCAGCAGCAGCTTGATCGAGTTGTAGGCACTGTCGAGCAGCCGCGGCCAGTCGGAGACGAAGACTTCGATCAGGCTCTGCGGCGGCGCGAAGAACGGCGCCGGCAGCGAGGCCGTCTTGGCGGTGAACAGCTCCCATACGGCCAGGCCGAGCGCCACGGCCACCAGCCAGGGGCCGGTCGGGCGCAGGCGCTCGCGCAACGGCGACAGCGGGCCGGGCAGCAGGGCCAGCAGCGCCAGTGCGCCCGCGCTGCCCCAGGCCAGCCAGGCAAACTCCTCGGTGTAGGCCCAGTCGCTGAAACCCACTGGCGCGTTCGGCCAGGCCTGCCTCAGCAGCGCCAGCGCCGACCAGGCCAATGCGGCCAGCAGGCCGCTGAACCAGAGCCGCCCCGGGGCCGGGGCCGGTTCGGTCGCCGGTCGTTCGGCGCGAACGCTGCCGTTTCGCGCCGATCCGGGGCGCGTGGCGGCTTCGAACTGGGGTGGCCGGGGCAGGCTTGCCCCCGGATCGAGCACGGACTCGAGATGGCTCATGACAGTAACTCCCTGTTGAATCGGTCAGGCCAGCACGTCGACCACGACATGCTTGGCAAAGCGGGCCGGATCGGTCGAGGGCTTGAGCACATTGACCAGCTTGAAGTCGCGCGCATAGAACTCGACTTCCCTTTGCAGGTTCAGGCCCGTCGGGTGGTTGCGGTGCGTCAGGGTGCCCAGCACATAGCGCACATCCTCCAGCGAGGCCTTGGTGTAGGGCTGGAAGATCCTGGCGGTCTCGTTCGGGTTGTCCGAAATGAAGTCCGACGCCTCGTTGATCGCCCGCACCAGCGACGCCACCAGGGCCTTGTCCTGGCGCACCAGCTGGCCGCCGGCTCCCAGCACGCAGCAGGTCTTGGCCGCGTATTCGCCCGACAGGTTGGTCGCGAGGTCGACGATGCCCTTGGTGCGGCGCTCGATGAACAGCAGGTTCGGGTCGGCATCGGCGATCGCGTGGGCTTCGCCTTTTTCCAGCGCCAGGCCCAGCATGTCGGCCGGGAACTGGCGCCAGTTCACGTCGCGCTCCGGGTCCAGCCCGGCCTTGACGAGCAGCACCGAGAAGAAATTCTTGCCCGGGCTGTTGAGGTCGGACACCGCAATCGTCTTGCCCTTGAGCGCCTTGAGCGACGTGGTACCCGCCGGTGCATAACCCACCATGCGCACGCAGCCGCCGTGGCTGGCGCCGACCAGCTTGACATCGAGCCCGGCTTCGAGCGGCTTGATCCAGCGGTGCACCATGCCCAGCGCGGCATCGGCCTTGCCGGTGGCGATGGTCTCGAGCAGCTGGTCGGTGGAGCCCGAGAAATTGACCAGCTCGACCTTGAGCCCGTGCTTCTCGAAGATGCCGCGCTGCAGCGCCACCGGTGCGGCCGACAGGCAGATCGCGTTGGCGTTCCAGGCCAGCTTCAGGTCGCGCAGCGGTCCGGCTGCGGCCACCGAGCGGTGGCTGGCGATGCCTGCCAGGCCCAGCACGCCGGCGGCACCGGCCGAGCGCAGCACCGTGCGGCGCGACAGTCCAGCCGCCTGAGCAGAAAAACGGGAATTCAATTTCATGATCAATCCTTTTGCAGATGCTGACGACACGCAATGCCAGCAGGCCTTGTGATTGATTCATTACAAGCTGGTGCCGGTTCGACCGCAACGAAGGAAACTGAAGATGAATATGCAAAAGAAATCGTACCCGTTTCGGTGCTCATCGCTTGCAATCGAATGACTGTCACGAACCACTGCTTTTGCGGTCCACCCATTCGATTGCCCGCTCATGACTTCCACAACCCATTCGGCGCGGCTGCGCCAATTCGTCCAGCAGCTCGCTGGACTGCTCGATCGCCAACCCAGCGAATCCGAGATCATTCAAGGTGGCGGCGAGCTGCTGCGTGATCTCGTCGCGCATGACGACTGGCTGCCCGAGGCCTGGGCCCAGCCCAGCGCGCTGCGCTACCAGCAATACCTGCTGCATGCCGATGCACTGAACCGGTTTTCCGTGGTGAGCTTCGTCTGGGGGCCGGGTCAGTCCACCCCGATCCATGACCACACCGTCTGGGGCCTGATCGGGGTGTTGCGCGGCGCGGAGCTGTCGCAGCCTTATCAGCGCAGCCCGGACGGCCGGCTGCTGCCCCAGGGGCCGGTGCAACGGCTCGAGCAAGGCGCGGTGGAGGCGGTGTCGCCCACGCTGGGCGACGTGCATCGCGTGAGCAATGCCCTGAGCGACCAGGCCTCGATCAGCATTCATGTCTATGGCGCCAACATCGGAGCGGTGCAACGCTCGGTGTTCGCCGAGGACGGCACGCGCAAGCCCTTTGTCTCGGGCTACAGCAACGCCACCTTGCCCAATATCTGGGATCTTTCCTCCGAGCCCACCCTTCCTGCGACCGTCTGAACTCCTGAACCATGACCTCTCCATTGCCCAAGACAAGCTACGCCCAGGTCCGCCAGGCCCTGCTGGAGCGCGCCGAGATCGCGCTGCTCGACGTGCGCGAAGAAGACCCCTTCGCCCAGGCCCACCCGCTGTTCGCGGCCAACCTGCCGTTCGGCCGCATCGAGCTCGAGGCCTGGAGCCGCATTCCCCGGCTCGGCACGACCATCGTCCTGTACGACAACGGCGAAGGCCTGGCCGAGCCGGCCGCGCGCCGGCTGCAGGCGCTGGGCTACCAGCAGGTGTCGCTGCTCGACGGCGGACTGCAAGGCTGGCGCGACGCCGGCGGCGAGCTGTTCATCGATGTCAACGTGCCGAGCAAGGCCTTCGGCGAGCTGGTCGAATCCCGGCGCCACACGCCCTCCCTGTCCGCGCAGGAGGTCAAGGCCCTGATCGACCAGCAGGCCGATCTGGTGGTGCTCGATGCCCGGCGCTTCGACGAATACCAGACCATGAGCATCCCCAGCGGCACCAGCGTGCCCGGCGGCGAACTGGTGCTCCGGGCGCGCGCGCATGCCCCCGATCCCAGGACCCGCATCATCGTCAACTGCGCGGGGCGCACCCGCAGCATCATCGGCACCCAGTCGCTGGTCAACGCGGGCATTCCGAATCCGGTCTCGGCACTGCGCAACGGCACCATCGGCTGGACCCTGGCCGGCCAGACCCTGGACCATGGCGCCGATCGTCGCCCGCAAGCCGTCAGCCCGGAGTTGCAGGCCGAGGCGGCGCTGGGTGCGCGCGCCGTGGCCGACCGGGCCGGCGTGCAGCGCGCCCGCCTGGCCGATCTGGACCGCTTCCTGACCGAGCCGGGTCGCACCAGCTACCGCTTCGATGTGCGTACGCCCGAGGAATACAGCGCCGGCCATCTGCCCGGCTTTCGCAGCGCCCCGGGCGGGCAGCTGGTGCAGGAGACCGATGTGGCGGCTCCGGTGCGCGGCGCGCGCATCGTGCTGGTGGATGACGACGGCGTGCGCGCCAACATGACCGGCTCGTGGCTGGCCCAGATGGGCTGGGAGGTCTGGGTGCTCGACGCCGTGACCCCGTCCGACTTCAGCGAGACCGGCCAGCCGCTGCCGCGCTATCCGGCACCGACCCGGCCGGTCGACTGGATCACGCCGGCCAGGCTGGCCGAGCTCCTGGAGCGTGAAGCGCCAGCCACCACCGTGGTGCTGGACTTCACGACCAGCGCCAACCATGTCAAGCGCCATCTGGCCGGCGCCTGGTTCCTGCTGCGTTCCGACCTGCAGCAGGGCCTGGCCCGCGTGCCCAGGGCCAAGCGTTACGTGCTGACCTGTGGCAGCAGCCTGCTGGCCAAGTACGCGGTCGAGGAGGTGGCCCTGGCCACCGGGGCCCAGGTGCAGGTGCTGGAAGGCGGCAACCAGGCCTGGGCCGACGCGGGCCTGCCGGTGGAGCAGGGCGAACGCACCCTGGCCAGCCCGCGCATCGACCGCTACCGCCGCCCCTACGAAGGCACCGACAGCCCGCGCGAAGCCATGCAGGCCTATCTGGACTGGGAGTTCGGTCTGGTCGAGCAGCTCGGGCGCGATGGCACCCATGGCTTCCATGTGATCTGAAGCGCACACCGCAGCTCGACATGAGCGAAACCGTCTCATTGCAGGCCGATGTGCTCGTCATTGGCGGCGGCATGGCCGGCGCCTGGGCGGCGCTCGGTGCTGCCCGCGCGGGTGCCCAGGTGGTGCTGGTCGACAAGGGCTATTGCGGCACCAGCGGGGTCACGGCCACCGCTGGTCCGGGGCACTGGTGGGTGCCGCCCGAGCAACGCGAGGCGGCGGTGAGCCAGCGGGCCCGGCTGGGCCTGGGGCTGGCCGAGCCCGGCTGGATGCACCGCATCCTGGACACCACCTGGCGCCATCTGCCGACCATCGGCACGCACTACCGCTTTGGCGTCGACGCGCAGGGACGCCAGGTCTACCGGGCCTTGCGCGGCCCCGAATACATGCGTGCGCTGCGCGCCCTGGTCGAAGCCGCTGGCGTGCAGCTGTTCGACCACCACCCGGCGCTGGAGCTGCTGCGACATGCCGATGGCGCTGTCGCCGGTGCCGCTGGCCTGCGACGCCCGGATGGCCAGCCTTGGACGATCCGCGCCGGCGCGGTGGTACTGGCCACGGGCGGCTGCGCCTTCCGCTCCAAGTTGCTGGGCGCGGACAACAACACCGGCGACGGCCTGCTCATGGCGGCCGAGGTCGGGGCCGAGCTCTCGGGCATGGAGTTCAGCAACGCCTACACCGTGGCCCCGATCCGCTCGTCGATGACGCGGGCCATGTCATATGTGTTTGCGCGCTACTTCGACCAGGCTGGCCGCGAGCTCGACATTCCGCCCGGACCCAACAACACGCGCGAGATCGCGACCGCGCTGCTCAAGGGCCCGGTGTTCTGCTCGCTCGACCGCATGCCGGACGACCTGCGTCCGCTCCTGACCCGCATCTCGCCCAACGTCATGCTGCCGTTCACCCGGCACGGCATCGACCCGTTTCGCGACCGCTTCGAGATCCAGCTGCGCGGCGAAGGCACCGTGCGCGGAATCGGTGGCTTGCGCGTGGCGAGCGCCGACTGCGAGACCAGCGTGCGCAATCTGTTCGTCGCTGGCGACACCGCGTCGCGTGAGCCCGTGGCCGGCGCCTTGTCCGGCGGCGGCAACGTGAACTCGGCCTGGGCCCTGTCCTCGGGCTTGTGGGCCGGCGCGGCGGCGGCAAGACGTTCCCAGCAGGCCGGGCAGCGGGCCGAAGGCGCAGCCGAGCGCGCGGGCCAGGCAGGCTTGCGCCCACGCCTGCAGGCCCTCGGCCTCGATAGCGCGGCCAGCGTGCAACGACTGCAGCGCCCGATGCTCGACCTCGATCTCAACATGTTTCGCGATGCGGCGGCCTTGCAGCGCTCGCTGGCCGGACTCGATGACGACTGGCAGAGCTGGTGCGATCACGCCCAGGGTCAGGGCATCGGCGTGCTGCGCCAGCGCGAGACCGCCGCCATGCTCGCGACAGCCCGCTGGTGCACGGCTGCTGCACTCGCCCGCGATGAAAGCCGTGGCATGCACCAGCGCACGGATCGACCCGAAATGCACGCTGGCGCGGCCCACCGGCTGACCTTGGGCGGGCTTGATCGGGTCTGGACCCGTCCGCATCCGGTACCAGGCAACGCTGTTGCCGCCACCTCCTTCCCGGCCTGATCCTCGACCATGATTGCCCTTCTTCTTTCTGAGCGCTGCACCGCTTGCCAGCGCTGCGTGACCATCTGCCCGGCGTCGGTATTCGACGCCGGCACGGGGTCCTCACCGCCGCAGATCGCGCGCGCCAGCGACTGCCAGACCTGCTTTGCCTGCGAACTCCACTGCGAGGCCGACGCGCTCTATGTGGACCCGGACGTGTACCAGGCGGTCCCGGTGGACGCGCAGGACCTTGAGGCCCGAGACCTGCTCGGCGTGTACCGACGCGACTCGGGCTGGCATGAGTGGGCGGACGACCCGCATTACGCCAACCTCCACTGGCGCATGGACGAGGTGTTTGCCAGGGGCCGCCAGATGGCCGAGGCCGACTTGCAGCGCAACAGCCGATAGGCGAAAAAAAGCCCGCTGTTGCGGGCAACGGTGCCGTGAGTCTCGCACGGCACCGGACAGCCAGCCGGCGCGCGTCAGGCTGTCACCGCCCCCCCTGTTTCCACCGCTTCCTCAGCTGGGGTCAAGGCCTGCTGCGCTGCGGCTTGCGCTGGCGCTGCACGACGTTGTCGGGTGTACCGGTTCTCGGGCACCGGCAGACCCAGGTTGCCGCGGAAGGTATCGGCCTCGTACTCGCTGCGCCAGAGGCCACGGGCCTGCAGGATCGGGACCACGAGCTCGGCGAAGTCCTTGAGCGAACTGTTGGGCAGCGCCTCGAAGAAGTTGAAGCCGTCGGCCGCGCCGTGGTCGAACCAGCGCTCGATCTCGTCGGCCACCTGTTCGGCGCTGCCGACGAAAGTCCGCTTGGGCGCTGCATGCCAATGGGCCACCTGGCGCAGGGTCCAGCCTTTGTCCCTGGCCACCTGCTTGATGTGGTCGCTGCTGCTTTGCTGGCTGTTGCGTCCGATTTCGCCCAGCTCGGGGAAGGCTTCGTCCAACGGGTAGACCGAGAAGTCATGGTCGTCGAACGGGCGCGCCAGCGCGGCCAGGGCGTTCTCGATCGGCACCAGGGAAGCGGCTTGCTGGTACTTGTGTTCCGCCTCCTCGGCGGTCCGGCCCACGATCGGGCGGATGCCGGGCAGCAGCGCGACCTGGTCGGGCTGGCGCCCGGCGGCGGCCACGCGGGCTTTCACGTCGCGGTAGTAGGCCTGCGCTTCCTCGATCGTGTCGGCGTGGAAGAAGATGGCATCGGCATGGCCGGCCGCAAACTGCTTGCCGTCCTCCGAGGCACCGGCCTGGAAGATCACCGGCTGGCCCTGGCGCGAGCGCGCGATGTTGAGCGGTCCTTCGACCGAGAAGAATTCCCCCTTGTGGTCGAGGCGGTGCAGCTTGCTCGGGTCGATGAACTGGCCGCTGGCCTTGTCTCGCACCAGCGCGTCATCCTCCCATGAATCCCACAGGCCCTGCACCACCTGCAGGTGCTCGGCCGCCAGCCGGTAACGCAGGTCGTGCGCGTAATGCTCGCCGCGGCCGTAGTTGCGCGCGCTGCCATCGAGCCATGAGGTGACGACGTTCCAGCCGGCACGGCCGCCGCTGATATGGTCGAGCGAGGCGAACTGCCGCGCGACGGTATAGGGCTCGCTGTAGCTCGCGGTGACCGTGCCGACCAGACCGATGCGCGAAGTGACCGCGGCCAGTGCCGACAGGATGGTCAGGGGCTCGAAACGGTTCAGGTAATGCGGGCTGGAGCGTTCGGTGATGTGCACGCTGTCGGCCACGAACAGGAATTCGAACTTGGCCTGCTCGGCCAGCTGTGCCTGCTCGCGGTAGAAGTTGAAGTTGACGCTGGCGTCGGTGACGGCGGCCTCGTGGCGCCAGTCGCCCCAGCCGGCGCCCACGCCGTGCAGGACAAAGCCAAAGCGGAGTTTTCGGGTTGACATCTCGGTTCTCCTGCTATCAGGCGACGGCGCGCTGTGCGCCGCGCTCAAGTTCGGCCACCTGCTGGCGTACCAGCGGGATCAGGTTCTGGCCGTAGGCCACCGCGTCCTGCAGCGGATCGAAGCCCCGGAACAGGAAGGTGGTGACGCCCAGGCGGTAATAGTCGAGCACCGATTCGGCCACCTGCTCGGGCGTGCCCACCAGTCCGGTCGAGTTGCCGGCGGCAGCGGTGACCGCGGCGATCTCGGTCCACAGACGCTTGTCCTGCACCCGGGCCTGGCGCGCGATCTCGACCAGGCGGTCGGAGCCGACGTTGATGTTGGCGCCACGGCGCTTGACGAAGTCCGATGCCGGGTAGCTGGCCTTGGCGCGCTGCAGGATGCGATCGGCGCGGGCCCAGGCCTCGGCCTCGGTGTCGGCCACGATCGGGCGCAGCGACAGGCTGAAGCGGATCTTGTCCGCGCGGCCGAACTTGGCGGCCTCGGCGCGCACCGCGGCAATGCGTGCTTTCACCTCCGCCAGCGGTTCGCCCCACATCATGTAGACATCGGCATGCTGGGCGGCCACGCGCACCGCGGCCTCCGAGGCGCCCGAGAAGTAGATCGGAATATGCGGCTTTTGCAGCGGGCGCACGGCGGTGTGGTTGCCTTGCACGCGGAAATGCTTGCCGCTGTGATCGAACGGACCGCTGCTGGTCCAGACCTGCTTGGCCACCTGCAGGTATTCCTCGGTGCGCTCGTAGCGCTCGTCATGCGGCAGAAAGTCGCCGTCCCTTTGCAGGTCGCCGCCATCGCCGCCGGTGATCACGTTGACCGATACGCGCCCGCCGCTGAGCTGGTCGAGCGTGGCGAGCTGACGCGCGGCCAGCGTGGGCGAGGTGAAGCCCGGGCGCTGGGCGATCAGCAGACCCAGCGAGTCTGAAATCCCGGCCGCATAGGCACCGATGGCCAGGGAGTCGGGCGAGGCGCTGTTGACGGCAATCAGCGCCTTGTCGAAGCCGCCGTATTCCTGGGCGCGAATCGAGGCCTTGATGAAGGCGTTGTCCACCAGCGGGCCACGCTGGGCCAGCGACTCGCTTTGTTCGCTGGGACCGATAAAGCCAATGAATTCGAGACTCATGATTGCATCTCCTGCTTGAAATGGAAATTTATGCCTGGGAGGCCAGGTAACGGTTGAAGGTCGGGTCCCACAGGGGCGCGACCTTGACCGGAGCGTCGAGCACCCCGATGCTGGCGAACACGTCGGCCACGTTCTGGTGGCTGGTGATGTCGGCCGCGACGATGGGCTGGATGCGGTCGTCGTGGCTGCGGTTCTGGAATATCGCCAGCAGGGCATCGAGCGGGACCCGGGTTTCCGCGCTCTGCGCCTTGGCCCAGTCGACCGCGTGCGTCACCGACCAGGCGGTGGCCTTTTGCACCCGCTGCAGCAGGTCGCCCAGCGCGGCGCGGCGCGCGGCGTCAGTCCAGGAATCCACGTTGCCGTAGACGAGGAAATTGCCCGACAGGTAGCCCTTGGAGGTCTTGATCGCGCGCGCGCCGAACTTGGTGCGCGCGAGCTGGCCGTTGTAGCCGTAGATGGCCCAGGCATCGAGGTCGCCGCGCGCAAAGGCCGACAGGCCGTCCGAGGGGCTCAGGCTGATCAACTGCACGTCCTGCAGCGACAGCCCGACCTCGGCCAGCATCCGGTGCAGGTAGTAATGGGTGGTCGTGGCGCGCACATAGCCGACACGCTTGCCCTTGAGGCCCGCGATGTTCCTGATGGTCGAGTCCTTGGGCACGAAGACCGCCTGGTTGTTGAGGTCGCCCTTGCTGACCGCGATCACGCGCACGCGGCCCGGCGTGCGGGCGGCAAACACGGCCGGGATTTCACTGCCTGAGCCCAGGTCCAGCGCGCCGGCATTGATGGCTTCGATGTGCTGCACCCCGGAGTTGAATTCCTTCCATTCGATCTGATAGGGGGTGTTGTCCAGACCGGCGGCTTTCAGCAGCGTGATCCAGCCCCCCTTGTAGGAGGCGACGCGCAAGCTGACCCTGGACAGGTCGGCGGCTGGGACGCTCTGGGCCCAGGACGCGGAAATGGGCGCCAAGGCCAGGCCCGCTGCACCGAGAGTCAGCAGTTGTCGGCGGTCGATTCCCGGGCTGGGGGCGGATGTTTTCTTATTCATGCTGAATTCCTGGGGATCATGGAGGTCATGTCAATTGAGCAAATGGATGAATCTGCAATGACTTTACCGAGATCCAGTTCATCGGGAAAAGAAGGAATTCAGCTATGAATATGAAGAAACTGGCTTTGCTGCACTCGCCATCCAGTCATGTTCCAGCAGGCAGGCAGCGCCGAACGCCATAGAAATTTTCGCCATATCGATGGTGAAAAACATTCGTTCGCTGGCTGCGGTTCCATCACTAGGCTTGGTCCTTCCGCAATCGAAGGAAATCGACATGGGTGCGAACAGTTTCACGAAATCCGCCTTATCCGGCGCTCAGGGTTCACGGCAATACGACGTGGATGTGCTGGTGATCGGGGGAGGGCCCGCAGGCGCCTGGGCCGCCATCAGTGCGGCCGCCAAGGGTGCCAAGGTGCTGCTGGCAGACAAGGGCTACTGCGGCACATCCGGCGCCACGGCGCCATCCGGCACCAATGTCTGGAACGTGCCGCCGGACATCCCCGCCAGAGAGGCCGCCAAGGCCGAGCGCTACGACATGGGGGGACGCCTGGCCGAGCCCGCCTGGATGGACCGGGTGCTGGAGCAGTCCTGGCTCAACCTGCAGCAACTGGCCGCCTGGGGTTATCCATTTCCCAGCGACGAGCACGGTGAGCAAATCCGTGGTTCGCTGCAAGGCCCGGACTACATGCGTCTGCTGCGCAAGCAAGTGAAGGCGGCTGGCGCCAGGATCATCGATCACAGCCCGGCGCTGGAACTGCTGGTCAACGAAGCCGGTGCCGTATGCGGTGCCACTGGCGTGAACCGTCAGAGCAAGGACAGCTGGGTCGCCCGTGCCGGCGCCGTGGTGATCGCCACCGGGGGCTGCGCCTTCCTGAGTCGGGCCCTGGGCTGCAACGTGCTCACCGGTGACGGCTTGCTGATGGCGGCCGAGGTCGGCGCTGAACTCTCGGGCATGGAGTTTTCCAACGCCTATGGCCTGGGGCCGGCATTCTCGTCGGTCACCAAGTCGCTGTTTTACAACTGGGCCAGGTTCTATGAAGCCGATGGCACGGAAATCAAGGGCGCGGGCTCCTCGCGCGGTCGCGGCCTGATTGTTGACGCCTTGCAGACGCGTCCGGTGTTCGCGCGGCTGGACAAGGCCGATGCGCAGATTCGCGCCTGGATGCGCGCCTCCCAGCCCAACTTCTTCGTCTCGTTCGATCGCCAGAACATTGACCCGTTCACCCAGATGTTCCCCATCACCTTGCGACTGGAGGGCACCGTGCGCGGTACCGGAGGGCTGCGCGTGGTCGACGAGCATTGCGCCACCAACGTCCCCGGGCTCTACGCCGCGGGTGATGCGGCCACCCGGGAACTGATCTGCGGCGCGTTCACGGGCGGCGGCAGTCACAACTCGGCCTGGGCCTTGTCCTCGGGTTTCTGGGCGGGCGCCGCTGCCGCCGACCATGGACGACAGGCAGGCAAGAGCGCCAAGCAGGTGGTGCTGCACGCCGGGGAAGTCGGCTTGCACACCCGTGGTCACCAGAGCTGGCAGCCGAGCGCTGTCGTGCGTGCCGTGCAAGCCGAGGTCTTCCCGTTCGAGCGCAACTGGAACCGCCAGGCCGACTTGCTCAACGACTCCCTGTCCCGGCTTGATGCCTTGTGGGTACAGCTCAAGCAAGGCGCGCCCGTTTCCGGTCTCGACGAAGCCATCCGCGCCCGCGAAGCCGCCGCCATGCTGGCCACTTCGCGCTGGATGTACCGCAGCGCCTTGGCGCGCACGGAGAGCCGGGGCATGCACCGCCGCCTGGAACATGCACGGCTTGATCCTGCGCAAAGGCACCGCCTGATCAGCGGTGGCCTCGATGAGATCTGGCTGCGCCAGGAGGCCGTTGCCGAGCAGGCTCAGGAAGCCGGCACAGGAGTCCTTGCATGATTGAAATCATCAGCCAATCCCGTTGCACCGGCTGCAATATCTGCGTGCATGCCTGCCCGACCAATGTGTTCGATGCGGTCGAGAACAGCCCGCCGCTGGTGGCGCGTCAATCCGACTGCCAGACCTGTTTCATGTGCGAGCTGTATTGCCCGGAAGATGCGTTGTACGTCGCGCCGGTGGCGGATCTGCCCGCGCCCGTGCAGGAAAAGGACCCACTGATCCAGGCCCAGCTGGGCAGCTACCGTGCAGCGATTGGATGGGGCAAGGGCAGACAGCCGTTGGCCCTCAACGACCGCAGCCATGAACTACTTCAAAGAGCCCACTGATGACATATCCCATTGACGAAAAACCTTCCCGTCGGCAGCTACTGGGCATTGCCCTGGCCGCCGGCAGCGGCTTGCTCCTGCCCAAGCTCGCGACCGCACAGAACACGGCTCCTGCTGCCACGCTGCGACTGGGTCATATCGGTCCCGCCAGAAAACCGACCACTGCCACGGGTTGGGCCCTGGCGCAGGGTCATTTGCAGCGAGAACTGGCACCGCTGGGCTACAGCGGCGTGAGCACCTATGCGTTTGCCAACGGACCGGATTTGAACGAGGCCTTCCTTTCCGGTGCGATCGACATTGGCATCTACGGCGACACGCCTGCCGTGGTGGCGCGCGCCAAGGGCTTGGACGGCAGCCTGATCGGAGTCGACGAGATCGGCATGAACGTCTGGCTGCTCAGTCCCCGTGGCGGCGTCAAGAGCGTCAGGGAGCTTGAAGGTAAAGTGGTCGGCGTAGCGCTGGGCTCCTACATGCACCGCTATCTGCTGGGCGCCTTGAAGGAGGCCGGCATCCTGAAGACCACCAAAGTGGTGCACATGCTGCCACGCGATGGCGAGCCGGCGCTCGAGAAAGGATCTGTCGCCGCGTTTGCCGCTCCGATTGATACCGGTCCGCTGCTTGCCTCGCGCGGCTATCCTGTGATTGACGAGGCCAGAAACCATCCGCATCTGCGGGGCTCGTCGGTCATCGTCGCCGCGTCCGCCGCACTCAAGCGCAGCCCCACCCTGGGCGCAGCCATCCTGCGTGCCCGCAGGGCGGCGCTGCAGGACATCCGCAAGGACCCGGAGCGTTATTACGCCTTCCATGCCGAGGTCTCAGGTTTTCCGCTCGAGGTGGTCAAGGCCTCGCATCCCATCTCGCAGTTTCCGGACCAGGCCTATCCGCAGGAATCGCTGCAACTGCTCGAAGGCGTGAAGTCTTTCCTGCTGGAGGAAAAGCTCATCCGCAATGACATCGATCTGAGCCAGTGGCGTCTGGCCGGACTGTAGGAAGGTGCGTCAGGTGGAGGCAAGCCGCTCCACCTGCTCGGCCAGATGCGCATAAAAACATGCCAGTCAGTTGACGCTGACTGGCATGTTTTTTTGGCAGAGACGGTGTTCCGGCGCCGGCCGGCAGCGACTCAGACGCTGTACTGGACCGATGCGAACGCGACCGGCTCGAAACCCGGTTTGACCGGCAGGCGCAAGCCCTCGTGCAGCAGGATATGGACGGCGTCATCGAGCCGGTCCTGGATCTCGTCGCCGATCCGGTAGGCGCCGTCCTCGTCCTTCGGGATCTGGCTGTCCGAGGCATAGACCCCGGGCAGGATATGTTTGGCGCCGAGCGACTGCAGCACCGGGCGCAGCGCGTAGTCGAGCGCGAGCATGTGATGCGGGCTGCCGCCGGTGGCCAGCGGCAGCACCACCTTGCCCTTGAGCGCGGTCTGCGGCAGCAGGTCGAGAAAGACCTTGAGCACGCCGCTGTAGGCGGCCTTGTAGACCGGGGTCGCGACCACCAGCGCCGAGGCCGACTCGACCTGGGCGATGGCGCGCTTGATGCTCGCGTGATTCCAGTCGGCCAGCAGCAGCGCCTGCGGCGACAGGTCGCGGATCGGCAGCCGATCCAGGTGCAGGCGACGCGGTCCGGCCTGCTCCTGCAGGCGCTGCTGCACGGCATCGAGCAAGGCGGCCGAGCGCGAATGTTCCGACGGGCTGCCGGCGATCAATAACACGGACATGATGATTTCCTCTGGTGAAAGTGGGGTGCGGTTTCGGGCGGCGAGCCGGCTCAGATCGCCCAGCGCAGCGCGTGCGCCGGCAGCCAGGACGGCTCGGGCGCGGGTGTATCGATCTCGGGCAGTTGCAGCACGCGGTCCAGGATGCGTTTCTCGGTCGCGGCAAAGGCGGCATCGCCGCGCGAACGCGGTCGCGCCAGGTCGATGCGTTCGTCGAGCGCGATCTCGCCGTTCTCGATCAGGATCACGCGGTCGGCCAGCGCGACCGCCTCCTGCACGTCATGCGTGACCAGCAGCGCGGTAAAGCCGCTGCGGCGCCACAGGCCTTCGATCAAGGCGTGCATCTCGATCCGGGTCAGCGCATCGAGCGCGCCCAGCGGCTCGTCGAGCAGCAGCAGGCGCGGCTGGTGCACCAGGGCGCGTGCCAGCGCCACGCGCTGGCGCTGGCCGCCCGAGAGCTTGGCCGGCCAGTCCTGCAGGCGCTCGCCGAGTCCGACCTGGGCCAGCACGCACTCGGCGTCGGCGCGCCGCTCGGGCGGCAGGCCCAGCGCCACGTTGTCGAGCACGCGCTTCCAGGGCAGCAGGCGCGCCTCCTGGAACATGATGCGGGTGTCCTCGCGCCGCTGCCTGGCGCTGACGCCATCGATCAGCAGCTCGCCGCTGCTGGCCTGGTCGAGGCCGGCGACCAGGCGCAGCAGCGTGCTCTTGCCGCAGCCGCTGCGGCCGACGATGGCGATGAATTCGCCGGGCGCCACCTGCAGGTTGTTGTGGCGCAGCACCTCGCGCGGGCCAAAGCGCTTGCCGAGCTGGCGCAGTTCCAGGCGCACGCCGCCGGCAGAAGTTGTCTTGTCAGTCATGGGTATATCTCCGTAGCGGTCGCGTCACTGATAGCCTGGGTGCCAGCGCAGCCAGTAGCGTTCGAGGCCGCGCGCGAACAGATCGGCGAGCTTGCCCAGCAGCGCGTAGAGCAGGATGCCGACCAGCACGATGTCGGTCTGCAGGAACTCGCGCGCGTTCATGGTCAGGTAGCCGATGCCGGCCTGGGCCGAGATGGTTTCGGCCACGATCAGGATCACCCACATCAGCCCGAGCGAGAAGCGCAGGCCGACCAGGATCGACGACAGCGCGCCCGGCAGCACGACCTGGGTATAGAGGCCCCAGCGGCTCAGGCCGTAGGTGCGGCCCATCTCGATCAGGCCCGGGTCGACGTTGCGGATGCCGTGGAAGGTGTTGATGTAGATCGGGAAGAAGACCGAGACCGCGATCAGGAACAGCTTGGCCATCTCGTCGATGCCGAACCACAGGATCACGAGCGGGATCAAGGCCAGTGCCGGGATGTTGCGGATCATCTGGATCGTCGAGTCGAGCAGCGTCTCGAGCCAGCGCACCGATCCGGTCAGCAGGCCCAGCACCAGGCCGAGGCCGCCGCCGACCGCCAGGCCGATCAAGGCGCGCCCGGCGCTGATCTTGACATGGGTCCAGAGCTCGCCCGAAACGGCGAGTTGCCAGGCGGCCCGGCCGACCTCGAGCGGGGCCGGCAACACGCGGTTCGAGATCCAGCCGCGCGCCGCGGCCCATTGCCACAGGACGATCAGCAAGACGGGAAGCAGCCAGGGCAGCAATTGCCGACCGAGCTGGGCCAGCGAACTGCCCAACAGGGAGCTGGAGAAACCCGTCGGAAAATTCCCGGCGGTCGTTTCCTTGAGTGGGGCGGAGGCGGTAAGACTCATATAGGTATTCCTCTTTTTTGAGCTTGGCTCATGACACCGTTCAGTTCAGGTTGACCGGGGCGGCGTGCCGCAGCTTGAGCTGCCTGGGGATCAGCTTGAGGTCGAAGAAGGTGTCGGCGATCGCCTGCTGCTCGGCCAGCAGCTCCCCGGTGACAGGCACCACGCCGAAGCTGGTGCGGCTGATCCAGAGCTCGGTGATCGAACGGTCCAGGCCCAGGATCTTCGACAGCTCCTGCGCGGCGGCGGACTTGTTCTTGGCGGCCCAGCGGTCAACCAGGTCGATTTCCTCGAGCGCGATGCGCAGCAGGTCGGCGTTGTGGGTGGCGAACTCGCGCGCGCTGAAAAAATACCAGCGGTTGCTGACCACGCCCGTTCCGTCGGCCAGGACCCGGGCACCCAGGGTCTTTTCGGCCGCGGCCAGGAAGGGGTCCCAGATCGCCCAGGCATCGACCGCCCCGCGCTCGAAGGCGGCGCGCGCGTCGGCCGGCGGCAGGAAGATCGGCTGCACGTCGCCGTATTTCAGGCCGTGCTTCTCGAGCAGCTTGGCGATCAGGTACTGCACATTCGAGCCCTTGTTGAACGCGATCTTCTTGCCCTTGAGATCGGCCACGCTGCGGATCGACGAGTCCTTGGGCACCAGGATCGCCTCGAGCCTGGGGCGCGGGTTGCTGGCGCCGACATAGACCAGCGGCGCGCCCGCGGCCTGGGCAAAGATCGGCGGCGCTTCGCCGACATCGCCGAAATCGATCGAGCCGACGTTGAGTGCCTCGAGCTGCACCGGACCGGCCGTGAACTCCGACCAGGTCACGCTGGCGCCGAGCGCGGCCAGGCGTTTTTCCAGCGTGCCGCGCGCCTTGAGGATCGAGAGCCAGCCCTTCTGGTAGCCGATGCGCAGCACCCGTGGTGCCTTCGTGGCAGCGGTCTGCGCCAGCGCGCTGCCGCCGACGCCCAGAGCGCTGGTGGCGGCGAAGGTCTTGAGCAGAAGACGGCGTTGTAGGTTCGTGATGGACGACATGGGATTTCCTTGTTTGGCCTGTGCTCCGTTCGGAGCCGGGGCCTGTGAGCGAGTGAAGGAATCATCCGCGACCTCCCTTTTTTGGTAAACAAAGAAAAACAAATCTCCAAATTACAAAAACGAGCAAGCCCAGCCGGGCATCCCGTCCGGTTCCGGTCGGCGGCGCCCTTCATGCGCAA
>JAPLPQ010000016.1 GCA_026400105.1 Burkholderiales bacterium
CCGAGCTGGCGGCTCAGGAAAGCCGCCAGGTGGCGCGTGACCGCCGCGTCCTGCGCGTAAGGCAGGCCGAGCTGGGTCAGGCCGGCGCGCGCGCGGCTGACCGGCTGGTCCGAGGCCTGCGCCGGCGGGAAGAAGCCTTCGAGCAGCAATTTGCTGAGCTCGGCGCGCGTGACCTCGGTCCGGATGCTGCCGCCGATCAGCTTCGAGCCGCGACTCGGCACCACCACCGGCACGGCCTCGAGCGTCGCGTCATTGAGCAGCGCCTCCTTGGCACCGCGGCAGGCATGGGCCAGCGCACGGGTCTGCCAGGCGTCAAGCCGGCTGCCCTGCTGCGCCAGCTTGGCGGTGACGCCATAGGCCAGTGCCAGGTCCATGTTGTCGCCGCCGAGCAGGATATGCTCGCCGACCGCGACCCGGTGCAGCTCGAGCTCGCCCTCGCGCTCGAGCACCGCGATCAGCGACAGGTCGGTGGTGCCGCCGCCGACGTCGACCACCAGGATCAGGTCGCCGCGCCGCACCGACTGGCGCCAGCCGCCCGCGCTCTGCTGAATCCAGCTGTAGAGCGCGGCCTGCGGCTCCTCGAGCAGGGTCAGCTGCTGGAAGCCCGCCGCCTGCGCGGCCTCGGCGGTGAGCTCGCGCGCGACCGGATCGAACGAGGCCGGAATCGTGACCGTGACCTGCTGCTGCTCGAACGGCGCCTCCGGATGCGCCTGGTTCCAGGCTGCCTTCAGGTGCGACAGATAGCGCACCGAGGCTTCCAGCGGCGAGACGCGCTCGACCTCGGCCGGCGCCTCGGCCGGCAGGATGGGCCCGTGCCTGTCCACGCCCGGGTGGCAGAGCCAGCTCTTGGCGCTCGCGACCAGGCGGATCGGCGTGGCCGCGCCGCGCGTGCGGGCAAATTCTCCCACTGCGTAAGGCTGGCCAGCCGCCCAGGGCAGGCCCAGGTCGCCCGGCGCGAGCTCGCTCTCGTGCGGCAGATAGAGGAAGGACGGCAGCAGCGGCTTGTCCTCGACCGAGCCAGGGCCGGTCAGCTGCGGGATCGGCAGCACGCCCTGGACCACCTTTTCGCCGTCGCTGGCCTCGGTATCGACCCAGGACAGCGCGCAATGCGTGGTGCCCAGGTCGAGCCCGAGGCTGTAGCGCGCCGTGACGGCGATCGGATTGGCGGCCGGATGCTGATTCAGGGTCGGATTCACAGCTCGACCTCCGCCTGCGCCAGCACGCTCGCATCATGGCCCTGGCCCAGCTTGGGCAAGCGGGTCTCGGTCGCGCGCCAGCCGCGGTGGCCCAGCGTGCCGGTGAAGGGCGGCTGGCCGACCACATGACCCGTGACACGCACGGCAGCGGCATCGAAGCCGGGCTGCAGCGTCAGGCGACTGCCCTCGGCCTCGGCGCGCACCGGCTCGAAAGTGAAATGCTCACGCAGCACCTTGCGGCAACCCTCGTGCACGACGCGCGCGGCGGCGCCGATCTCGGCATCGCCATAGGCCTGGACATCTTCCTGCACGAAATCGATGAAGCGGGCCTCGCGCTGCAGCAGGCCCAGCAGTTGCAGCGCGGCGGTCTCGGGCGCGAGCTGGGGTGGCGGGACCGGCGCGGGCGGGGCTGCCACCGGCGCGGCAGGGGCGGCAGGGGCAACGGGCGCGACCACCGGAGCCGCTGCGACCGGGGCGACCGGCGCGGGCCAGCCTTCGCGGCGCAGGCGCTCGACATCGGCCGCGAAGCCGGGCCGTGACAGGATCGAGAAGAAGCTGGCCAAGGCCAGCGACAGGCGGCTCAGCAGATTGGGGCTGTTGGTGCTCATGAAAGGATAAGTCCGGTTCGAGATATAGGGGCCAGCCCAGCCAGGCGGACCCTCGGCGGTGACCTGTCTAGTGCAGGCGCTCTGGCTCTGGGTGGCTGCGATATTACTAAATGGTGACTGGCGCGCCGCCAAGCCGCCGCCCGGCGGGCAACCGGCCAGGGCAGCAACCGGTCAAGTCAAGCCCGAAAGGCTGCTCACTGACTTATTAACGCCCGAACATGAAACATTTTTGACCCAGGTCCGGGCATCGGATGCGATCTCAGGCATAATAGAGCCTCTGACGCGCGGTGGAGCAGCCTGGTAGCTCGTTGGGCTCATAACCCAAAGGTCGCAAGTTCAAATCTTGCCCGCGCAACCAAACATCATACGCCCAGCAGTTTCGACTGCTGGGCGTTTTGGTTTTTGTCGGCCCAGCCCGGCTATAGTCGGCCCATGTCGCCAGATCCCGGCCCAGGACAGTTCCAGTTTGCCCCGATGGCGGGCGCGGCCTGCCTGCGGCTGAGTGGCGACTGGACCCTGGCCCACCATGGCGCGCTGGCGCAACAGCTGCAGACCCTGCAGCCACCGCTGCCGGCAGAATGCCAGATCGACTGCAGCGAACTCGGCGCGCTCGACACCGCAGGCGCCAGCCTGTTGCAGCAACTGCTCGGCAGCGAACGGCTGCAACAACTGAGCCAGGATTCCAGCGCACTGACACCCGAGCGGCGTGCCCTGCTCGCTGCCGTCGCGCGCGCCATGCAGGCGACAGCAGCGCAAGCGGCGGCGCCGGCAGGCAGCGCGATCGGCGACCTGCTCGAGCAGGCAGGCCGCGCGATGCAGGGCTTCTGGCGCCATGGCGTGGGCCTGTCGGGCTTCATCGGACTCACCCTCGAGACCGGACTGCGCCTGCTGCCGCGCCCGCGGCGCTGGCGCCTGACCGCCTTCGCGGCCCAGCTCGAAAGCACCGGACTCGACGCCCTGCCGATCGTCGCGCTGCTGACCTTCCTGGTCGGCGCGGTGGTCGCCTTCCTGGGCGCCACCGTGCTGTCGACCTTCGGCGCCAGCCTCTACACGGTGCATCTGGTCGCGTTCGCCTTCCTGCGCGAGCTCGGCGTGCTGCTGGCAGCGATCCTGGTCGCGGGCCGCACCGCCAGCGCCTTCGCGGCCCAGATCGGCTCGATGCGCGCCAACGAGGAGATCGACGCGCTGCGCGTGATGGGGCTCGATCCGGTCGAGCTGCTGGTGCTGCCGCGCGTGCTCGCGCTGCTGTTCGCGCTGCCGATACTGGGGCTGGTCGCGATGGCCTCGGGCGTCGCGGGCGGCATGCTGGTCTGTGCGCTGCAGCTCGACATCTCGCCGGCGATGTTCCTGTCGGTGATCGAACAGCAGATCGGCCTGCGCCACTTCGTCGTCGGCCTCAGCAAGGCGCCGGTGTTCGCCTTCCTGATCGCCGTGATCGGCTGCCTGGAAGGCTTCAAGGTCGCTGGCAGCGCGCAGTCGGTCGGCGAGCACACCACCTCGGCCGTGGTCCAGTCGATCTTCGTCGTGATCGTGGTCGATGCGGTCGCCGCGCTGTTCTTCATGGAGATGGGCTGGTGAGCGCCGTGATCGAGGTGCGCGGGCTGCGCAACCAGTTCGGCCGCCAGCTGGTGCACGAGGACCTGGAGCTCGACCTGCTGCAAGGCGAGATCCTGGGCGTGGTCGGCGGCTCCGGGACCGGAAAATCGGTGCTGCTGCGCACCCTGGTCGGCCTGAACCGGCCCCAGGCCGGCAGCGTGCGCCTGTTCGGCCAGGACCTGCTGACGCTGGCGGGAGAGCCGCGCCTGGCGCTGGCGCGGCGCCTGGGCGTGCTGTTCCAGCAAGGCGCGCTGTTCTCTTCGCTGAGCGTGAGCGAGAACATCGCGCTGCCGCTGATCGAGCACGCCGGCCTGTCGCGCCAGGATGCCAGCCGGCTGGCCGCGCTCAAGATCGCGCTCGCCGGCCTGCCGGCAGGCGCCGGCGCCAAGTACCCGTCCGAGCTCTCGGGCGGCATGATCAAGCGCGCGGCGCTGGCGCGCGCACTCGCGCTCGACCCCGACATCCTGCTGCTCGACGAGCCGACCGCCGGACTCGATCCGATCAGCGCGGCGGCGTTCGACGCCCTGATCCTGACCCTGCGCGACGCGCTCGGGCTCACGGTCTTCATGGTCACGCACGACCTCGACACCCTGCACGCGATCAGCGACCGGATCGCGGTGCTGGCCGGCCGGCGCGTCCTCGTCAGCGGCCGGCTGGCGCAGGTCGCCGCGACCGACGCCCCCTGGGTGCGCGACTACTTCCACGGCCCGCGCGGGCGCGCTGCCGCCAGCGGCCAGCAGCCGCCACGACCCAACCTGCCTTGAATGCCATGGAAACCCGAGCCCACCATATCCTGATCGGCCTGTTCACGCTGCTGGCCGCCGTCGCCATGCTGGCGATTGCGCTCTGGCTCGGCAAGGCCGGTGGCGAGCGCGCCAGCGACCTCTACGACATCTGGTTCGAGGAAGCCGTCTCCGGTCTGTCGCGCGGCAGCAAGGTCGAGTTCAACGGCATCCGCATCGGCGAGGTCTCGGAGCTGCGGCTCGACCCGCAGGACCCCCAGCGCGTCTACGCCCGCGTCAGCGTCGAGCACAGCGCCCCGATCCGCAGCGACACCCGCGCGCGGCTGGTGCTCGCCGGCGTGACCGGCACCTCCTTCATCCGCCTGAGCAGCGGCAGCGATCCGGACAGCCGTCCACTGCAGCCGCAGGGCGGACAGGTGCCCGTCATCGTCGCGACACCGTCCCAGATCAGCAAGCTGATGGACCAGGGCGAGGACGCGGCGCTCAACGTCAACGAACTGCTGATCCAGGCCAGGGCCATCGTCTCGGCCGAGAACGCCGACAGCCTGAGCCGCACGCTCAAGCATGTCGAGCAGGCCAGCGCCACGGTGGCCGAGCAGCGCGAGGAACTGGCGCGTGCCATGCGCGCGCTGGCCCAGGCCAGCGAGCGCGCCAACGCCGCGCTCGAGCAGGCGACCCGACTGCTGGCGACCAGCAACCGGCTGCTCGACGAGCAAGGCAGCCAGACCCTGCAGGGCGCCCAGCGCTCGCTGGCGGCGGTCGAACAAAGCATGACGGCGGTCAGGCAGCTGGTCACGGACAACCGGGGCTCGCTCGACAGCGGCGCGCGCGGACTCAGCGAGATCGGCCCGGCGCTGGCCGAGCTGCGCGCCACCCTGGCCTCGCTGCGCCAGATCAGCCGCCAACTCGAAGACAGGCCCGCCGATTTCCTGCTGGGCCTGGAACCGATCAAGGAGTTCCAGCCGTGATGCCGACCCGCACCTCCCCCGTGAACAAGAGCGGCCACCAGGCGCCTCAGCCACTGCGTCGCCCTACCCTGACCCGCAACTTGGCCCTGGCACCGCTGCTGGGACTGCTGCTGGCGGGCTGCTCGGTGCTGCCCCAATCGGCGCCGGTCGATCTCTACCAGCTGCCTTCTTCCCTGCCGCAACTGGCGCCCAGCACGGGTCGCAGCGCGCCGCGGCCGGAATCGCTGCGCGTGACGCGGCCGGCCGCCGGTACCCTGCTGGCTGGGCAACGCATCATCGTGCTGCCCGCCGGCGACCGGGTCAGCCATTACAAGGGCGCGCAGTGGAGCGAACCGGCGCCGTTACTGCTGCGCAACCGCCTGCTCGACGCGCTGCGCCACGACGGACGCCTCGCGACGCTCAGCAGCGACGAGCGCATGCTGCAGGCCGATTTCGAGCTCGACGGCGAGCTGCGCGCCTTCCAGAGCGTCTACCAGGACGGCAAGCCGCAGGTGCTGCTGCAGCTGGACCTGCGGCTGGTGCAGCCCGCCACCCAGCGCATCGTCGCAAGCCGCCGCTTCGAGCAGCTGCAACCGGCCTCGGGTAGCGCGCTGCCCGCGGTGGTGAGCGCCTTCGGCCAGGCCAGCGACCGGCTCGCGCTGCAAGTCGTGGACTGGAGCGTCGAGCAGATTGCCGATGCCGCACGCTGAAGCGGCCGGCTTGCAGCTGCCACGACAGTCGAACAAAAAATAAACACCACCGGGTACAGAAAAGCTTTGCCATACCCGACCAGGCCCCTTAGAATGAGCTCATGTTGCAGTGCAACATAAATAATCGCACTTCCCTTCTACTACCGCTACCAAAGGCCCGAGTCATGCTGAACAACGAACAATTCTTCGCCAACTACAAGAACACTATCGAGCAAATGCTCGCCAGCAACCCGGCCGCTCCCGAGAGCGTCAAGAAACTGGTCGAACTGAACCTGCAGACGGCCGAATCCGCCGTTGAAGATGCCAGCAAGCTGGCCCAGGCCATCACCGGCGCCAAGAACCCGCAAGAGGTGATGGACCTGCAGACTTCGATGCTGAAGTCGGTCACCGAGCGCACCATGTCCTACAGCCAGAAGCTGGTCGAGATCGTCTCGAGCACCGCTGCTGACGTCAACCTGGGCAAGTTCGCCCAGGGCTTCGCCGGCAACGGCCAGCAGCCCTTCCTGGCTGCTTTCGAAAACATGACCAAGTCGGCACCGGCCGGCACCGAGCCGATGGTCGCCGCCATGAAGAACGCCATGTCCGCCGCCACCAGCGCGATGGAATCGATGCAGAAAGCCATGACCCAGGCCAGCTCGCAAGCGCAAGCCAGCTTCGGCGCCATGACCGGTGCTGCCAAGGGCGGCAAGAACGCCTAAGGCCTGACCGGGCCCGCGCGCCACGACAGCCCCGCCAGCCTCTGCTGCGCGGCCTGTCCCAGGCGCCAGACCGAAAACCCCGCCCAGCAAAGCTGGCGCGGGGTTTTTTCTTGGCGCTACCGCTTCCTGATACCGATTGCCGGGTGTAGGAGCCAGCCATCAACTCCCTGCGGTGGCCTTTATTGTTGGACGACTGCGTTGATGGGTGCAGAATAGCTTCAATCTACGACAGCATGCCTTGGGCAAGGAGCAGGATGAACAAGAAGATCGGGACATGGCGCTGGCGCGCTGCGGCTGTGGCAGCGATGGCGGGCACAGCGCTGCTGCTGGGCGGCTGTGCGCTGGAGTTCGGCAATTCCAAGCCCGCGCGTGCAGTGGCGCGCTGGTTGCAGCCAACGGGATCGGTCTACAGCGGCTGGCGGGTCTATCAGAGCCGCTGCGCGAGCTGCCACGGCACGGCCGCCACCGGCACCGAGCTGGGCCCGAACCTGATGCCTCTGATGCGTACCATGGGTCCGCGCCGCTTTGTCGGACTGGTGCTGCAGCGCTATGACTGGGCCCACCCTGTGGGCCAGAGCCCGGAAAGCTGGATCGATCAGGCGGTGCAGCGGCGCGAACCCCCGATCGCGATGCCGGCCTGGCAGGAAGAACCGGCCGTCAACGCCCACATCATGGACCTCTATGCCTACCTGTCGGCACGCGCCGACGGCAGGCAGAACGGCGACCGGCCGACGCCCTGAAACCGGTCCGCCATCAGCCGCACTGCACTGCTGGACAGCGCGGCCTGGCCGGCGCCATCAATCAGATGGCGCGGCGGATCATGAGTTCCTTGATCTTGCCGATGGCCTTGGTCGGGTTCAGGCTCTTGGGGCAGACGTCGACACAGTTCATGATCGTGTGGCAGCGGAACAGACGATACGGGTCCTCGAGGTTGTCGAGGCG
>JAPLPQ010000042.1 GCA_026400105.1 Burkholderiales bacterium
CTGGCGGCAGCGCGAAGGTCACGGGCTCGGCGCTCGGGTTGAGCAGCCAGAGGCAGGCCGCCTCGTCCGGGCGGGCCGGCAGCAGCCAGACCGCCATCGGCACCGGATGATCGCGCTGCCAGTCACGCGCGCTCAGGGGCTGGCCCTCGGGGGTCAGCCAGTGCGCGCGCGCGGCCTGGTGCGGAGCCTCGTCGTCCGGCGCGCGCCACCAGTCGCGCGCCTGCAGCAGCGGCAGTTCGTGGCGCAGGGCCAGCACGGCGGCGACGAAGCGGCACAGCTCGAGGTCGGCCGCTTCCCAGTCGAGCCAGGTCAGGGCGTTGTCCTGGCAGTAGGCGTTGTTGTTGCCGCCCTGGCTGTGGCCGAACTCGTCACCGGCGAGCAGCATCGGCGTGCCCAGCGCCAGCAGGCTGCTCATCAGCAGCGCGCGCTGGCTCTGGCGCCGCCGCTCCTGCACGGCAGGGTCATCGGTCGGGCCCTCGGCGCCGTGGTTGTGGCTCAGGTTGTGCGAATGGCCGTCGCGGTTGGCTTCGCCATTGGCCTCGTTGTGCTTGTGCTGGTAGCTGACCAGGTCCTGCAGCGAAAAGCCGTCGTGCGCGGTCACGAAGTTGACGCTGCTGTGCGCGGCGCGGCCGCCGAAGACGGCGCTCGAGCCCGCCAGCGCCTGGGCCCAGCGGCCGGGGTTGGCGTGGCCGTGCAGCCAGGCCGCGCGCTGGGTGTCGCGAAACAGGTCGTTCCACTCGAGCCAGCCGGGCGGGAACTGGCCGAGCTGGTAGCCGCCCGGGCCGACATCCCAGGGCTCGGCGATCAGCAGGCAATCGCGCAGCACCGGGTCCTGCGCCAGGGCCATGAACAGCGGCGCGCGGGTCTGGAAACGGTGCTCGGGCGAGGCATCGCGTCCCAGCACCGGCGCCAGGTCGAAGCGGAAACCGTCGATGCCGAAGTCCTCGACCCAGCGGCGCAGGCTGTCCATCACCAGGCGCAGCACCAGCGGCTGGTTCAGGTCGAGCACATTGCCGCAGCCGGCCCAGTTGTGATAATGGCCGGGGTCGCGCCTGAGGCAGGCATGGTAGAGCCGGTTGTCGATGCCGCGCAGCGACAGGGTCGGACCGCTGGCATCGGATTCGGCCGAATGGTTGAACACCACGTCGAGCACGACCTCGAAGCCGGCCTCGTGCAGCGCCTCGACCATGGCGCGGCATTCGTCGCGCACCCGGGCCGGGTCGCGCGCGTAGCGGGTATCGGGCGCGGACCAGGCAATCGTGTTGTAGCCCCAGTGGTTGCTCAGTCCGAGCTCGAGCAGGCGGGCCTCGTCGGCGCGCTGCGCCAGCGGCATCAGGCTCACGGTGGTGATGCCGAGCTGGCGCAGGTGGTCGAGCACCGCCGGCTGGGCCAGTCCCTCGTAGCAGCCGCGCAGCGCCTCGGGCACGCCCGGATGCCGCATCGTGAACGACTTCAGGTGCAGCTCGTAGAGCACGCGCCGGGCCGGATCGATGCGCGGCCTGGGCTGGCGCAGCGGCGCCAGATCGGCGACCACGCGCGCCTTCAGCGCGCTGGCGGCGTTGTTGCGGTTGTCGCGCAGCAGGGGCTGGCCCGGCACATGGCCCAGATGCAGGTCGGATCCGTCGTAGCGCCCCACGACCTCGCGCGCATAGGGGTCGAGCAGCAGCTTGTGCGGGTTGAAGCGCAGGCCCTGCGCCGGTGCCCAGGGGCCATGGACGCGCCAGCCGTAGCAGCTGCCCGGCTGGATACCGGGCAGGACGATGCGCCAGATGCCACAGCTGTCGCGGCGCAGGGCATGGCGGCCCAGTTCCTGGCGGCCCGTTTCATCGTAGAGGCAGAGCTCGACCGCGCTGGCGTGTGGCGCCGCGAGCGCGAATGCCACCCCGCCCTCGACCAGGGTGGCGCCGAGCTGGGTCGAGGTTCTCGGGTCTGAGGACATGGGGGACGGCACCGGTTCAGGGTTGGGCGGCCGGCGCCAGGACCGACGACCCGACCGGCGCCAGCATGACGCAAGCCAGCGGCGGCAGCGTCAGCCGCAGCGACTGGGCCTGGCCGTGGGCCGGCTCGGCCTCGGTCGCCGCCACGCCGGTCGCCACCCCGCTGCCGCCATAGATGGCGGCGTCGGTATTGATGATTTCACGCCACTCGCCCGCCACCGGCACGCCGATGCGGTAGGCCGGCCGCGGCACCGGCGTCAGGTTGCACAGCACGACCACGAGCTGGCCCTGGTCGTCGCGGCGCAGCCAGGACAGCACCGACTGGCCGGCGTCGTCGTGTGCGATCCAGTCGAAGCCGCGCGCCTCGTGATCGAGCGCATGCAGGGCGCTGAAGTGGCGATAGACCCGGTTCAGGTCGCGCACCAGGCGCTGCACGCCGGCATGGCGCGGCTCGTCGAGCAGCTGCCAGGGCAGGCTGCCCTGGGCCTGCCATTCCCCGGGCTGGGCCAGCTCGCCGCCCATGAACAGCAGCTTCTTGCCCGGAAAACCCCACATGTAGCCGTACAGGCTGCGCAGGCCGGCAAAGCGCTGCCAGTCGTCGCCCGGCATGCGCCCGAGCAGGGATCCCTTGCCATGCACCACCTCGTCGTGCGAGAGCGGCAGCACGAAGTTCTCGCTGAAGGCGTAGACCAGGCCGAAGGTCAGCTCGTGGTGGTGGTGGCTGCGATGGACCGGATCGCGCGCGAAATAGCGCAGGCTGTCGTTCATCCAGCCCATGTTCCATTTCTCGTGAAAGCCCAGGCCTCCGCCCTGCAAGTCCGGGCTCGGGGGGCGGCTGACGCCGGGAAACGAGGTCGACTCCTCGGCCATCATCAGGGCGCCGGGGCATTCGGTGCCGATGGTGTGGTTGAGCCGGCGCAGGAAGGCCATGGCCTCCAGGTTCTCGCGCCCGCCGTACTGGTTGGGCAGCCACTGCCCTTCGGCGCGGCTGTAGTCGCGGTACAGCATCGAGGCGACCGCATCGACGCGCAGGCCATCGACGCCGAAGCGCTCGACCCAGTACAGGGCATTGGCGATCAGGTAGTTGCAGACCTCGTTGCGGCCGAAGTTGTAGATCAGCGTGTTCCAGTCCTGGTGGAAGCCCTCGCGCGGATCGGCATGCTCGTACAGCGGGGTGCCATCGAAGTTGGCCAGGCCGTGGCTGTCGGTCGGAAAATGCGCCGGCACCCAGTCCAGGATCACGCCCAGGCCGGCTTCATGGGCGGCCTCGACGAAGTAGCGGAAATCCTCGGGCGTGCCGTGGCGCGCGGTCGGCGCGAACAGGCCGACCGGCTGGTAGCCCCAGGAGCCGTCGTAGGGATGCTCCGAGATCGGCAGCAGCTCGAGGTGGGTGAAGCCCAGCTCGCGTGCATAGGGCACCAGGGTCTCGGCCAGCTCGCGGTAGCTCAGCCAGCGCCAGCCGTCCTGCTGGCGCCAGGAGCCCAGGTGGACCTCGTAGATGCTGATCGGCTGATCGAAGGCGTTGGCGCGCACACGCTCGGGCGCCAGCGGCCGGGCCGGCGGCAGGGCCTGCACCACGCTGGCGGTGCGCGGGCGCAGCTCGGCACGCAGGCCGTAGGGATCGGCCTTGAGCAGCAGCTCGCCCTGCTGGGTCAGGATCTCGAACTTGTAGAGCGCGCCGGCAGCCAGTCCGGGCAGGAACAGCTCCCAGACGCCGCATTCGCGCCGCAGCCGCATCGGGTGGCGCCGGCCGTCCCACTGGTTGAAGTCGCCCACCACCGAGACGCGGCGGGCATTCGGGGCCCAGACGGCGAAAGCCACACCGTCCACGTCCAGACAGCGGCGCGGATGGGCGCCCAGGCATTCGAAGGGCCGCTGGTGCCGGCCTTCGGCCAGCAGCCAGGCGTCGGTCTGGCCCAGCAGCAACGGGAAGCGGTAGGGGTCGTCGAGCCACTCCTGCTGCACGCCCTGGCCGTGCGCTGCGGCACGGCGCACCAGCAGGCGGTAGTCGAAGCGCTCGTGCTCGGCGCCCTGCCAGACGAACAGGTCGCTGTCTCCCTGGCGCTGCAACTGGGCCAGCGGCAAGGCAGCGACGGCGGCATCCTGGGAGTTCGCCGCCAGCAGCTCCACGCTCAAGACACCCGGTAGAAAAACCCGCACGCAAAGCCCGCCGGGCGTCTGGTGCATGCCCAGCACCGCGAAAGGCTCCGGGTGCTGGCCCTGCTGCAGCAGGGTGATGTCTTGTGGCGTGAGCATGAAGCCCCCCGGTGAATTGGCGAAAGCCTCAGACTGGCAGCTCGAGCATGCGCTCGCAGGCCAGGCCGTCGGCGTCGAACAGGTGGATCAGGTCGACCGGCAGCTCCAGCTGGATCGCCTGGCCGACCTGCTCGCGCGCGGTGCCGTCGACCCGTACCGTGATGACCGGCAGGCCCTGGCCCAGCTCGACATAGAGCAGCGAGGCTTCGCCCAGCTTCTCGATATGGCTGACCTGGCCCGGCAGGCTGTTGGGCGTACCGGGGGCCACCAGGCGCATGTCCTCGGGCCGGCAGCCCAGGCTCAACGCGCCGCCCTGGGCAATGCGCTGGGCGTCGACGGTGGCGCTGAGCGTCTGGCCCGCGACCTGGACCTGGGCCGAGCCGGGCGCGCTGGCGAGCAGCTGGCCCGGCAGCACGTTCATCTTGGGCGAACCGATGAACTCGGCCACGAACAGGCTGGCCGGACGGTGGTAGAGCGTCATCGGCGAGCCGACCTGGGCGATCGAGCCATGCTTGGCAATGCGCTCGCCGGTGTTGAGCAGCACGATCTTGTCGGCCAGCGTCATCGCCTCGACCTGGTCGTGCGTGACGTAGATCATGCTGGCGCTGCCGATGCGCTTGTGCAGGCGGGCGATCTCGAGCCGGGTCTGCACCCGCAGCGCGGCGTCGAGGTTGGACAGCGGCTCGTCGAACAGGAACACGCGCGGCTCCTTGACGATGGCGCGACCGATCGCGACGCGCTGGCGCTGGCCACCCGACAGCGCCTTGGGCAGGCGGTCGAGCAGATGGGTCAGCTGCAGCATCTCGGCGGCCTGGTTGACCTGGGTCTCGATCTGGGCCTTGTTCGAGCCGAGCACCTTGAGGCCGAAGGCCATGTTCTCGCGCACCGTCATGTGCGGGTAGAGCGCGTAGCTCTGGAACACCATGGCCACGCCGCGGCGCGCCGGCGGCAGGTCGTTGACGCGCTCGCCGCTGATCAGCATGTCACCGCTGGAGATGTCCTCCAGGCCCGCGACCATGCGCAGCAGGGTCGACTTGCCGCAGCCCGACGGGCCGACGAAGACACAGAACTCGCCGGCCTCGATCGTCAGGTTGGCGTTGTTGATGGTCAGCGGGGCCTGCGGCGAGTAGCGCTTGCAGACGTCGCGAAATTCGATTTTGGACATGGTGAGTTTTCCTTCCAGGCGAGGTCAGAGCGTGGCGAACAGGCCGCCCCAGGGTTCGAGTTCGACATGGCCGCCTTGCAGGCGCGCCCCTTCCAGGCCGCTGCCGGGCAGCGGCTGCGCCTGGGCCCAGCCCTCGGGCAGCGCCCACTGCAGGGCCTGGTCGCTGAAGTTGAAGACGCACAGCACGCGCTGGCCGTCTTGCTCGCGGACATAGGCCAGCACCTGCTCGTGCGCCGGCAGCATCGTCATGCCGCCTTGCAGCAGCGCCGGCTGCTGGCGCCGCCAGTGCAGCAGCTGGGTGTAGTACTCGAGCTGGCTGGCGGCGACGCCGGCTTGCTGCTCGACCGCGAGCGGCAGATGCGCCGGCGACACCGGCAGCCAGGGCTTGGCGGGGCCGAAGCCGGCATGGGCCTGCGCGCCATCCCAGGGCATCGGCGTGCGGCAGCCGTCGCGACCCTTGAACTTGGGCCACATCGTGATGCCGAACGGGTCCTGCAGGTCCTCGTAGGCGATCTCGGCTTCGGGCAGGCCGAGCTCGTCGCCCTGGTAGATGCAGGGCGAGCCGCGCAGGCTCATCTGCAGCGCTGCCGCCAGCCGCAGCAGGCGCGGGTCGGGGTTCGGGCCGCCCCAGCGCGTGGCCAGGCGCATGCAGTCATGGTTGGACAGGGCCCAGCAAGGCCAGCCGTCGCCCACGATGTCGAGGAAGCGGGTGAACAGCGCGTGCAGGAAGGTCGCGCTCTTCTGGCTGCCGAGCAGGTCGAAGCAGTAGGCCATGTGCAGCTTGTCGCCGCCGCTGGTGTACTGCGCCATGCGGCCCAGGCCGTCGTCGTCGCCGATCTCGCCCACCATGGTGGTGTTCGGGTACTCGTCGAGCAAGGCGCGCAGGCGCTGCAGGAACACCAGGTTCTCGGGCTGGCTCTTGTCGAAATGGTGATACTGCCAGCCGTAGGGGTTGACCTTGTCGACCGCCGGGTCCTCGCCCTGCGGCATGCCGCGCGGCGGGTTGCTGCGCAGCTCGCGGTCGTGGAAGTAGAAGTTGGCGGTGTCGAGCCGGTAGCCGTCGACGCCGAGCTCGAGCCAGAAGCGCACATCGTCCAGGATCGCCTGCTGGACTGCCGGGTTGTGGAAGTGCAGGTCCGGCTGGCTGGTCAGGAAGTTGTGCATGAAGTACTGCAACCGTCCCGTGTCCCACTGCCAGGCGCTGCCGCCGAAGATGCTGAGCCAGTTGTTGGGCGGGTTGCCGTCGTCCTTGGCATCGGCCCAGACATACCAGTCGGCCTTGGCATTGTCGCGGCTGGCGCGGCTCTCGACGAACCAGGGGTGCTGGTCCGAGGTGTGCGACAGCACCTGGTCGATCATCACCTTCAGGCCCAGCTCGTGGGCGCGCGCCACCAGCGCGCGGAAGTCGTCCAGGCTGCCGAACATCGGATCGACATCGCGGTAGTCGCTGACGTCGTAGCCGAAGTCCTTCATCGGACTCTTGAAGAAGGGCGACAGCCAGATGCCGTCGGCACCCAGGCCGGCAATGTAGTCCAGCCGCGCGGTGATGCCCGGCAGGTCGCCGATGCCGTCGCCATTGCTGTCCTGGTAGCTGCGCGGGTAGATCTGATAGATGACGCCGCCGCGCCACCAGCCGTTGTTCGGTGCTTTGTTGCTCATGGGAATCGGTATTTGGGTAATTGGAGGATTCAGCCCTTGATCGCGCCGGCCGTCAGGCCCGAGACGATCTTCTTCTGGAACACCAGCACCAGCGCCACCAGCGGCACGGTCACGATGACCGAGGCGGCCATGATCGAGCCCCAGGGGATCTCGTAGGCAGTGGCGCCGGAGATCATCGAGATGCCGACCGGAACCGTGCGGTTGAAGTCATCGCTGACGAAGGTCAGCGCGAACATGAACTCGTTCCAGGCGCCGATGAAGGCCAGCAGGCCGGTCGAGACCAGCGCGGGCGCCAGCAGCGGCATGAAGACCTGGAAGATGATGCGCAGCGGGCCGCAGCCGTCCATGATCGCGGCCTCCTCGAGCTCCTTGGGCAGCTGGCGCATGAAGGTGGTCAGCATCCAGACCGTGAACGGCAGCGTGAACACGGTGTAGGGCACGACCAGGCCCATGGTGCGGTTGTACAGGCCCAGCGCCTGCATCAGCTCGAACATGCCCGACAGCACCGCCACCTGCGGGAACATCGAGACCGCCAGGATCGCCAGCAGCAGCAGGCCCTTGCCCTTGAACGCGATCCGGCCCAGCGCGTAGGAGGCGGTCACGGCCATCAGCATCGACAGCACGACCGTGGTCGTGGCCACCATGACGGAGTTGCCTAGCTGGGTGCCGAAGGGCTGCTTGCCCTGGAACAGCGTGACGTAGTTGTGCAGCGTCGGGTTCGCGGGCAGCAGGGTGGTGCTGAACAGCGCCGTGCCGGTCTTGAGCGAAGTCGTGACGGTGTAGAGGAAGGGGTAGACCGAGACGATCACCACCAGGGCGGCGCAGACATAGAGCAGCACGCTGCCCCACAGAGGACGTTGGTTCATCAGTTGGACTCCTCGTTGAAGCGCACGCGGGCGGCCTTCATGAACAGGACGGCGGTCACGAAAATGATCACCGTCAGCGATGTGGCCGCGGCCGAGCCGGTGCCCAGGTTGCCGTTGTCGATCATGTCGCGGCGCACGAAGCCCGACATGCTGATCGTGCTCGAGCTGTTGGAGGTCAGCACGAAGATCAGGTCGAACACGCGCAGCGCATCGAGCAGGCGGAACACGACCGCCACCATCAGCGGATAGCGGATCAGCGGCAGCGTGACCTTCCAGAACACGCGCAGCGGGTGGATGCCGTCGACCCGGGCCGCCTCGTAGCAGTCCTTGGGCAGGGTCTGCAGCGCGGCCAGGATCAGCAGCGCCATGAACGGGACGGTCTTCCAGACATCGACCCCGACCACGGTCCACAGGGCGTAGGCCGGGTCGGCGGTGAAGGCGATCTTGGACGAGATGATGCCGGCGTCGAGCAGCAGCTGGTTGATCAGGCCGAACTGGTCATGCAGGATCCAGCCCCACATCTTGGCCGAGACGATGGTCGGGATCGCCCACGGCACCAGCACCGCGGTGCGGACCCAGGCCCGGCCCTTGAATTCCTGGTTCAGCAGCATCGCCACCGCCAGGCCGAGCAGGGTCTCGAGCAGCACCGAGACCACCGAGAACTGGAAGGTGTTCTTGATCGAGATGCCCCAGTCGGTGTCCCAGAATTCCCTGGAGAGGATCGACGGTCCGAACAGGCCCCAATCCGAGAAGTAGTTGTCCAACCCCACATAGCTGTACTCAGCGATGTTGTTGATATTGGTGTCGGTGAAGCTGAACCAGACCGAGCGCAACAGGGGCCAGCCGGCCACGACGGCCATCAGGATCAGCATCGGCGCCAGGAAGGTCCAGGCGACTTGTGTTCTATTTTTCATGAGGAACTCCCGCAAGGCCTGCAATTACAAGGGGGGCTGCCCTACCCAGGCAGCGCCCCCGACGATGGCGCGCGCTCAGGCGCGCACCATCACTCAGCCCATCACCAGGCGGCCTTCTTGACCTGCTTGAGCTTGGTCTCGAGCTTCTTGACCGCGTCGGCGCCCTTGGCCTTGCCCGACAGCACGTCGTGGCTGGCGTCCCAGAAGGCCTGCGAGACCTCGGGGTACTTCAGGCTGGTCGCGGTGGCCGGACGGGCGGCGGCGTTGGTGAACACCTCGAGCAGCTCGACCATGAACGGGTTGGCCTTGGCCACCTCGGCGTCCTTGTAGAGCGACATGATGGTCGGGTTGTAGGAGCCGCCGACCGCACGCTTCTTCTGGATTTCGGCGCTCGACATGTAGAGCGCCAGCGAAGCGGCGGCATCCACGTTCTTCGAGTACTTGTTGACCGCCAGCTGCCAGCCACCCAGGGTGGCGGCCTTCTTGGCGCCCGGCCCAGTGCCGGCAGGCAGCGCTGCGACGCCGATCTTGCCCTTGATCGGGCTGTCGGCGGCCTGGCCCAGCGACCAGGCGTAAGGCCAGTTGCGCATGAAGGCGGCATTGCCGTTCTGCCAGACGCCGCGGGCGTCTTCCTCGCCGTAGTTCAGCACGCCCTGGGGCGCGATGGTGCCGATCCAGGAAGCGGCGGTATCGAGCGCCTTGGCAGCCTGCGCGTTGTTGATCGTGATGTTGCCCTTGGCGTCAACGATGGTGCCGCCGCCGTAGCTGTAGACCCATTCCAGTGCGTCGCAGGTCAGGCCTTCATAGGCCTTGGCCTGGAACACGAAGCCCTGGAAGTCCTTGTTGCCGGCGGCGCGCTCGCCGTCCTGCACCTTCTTGGCCGCAGCCGACAGCTCGTCCCAGGTCTGGGGCGCCTTGACGCCGTACTTCTCGAGCAGGTCCTTGCGATAGAACATCAGGCCGGCGTCGGTGAACCAGGGCATGCCCAGCAGCTTGCCGTCGACGGTGTTGTTGGCGACGATGGCCGGGAAATGGTCCTTCTCGACACCCTTGGAATAGGGCTTGAGGTCAACCAGGTGATCCTTGATCACGCCGGGCCAGACCACGTCGATCATCAGCACGTCGATGTCACCCGACTTGGCCGCGAACTGCTGGCGCAGCAGGGCCAGCTGGTCGGTCGAGCTCGCCGGCGGGGTGTACATCTTGACGGTGTGGCCGTTCTTCTTGCCCCAGTCTTCGGCAAACTTGCCACAGAATTCGACGTCGGCGGCGTTGTTGCCACACGAGATGGTGATGGTGGCGGCCTGGGCGCCAACGCTCAGCAACGGAGCTGCCACGGCGGCCAATGCCGCCTTGGCTACAGTGGAACGGAAGGAGATTGTCATGCTTGCCTCTGTAAGTTGGAGTTTTCTTGGCCGTCACCGTTTGCTGGAGCAGATCGTTGACAGCCAGGCTATTGCACCATCCATGCAAAGGTTTGCGTAACCGGGTTTACCCTAAAAACATCAAGTTGTAACCTTGAGGTAACCCGTTTTTATGCGAAGAACCATCTGACTTGACAGAGATTTATGCAAACGTTTGCATTGGAAGGCGGATTTCAGTGCAAGAATCCCGCACTGGCCGACCTTGGCGGGCCCGGCCGATGCGCTTCGCGCCAGCCAGTGCGCAGCCCGCCGGGCCAACGCCGCAGCGCCAGTCCGGCGGGCCGCTGCGCTCACTGAGGGCCGATCTTGACCGGCGCGCCACTGCGCGCGCTGGCGTAGATGGCGTCGAGGATCTCCATCACGATCAGGCCCTGGGCGCCATCGGCATCATGCGGGCGCTCGCTCAGGATCGCCTGCGCATAGTGGTGCATCGCCGACCAGGCCGGCTGCTGCGGGGTGTGCAGATGCAGGTCGACCGCCGCGCCATGCTGCTCGGTGAAGATGTCGGCCGAGAAGCTGTAGCCCTCGTCGAGATTCTTCTGCAGCAGGCCGGCGCGGGTGCCGAGCAGGCGGGTCTCCATCAGCTCGGCCTCGCGGATGTTGGCGGCCCAGGAGGCTTCGAGCACCAGCGTGGCGCCGTTGCGAAAACGGATGAAGCCGGCGGCCAGGTCCTCGACATCGAAGGCCTTGCCCGAGGCTGCCGCCAGCGGGCCGGCGATCGGGTCGTAGGTATTGCCCAGCACCCACTCGGGCTCGGGGTAGCCCATCAGCCACAGCGCCAGGTCGAGCCGGTGCACGCCGAGGTCGATCAGCGGGCCGCCGCCGGCGAGCTCGCGCTGGCCGAACCAGCCGCCAAAGCCCGGCATGCCGCGGCGGCGGTGCCAGACGCTGCGGCCGAAGTAGAAGTCGCCGAACACGCCTGCATCGACCTGGGCTTTCAGGCCCTGCGACTGCGCGCTGAAGCTGTACGAGAAGTTGATCATGAGTCGCTTGCCGGCGGCCTGGGCCGCGGCCACCATCTCGCGCCCCTCGGCGGCCGACATCGCCATCGGCTTTTCGCACAGCACATGGCAGCCGGCGGCCAGCGCGGCCAGCGTCAGGTCCTTGTGGAACTTGTTGGGCGTGCAGACGCTGACCGCATCGACCGATTCGGCCGCCAGCAGGCTCGCGAGGTCGGCATAGCGGCGCAAGATGCCGAACTGCTCGCCGACCTGCTGCAGGCGCAGCGGATCGGGGTCGGCGATCGCGACCACGTCGACCTCGGGGTGCTGGCGCCAGCCCTCGATATGCATGCGGCCGATGCCGAGGCCGATCACGGCCACGCGCAGGCGGCGACCGCCAGCCCCGGCAACAGAGACCGGGGACAGAACGCTGACGGCAGCCTGGGCCTGGTAGTCGCTCATTTCAAGTCCTCCGCGCTTTGCAGGATGCCGACCTTGGCGAACTGCATCTCCTTGGCTTTGATCGGCTCGAGCGCCGGCGCGTTCGGGCATTGATCGACGATTTGCACCCGGGGCGCCGCCCATTGCACCGCATTGGCCAGCACCTGCTGGATGTTGGGGTCGAAATAGGTCGGATAGGCCTCGTGGCCGGGCCGGAAATAGAAGATGCGGCCGTGACCGCGCTGCCAGCAGCAACCGGAGCGGAACACCTCGCCGCCCTCGAACCAGGACAGCAACACCAGCTCATCGGGCGCCGGGATGTCGAAGCGCTCGCCGTACATCTCCTCGTAGGGCAGCTCGAAATACTCCGGCAGACCGGCGGCGATCGGATGGCTGGGCTCGACCACCCACAGGCGCTCCTTCTCGTCGGCCTCGCGCCACTTGAGCGAGCAGTTGGTGCCCAGCAGGCGGCGGAAGATCTTCGAGAAATGGCCCGAGTGCAGCACGATCAGACCCATGCCCTCGAGCACGCGGCGCTGGATCAGCTCGACCGTGGCGTCGCTGACGGCGTCATGCGCCTTGTGGCCCCACCAGATCAGCACGTCGCAGCCCTCGAGCCGCTCGGCGCTCAGGCCATGGTCGGGCTCGTCGAGCGTGGCGGTCTCGACCTGCAGCGCCAGCGCGGCGCGGCTGCGCGCCGGCGTCGACTCCAGGCCGGCGGCAATCGTGTGGTGCATGCCTTGCGGATAGACGGCGCGGATCGCCTCGTTCTCGCGCTCATGCCGGTATTCGTTCCAGACAATGACAGAAATCTTGTCTTGCTGCATTTTGCTAGGTCTCCGTAGAATCAGGGGGATTGACTCGCCATGGCTGGCAAGCCTGGGCTTATCGTAGGCATCCGAACCCGCAGCAGCAAGCAGGATCGTGGGCAATATTCCGCAAACCATGTCAAAAAACCCGACTGATAATTCGCCGCCTGATGCTGCCCTGCCCGGCCGGCCCGCCTGTTGCGCTTCTTCCACCTCTTCTGCCTTGGCCGCCCCGCCAGCCCAGCCGCCCGCGCCCACCGCTCGCAGCGACCGGCTGGCCGATCCGGCACTGGCGCGGGAACTGCGCCAGGCGCTGTCGGCGGCCTTGCTGCCGCTGGCGCGCGGCGACAGCGCGCTGCTGCGCCCGCCGACCCAGGTCGGCTGGCAAGCCGGCGCGCAAGGGCATTACCACAGCGCGCCCGAGCTGTTCCTGCAGCTCTCGGGCTGGACCCAGTTCACTTTCCCCCAGGGCGGCTGCCGGCTGCAGGCCGGGCAGGCCTTGCTGCTGCCGCCGCAGCTGCAGCATGCCGAAACGGTCGGCGCCGACGCGCAAGGCAGTGGCGTCACTGGTGTCGCTGATGGCAGGTTTCGTAACCTGCTGGTCTACGCCGAGGGAACGGCGCTGAGCGTGCACCTGGCCAACGAAGTGCAACCCGGCCAGCCCGGCATTCTGCACCTGGAAGTGCGCCAGCTGCCGGTGGTGGCCCAGATGGCGCAGCAGCTGCTCGCGGCCAGCCAGCGCCAGGGCGAAGGCGCCAGCGCAGGCCACGGCGAGAGTGACGGCGCACTCGACGACTGGCGCGCGCGCGGCCTGGTCAGCGCCACCCTGGCCCAGGCGCTGCAGCTGCTCGAGCAGCCCCCGAGCGAGCAACACGACGAGCCCGCCGCCGTGGCCAGGACCCGGCTGCTGGTCAAGAACCAGCTCGGCGACCCCGAGCTGAGCGTGCGCGGCCTGGCGCTGCATGCCGCCTGCAGCGCCGACTACCTGTCGCACCTGTTCCACCGCCACAGCGGCGAGACCCTGGTCGGCTACATCACCCGCCTGCGCATGGAGCGCGCGCTGCAGTTGCTGGCCAGCTCCCGGATGGCGATCAAGGAGGTGGCCTGGGCCTGCGGCTACAACCGCCCGGGCTACTTCATCCAGACCTTTCGCCGCCTGCAGGGCCTGACCCCGAGCGCCTGGCGCCTGAGCGCCGCCAGCAGGCTGAACCCGCCAGGGCCGGATTGGTGAAATATTGTTTCATCAACAGTGGCAAAAATCGGTACAACCAGTTACCAGACCCGGTGGGCACATTGCACGTAGCCATTGAAAACCCGCTAAAACCATCCTGAAACCCTTTGCTTCAGGGTTTTCCCGGGGTAAATGGAATCGTTCTGGATCTGTAACTTGATTACACTATCGAGCCATCACCTCATCAGGACTCACCATGCTCGACCGAATCCAGGCCTCGCTCTCGGCCCTGCCGCCCGCAGAACAGCGCGTGGGCAAACTCGTGGTCGCCGACGCACGCAAGTTCGTCAACATGCCGATCAGCGAGATCGCCGATCGCTCCCATGTCAGCAAGCCGACCGTGGTGCGCTTTTGCCGCAGCATGGGCTATGACGGCCTGAGCGATTTCAAGCTCAAGATGGCGGGAACGGTCAGCGAGGGCGTGCCCTTCATCCACCGCAGCGTCGATTCGGACGACAAGATCGGCGATGTGCTGGTCAAGGTGATCGACAACAGCGTGGCGGCCTTCCTGCGCTACCGCAACGACGCCTCGACCCATGCGCTCGAGCGCGCCGTCGCAGCGCTCGAGGCGGCCTGGAAGGAAGACCGCCGGATCGAGTTCTACGGCGTCGGCAACTCCGGCATCGTGGCGCAGGACGCGCAGCACAAGTTCTTTCGCCTCGGCGTCAACGCGATCGCCTACAGCGACGGCCATATGCAGGTCATGAGCGCCTCGCTGCGCAAGCCGGGCGACGTGGTGGTCGTGATCTCCAACTCGGGCCGCACGCGCGACCTGATGGACGCGGCCGACATCGCGCGCCGGCATGGCGCGACCGTGATCGTGCTGACCGCCAGCGGCTCGCCGCTGGCCTCGGTCGGCAACATCCACCTGGCGGCCGACCACCCGGAAAACTACGACCGCTACAGCCCGATGACCTCGCGCCTGCTGCACCTGATGATCGTCGACGTGCTGGCGACCGCGCTGGCGCTGCGCATCGGCGCCGAACAGCTGCAACCGCTGCTCAAGGACATGAAGTCCAACCTGCACAGCCGCCGCTACGCCTGAGAACCCAGGCCCAGCGCCGACCCGATCGACCTTTGCGGCCGCCCACCAGGCGGCCCTGATGACCTGCCCTGCACGCCAGATGTCACTGGATTCACAACACCCGCCCGGTCCGCCCTCCTCTACCCCATTTTCTACCCCATCCTCTGGCTCGCCGATCCAGACGGCACCGGGGGCCCAGGCGCTCACCACCGCGCTCTGGTCGATCCGGGCCCAGTTTGCCGCGCTCGGGCTGATCAGCGGTATCTGGGGCGTGCATATCCCGAGCCTGAAGGCCCAGTACGGACTCGGCGAAGCCGCCCTGTCGCTGGTACTGCTGACGGCAGCAATCGGTGCCGTGCTGTCGCTGCTGGGTGCCGGACGCGTGATCGCCCGCCTGGGCCTGCGGCGCGCCACCGTGCTGGCGGCCGTGCTGATGGGCGCCATGCTGGCGCTGGCGCTGCAATGGCCCACGCTGGGCTGGATGCTGCCGTCGATGCTGCTGTTCGGCGCGGCCATGAGCCTGTTCGATGTCGCGATCAACACCGAGGGCTCGGCGCTCGAGTCGCTGGCGGGTCGGGCCGTGATGAGCAACCTGCACGGCAGCTTCAGCCTGGGCGGCATGGCCGGCGCGGCACTGGGCGCGCTGCTGCTGCGCTGGCAATGGCCCCCCGAGCTGCAACTGGCCGGCGTCGGCCTGCTGATCGCAGGCGCGGTCGGCCTGGCCTCGCGCGGCATGCTGGAGCAGCATCCGCCCGAGGCCGCCGCTGCTGGTGACCATGAGGCCGAGCCGGCGCGTTTCGTCTGGCCGCGCGGCCAGCTGCTGCTGCTGGGACTGCTGATCTTCGCCGCCATGAGCGCCGAGGGCGCGATGTACGACTGGAGCGTGCTCTACCTGACGCAGGAAGTGCTGCTGCCGCAGGACCAGGCCGCGCTGGGCTATGCGGCCTTCGCCGGGGCCATGGCCGTGGCCCGGCTGCTGGGCGACCGGCTGCGCGACCGCTATCCGGAAGCGCTGCTCTTGCGCGCGGGCAGCTTGCTGGCGGCAGTGGCCATGAGCCTGGTGCTGCTGACCGGACTGGCCTGGGTCGCGTTGCTGGGCTACGCCCTGATCGGTGCCGGCCTGGCGCTGTCGGCGCCGATCCTCTACAACGCCTCGACCCGGGTGCCGGGCACGACGCGGGCGGCAGCGATCGCGGCCGTGACCTCGGTCGGCTACAGCGGCTTCCTGCTCGGCCCGCCCGTGATCGGCGCACTGGCGCAGGGCTTCGGCCTGAGCTGGGCGCTGGGCGTGGTGGTGCTGGCCTCGCTGCTGCTGGCCCGGGGCGCACGCCTGCTGCCACGCCGCTGACAGGCCTGGGCGCGCAAAAAGCCCGCCGCAGGTCAGGCGCAGGCTCTGGGCGCTGGGCTCAGGCGCTGCTGTCGCGCACCACGAGTTCGGCCGGCAGCATCACGCTGCGACGCGGCAGGCCAGCGATCGCCTCGAACAGCAGCTCCACCAGGGCGCGCCCCGCAACGCCAGTCGGCTGGCGGATGCTGGTCAGCGAGGGATGCAGGTAGGCCGA
The DNA here is from genome assembly GCA_026400105.1 of Burkholderiales bacterium. Classification (GTDB taxonomy): domain Bacteria; phylum Pseudomonadota; class Gammaproteobacteria; order Burkholderiales; family Burkholderiaceae_C; genus Malikia. Next base: position 16,230 of record JAPLPQ010000042.1, read on the forward strand.
CAACGCGATGTCGTCATAGCCGACCACCCGGACCTGACGCGGCACCTCGAGCCCGCGCTCGTTGAGGGCGCCGATCAGCGAGATCGCCGCGATGTCGGCGCTGGCAAAGATGGCGTCGAAGTCCAGCCCCTGGTCCAGCCACATGTCGATGACCTGGCGGATGCGCCGGTCACCGAACAGGAAGGACTGGTGCAGGCGCAAGTCGGGCTCCAGCCCGGCCTCGAGCAGCGCACGCACATAGCCCTGGTGGCGCAGCGCCGCCTCCGGATGGCTGATGTCACCAAAGAAGGCAATCCGGCGTGCGCCCCGCTGCAGCAGGTGACGGGTTGCCAGGTAGCCGCCGGTCGCGTTGTCGCCGCCAACGACCGGATAGTAGGCGTCGGGCAGACAGGCGCCCCAGACCGCCATCGGCACGCCACGGCGCGCGAGCTCGTTGAGGTAGTCGTGCCAGGTCAGCTGCCCGATCACGATCAGGCCGGCGACCTGTCCGCTGTCGAACATGGCTGCCATCTGGTCCTGGCGCTGCGGATTGAGCCGCGTCAGCAGCAGGCTCATGCCGCGCTCGTCGAGCGCATCGGCCACGGCGCCCAGGATGTTCAGGATGAACGGGTCCGAGATCGTCTGCATGCTGTCGCCCAGGATGACGACGCCAACGGTCTGGATATCGCGCTTGCGCAGGTTGGCCGCGCCGATATTGACCTGGTAGTTGAGCGAACGCGCGAGTTCGGTGATGCGCTGGCGCGTGGTCTCGGGTATCAGTGAGCTGCCGCTGAGCGAGCGCGAGACCGTGGACAGCGAAACCCCCGCCATGCGCGCGATATCAGCCATCTGGACCCGACGCTTGCCGGCGCTGCGCGCGTCCGGCACCGGCTTGTCGGCAACACTGATGGACAAAGGATCGGCGAGCGGGATCTGCTTGGGGATTCTGGGAGACATGGTCCGATTATTCCATCCTGCGTTTCAGATCGGCTCGACGGGTGCCAGGCAAAAAAAAACCTGAAGCACAAGCTTCAGGCCAAGTTAACCCCGAGGAATACCCACGGTCGCTGTCGTGATCGGCGACAGCAACCGTGTTTGCGCGAATCAGAACTGGTAGTTCAGACGCACGCGGAAGGCGACCAAGTCGTCGACTTTGTCACCCTTTGAGAAGCTCAGAGCCGGGGTGATGAAAGCACCCTTGACGCCGAGCAGCGGCAGCTTGTAAGCCGCGTAGACGGTGTCGACGCTGTTGCTGCCGGTCTTGTCCTGCACATAGCCCAGGCCCAGTGCGCCGATGACGGCGTTGGCGCCGACCGAGGTGGCATCGAGCTTGTTGTTGTGCGCGTAGTTGGCGTTGATCATGGTGTCCTTCGCCAGCGCGTAGCCCACCGACAGGCCAACGCCGGTCGAATCGGCACCCGGGATCACCGCGTTGTTCTGCAGCGCCTCGAGACCGGCACGCAGCGTCAGGTCACCCTGGCTGTAAACGACGGCCGGGCGGAAGCCGGAAGCATTCTCGTTGCCAGCCTTCTCGGCCACCATGCCGACTTCGAAGCGCAGGCCGGGAGCCGCGTTGAAGCCCAGCGCGCCGTGGAAACGACCGTCGGTCACGCGACCACGCAGCATGTTGGCGCGGTAGCCCGTGCCGTCAGCCGGCATCACGACGGTGTCCATGCCGAGCGGGAACAGATCGACAGCTTCGAAGCGGCCCAGCTTGAAGTCAACCTGGGAGCTGCCGAATTGCAGCCAGGCGTCGTCCATGTGCACTTCGTTGCCGTTGACCGGAACGATCAGCGAGGCACGGCCGTTGACAAAATAGTCACCGTTGCGGGCCAGTTCGGCGTTGGCATTGAGTTCAACCCGGCCACCCAGATCGGTCGAGCTCTTGGCGACCGGATTGCTGCGTGCATCGGTGTAGGTGGTGTCGAATTCGATGTTGGCATCGAACTTGACTTCGGCGTGGGCGGCGGCGGCGACGGCACACAGGGCGGCCACGGCGGCCAGCTTGAAAGTCTTGGACATGTTTGTCTCCAGTGAAGGGATGTTTTAGATATTGGCTCTCGCCTGCTGGCCACCTGGGGCTAGGCTTGGCCCTGTCTGGCAGGGCTCCCGGTGTCCGACAGCAACGCAATTTCAACATCGATGCAATCGCTTGCACTGAAGGGAAAACCCTAGAAAACGGCTCGTACCCATTTTGTACCGACAAAATTCATGAAAAAAACAACAGATTCGTCATCCAGTCATGAAAACGTTTGTTTCACGAAGCGGGCCAAGGGCCGTTCAGCCAGCCCGGGCCGTGGCGATCCAGGCGCCAGCAGGCGCTCAAGCGGACTGGGAATTGCCGGCCAGCGGCAGCAGGACCCGCACCCGCAGGCCATGCGGCAGGACCGGCTCGAGGCCGACCTGGCCGCCGTGGCGCTCGACGATCTCCTTGACGATCGCCAGCCCGAGCCCGCAGCCGCTGCCGGCATCGGTCGCGCGCACGAAGCGGCCGAACACGCGCGCGCGGTCCTGCGCGGCAATGCCCGGGCCGCTGTCCTCGACGCTCAGGCAGGCCTGGGGACCCATACGCTGGACGCCGACCGTGACGGTGGCACCCGCGCCGGCATAGCGCAGCGCGTTGTCGATCAGGTTCGACAGCGCCTCGCGCAGCAGCAACGCCTCGCCCGCCACCCAGACCGGGGTCTGCGCCGCCTCGTCCATGCCCAGGTCGAGCCCGGCGCGCAGGGCGCGCGGCACCAGCTCGGCGGTCAACTGCCGCGCCAGCGCCAGCAGATCGACCGGCGGGCAATCCTGCAAGCGCAGCGCGCCGGGCTCGGCCCGGGCCAGGGTCAGCAGCTGCGACACCAGATGGGCGCTGCGGGTGGCGCTCTCGTGGACCCGCAGCAGCCGGGCGCGCAGCTCGGGGTCGCTGGCCGACGGCAGCGCGAGCGCGAGCTCGGTCTGGCTCTTGAGCCCGGCCAGCGGCGTGCGCAGCTGATGGGCGGCGTCGCCGATGAAGCGTTTTTGCCGCTCCACGCTGTGCTGCACCTCGGCCAGCAAGGTGTTGATCGCGCCGGCCAGCGACAGCAGCTCGCGCGGCGCCGAGGCCAGCTGCAGCGGTGCCAGATCGGCCGGCGCCCGGCCCTCGACCTGCTGGCGCAGCCGCTTGAGCGGCGCCAGCCCGGCCCGGATGCCAAGCCAGACGATCAGCGTCATCAGCAGGATCAGGCTCGACAGCGGCAACAGCATGTCGACCAGGATGCGCCGCGCCAGCTCCTCGCGGTTGGCGCTGCTGCGCGCGACCTGCACCAGCAGGGTCTGGGAGTCGGGCTGAGGCTCTTCACCCAGGCGCAGCAGCAGCGCGACCACCCGCACCGCCTGCTCGGCATCGCCCGGCCCGGCCAGCGGCATGCTGCCATCGTAGAAATAGGGCTGGCCGATGCGCAGGGTCGCACCCCGGGCCAGCGGCGGCGGCGGCAAGGCCTGGTTGCCCAGGATGAACTGGCCCGGCGGCTGGCTGACCATGTAGAGCAGCCGGTCGGCCGGATCGGCCTCGAGCACATCCTGCGCCGCCTTCGGGAAATCGATCAGCAGGCCGGAGCCGATCGGCTTGAGCTGGCGCGCCAGCGCGCGGCTGGCCTGCGACAGGCTGGCGTCGATCGCCTCGTTGGCGTAGCTGGCGGCAAAGCGGTAGGCCGCCACGCCGCCGGCCAGCCAGAGCACGAGCTGGGGCAGCAGCACCCACCACAGCAGCTGGCGCGACAGGCTCAGGCTGCTGCCACTGCCAAGGCGACCAAGGCTGCGGCTGCGCCAGCCCGACAGCCGCTGGCGCCAGCGGGCCAGGGTCACAAGCCTTCCTCCTCCTCGAGCAGATAGCCCAGGCCGCGCACGGTCCGGATCACGAGCCCGCCGCCCTCGAGCTTGCGCCGCAGCCGGTGGATATAGACCTCGATCGTGTTGCCGCTGCCTGGCTCGCCGCCCTCGCTGGCCCAGGCCTGGAAGATGCGTTCCTTGGTCACGACCTTGCCGCGCTGCTGCAGCAACAGCTGCAGCAGCTCCCATTCGCGTCCGCTGAGCTCGAGCGCCTCGCCGCACAGCAGCGCGCAGCGGCGCTCGGGATCGAGCACCAGCTGGCGCGAGGGCGGCGCCAGCGGCGCCAGCGCCGGCTGAGCCCGGCGCAGCAGCGCCTGCACCCGCGCCAGCAGCTCGGGCAGGTCAACGGGCCTGGTGACGTAGTCGTCGGCACCGGCCTGCAGCCCGGCGACGCGGTCGTCGAGCGCGTCGCGCGCCGTCAGCAGCAGCACCGGCAAGGCCGGCTGGCTCTGGCGCACATGCTGGAGCACCGCCAGGCCGTCAAGCATCGGCAGGCCGATGTCGAGCACGGCGATGTCGAAGGCCTGCTTGTGCAGCAGGTAGTCGGCCACCGCGCCGTTGGGGGCATGTTCGACCTCGTAGCCGGCGCCTTGCAGCTGCGCGGTCAGGGCATCGGAAAGGATGGCGTCGTCTTCGGCCAGCAGCAGTTTCATGACCGAAGCTTAACGGATAGCCCCCGCAGCGAGCCGCTGCCAGCGCCGGCTTAGGGTTTTACCGCATATTAATTAACTAATGTTTGGTTAAGATTCGGCCGTTTCTTAAAGAAACATTAACGACAACAACCCATCGGAGCCCGGGCCAGCCGGCCTGAATATCCACAGGAGACACAGATGAAACCAGCCTTCCTCACCTCCCTCACCCGTACCGCCGTCGCGGCCATTGCCGTCTGCAGCTGCGCTGCGAGCTTCGCCGGCGAAGTCGAGGTGCTGCATTGGTGGACCGCCGGCGGCGAAGCCAAGGCCGCCTCCGCCCTCAAGGACCAGCTGCAGGCCAAGGGCCACAGCTGGAAGGACTTCGCGGTCGCCGGCGGTGGTGGCGACAACGCCATGACGGTGCTCAAGTCGCGCGTGGTCTCGGGCAACGCCCCGGCCGCGGCCCAGATCAAGGGCCCGTCGCTGCAGGAATGGGCGGCCGAGGGCGTGCTGGCCAATATCGACGACGTGGCCAAGGCCGAGAACTGGGACAAGCTGCTGCCCAAGGTGGTCAGCGACGTCATGAAGTACAAGGGCAGCTATATCGCGGTACCGGTCAACGTGCACCGCGTCAACTGGCTCTGGGCCAACCCCGAGGTCTTCAAGAAGGCCGGCGCCAAGCTGCCGACCAACTGGGACGAGTTCTTCGTCGCGGCCGAGGCGCTCAAGAAGGCCGGCGTGATCCCGGTCGCCCATGGCGGCCAGAACTGGCAGGACTTCACGACCTTCGAGAGCGTCGCGCTCGGCCTGGGCGGCACCGACTTCTACCAGAAGGCGCTGGTCCAGCTCGACCCGGCCGCGCTCAACGGCCCGACCATGACCAAGGTGCTCGAGACCTTCCGCAAGGTCAAGTCCTACACCGACAAGAACGCCCCGGGCCGTGACTGGAACCTGGCGACCGCGATGGTGATCAAGGGCGAGGCCGGCATGCAGCTGATGGGCGACTGGGCCAAGGGCGAGTTCATCGCCGCCGGCAAGAAGCCGGGCAAGGACTTCGCCTGCGTCGCCGCCCCGGGCAGCGCCAAGGCCTTCACCTTCAACGTCGATTCGTTCGCGCTGTTCAAGCTCAAGAACGAGGCCAACATCAAGGCGCAGAAGGACCTGGCCGCCGCCATCATGTCGCCGCAGTTCCAGGAGGTGTTCAACCTCAACAAGGGCTCGATCCCGGTGCGCCTGAACATGGACCTGTCCAAGTTCGATGACTGCGCCAAGCTGTCGGCCAAGGACTTCATCGACACCGCCAAGTCCGGCTCGCTGGTGCCGTCGGTCGCGCACGGCATGGCGGTTCCGGCCGCCGCCGCCGGCGCGCTGCAAGACGCCGTCAGCCAGTTCTGGAACGACGACAAGATGAGCGTCGCCTCCGCCCAGTCCAAGATCGCCGCCGCCGCCAAGATCAAGTAAACCCATGTCCGCCACCACCCGCTCCTCCGGCCCCTGGCTACCCAGGCTGGTCGTCGCGCCCAGCTTCCTGCTGTCGCTGCTGTTCATCTACGGCCTGATGGCCTGGAACGGCTACCTGTCGTTCTCGGCCTCGCGCATCCTGCCCAACTACGACTTCGTCGGGCTGGCGCAGTACGAGGCCCTGTTTGACAACGAGCGCTTCCGGGTCGCAATGGGCAACCTCGCCATCTTCGGCGTGCTGTTCATTGGTGGCGCGATGGTGGTGGGCGTGGTGCTGGCGATCCTGCTTGACCAGAAGGTGCGCGGCGAGGGCCTGCTGCGCACCATCTACCTCTACCCGATGGCGATCTCGTTCATCGTCACCGGCACCGCCTGGAAATGGATGCTCAACCCGGGCCAGGGCCTCGAGCACCTGATGCACCAATGGGGCTTCGCGGGCTTTTCCTTCGACTGGCTGATCAACCCCGAGATGGCGATCTATTGCGTCGTGATCGCGGGCATCTGGCAGAGCGCGGGCTTCGTGATGGCCTTGTTCCTGGCCGCGCTGCGCGGCGTCGACGAGTCGATCATCAAGGCCGCGCAGGTCGACGGCGCCAGCCTGCCGCGCATCTACTGGAGCATCATCCTGCCGAGCTTGCGGCCGGTGTTCTTCAGCACGCTGCTGGTGGTCAGCCACCTGGCGATCAAGAGCTTCGACCTCGTGATGGCGCTGACCTCGGGCGGTCCGGGCTTCGCGACCGACCTGCCCGCCACCTTCATGTACGCCCACGCCTTCACACGCGGCCAGATCGGCCTCGGCGCGGCCAGCGCGACCGTGATGCTGGCCACCGTGGCCGCCATCGTCGTGCCCTACCTCTATTCGGAATTGCGAGCCAAGCGATGAACCGACTCACCCTTCACCGCCTGCTGCTGTGGGCCGTCCTGCTGATCTTCGCGGCCTGGTTCCTGACCCCGCTCTACGTGATGGTCGTGACCTCGCTCAAGGATGCCGAGCAGCTGCGCGTCGGCAACCTGCTGAGCCTGCCGACCGCGCCCACGCTCGACGCCTGGCACAAGGCCTGGAGCAGCGCCTGCACCGGCGTGCAATGCGAGGGCCTGCAGCCCTTCTTCTGGAACTCGGTCATCACCGTGGTGCCGGCCGTGCTGGTCTCGACCCTGCTCGGCGCGCTCAACGGCTATGTGCTGTCGAAGTGGAAGTTCCCGGGCAGCGAAACCCTGTTCGCCTTCATGCTGTTCGGCGTCTTCATGCCGATGCAGGTGGTGCTGCTGCCGATGAGCCAGGTGCTGGGCTGGCTCGGCATCGCGAGCTCGATCTGGGGCCTGGTGTTCGTGCATGTGCTGGCCGGCATCCCGTCGACCACGCTGTTCTTTCGCAACTACTACGTCGGCCTGCCTGACGAGCTGATCAAGGCCGCGATGCTCGACGGCGCCAGCTTCTGGCAGATCTTCCGCCGCATCGTGCTGCCGCTCTCCACCCCGATCCTGGTCGTCACGCTGATCTGGCAGTTCACCAACATCTGGAACGACTTCCTCTACGGCGTGGTCTTCTCGGGTGCCGACAGCAAGCCGATCACGGTCGGCCTGAACAACCTGGCCAACACCAGCAGCAGCGTCAAGGAATACCACGTCGACATGGCCGCCGCGCTGATCGCCGCCATGCCGACGCTGATCGTCTACATCGTCGCAGGCAAGTTTTTCGTGCGTGGGCTGACCGCCGGCGCCGTCAAGGGATAAAAGGAAAAGTCATGGGCGCACTCGCCATCCGCAACGTTCGCAAGTCCTACAACGAGACCACCCACATCCTCAAGGGCATCGACCTCGAGATCGAGGCCGGCGAATTCCTGATCCTGGTCGGCCCCTCGGGCTGCGGCAAGTCCACCCTGCTGGGCATGATCGCCGGCCTGGACCAGCCGAGCACGGGCTCGATCCACATCGCCGACCGCGACGTGACGAACCTGCCGAGCAAGGACCGCGACATCGCCATGGTGTTCCAGAGCTACGCGCTCTACCCGAACATGAGCGTGGCGCAGAACATCGCCTTCGGCCTCGAGATCCGCAAGGTGCCCAAGCCCGAACGCGAGGCCGCGGTGCAGCGCGTGGCGCAGATGCTGCAGATCGGCCATCTGCTCGACCGCAAGCCGGGCCAGCTCTCGGGCGGCCAGCGCCAGCGCGTCGCGATGGGCCGGGCCCTGGCGCGCGACCCCAAGCTGTTCCTGTTCGACGAGCCGCTGTCCAACCTCGACGCCAAGCTGCGCGTCGAGATGCGCGCCGAGATCAAGCAGCTGCACCAGCGCACCCGCACCACCACGGTCTACGTCACCCACGACCAGGTCGAGGCCATGACGCTGGGCGACCGGATCGCGGTCATGAAGGACGGCCTGGTGCAGCAGTTCGGCAGCCCGGCCGACATCTACCGCCGTCCGGCCAACCGCTTCGTGGCCGAGTTCATCGGCTCGCCGGCGATGAACATGCTCGACGCCCTGCACCACGACGAGCAGCTGCTCGCGCATGGCAGCTCATTGGAGCTGAGCCCGCGCCAGCGCGCGGCGCTGTCGATCCACGGCCGAGATGAGCTGGTCTACGGCCTGCGCCCGGAGGACATCCGCCTGAGCGACCAGGGCCTGGCCGGCACGCTGACCATGATCGAGCCGACCGGCCCGGAGACCTACGCCACGGTCGACACCGCGGTCGGCTCGCTGACCGCTCGCATCCCGGGCCTGCTGGCGGCCCAGGTCGGCGACAGCGTCCACCTGCAATGGTCGGCCGAGGACGCGCACCTGTTCGACCGCGCCAGCGGCGACCGGGTCAAGGGCTGCTGAGCCCAGGACCCCAGGCGGGGCGCCATGCCCCGCCAGCGCCGGACCGAGCGCGTTACGAATCGCCCCGCCCGCGCCACCGGCACCGGCTTGGGCGACACTGGGCGGCCACTTTCCTCTCTCACCGAAAGACCCGCCATGTACTCCGCCTCCCCCTCGCGCTACGACACCATGAGCTACCGCCGCTGCGGCCGCAGCGGCCTGCAGCTGCCGGCCATCACGCTCGGCCTGTGGCACAACTTCGGCGACAGCACCCCGTTCGAGACCCAGCGCGCGATGCTGCGCACCGCCTTCGACCTCGGCATCACCCATTTCGACCTGGCCAACAACTACGGCCCGCCCTACGGCAGCGCCGAGATCCATTTCGGCGAACACCTGCGGCGCGACTTCAAGCCCTACCGCGACGAGCTGCTGATCTCGAGCAAGGCCGGCTGGGACATGTGGCCGGGCCCCTACGGCCAGGGCGGCGGCTCGCGCAAGTACCTGCTCGCCAGCCTGGACCAGAGCCTGCAGCGCATGGGGCTGGACTATGTCGACATCTTCTACTCGCACCGCTTCGACCCCGACACCCCGCTGGAGGAAACCTGCGGCGCGCTGGCCAGCGCGGTGCAGCAGGGCAAGGCGCTCTATGTCGGCCTCTCGAGCTACTCGGCCGGCAAGACGCGCGAGGCCGCCGCGCTGCTGCGCGCCATGGGCGTGCCGTTGCTGATCCACCAGCCGTCCTACAGCCTGATGAACCGCTGGGTCGAGGAGGACCTGCTCGACACCCTGGGCGAGCTGGGCACCGGCTGCATCGCCTTCAGCCCGCTGGCGCAGGGCCTGCTGACCAGCAAGTACCTGGCGGGCGTGCCGCAGGACGCGCGCATCAACCGCCCGGGCGGCGCCTCGTTCAAGGCCGAGCACCTGAGCGAGCCCAACCTGCGGCATGTGCGCGCCCTGAACGAGATCGCCCAGGCGCGCGGCCAGAGCCTGGCCCAGATGGCGGTGGCCTGGGTGCTGCGCCACCCCGAGATGACCTCGGCCCTGATCGGCGCCAGCCGCCCGGAGCAGATCACGGAGCTGGCCGGCGCGCTGCAGAACCTGCAGTTCAGCGCCGAGGAGCTGGCCGCGATCGACCAGCATGCGGTCGAAGGCGGCATCAACCTCTGGCAGCGGCCCTCGACCGACCTGCGGCCCTGAAGCGCCGGGCTGCAGCAGCAGCAGGCCTCGGCGCTGCGCCGGGGCCTGGCTGACGCAGGAATCCTGCGGCCATGTTTTCCGGGCCGAAAATCAGGCAAACTACTGTCAAAAAGGAATGATCGAGCCAGCCATAGGGGCAGCTGGTCATCCGGATAAAAAGAATAAGAAAAAAATCCAACAGGGATGCCTACACCGTGCAGGAAACCAGCCGCCAGAACCCCCAGCCCTCCTGCCCCAACCCAGTCGCCGCAGCGACCGCTGTGCCTGTCCGGCCGCCGTTCCCGATCGTCGGCATCGGTGCCTCGGCGGGTGGACTCGAGGCGCTCGAGCAGTTCCTGGGCCATGTGCCGCCGGCCTGCGGCATGGCCTTCGTCGTGGTCCAGCACCTGGACCCGAACTACAAGGGCATGATCGTCGAGCTGCTGCAACGCGCCACGCCGATGCCGGTGCACCAGATCGAGGACGGCATGACCGTCATGCCCGGGCAGGTCTATGTGATCCCGCCCAACCACGACCTGTCGATCCTGAACGGCGTGCTGTATCTGCTCGAGCCGGCCGCCCCGCGCGGGCTGCGGCTGCCGATCGACTTCTTCCTGCGCGCGCTGGCCGAGGACCAGCAGCAACACGGCATTGGCGTGATCCTGTCGGGCATGGGCTCGGACGGCACGCTGGGGCTGCGCGCCATCAAGGAAAAAGCCGGCGCGGTGTTCGTCCAGACCCCGGACCAGGCCAAGTTCGACGGCATGCCGCGCAGCGCCGTCGAGGACGGCCAGGCCGATGTCGTGGCAGCAGACCACGAACTGCCCGCGCGCATCCTGTCCTACCTGCGGCATCTGCCAAAGCTGGGCGAAGCCACGCCAGCCGGAGCGATGGCCGAGGACCGCAGCGGCCTGAACAAGGTGGTGCTGCTGCTGCGCGCCCACACCGGGCATGACTTCTCGCTCTACAAGAAGAACACCCTGTATCGCCGCATCGAGCGGCGCATGGGACTGCACCAGCTGCCACGCATCGCCGACTATGTGCGCTACCTGCGCGAGAACCCGCACGAGATCGATCTGCTGTTCAAGGAACTGCTGATTGGCGTGACCCGCTTCTTTCGCGACGCACCGCTTTGGGAGCAGCTCAGGACCGAGGTCATTCCGGCGTTGCTGGCCAGTCAGCCCGACGCTGCCACGCTGCGCGCCTGGACGCCCGGCTGTTCGACCGGCGAGGAGGCCTACTCGCTGGCGATCGTGTTTCGCGAGGCCTTGCAGCAACTCAAGCCCGCCGGGCATTACACGCTGCAGATCTTCGCCACCGACCTCGACCCCGATGCGATCGACAAGGCCCGCGCCGGCATCTATCCGGCCGACATCAGCGCCGACGTCAGCGAAGAGCGGCTGCGACGCTTCTTCATTCCGAAGGAGCGCGGCTACCACATCAGCTCCGAGATCCGCGAGATGGTGATCTTCGCGCCGCAGAACCTGGTCATGGACCCGCCCTTCACCAAGCTCGACCTGCTGAGCTGCCGCAACCTGCTGATCTACCTCGAGCCCGAGCTGCAAAAGAAGCTGTTGCCGCTGTTCCACTACAGTCTCAAGCCCGGGGGCTTCCTGGTGCTGGGCAGCGCCGAGACGGTCGGCGAAGCCAGCGAGCTGTTCTGCGCCCTGCCCGGGCGCAACCGGCTGTACCAGCGGCGCAATCAGCAAGTCAGCGCAGAACTTGCCAGCTTTCCCTCCATCGCGCCTGGCAGGCGGCTCGGCATCACACAGAAGATCACCTTGCCCACCAAATCCTCCTACTCCGCGCCCAACCTGCAGATGCTGATCGATGCCATGCTGCTGCAGCATTTCTGCCCGTCCGCGGTATTGACCAGCGACCGGGGCGACATCATCTACATCAGCGGCAAGACCGGCAAATACCTCGAACCCGCGGTCGGCAAGGCCAACCTGAACCTGTTCGCGATGGCGCGTGAAGGCCTGGGCGGCGAGTTGAGCGCCGCCTTTGCCAAGGCCATGCGCGACAACGCGCCGGTCAGGCTCAGGTCAGTCGCCGTCGGCAGCGAAGGCGGCACCCAGTTCGTCGACCTGACGGTGCAGCCGCTGTCCGAGCCCGAGGCCCTCAAGGGCATGATGCTGATCGTGCTGGCCGAGACCTTCGCGCCGGTCGTTGTCAAGACCGAAGACCGGACGGCAGATTCGGCCGAGCGACTCAAGATGAACGCCGTCGCCGAGGATCTCAAGCAATGCCGCGATGAGCTGCACCTGACCCGCGCGGAAATGCAGAGCTCGCAGGAGGAGCTCAGGTCGGCCAACGAGGAACTGCAGAGCATCAACGAGGAACTGACCACCTCGAAGGAGGAAATGCAGTCGATGAACGAAGAACTGCAGACGGTCAACTACGAGCTGCAAGCCAAGGTCGACGCGCTGTCGCAGGCCAGCGACGACATGAAGAACCTGCTCAACAGCACCCATATCGCAACCCTGTTCCTCGACGACGGGCTCAAGGTCAGGCGCTTCACCAACCAGACCGCCAGCATCATCAAGCTGATCCCGGGCGACGCCGGCCGTCCGATCACCGACCTCGTGACCGAACTGCAATACCCCGAGCTGGCCGACGACGTGCGCGAGGTGCTGCGCTCGCTGGTGTTCCGTGAATGCCAGGTGCCGGCGCGCGACGGACGCTGGTTCAATGTGCGCATCATGCCGTACCGGACCCAGGACAACCGGATCGACGGCGTGGTCATCACCTTCTTCGACATCAGCAGCACCAAGATACTGGAAGAAACCCTGCGCGAAACCCTGGCGGCCCTGCAAAGCCGCTTTGCGCAACAGACCGAGGCGCTGGACCGGGCGCACCAGCTGGAGGACGTGCTGACGCAGGCGCAGGCCATCCTCGAAAAGCGGCTGGCCTGCGTGAGCCCATGAGGCCCAAGCGCCACCAGTCAGGGAGCCAGAACAAAACATGAGCCGACCGAGCCCGCACAATACCGAAGACAGGGCCGCTGGCCTGAGCGAGCAACAGGAAACATTGAGACTGCGCGCCGAGCAAAGTCTGCAAGCGCTCGCGCCGGAGACGGCAAGCGATGACATGGCGCCAGACAGCCAGCGTCTGCTGCACGAACTGCAGGTGCATCAGATCGAGCTGGAAATGCAGAACGAGGAGCTGCTCGCCTCCCGGGCCGAGGCCGAAGAGCTGCTGGCGAGCTACCAGGAGCTTTACGATTTTGCGCCGGTGGCCTATTTCACGCTCGATCCGGCCGGCAAGATCCTGCAAGCCAACCTGACCGCGGCGCGTCTGCTGGGGCTCGAGCGCATCTGCCTGATCCAGCGGCGCCTGGGTGCCTTCGTCGCGCAGCAGGATCTGCCGATCCTGAACGCCTTGCTGCAGCGCGTGTTCGACGGGCAACCCAGGAGCCACTGCGAGTGCCGGCTGGCAGATCCGGACCAGCTCCCCTGGCAGACCCTGCATGTCGAGGCCACGCTGCGCCCCGATGGCAATTGCTGCCACGTGGTGGCCACCGACATCACGCCACTCAAGACGCAGCAACGGCAGCTCGAGCAAATGGCGCTTTACGACCCCGTCACCAAGCTGCCCAACCGCGTGCTGCTGGCCGACCGCCTGCAACAGGCGATGACGCAATGCCAGCGCGGGGGTCGTTCGCTCGCGGTGGCCTATCTCGACCTCGACGGCTTCAAGGCCGTCAACGACCGGCACGGCCATATCCTGGGCGACCAGCTGCTGCTGGCCCTGGCGCAGCGCATGCAGGCCACCCTGCGCAAGGGCGACACCCTGGCCCGCATCGGCGGGGACGAGTTCGTCGCCGTGCTGGTCGATCTCGGGCAGGCGCAGGACTGCACGCCGCTGCTGCAGCGGCTGCTGCAGGCGGCTGCCGCGCCGACCGTGATCAGCGACTGCACGCTGCAGGTCTCGGCCAGCATCGGCGTGACCCTCTATCCGCAGGACGCGGCGGACGCCGACCAGTTGCTGCGCCATGCCGACCAGGCGATGTACCAGGCCAAGCAGGCCGGGCGCAACCGCTACCACCTGTTCGATCTGCATCACCATGACGCCCTGCGCAGCCAGAGCGCCCGCATCGCGGAAATCTGCAGCGGCCTGCGCCGAGGCGAGTTCGAACTGCACTACCAACCCAAGGTCAACCTGAGAACAGGCGCGGTCGTCGGCGCCGAAGCCCTGATCCGGTGGCGACATCCCGAGCGCGGCTTGCTGCCGCCAGCAAGCTTCCTGCACCTGCTCGAGAACCATTCGAACAGCGAGGAGATATGTGATTGGGTACTGGGCACCGCACTCGAGCAGATGAACGCCTGGCAAGACGCGGGGCACGAGATTCCGGTCAGCGTCAACATCAGCGCCTTTCAGCTGCAACAAGACAGCTTCGTGCCCAAGCTGACGCAGCGGCTGGCAGCGGCCGCGAACGGCAGCCAGCATCTGCTCGAGATCGAAGTCCTCGAAACCAGCGCGCTGGAGAACATGGCCAAGGTCGCCACCATGATGCGGGACTGCCACGCGCTCGGCGTGCGCTTCGCGCTCGACGACTTCGGCACCGGCTACTCGTCGCTGACCTACCTCAGGCATCTTCCGGCCGACCTGCTCAAGATCGATCGCAGCTTCGTCGCCGGCATGCTGGACGACGCCGATGACCGCGCGATCGTCGAGAGCGTGATCAGCCTGGCGCGCGCCTTCCAGCGGGAAGTCATTGCCGAGGGCGTCGAGACGCCGGCGCATGGCGCGCTGCTGCTCGAGATGGGGTGCGAAATGGCCCAGGGTTACGCCATCGCACGTCCGATGCCGGGTGCGGACATGCCAGCATGGATCACGCAATGGCGCAGCAGCTGGGCGACCAGGCAACAGGCCTGGCCGGCCCGCTGCTGAGCGCAGGGCTATCGCCCTGCCCACTCCTCAAGCCAGCGTGGCGTGCGCGTATTCGTGGCGATCGGCCGCGGCGTAGAGTTCCTGCGCCAGATCCGGGTCGGTCTTGAGCAGGTCGTCGGCCATCGCGCGCACGCGCTCGGCTTCCTGGAAGGCGGTCAGCACCGGTGCGTCAACGGCAGCAGCCGGCGCGCGCCGGCTGGTGAACAGCTGGGCGATCAGGCGCTGGCAGCCGGCCAGGAAGGATTCCTTGCGAATCCGGACCGGGGCGGCGGCGGACGGGATCAGGGGAATGAAGACGGCGCTGCTCATGACGATACTCCTGCAAAGCGATGATTGAATCTTGTGCAGTGCAGTATAGGGTAAACCCTGATGTCAAGTAAAGTGCCGGGGCATTTGTCCTTCAGGTGCTGCCGCGCACCAGCAGCTCGTAGCCCAGATCGACCGAGGACGGCTGCACCGGCTGACCCGTCATCAGCGCCAGCAGCATCTGTGCGGCCGCGCTGCCGATCTCGGCACGCGGCGTGCGCACCGTGGTCAGGGGCGGCAGCATCTGGTCGCTGCCGGTCAGGTCGTTGAAGCCCGCGACCGCGACCCGGCCCGGCACGGCCACCCCCAGGCGCAGCGCCGCCAGCAGCGCCCCCTGCGCCAGGTCGTCGTTGTTGAAGAAGACGGCATCGATGCCGGGGTCATGCGCCAGCAGGCGCTCGAACATCGCCCCGCCGAGCGCGATCGAGGACGGCGCCGGGTCCAGCCATTCGAGCGCCGGCTGGTACAGGCCGACGGCCTCGAGCTCGCACCGCCAGCCCGCCAGCCGCTGCAACGTGCGCGGGTCGAGCTGGGCGGCGGCGAAGGCGATGCGCCGGCGCCCGCGCGCCAGCAGATGGCGGGTCATGGCGGCGCCGGCCTCCTGCTGCGAGAAGCCCACGCAGTGCAACCCGGGCTGGTCCGAGGCATCCATCAGATGGACGCAGGGCACGCCGCTGCGCTCGATCAGCGCGCGCGTGGCGTCGCTGCGCTCGAGTCCGGTCACCAGCAGCCCGGCCGGGCGGTGCAGCAGTTGCTCGCGCAGCAGCTGCTCCTCCTCGGCCGGGTCGTAATGGGTGATGCCGATCAGGGTCTGGTAGCCGGCCGGGCGCAGCGTGCGCTGCACCGCCTCGAGCAGGTCGACGAACAGGGCGTTGGACAGCAGCGGAATCAGCACCGTGACATGGCTGCTGTGGCGCGAGGCGAGCGCGCGCGCGGCCGGGTCGGGCAGGTAGCCGAGCGCGTCGACCGCCGCCTTGACGCGCTCGACCAGCTGCGGATCGACCGCGCGCTCGCCGCGCAGCGCGCGAGAGACGGTCATCGGGCTGACGCCAGCGCGCTGGGCCACGTCGGCCAGGGTGATGCGCCCGGTGGCGCGGGAACGGGAGGCAGGCTGGCTCATGTCTAGGGTAAACCCCTGGTTGGCAAACAGTCGAAAACCGATAGGATAGCGCTACCCGAAGGCAGGCCGCAAGGAAAACGCCCTCGGCCGGTCGCCGCCAGAGCCCTCTGCGCAGCGCAACCGGTCGATGTTCGACTTCTTTTAGGCCTGTCATTTTATTCAACCCCATGAGATAGCGCTATCCAAACATGAGCCACCAGATCGTCATCATGGGCGTGGCCGGCTGCGGCAAATCCAGCCTGGCCACGCTCGTCGCACAGACCCAGGGCCTGAGCCTGATCGAGGGCGACGACTTCCACAGCGCCGACAGCCGCGCCAAGATGAGCCAGGGCATCGCGCTGACCGATGCCGACCGCGAGGGCTGGCTGAGCCGGCTCGGCGAGGAGCTGCGCCAGCACCCGCAAGGCGCGGTGCTGAGCTGCTCGGCGCTCAAGCTCCAGTACCGCGAGCGGCTGCGCGCGGCCGCCCCCGGCCTGCGCTTCGTCTTCCTCGAGATCGGGCGCGAGCAGGCGCAGCAGCGCGTGACCGCCCGGGCACCGCAGCATTTCTTCTCGACCAGCCTGGTCGACAGCCAGTTCGCCACGCTCGAGTCCCCGGTCGCAGAAGCCCGGGTGCTGCGCCTCGACGCCACCGCCCCATTGTCTCAACTGCAAGCCGAGGTCGCGGCCTGGTTGCATGAAGGAGAAACGAAATGAGCCATGAAGCTCCTGTTGGCCGCCTGCAGCGGCTGACCCAGTTCGCCATGGCCGCCTGCCTGGGCGTGATGGCGGTCGCGGTGTTCGTCAACGTCGTGCTGCGCTACGGCTTTGGCAGCGGCGTGGCCGCCAGCGAGGAACTGTCGCGGCTGCTGTTCGTCTGGATGGTCTTCATCGGCGCGACCGCGGCCTACCCGGCCGGCGAGCACATGGCCTTCACCAGCCTGATCGGCCTGCTGCGCCGACACCGGACCGCGATGATGCTGGCCACCGCCGTGATCCGGCTGCTGGTCGTGACCGGCGCCGGCCTGGTGGCCCATGGCGCCTGGCAGCAGGTCATGGTCGGCCTCGACAGCCACTCGGTGGTGCTGGGCTACCCGACCGCCCTGCTGCCGCTGCCGGCCTTCCTGAGTGCTGCCGCGATCGGCGTGATGGCGCTGATCGAATTGTTCAAACGCCAGCCGCTGGACCTCGGCCACGGCGTAGATGTGGAGTGAAATCATGAGCCCCGAAGGATTGGCATTTATCGTGTTCGTCGGCGGCATGCTGCTGCTGATGGGCATCGGCATGAACATGGCGCTGGCGCTGGTATTGACCGGCGCGGGCATGGCCTGGGTACTGGATTTCTGGGATACCCAGCTGCTGGCGCAGAACCTGGTCGCCGGCATCGACAGCTTCCCGCTGCTGGCGGTGCCCTTCTTCATCCTGGCCGGCGAGCTCATGAACTCGGGCGGCATCAGCCAGCGCATCATCGCGATGGCGCAGGCCTGGGTCGGCCATATTCACGGCGGACTTGGCTTCGTCGCGATCGGCGCGGCCGTGCTGATGGCGAGCATGAGCGGCTCGGCGCTGGCCGACACCGCCGCGCTCGCGACCATCCTGCTGCCGATGATGAAGCAGCAGGGCTATCCGATGAACACCTCGGCCGGCCTGATCGCCTCGGGTGGCATCATCGCGCCGATCATTCCGCCCTCGATGCCGTTCGTGATCTACGGCGTGACGACCAACACCTCGATCTCGGCGCTGTTCCTGTCGGGCATCGTGCCCGGCCTGCTGATGGGCGCCGGCCTGATCGTGACCTGGAAGCTGATCCTGCGTCGCATCGAGCTGCCCGCCGGCGCGCCGCTGCCGCTGTCCGAGCGCCTGCGCATCACGGCCAAGGCGTTCTGGGCCCTGCTGATGCCGCTGATCATCATCGGCGGCATGAAGACCGGCATCTTCACGCCGACCGAGGCGGCGGTGGTCGCGGCCTTCTACGCCCTGCTCGTCGCGCTGTTCATTCACCGCGAGATGAAGCTGGCCGAGATCGGGCCGGTGCTGGTGCGCGCGGCCAAGACCACCGCGATCGTGATGTTCCTGTGCGCCGGTGCCCAGGTCGCGAGCTACATGATCACGCTGGCCGACCTGCCCGGCGTGCTGACCGGCTGGCTCGGCCCCCTGGTCGATAGCCCGCGCCTGCTGATGACGGTGATGATGCTGGCGCTGGTGCTGATCGGCACCGCGCTCGACCTGACGCCGACCATCCTGATCTTCGCGCCGGTGATGCTGCCGATCGCGGTCAAGGCCGGCATCGACCCGGTCTACTTCGGGCTGATGTTCGTGCTCAACGGCGCCATCGGCCTGATCACGCCACCGGTGGGCACCGTGCTCAACGTGGTCGCGGGCGTCGGGCGGCTGTCGATGCACCAGGTGATCAAGGGGGTCAATCCCTTCTTGCTGACCTATGTGCTGCTGCTGTCGCTGTTCGTCGTGTTCCCCCAGATCGTGACCGCGCCCGTGGCGTGGATGCGCTGACCGTTCAAACCCCGCCAGAATTGGCTTTCCCCCAGGAGACTCCCATGACTATGTTCCGTCGCACCCTCGTGACCACGGCCGCCGCGCTGGCGCTGGCAGCGCCCTTCATGGCCCAGGCGCAGGACTTCAAGCCACGCCTGATCCGCTTCGGCTACGGCCTCAACGAGCAGAGCAACCAGGGCCGCGCGGCCAAGCTGTTCGCCGAACAGGTCGAGAAGGCCTCGGGCGGCAAGATGCGGGTGCGCGCGATCGGCGCGGCCGCGCTCGGGCCCGATACCCAGATGCAGCAGGCGCTGATCGGCGGCGCGCAGGAGATGATGGTCGGCTCGACCGCGACCCTGGTCGGCATCAGCAAGGAAATGGCGCTCTGGGACACGCCCTTCCTGTTCAACAGCGCCAAGGAAGCCGACGCGCTGCTCGACGGCCCGGTCGGCGACAAGGTGCGCGCCAAGCTGCAGGACAAGGGCCTGGTCGGGCTGGTCTACTGGGAGAACGGCTTTCGCAACCTGACCAACAGCAAGCGCCCGATCAGCAAGATGGAGGACCTCAACGGCATCAAGCTGCGCGTGATGCAGAACAACGTCTTCCTCGACAGCTTCAAGACCCTGGGCACCAACGCGGTGCCGCTGGCCTTCTCCGAGCTGTTCGGCGCGCTCGAGACCGGCACCGTCGACGGCCAGGAAAACCCGTTCAACACCATCCTGTCGAGCAAGTTCTACGAGGTGCAGAAGTACCTGACCGTGACCAACCATGTCTACAGCCCGTGGATCATTCTGGTCAGCAAGAAATGGTGGGACGGCCTGTCGGCGGCCGAGCAGAAGGTGCTGATGGACGCCGCCAAGGCCAGCCGCGACTTCGAGCGCCAGGACACGCGCCAGGAGGCCTCCGGCGCCGTCGCCGAGCTCAAGAAGAAGGGCATGCAGGTCAACGAGCTGTCGCCGGCCGAGGCCGCCCGCATGCGCGGCAGCCTGACGCGTGTCTATGCCGGGATCGGCGCCAGCGTCGGCATGGAGCTCTGGAACGAGACCCAGGCCGAGCTCGCCAAGCTGCGCGGCAAGAAGTGAGGGCGGCGCCTGCGGCGCGCCCATGAAAGAGGCCAGCGCGGGTGACGGCGCTGGCCTCTTGCACTTGATCGGGTGCGGGGCGGCAGGCCCCGCGCGCGCCTTACTTGGCGGTCGGCATCACGAACTCGGCGCCCTTGGCAATGCTCTCGGGCCAGCGCTGCATCACGGACTTCTGCTTGGTGTAGAAGCGCACGCCCTCCTCGCCATAGGCGTGCGTGTCGCCGAACAGGCTGCGCTTCCAGCCGCCAAAGCCATGCCAGGCCATCGGCACCGGGATCGGCACGTTGATGCCGACCATGCCGACCTGGACCCGGCGCGCGAACTCGCGTGCCACGTTGCCGTCACGGGTGAAGCAGGCGGTGCCGTTGCCGAACTCGTGGTCGTTGATCAGCTGCACCGCGTTGGCGAAATCGGGCACGCGCACGCAGGCCAGCACCGGGCCGAAGATCTCTTCCTGGTAGATCTTCATCTCGGGCGTGACATGGTCGAACAGCGTGCCGCCGAGCCAGAAGCCCTGCTCGCAGCCAGCACCGGCCTGGGCGCCGTCGAAGCCGCGGCCGTCGACCAGCAGCTGGGCGCCTTCCTGTACGCCGGCGTCGATGTAGCCGCTGATGCGCTGGCGCGCCGTGTCGGTCACGATCGGGCCCATCTCGGCCGCCAGGTTCATGCCGTCGAGCACCTGCAAGGCCTTGGTGCGCTCGATCAGCTTGGAGACCACCTTGTCGGCCACGTCGCCGACCAGCACCGCCACGCTGATGGCCATGCAGCGCTCGCCAGCCGAGCCGTAGCCGGCGCCGATCAGCGCATCGACCACCTGGTCGATGTCGGCATCAGGCATCACGACCATGTGGTTCTTGGCGCCACCCAGCGCCTGGACCCGCTTGCCGTGGTGGGCGCCGGTCTCGTAGATGTAGTTGGCGATCGGGGTCGAACCGACGAAGCTGACGGCCTTGACATCCGGATGCACCAGCAGCGCGTCGACCGCTTCCTTGTCGCCCTGCACCACGTTGAAGACGCCATCGGGCAGGCCGGCCTGCTGGAACAGCTCAGCGATGAACAGCGAGGGCGACGGATCGGTCGGGCTGGGCTTGAGCACGAAGGTGTTGCCAGCGGCGATCGCGACCGGGAACATCCACATCGGCACCATGACCGGGAAGTTGAACGGCGTGATGCCAGCGACCACGCCCAGCGCCTGGCGCACGGTCCAGTTGTCGATGCCGGTCGAGACCTGCTCGGTGTAGTCGCCCTTGAGCAGCTGCGGGATGCCGCAGGCGAATTCGACGATGTCGATGCCGCGCGCGACCTCGCCCTGCGCGTCGGTGAAGACCTTGCCATGCTCGGCCGTGATCATCGCGGCGAGCTCGTCCTTGCGCTGGTTCAGCAGCTCGAGGAACTTGAACATCACGCGGGCACGGCGGATCGGCGGCGTTTCGGACCAGGCCGGGAAGGCGGCGGCGGCGGCAGCGACCGCGCTGTCGACATCCTGCACATTGCCCAGGCGCACCTGGCGCGCCACGGCGCCGGTGGCGGGGTTGTAGACCGGCTGGGTCCGGCTGCCGCTGCCGGCGGTGCGCTGGCCGGCGATGAACTGGGCGATTTCGCTGCTGTCGGTGTAGGGGGTCATCGGTGTCTCCTGTTGTTGCTGGAGACAGTGTAGAAATCGCCCGCGCGTCTGCCTAGGCCGCCGGACTGAACAGATTGTTTGATATATTGAACAATCAAACCATGGAACAACAAAAAGTCGAACAACTCTGGGGCCATCTGCACTGGCTCACGGTGCTGTCCCAGCAGGGCAGCTTCACGGCGGCGGCCGACCGGCTCGGGGTCAGCAAGGCCGCGATGAGCCAGCGCGTGGCCGAGCTGGAGCGGGTGGCCGGGGTCGCGCTGGTGCGGCGCACGACGCGCAGCGTGCGCCTGACCGAGGCCGGCCAGCGCCTGGTCGACGACACGCGCGGCGCGTTCGAGCAGATCGCCCAGAGCTTCGCCCAGGTGCGCGACCTGGCGGGCACGCCGCGCGGGCTGGTGCGCGTGACGGCGCCGGTGGCGTTCGCGCGCCAGCAGCTGGTGCCGCTGCTGGCCGGCTTCCTGCGCCAGTACCCCGAGGTGCGGATCGAGCTGGATCTGTCGGACCGGCTGGCGTCGCTGGCCACCGAGGGCTTCGACCTGGCGATCCGCCACAGCGCCACCGCGCCCGACACCCATGTGGCCTGGACCCTGTGCGGCACGCAGTCGGTGCTGGTGGCGACCCGGGCCTACCTCAGTCGCATGGGCTCGCCGCAGCAGCCGCAGGAGCTACTCGGACACAACTGCCTGCATTACCCGCGCTCGCACGACCGGCCG
Source organism: Burkholderiales bacterium (assembly GCA_026400105.1). Lineage (GTDB taxonomy): Bacteria > Pseudomonadota > Gammaproteobacteria > Burkholderiales > Burkholderiaceae_C > Malikia. Next base: position 38,343 of record JAPLPQ010000042.1, read on the forward strand.
GCCTGGACGCTGGAGAGCCGCGACCCGGCTGCCCAGGAGCGCGTGACGGTGCAGATCAGCGGCTCGCTGGCGGCCAACAACAGTGAAGCCTTGCGCGACGCCGCGCTGGCGGGGCTCGGCATCGCGCTGCTGCCCGACTTCAGCGCCCAGGCCGGCCTGCAGGCTGGCGAGCTGGTGCGGGTGCTGCCGGACTGGACGCCGGTCGACTCCTTTGCCGGACAGCTCCATGCGATCCGGCCCTACTCGGCCCATGTGCCGCGCGCCGTCAGCGCGCTGGTGGCGTTCCTGCGCGAGCAGCTGGCGCCAGGCTTTGGCGCCGGGCTGTAGGCCGGCCCGTCACCGGTCAGGACCACCGCGACGCAGGACGGCAGCGGGCAGGTTGAAGGGCGTGATGACCTCGACATTCGAGCGCCTGGGCAGCTGCGCGCCGCCCGGGTTGCCATGGATCTGCAGCAGCAGCAGGCAGGCCATGTGCAGGTCATGCTCGAGATCATGGTGCAGCAACGCCGACAGCCGCCGGTCACGCAGCAGCGCCAGGTTGTCGTCGTCGAGGTCATGCCCGATGAAGACGCGACAGCGGCGCCCGGCGCGCTCGAAGGCCGACAGGATGGCGGCATTGGCGCCACCGACCGAATACACCGCCGCCAGTCCGGGCTGGCTGGCCAGCAGCTGGCTCACCGCCGCTTCGGTCGGCCCGTGCAGCCCGAACCCGGCGTCGAGCACATGCATCCGGCAAGCCGGCAGCAGCGCGGCGATCGACTCGCGAAAGGCCTCGATGCGCTCGCCTTCGCCCTGGAAGCGCTGTCCGCTGCTCGACACCAGCAGATCGGCGCCCTGGCCGCCCAGCCATTGCGCCATCAGGTAGGCCGCCGTCTGGCCGGCGCAGCGGTTGTCGAGCCCGACATAGGCCTGGCGCGACGTGCCTGGCAAGTCGGTGACCAGGGTGATGACCGGGATGCCGCGCTGCTGCAGGCGCGTCACCGCGGCGGCCACGGCCGGCAGGTCCGGGGCCTTGAGCAGCACGCCATGGCTGCCACGGCGGGCGATCGCATCGAGCAAGGCCACCAGCTCCTCGACGCCGATGGTCTCGGCCAGGTGGTCGCGCGCGCGCAAGACCGCCGGCTGCGCGCGCTGCATGGCGCCGTCGAGCGCGGTGCGGACCATGCGCGAGAAGCGGACCGGCGCCTCCATGACCAGGTCGATCAGGAAACGCCGGCCCTTGAGTCCCACCTGCTGGTGCTGGCGCTCGAGTTCGGCGCAGGCCTGCTGGACTCGCCTTTGCGTGGCCGCTCGCACGCCCGGGCGCTGGTGCAGCACGCGGTCGACCGTTGCCAGGCTCACGCCGGCCTGCAGGGCGATTTCCTTCATGGCATGGGGATGGGGCATTGGCTTCAAACCTGATGTGGACAAAGCCGTGATTCTGAGGTGTTTTTGAGGTGTCTGATCACCGCTGCAAGGCACAGCGCTGCATAGACTGGGCACCTCAGCCACCCGGAGACCCCATGCCAAGCAACACCTGCCCCGCCTACCCGGCCTATCTTTCAGCCCCGGACGCCCGACTCGAGGAGCTGCAGCAACTCGTGAACCAGCGGACCGATCCGCGCTGCTGCCCGCATGCCGCACGGATAGTGGATGAGGTGCCGATCTACGACTGCGCCTCGATGCGCGAGCGACTGGGCGCCAGCGCTGATTTTCGCCAGACCCTGATGAGCGAATGGGCCTGGATCTGGCAACAGGGACCTGGCCTGATCGTGCTCAAGGGCGCCTTGCCCGAACCCGCGCTGATCGATGCGGTCACGCAGCGCTTCGAGGCAATCATCGCGCGCGAGCGCAGCCAGCAGCATGGCGGCGACCACTTTGCCAAGGCCGGCGCGAACGACAGGATCTGGAACGCGCTCGAAAAGCTCTGCCTGCTCGACCCCGGGCTGTTTGCCCGCTACTACGCGAACGACATGATCGCGCTGGCCAGCCAGGCCTGGCTCGGACCCGGCTACCAGATCACCTCGCAGGTCAACAGCGTGCGCCCCGGCGGCGCCGCCCAGACGCCGCACCGCGACTATCACCTGGGTTTCTGCACCGCGGCGCAGGCCGAACGCTTCCCGGCCCATGTGCACCGGCTCTCGCCGCTGCTGACGCTGCAGGGCGCGGTCGCGCATGTCGACATGCCACTGGAAAGCGGCCCGACGCTCTACCTGCCGCATTCGCAGAAATACAGTCACGGCTACCTGGTGGCGGAGCGCGCCGATTTTCGCGACTACTTCGAGCGCGAGCGCGTGCAGCTGCCACTGGACAAGGGCGACGCGGTCTTCTTCAATCCCGCGCTGCTGCACGCGGCGGGCGGGAACCGCTCGGCCAGCATCCAGCGCATGGCCAACCTGCTGCAGGTCTCGTCGGCCTTCGGTCGCGCGATGGAGTCGGTGGACCGGTCAGCCATGATGCGCGCCCTGTATCCGCAGCTGCTCGCGCAGGTGCGCGACGGCCAGCTCGATGACGCCGCGCTGGCCCGCGTCGTGGCCGCCAGCGCCGAAGGTTATGCCTTCCCGACCAACCTCGACCGCGACCCGCCGCTCGGTGGCCTGGCCCCGGCCAGCCCGCAGGCCGTCACGCTGCAGGCCTTGCACGAAGGCTGGCCGGCCGAGCAATACCAGCGCCAGCTCGACCTGATGGCCGAGCGCCGCCAGAGCTGAAAACAGGAAAACTCACCCGCACCGGGTCACCGGGCGGGTGAGTTCAAGCCGACCGCAGGCTCAGGCCTTGAGCATCCACTCGTGCGCCGGGTCGTTCTTGAAGACCCAGAACCGGTTCGGGCCCGCCATCACGTTGAGGTAGTAGAGGGCGTAGCCGTGCGGCGCGACCACCGGGTGGTAGCCGCGCGGCACCATCACGACATCATGGTTCTCGACCGCGCAGGCCTCGTCGAGGCTGCGGTCGTCGGTGTAGACGCGCTGGAAGGCAAAGCCCTGCGGCGGGTTGAGCCGGTGGTAGTAGGTTTCCTCGAGCTGGGTCTCGACCGGCGGCTGCTCGAGGTCATGCTTGTGCGGCGGGTAGCTCGAGGAGTGGCCGGCTGGCGTCAGCACCTCGACCACCAGCAGGTGCGCGGCGGTCGGGTCGTCGTGCGGCAGGATGTCGCAGACATAGCGGGTGTTGCTGCCCTGGCCGCGCACGCTGCGGCGCATGGCCTGCGAGTCGAGCAGCCGGACCTGGCGCGGCTGGCCGTCGCAAGGCGCGCTGCACAGCGCCAGCTCGGCATCGCGCTGGGCCCGGATCTCGACCTGATGGCCCGACGGCACGTAGACCGCCGCCGGCGAGACCGGGTCGAACACGCTGTCGCGCTGACCCAGGCCGGCATAGGTCTGGCCGTCGACCGTGACATCGACCGTACCGGTCAGCACCACCAGGCACAGCTCGCGTTCTTGCGTCGCGACGGTTTCCGTTTCGCCGGCGCCCAGGCGCAGCGCCCGAAAACCGATATGGATCCAGCCGGCGCGCTCGGGCGTGACCTCGACGATCTCGCGCCCGCTCGGGGCGGCCTTGGCCAGCAGATGACTTGGCATGCTGTATCTCCTTGGCTCAGGCCAGGCTGTCGACCAGGCCGCGCAGGGTCTGGTAACCCTTTTGCGCGTAGGCGTAGCTCGGCGCCACGGCCGGGTCCTGCTCGGCCTCGACCACCAGCCAGCCCTCGTAGCCGTTGTCCTTGAGCGTGCGCAGCACTGCCGCATAGTCGATGCAGCCGTCGCCCGGCACGGTGAAGGTGCCGTTGATGACGCCGTTCAGGAAGCTCCAGCTCTCGTTGCGCGCCTGCGCGATCACCTGCGGGCGCACGTCCTTGCAATGCACATGGACCACGCGCTTGACATGCTTCTCGAGCAGCTCGGTCGGGGTCATCGCGCCGCCGAAATAGGCGTGGCCGGTATCGAACAGCAGGAACACCTTGGCCGGATCGGTCAGCGCCATCAACTTGTCCACGTCGGCCGGCGACTCGACATAGGCGCCCATGTGGTGGTGGTAGGCCAGCTTGATGCCGTAGGTCTCGAGCAGATGCTGGCCGAAGGCGTTCAGGCGCCCGGCATAGGCCTGCCACAGCGCGTCGCTGGCGAACTGCGGCCGCTTGGCCACGGGGGTGTCGATCTGGCCCTGGATGGTGCCGGCGCATTCACCGTAGACCACGACCTGGACGCCGTTGTACTGCAGCTTGCTCATGTGCGCCTGGCAGCGCTCGATCTCGGCGGCGACCGCCTGCTCGTCGCTCAGGCCGGCGGGGACTTCGGCCAGGAAGCCCGAATACCAGCCCGAGACACAGGCCAGGCCGAACTCGTCGAGCTTGGCCTGCAGGCCGGGGCCGTCCTTGGGAAACTTGTTGCCCAACTCGAAGCCCTCGTAGCCGATTTCCTTGCCTTCCTTCAGCGCGGTCTCGAGCAGGGTCTCGCCGCCCAGGGACGGCAGGTCGTCGTTCATCCACGACAGGGGGTTGATGCCAATGCGTACGTTCCAGCTCATGTGAATCTCCTAGGTTTTGCTGTATCTGGGTCGAGGCCGGGGCCTCAGAGGCGCTGGCCCTGCTGGGCCTGTTCGTAGCCGGCGCGGGCCTGCTGGACCTCGGCGCGATCCGAGACCTCGGGAATCGCGACCTCCCACCAGCAGCCGCCGTCGGTGATGCGGTGGTGGGTGGTGTCGATCACGATCACCTGGGTCCGGCGGGCGGCGCGCGCCTTGACCATCGCGGCCTTGAGCTCGGCCACATCCTTGACATGCACCGAGTCGGCGCCCATGGCGCGCGCGTGCATGGCGAAGTCGATCTGGCTGCTCTCGCCGCCCTCGGGCACGCAGTCGTCGAGCATGTTGTTGAAGCTCGGGCTGCCGGTCTTGAGCTGCAGCCGCTCGATGCAGCCATAGCCCCGGTTGTCGAGGATGACCACGATCATCTTCTTGCCCAGCAGCAGCGAGGTGGCCAGCTCGGAGTTGGCCATCATGTAGGAGCCGTCGCCGACGAAGACGATGCTCTCCTGCTCGGGGCGGGCCATCTTGACGCCCAGGCCGCCCGCGACCTCGTAGCCCATGCAGGAATAGCCGTATTCCATGTGGTAGTTGCCGGGCTTGCTGGCGCGCCAGAGCTTGTGCAGCTCGGCCGGCAGCGTGCCGGCGGCGCACAGCGCGACATCATGCTCGGCGCTGTCGAGGCCGAGCTCGAGCGCCGAGTCGCGCACCGCGCCGATCACCTCGGCGTCGTAGGGCAGCACGCCTTGGGGCAGCTGGGTGGTCAGCTGCTGGATGCGGGCATTGGTGGCGGCGGCATTCTGGCGCGCGCGCTCGGTCCAGGCCGGGTCGGCGGCCCAGCCCTGCAGCAGCGGCGCGAGCTGCTCGAGCCCGGTGCGGGCATCGGCGACCAGCGCGCTGCCGCTCCACTTGCCGGCGTCGTAGGGCTGGACGTTCAGGCTCAGCAGCCGCGCGTGGGCAAACAGCGCGTGCGAGCCGGTGGTGAAATCCTGCAAGCGGGTGCCGACGGCAAACACCAGGTCGGCCGAGCGCGCCAGTTCGTTGGCGCCCGAGACGCCATCGACGCCGATCGCGCCCAGGTTGAGCGGATGGTCCCAGGGCAGGCTGCTTTTTCCGCCATGCGACTCGACCACCGGCACGCCATGCGCCTCGGCAAAGGCGCGCAGCGCGTCCCAGGCCTGGCTGTAGAGCACGCCACCGCCGACCACGATCAGCGGCTGGCGCGCCTGGCGCAGCAGCGCGGCGGCGCTGGCGAGCTCGCGCGGATCGGCCGGCGGGCGACGGAAGCGCAGCAGCTCGGGCTGCAGGAAGCTCTCCGGGCAGTCGAACGCCATCGCCTGCACGTCCTGCGGCAGCGACAGGCAGGCCGGGCCGCAGTTGGCCGGGTCGGTCATCATCTGGATCGCGCGCGGCAGCGCGGTCAGGATATGTTCGGGCCGGGTCAGCCGGTCGAAGTAGCGCGTGACCGGGCGGAAGCAGTCGCTGGCGCTGACATCGCCCTGGGCGAAGCTCTCGATCTGCTGCAGCACCGGGTCCGGGCGGCGGCTGGCGAACACGTCGCCCGGCAGCAGCAGCACCGGCAGCCGGTTGACATGGGCCACGGCAGCGGCGGTCACGAGGTTGGTCGCGCCGGGGCCGATGCTGGTGCTGACCGCCATGATGCGCTCGCGAAAGCTCGCCTTGGCATAGGCAATCGCGGCGTGGGCCATGGTCTGTTCGTTGTGGGCGCGAAAGGTCGGCAGCCGGTCGCGCTCGGCCACCAGGGCTTCGCCCATGCCGGCCACGTTGCCGTGACCGAAGATGGTGAAGACCCCGCCGCAATAGGGCTGGATCTGGCCGTCGTGGGTTTCGATGCGCAGCGCGGCCAGGTGCTTGACCAGCGCTTGCGCCAGGGTGAGTCGTTGGGTTTTCATGACCTGTGAGGGATAGCTTGGATATCAGGCCGCGGCGCGCAGGGCCTGGTGGCGGTTGCGCCAGGCATCGACCAGCACGGCAAAGTTGCGCGCCACTTCGTTGATCAGTTCGGCGTCGCCGAGCTCGCCCTTGAACCATTTGAGCGAGGCATCCGCCCACAGCGTGCGCCCGACCATGAAGCCCTTGACGATCGGGCTGCTGGCATCTGCGAAGCTGTCGGCCAGGTACTGCAGCGGCTGGTTCAGGCCCAGGATCACGGCGCCGCGGCAATAGGGGTCGCGCTCGGCCAGCAGGGCCTCGAGCTGGCGCCAGCCGGCGGGCTGCATCGGCGCGAGCTTCCACCACTCGGGCTTGACGCCCAGGTTGTAGAAACGCTTGACCGCGCGCAGCACGGCGGCGTCGTTGCTGCCGTCGGGCGTCAGCGCCTTGGGCGGAATGATCTCGAGCAGCAGTTCGTTGCCGCTCGCGCGCGTGGCTTCCCACAGCTCGAGCACCTTCTGCTCCTGCTCGAGGCGCAGATCGACCGCATCGTCGGGGTGGTAATGCACCAGGCACTTGACGACCTGCTCGGTCGGCCAGTGCGTCAGCGCGCTGCCGACCGAACGGGTGCCGTCAAAGCGCAGCGGGCGCGAGCCCGGCAGCTCGACCGGACGCCCGACCCACCAGCCGCGACCGGTGGCGCTGGCCAGCGCGTCGCGGCCGTAGTCGCCGCCGTCGATCAGCACGCCGGTGTGGCCCTGCAGCTGGCGGCTGCGCTCGACCTGCTCGGCCGCCTGCACCAGCAGGCGCTTGAGGGCGGGAATGCGGGCCTCGTCGGCGCCGGCGGCACGCGCGATGTCATAGAACTGGGCCCGGTGGTCGAAGGCCATCACGCACAGCTCGTTCCAGTCGCGGCGCGCGGCCGTGACGCGGTGCAGATGCGCCAGCTGCTGGTCGGCATCGACCTGGGGGTTGCGGCTGCCGCCGAACCAGTGCGCGAGTTCGGCCGGGGTCGGCATCGCGGCCGAACAGGCGTGGCGCGACACCACGATCGCGCCACAGGCATTGGCGACGCGGGTGGACTCGGCCCAGTCCTTGCCCTGCAACAGGCTGGCCAGCAGGCCGGACAGGAAGGCGTCGCCGGCGCCCAGCACATTGAGCACCTCGACCCGCTCGCCGCGGTAGGTCGGCGCCGCGTCGATGTCGTCCGGGATCTCGCCCTCGATCACGCAGCAGCCCAGCGCGCCGCGCTTGACCACCAGGGTGGCGTCCGGGCAGAGCTCGCGCACCACGCGCAGGCTGGCGATCAGGTCATTGGCCACGCCGCCGGCGATGAAGAATTCCTCCTCGGTGCCGACCAGCAGGTCGAACCAGGGCAAGGCCTGCTGCAGCTGCGCCGTCACGGCCGCGTCGGGCACATAGCGGTTCTCGCCCGCGCCGCGCGGGGTCAGGCCCCAGAGCACCGGGCGATAGTCGATGTCGAGCACGGTCGTCGTGCCATGGCGGCGCGCATGGGCCAGTGCCGTCAGCGAGGCCAGGCGGGTGGTCGGCGTCGACAGGTGGGTGCCGGTGATGGCCAGCGCGCGGCAGCCCGCGATGAAGTCCTCGCTGACCTGCTCGGCTTCGATCGCCATGTCGGCGCAGTTTTCGCGCACGAACAGCAGCGGGAAGGTGTCGCGGTCCTTCAGGCCCAGCAGCACGAGCGCGGTCAGGCGCTCGGGGTCGACCTGCACCTGGCTGGTGTCGCAACCCTCGCGCTCCAGGGTTTCGTTGAGGAAACGGCCGAGTTGCTCGTCGCCGACGCGCGAGATCATGGCAGTCTTGCAGCCCAGCCGGGCCACGCCGAAAGCCAGGTTGGCCGAGCTGCCGCCCAGGTACATCGCGAAACTGCGGGCATCTTCCAGCCGCGCACCGAACTGCTGGGCATAGAGATCGACGGCCAGGCGGCCGAGACAGGCCAGATCATGTCGGCGCGGGGCGGGGAACTGTAGCTTGCTCATCTTGGATCCAGCCGGTCAGGGCTGCGTCATGAAGTGAAGGAAGGGCGAATCAAGGCGTTTGATCACCTCGGTGGCGCCAGTCTACGTGAAATCGAAACATTTTTTCTAGGTGTAATTACTTAGAAAAATATTTTCTAAATTTGTCCAGTCTTGTCTATAGTTCAGTCTTGTCGAGACCCCCAGCGCCAACAGCCAGCAGAAGCAGCAGGGCAAGGGTCCGGCATACACAACCACTCATCTTTCGGAGACATTCATGAAAAAACTTCTGATCGCCGCAGCCGTTACCTCCACCCTGCTCGCACCGCTGGCCGCCCAGGCCGAGAAGATCGGCGTCGCAATGGGTGCGTTCGATGACACCTTCCTGACGATCCTGCGCGGCGGTATTACGGATGCGGCCAAGAAGGCCGGTGTCAGCGTTCAGATGGAAGACGGCAAGAACGATGTCACGACCCAGCTCAGCCAGATCCAGAACATGATCGCGCAGAAGGTCGACGCGATCATCGTCAACCCGGTCGATACCGATGTCTCGCCCAAGATCACCAAGATGGTGACCGATGCCAAGATCCCGCTGGTCTATGTCAACCGCAAGCCGGTCGACTTCGCCAAGCTGCCCGCTGGCGTCGCCTTCGTGGCCTCGGACGAGAAGGTCTCCGGCACGCTCGAAACCCAGCAGGTCTGCAAGCTGCTCAACGGCAAGGGCAACCTGCTGGTGCTGATGGGCGAGCTCACGACCGAGGCCGCCCGCACCCGCACCCAGGACATCGAGGACGTGATCAAGACCCCGGAATGCTCGGGCCTGAAGATCGTCGACAAGCGCGAAGGCATGTGGAAGCGCACCAACGCGCAGGACATCACGACCAACTGGCTGACCTCCGGCCTCAAGTTCGACGCCATCATCGCCAACAACGACGAAATGGCGCTCGGTGCCATCAACGCCTTGAAGGCCGCCAAGAAGTGGACCCCGACCAGCATCGTCGCCGGCATCGACGCCACCCCCGACGCGCTGGCCTCGATGAAGGCCGGTGACCTGAAGGTGACCGTGTTCCAGAACGCCTCCGGCCAGGGTTCGGGCTCGGTCGAAGCCGCCCTGAAGCTGATCAAGAAGCAGCCGGTCGAGCGCTTCGTCAACGTGCCGTTCGAGCTCGTGACCCCGCAGAACCTGAGCAAGTACGCCGGCAAGAACTGATCCACCGACGCGCAGGGCTTTCCGCTCGGGAAGCCCTGCTTTTTACTCAGATTCGCAGCGGAGTTCACAAGATGACTGAGACAGCCACCCTCGAGCGCGCGGTCGACGCTCCCCCCACGCCGGAGTCGCCGCCCCTGCTGGCCATTCGCGGCATACGCAAGGGATTTCCCGGCGTAGTGGCGCTCGACGGCGTGTCCTTCACGCTCAAGGCCGGTACCGTGCATGCCCTGATGGGCGAGAACGGCGCGGGCAAATCGACCCTGATGAAGATCATCGCGGGCGTCTACATTCCCGACCAGGGCCAGATCCTGCTCAAGGGCCAGCCGGTCACGCTGAGCTCGCCGATCGATGCCCTGAAGCAGGGCATCGCGATGATCCACCAGGAACTCAACCTGATGCCGCACATGACGGTGGCGGAGAACGTCTGGATCACGCGCGAGCCACGCAACCGCTTCGGCCTGGTCGACCACCGCGAGCTCAAGCGCCGCACCGTGGAGCTGTTCGAGCGCCTGAACATCGACATCGATCCGCTGGCCGAGGTCCAGACCCTGTCGGTGGCCAGCCGCCAGATGGTCGAGATCGCCAAGGCGGTGTCCTGGAACTCCGACGTGCTGATCATGGACGAGCCGACCTCGGCCCTGACCGAAAAGGAAGTCTCGCACCTGTTCCGCATCATCCGCAGCCTGCGCGAGCAGGGCAAGGGCATCATCTACATCACGCACAAGATGAACGAGCTGTTCGAGATCGCCGACGAGTTCTCGGTGTTCCGCGACGGCAAGTACATCGCCACCTGCGCCGCCAGCGACGTCACGCGCGACGACATCATCCAGATGATGGTCGGGCGCGAGATCACGCAGATGTTCCCGAAGGAAACGGTGCCGATCGGTGACGTCGTGCTGTCGGTCAAGAACCTGACGCTCGACGGCGTGTTCCACGATGTCTCGTTCGACATCCGCGCCGGCGAGATCCTGGGCCTGGCCGGACTGGTCGGCTCGGGCCGCTCCAACGTGGCCGAGACCCTGTTCGGCGTGACGCCGGCGAGCTCGGGCAGCATCACGATCCGCGGCCAGCAGATGGTGATCGACAAGCCGGCCAAGGCGATGGCCGCCGGCATGGCCTTCCTGACCGAGGACCGCAAGGACACCGGCTGCTTCCTGTGCCTGGACATCCAGGACAACATGGACCTGGCCGTGCTCAACAGCCGCTACGTCAACAAGCTGGGCTTCGTGCAAAGCGGCCAACTGGCCAAGGACTGCATCGAGATGGCGCGCCGCCTGCGCGTCAAGACCCCCGGCATGCACGAGGTGATCCAGAACCTGTCGGGCGGCAACCAGCAAAAGGTGCTGGTCGGGCGCTGGCTGCTGACCAATCCGAGCATCCTGATCCTCGACGAACCGACGCGCGGCATCGACGTCGGCGCCAAGGCCGAAATCCACCGGCTGGTCTCCGAACTGGCCGGCCAGGGCGTCGCCGTGCTGATGATCTCGTCCGAGATGCCCGAGGTCCTGGGCATGAGCGACCGGGTCGCCGTCATGCACGAAGGTCGCATCACCGGCATCCTGGACCGCAAGGATGCCGATCAGGTCAGCGTCATGAGCCTGGCCGCCAAGTAAACCGGAGACATAACATGAGCACCACCGCAGTCAACACCATGGCCTCACTCCCCACTCCCTTCAAGTTCAAACTGCCGCAGGAAGCGAGCATCTTCCTGGTTCTGCTGGGCATCGGCCTCCTGTTCGAGGGGCTGGGCTGGTATGTCACCGGACAGAGCTTCCTGTTCAACCTCGACCGGCTGCAGATCATCATCCTGCAGATGGCCGTGATCGGCATCATCGCGATCGGCGTCAACCTGGTCATCATCACCAGCGGCATCGACCTGTCATCGGGCTCGGTGGTCGCCGCCGCCGCGGTGGTCTCGGCCAGCCTGGCCCAGGTGTCGGACTTCCCGCGCGCGGTGTTTCCGGCGCTGACCGACCTGCCAATCATCTGGCCGGTGCTGGCCGGCGCCATCACCGGACTGGTGATCGGCCTGCTCAACGGCTCGCTGATCGCCTACACCGCGATCCCGCCCTTCATCGCCACGCTCGGCACCATGGTCGCGGCGCGCGGCTTCGCCAAGTGGTTCACGGGCGGCATGCCGGTGTCGATGCTGACCGATGACTTCGCCTGGATCGGCTCCGGCGCCAACCCGGTGATCATCTTCCTGGTGCTGGCGGTGCTGTTCCATGTCGTGCTGCGCCACACCCGCTTCGGCAAGTTCACCTACGCCATCGGTGCCAACCGCCAGGCCGCCATCGTCTCGGGCATCAACGTCAACCGCCACCTGATCTGGATCTACACCATCGCCGGCCTGCTGGCAGGCATCGCCGGCACCGTGACCGCAGCCCGCGCCATCTCGGGCCAGTCCGGCATGGGCGTGATGTACGAGCTCGACGCGATCGCGGCGGTCGTGATCGGCGGCACCTCGCTGGTCGGCGGCAAGGGTCGCATCACCGGCACCGTGATCGGCGTGCTGATCCTGGGCGTGATGACCTCGGGCTTCACCTTCATCCGGATCGACGCCTACTACCAGGAGATGGTCAAGGGCGCGATCATCGTCGCAGCCGTGATCGCCGACCAGTACCGCAACAAGAACAAGCGCTGATCCAGCCGATCCAGCCCTGCTTGCTGCAAGCCGAGCACCGCCAGCGCCCTCCAGGCCTGGTCGGTGCTTTTTTCATTCTCTCCCTTCCTTTTTTGTGAGTGACACCATGTCTTCTGGTCAGCCGGTTCGAATGGGCCTTGTTGGATTTGGCAGCGGCGGCATGATCTTTCATGCGCCCTATATCGATGCGGCCCAGGGGGTCGAGCTCGCGGGCATCGTGACGCGCGATCCGGCCCGGCGCCAGCTGGCGGCGCAGCTCTACCCTGGCGTGCCCGTCTTCGCCTCGATGGCGGAGATGGTGGCGTCAACGGCGCTGGACGCCGTGACGCTGACCACGCCGCCCCAGACGCGCCGCGACCTGGTGCTGCAGGCGCTGGGCCTGGGACTGCATGTCGTCGCCGACAAGCCGTTCGCGCCCGATGCGCAGACGGCGCGCGAGCTCGAGGCGGCCGCGCAAGGCGCCCGGCGGCAACTGGCGGTGTTCCATAACCGGCGCTGGGACTCGGACATCCGCGGCCTGCTGGCGGTGCGCGATTCAGGCGAGCTGGGGAGCATCCGGCGCTTTCACTCGCGCTTCGATCTGGACCAGCCCGGGTCGATGGAAGCCGGACCCAGCGGCGGTCTGCTGCGCGATCTGGGCAGCCATCTGGTGGATCAGGCGCTGTGGCTGTTCGGGCCGGTCAGTCAGGTCCATGCCCGCCTGGACTGGTCCGGAACCGCAGCAGAGCCGGTCGATGCGGGCTTCGTGCTGAACTTGCAACATGCCAGCGGCGTCGATTCGCACCTGTCGGCCAGCAAGCTCAACCGCCTGAACGAACGCGAATTGCGCCTCTACGGCGCAGCCGGCAGCTACCGGGCGCGCAGCACCGACGTGCAGGCCGCGGCGGCGTCCCAGGGCCTGCGGCCACGCGACAAGCGGCAGGCCTGGGGTTTCGAGCCGCCATCGGGCTGGGGCACGCTCTCGACCGCCGCTGGCCGCCAAAGCATGGCGGCAGTGCAAGGGGATTACACGCTGTATTACGAGCAGTTCGCGCGGGCGGTGCGACAGGGCGAGCCGCTGCCGGTATCGGCAGCAGAAGCGGTGGCGGTGCTCGAGGTGCTGGACGCGGCGCGGCGCAGCGATGCGCTCGGCGCGGTGGTGCATATGGAATCCGCCCTGCCCTGAAGCCTTCTAAGTGAAAACCCCAATCATTCGAAGCGCCAATCTCGCATAAGATGCACCCGGGTGCATAAGATAAAGATTGTTGCAACAACCTCGCCGCATCGGCTGCCCCGGCAGATGCGCGCCAGATTGCAGATGTTTTTCGTATTCACTGAAGCCTCCCGGCTATTTTTTTCGGCAAGTTTGCACCCGGTTGCAATAATGCAATCCAGGTGGGATCAATGGTTACAACCTGAAAAGGAAATCGGTCATGTTGAATGGTGAACGTAAATTTGAGCGCCCGCTGCGTTGGGCCATGGTCGGTGGCGGTCGCACTGCCAACGTGGGCTACAAGCACCGCCAGGGTGCGATGCGCGACAACACGGCCTACCAGCTCGTGGCCGGTGCCTTCGACATCGACGCCGCCCGCGGCAAGGATTTCGGCAGCGAGATCGGTGTCGACCCGGAGCGCTGCTACCCGGACTACCAGACCATGTTTGCCGAAGAGGCCAAGCGCGCCGACGGCATCGAGGTCGTGACCGTGGCCACGCCCAACAGCACCCACTATCAAATCACCAAGGCCGCGCTCAACGCCGGCCTGCATGTGATCTGCGAAAAGCCGCTGTTCTTCGAAGTCGCCGAGGGCGAGGAGATCAAGGCGCTGGCCGCCGCCAAGGGCAAGATCGTCGGCGTCACCTACGGCTTCTCGGGCAGCCAGATGATGCTGCAGATGCGCGAGATGGTTGCCAACGGCGACCTCGGCGAGATCCGCATGGTCGAGCTGCAATACACCCACGGCTTCAGCTCGACCGAAGTCGGCGACAAGGTCAGCGAAGGCCAGAAATGGCGCGTCGACCCGAAGATTGCCGGCCCGTCCTTCGTGCTGGGCGACCTGTCGACCCACACCTTCTACATGTCGGAGCTGATCTGCCCGCAGCTCAAGATCAAGCAGCTGCTGTGCGACCGCCAGAGCTTCATCAAGAGCCGGGCGCCGCTGGAAGACAACGCCTATGTGCTGATCCGCTATGAAAACGGCGCGGTCGGACGGCTGTGGACCTCGGCGGTCAACGCCGGCTGCATGAACGGTCACCGCATCCGCATCATTGGCTCGAAGGCCAGCATCGAATTCAGCGACCACCAGCCCAACGAGCTGATCTACGAAGTGCAGGGCCAGCCGATCCAGAAGATGATCCGCGCCATGCCCTATCTGTATGACGCCTGCAATGCCGACGAACGTCTGGGCGCCCTGCACGCGGAAGGCCTGACCGAATCCTGGGCCAATATCTACCTGAAGTTCGCGATCGCCATCGATGCCAAGCAGCGCGGCGACGAGGAAACCCTGAGCAAGCTGGTCTACCCGAACATCGATGCCGGCATCGAAGGCATTCGCTGGGTCCAGAACTGCGTCAAGTCAGCCGATGCCGGCGCGGTCTGGGTCGATTTCGAATAAGCGCCACCAATTCCGCCTTCCGGATCTGAATGAACCGGGAGGCGAAAGGCAACCGCCGAATCCAATTAGCAACGAATCACGATTGAAGGACCATCCCATGAAACTGGCCATCTGCACCGATGTCTACAACAACCTGTCCTACCCGGACATGCTCGACAAGGTCAAGTCCCAGGGCATCCATGCGGTCGAGATGACCGCGGGCGGCTGGGCCTCCTGCCCGCACGTGAAGACCGCCGAACTGCTGGCCGACGACGCCAAGCTGCAGGCCTTCAAGGCCGAACTCGAGCAGCGCGGCATGGAAATCGCCGCGCTCAACTGCTCGGGCAACCCGCTGTCCCCGGGCGAGATGGGCGCCAAGCACACCCAGTCGAGCTACGACACCATCGTGCTGGCCGGCAAGCTGGGCGTCAAGAAGGTGGTCATGATGTCGGGCTGCCCGGCCGGGGCACCCGGCGACCAGACGCCGAACTGGATCACCTCGACCATCTCCTGGCCCGACTACATGGCGCCGGCACTGGACTACCAGTGGAACGAGGTCGCGATCCCGTGGTGGAAGAAGTTCGTCGCGCATTGCCAGGCGCACGGCGTCGAGCAGATCGCGATCGAGGAATTCCCCTGCATGCTGGTCTACAACCCGGAAACCCTGCTGCGCCTGCGCCACGCGGTCGGCCCGACCGTCGGCATCAACCTGGACCCGTCGCATTTGATGGCGATGGGCGCTGATCCGATCGCCTCGGCGCGCGCCCTCAAGGGTGCGATCTTCCACATCCACGGCAAGGACGCCCGCATCGAGCGCGGCCTGGCCGACATCAACGGCCTGCTCGAAACCAAGCCGGTCACCGATGCCGAGAACCGCAGCTGGAACTATGTCGCCGTCGGTTGCGGCAAGGACCTGCAGTGGTGGAAGGAATTCTTCTCGGTCTGCCGCATGGGCGGCTACAACGGCTATGTCTCGCTGGAAATGGAAGACCTGACCATGTCGATCGATGCCGGCGTCACGACCTCGATCGACGCCCTCAAGCAAACCATCAGCCAGTAACACGGCGATCGGCTGGGCGGCCCCTGTCGCGGCCGCCCGCCCCCCCTTGCATGTGGCAACAGGCCATACAGGAGACAAGCATGAAGATTGCGTTAGACCCGTACATGATCCGCCACCTGTCGCTCGAGCAACTGCCCGGTGTGGTGGCCGAGCTGGGTTACGACCAGATCGAACTGTCGCCGCGCAGCGACTTCCTCGACTGGTGGGTGATGCCGCGCGCCACGAAAGAACGCATGGCCGGCTTCAAGAAAGCCCTGACAGACCACGGCGTGGGCCTGGCGACGCTGCAGCCGATGTACCGCTGGGCCAGCCCGTTCGAGGACGAGCGCCAGTGGGCGGTGCGTTGCTGGAAGAAGGCGATCGAGGTGTCGGTCGAGATGGGCTGCGACACCCTGATCAGCGAGTTCGGTCGTGGCGCCTCGCCCGAGCGCTCGGTCGGCGAGCGCCCCGGCGCCAACACCAAGGAGCTGTGCGAGGCGGCCTGGTTCCGCTCGATGGACGAGCTGCTGCCGATCTTCGAGCGCGAAGGGCTGACGCTGTCGGTCGAGCCGCACCCCGAGGACTGGGTCGAGCAGCTGCAGCCGGCGGCCGACCTCGTCAAGAACATCGGCTCCAAGGCCTTGAAGCTGAGCTACATCGCGCCGCACACCTTCTACTACGGCGACGACATGGCGGCCATGATC
>JAPLPQ010000105.1 GCA_026400105.1 Burkholderiales bacterium
AGCAACGTCTGCCGGCTTTCCGTGGTCACGGACGTACAGCTGCAGCTTGTCGGCACCGGAAACAAGCTCGTAGTCAACATCCTTTGCCTGGGCTACGACTCCCCCATGCAGCGTAAGCGATCCGCCAACTACGTCTTCCCACAGAGCGTCTGAGAGGGGAAGCTACGTGTCCATGTAGAACAAGGTGGACACGTATGTCAGAGATCGATGCAGAGGTGGTGAGGCGCCTGGTCACGGGGCGCAAGAACGATGGACGTGCCGTGTACGACCCGCAGGCCAAGGCCGAGGTGGTGCGGGCGTGCCTGCAGCCGGATGTGTCGGTGGCGCGCATGGCGCTGCAATGCGGCATCAACGCCAACTTGCTGCGCCGCTGGATCACCCAGAGCATGGGCTCGGACCTGAAGGCAAGTCGTGCCAACCTGCCGACCGTGGCCATGGCCAGCACCAGTGCTTTTGTGCCGTTGCGGCTGGCGGCCCCCGAGGCATCTCCCGTCACCGCCGCTGAGGTCAAGACACGCCTGCACGCCCGACTGCCCAATGGGGTGGAGATCGACCTCAGCGATGCAGACCCGGGTGGGTTGCTGCCCGTCCTTGAACTTCTGGGGCGCCTGCCATGTTCCGGCTCGACGACACGCTGACGGTGTACCTGCACCGCCCGGCCATCGACTTCCGAATGGGCATCAACGGTTTGGCCATCCTGGTGGAGCAAGCCCTGGGCATGAACCCGTTCGCGGCGGCGGTGTATGTGTTCAGCAACCGCCAGCGCAACCGGGTGAAGATCCTGGTCTGGGAGCGCAACGGCTTCTGGTTGTTGATGAAGCGCCTGGAGCAAGACCGCTTCATCTGGCCGGACGAGGCGGTGGTGCCGACGCTGACGGTGGAACAACTGCACTGGTTGCTTGATGGCATTGATCTGGCGGTCACACAGCGACACCCACAGCGGTTCTACGAGCGCGTTGCGTGAGGCTGGTGCTGCCGAAATGAGCAATGCCACTGCTGAGAATATTTGCCGCAAAATCCCCAGCACAAGGAACCGCCTGAGCGACAAGCAGATCGAAGCAGGCGATGGTTCACATGCCCACCGCCGAAGAATTTGCAGCCTTGCAAAAGGCGCTGGCCCAGGCCACCCAGACCAGCGAATCACTCGCTGGTGAGCTGCGCATCACGCGCGCCGAGCGCGACCTGCTCAAGGAGCAGCTCAACAAATTCAAGCGCCAGTTGTTCGCCGCCAAGAGCGAGGCCAGCGCAGGCCACCAGAAGGACATGTTCTTCAACGAGGCCGAGGCGCTCGGCTCGGCAACCCAGCCGGCCCAGGAAGAAACCGAGGCCGACGACAACACTGTCGAGGTTCCCGCTCACAAACGGACCAAGCGCGGGCGCAAGCCGCTGGACCCAGCCCTGCCGCGCGAGGTGGTGCGCCACGAACTGCCCGAATCCGAGCGTGTCTGTCCTCACGACGGTGCCGTGCTGCGGGAGATTGGCGTGGAGGCCAGCGAGCAGCTCGACATCATTCCGCAACAAGTGCGCGTGATCCGCCACGAGCGGGTCAAGTACGCCTGCCCGTGCTGCGATGGCACGCTGCGCCTGGCGGCCAAGCCCGAGCAAGTCATCCCCAAGGGGCTGTTCAGCGAAGGCCTGCTGGCCTGGGTGATCACTTCCAAGTATGTGGACGGCCTGCCGCTGTACCGCCAGGCGGCCTTGCTGGGGCGCTTCGGAGGCCGCGACCTCTCGCGCAACACCATGGCCGCCAGCGTGGTGCGGGTGGGCCAGGCGGTGCAGCCCGTCATCAACCTGCTGCGCGACCGGGTGCTGGACGCCCCGCTGATCTTCGGTGACGAGACCGAGATTCAGGTGCTCAAGGAGGCCGGTCGCAGCGCCCAGTCCAAGAGCTACATGTGGGCGCAGATGACCGATGGTTCAGGCGCCAGCGGCACAGGTCCGCCCATACGCCTGTTCGCCTACTCACCCTCACGCAGCACAGAGGCGGCGCAGCTTCTGTACGTCGGTGCGCGCGAGGGCGGCGTGCTGATGACCGACGGCTACGAGGTCTACAACAAGATCGCCTTGGCGAACAAGCTCGTGCAAATCGGGTGTTGGGCACATTGCCGGCGTTACTTCAATGACGCGCTGCAGGCCTTGCCCAAAGCCAACCGGGGGGCTGAGCAATTGGCGGCCAGGTTCATCGCGCTGATCGGCAAGCTCTACCGCGTGGAGGCCCTGGCCAAAGAGCAAGGGCTGGATGCGAATGCGCTGCTGCATAGCCGCCAAGCCAACAGTGTGCCCGTGCTGCAAGAGATCCAGGCCTTGCTGCTGGCCAACGTTCATGCGGTGCTGCCAGGCAGTTTGCTGGGCAAGGCGCTGCACTACCTGTCCTCGCAGTGGGCCAAGCTGGAGCGCTTCGTCACCAGCGGCAACTACCCGATAGACAACAACGGCTGCGAGAATTCGATCCGCCCGTTTGTCATCGGAAGACGCAACTGGCTCTTCGCCGACACCGTGGCCGGCGCCAACGCGAGCGCCAACCTGTACTCGTTGCTGGAGACCTGCAAGGTCAACGGCGTTGATGGGTACCAGTACCTGCGCTCGCTGCTAGTGGCACTTCCACGGGCCAGGACCGTCGATGACTACGAGGCCTTGCTGCCCTGGCGACTGGCGCGGTGATCCACCGCCTGACAGTTCGAGGCGCGAGATGGCTCAGTGCAAATCGGCCGCAGCACCACAGCACTTCTTGAACTTCGCCCCGCTCCCACAAGGGCACGGATCATTGCGCCCCACCTTGGGCTGCATCGACTTGGCCACCTCCCGCTGATAGACAGCGAGCCGAAGTGGCAGCCAGTGAGCGTGCATGTCCAGAACAGCCGGCGGGATTTGTTGAGCCAGCTCCGATCGCATGGCCGGTGTTCGGGTGAGTTCGTCCTGATCCACGCAATAGTCGTCTTCGCCCAGCAGGGCAATGGGTCTGAACCAAACTTGCCCTTGGGGAGTGGACAGCAACGGTTGCCAGTCCTTCCAGCAAAGCCTCATCCCCTGGACAAAGCCGTACGCCCACGATTCTGCGTCGTCGTATTCACGCTCGTCACCGTCGTAGGCCATCGTTGACCAGCACGGGCTGATCTCCCGGGGGTCATCCCCCAGGCCGGCAATGATGGTGTTGAAGTGGCGCATGACCATGCCCAGCATGTGGTTCAGCTCTTCGACGGAACCCATCGGAGGCATCATCTCCTTGGTACCCCAGATCTTGGGCAGCCATTGCTTGGGATGTACGGTCGTCGGCCCGACCGCAATGGCGTGCAAGAACCCATCGACCATGTCCATGGTCATGCCTTCTTCCGTGTCAACGCCGAACAGCAGAAAGTGGTCGAGTTCTTCGAACTCTTCCTCGGACAAGGGAGCAAATGGGTCTGTCATCAACTGAATGTGAAATGCGGCGTTGACCCAGATTCTCGCGCGTCGCAGACCGCACCACGCCGAGAGAACATTCATTGCCTCAACGGGCACCCGAGTGCAAGGGCGTGGTCAATAGAGCGCTTACGGTGCTCTTATCGGGTCTTCAGTTTTCAGCGATAGCGACAGGGGGCGCCGCTGACCCGGTGGCGCCGCTTTGAGCGGCACCCAGGCCATGGGGCCCGTCAATTGGGGCTGCATTGCCTGGCGTCGCCACGCAGCCTATTGATCAGCAAACTCGACGCCCCTAAGGGGGCCGCCCTAAGCCTGCCTCACG
>JAPLPQ010000108.1 GCA_026400105.1 Burkholderiales bacterium
AGCTCGGGCCGGTGCTGGGTCGCCGACGGCGGCAGGCTGGCGCCCGACACATGGGAAAAACCGCAGCCGGCGCGCTCGAAGACGTTGCCGCCCTCGAGAATCTGCGTCACGCCATTGCCCTGCAGCGGCTCGCCCGGGGCTTTTTCCCAGCCGTCGGACTGGAAGGCCTTGCCGTCGATCTCGGCAATGGCCCAGGTGATGCGCTGCTGCAAGCCGAGCAGGTAGTCACGCATGATCTGCGCCTGCGACTGGCTCATTTTTCGATGGCCCGGTAGCCGATGTCGCGGCGGAACTGCATGCCGTCGAAGGCTACGCCCGCGACCAGCTCGTAGGCGCGGCGCTGCGCATCGGCAACGCCCTGCCCCAGCGCGGTCGCGCACAGCACGCGCCCGCCCGAAGTCAGCACCTGGCCGTCCTGCATGGTGGTGCCGGCGTGGAAGACGACGGCGTCGTCGCGGTCCTGCGGCAGCGCGCTGATGACATCGCCCTTGCGCGGGCTCATCGGGTAACCGGCAGCGGCCAGCACCACGCCGAGCGCACAACGTTCGTCCCATTCCAGGCTGATCTGGTCCAGGCGCTGCTCGGTCGCGGCCAGCAGCACTTCGGCCAGGTCGGACTGCAGGCGCATCATGATCGGCTGGGTCTCGGGGTCGCCCATGCGGCAGTTGAACTCGAGCGTCTTGACCGAGCCGTCGGGCGCGATCATCAGGCCGGCGTAGAGGAAGCCGGTGAACGGGATGCCATCGGCTTCCATGCCGCGGATGGTCGGCAGGATGATCTGGTCCAGCGCGCGCTGGTGCACCTCGGGCGTGACGACCGGAGCCGGCGAATAGGCGCCCATGCCGCCGGTGTTCGGGCCCTGGTCTGCGTCGAGCAGTCGCTTGTGGTCCTGGCTGGTGGCCAGCGCGGTCACGTTCTTGCCATCGCACAGCACGATGAAGCTGGCTTCCTCGCCCTGCAGGAAGGATTCGATCACGACGCGGGCGCCGCCCTGGTTGTGCGTCACGCCCAGGGTGTTGTCGACCAGCATGAAGTCGATCGCTTCGTGCGCTTCGGCCAGGCTCATGGCCACGACCACGCCCTTGCCGGCGGCCAGGCCGTCGGCCTTGACCACGATCGGCGCGCCGACCTGGTCCACATAGGCATGGGCCTGGACCGGGTCGCTGAAGGTCTCGTAGGCCGCGGTCGGGATGCCGTGGCGCTGCATGAAGGCCTTGGAGAACGCCTTCGAGCTTTCGAGCTGGGCGGCGGCCTGGGTCGGGCCGAAGATGCGCAGGCCGTGGGCGCGGAATTCGTCGACCACGCCGGCGGCCAGCGGGGCCTCGGGGCCGACCACGGTCAGCGCGATGCCGTTGGCCTGCGCCCATTCGCGCAGCGCAACGACGTCAGTCACGGCCAGATTGGTCAGGCCGGCGTCGAGCGCAGTGCCGCCGTTGCCGGGCGCGACATAGACCTGCTCGACGCGGGGTGAAGCTTTGAGCTTCCAGGCCAGCGCATGCTCGCGCCCGCCGCCACCGATGACCAATACCTTCATCTTGTTCGCGCTCATTCGTTAATCTCAGCGTTGTGGAACACGTTCTGCACGTCGTCGAGGTCCTCGATCGCGTCGAGCAGCTTCTGCATGCGGGCGGCGTCGTCGCCAGCGAGCTCGATCTGGTTGTCGGCGCGCATGGTGACTTCGGCCAGTTCGGGCGTCAGGCCGGCGGCTTCGAGCGCGTTCCTGACCGCCTCGAACTCGGTCGGCGCGGTCAGCACCTCGACGGCGCCTTCATCGTCGGTGATCACGTCGTCGGCGCCAGCTTCGAGCGCGATTTCCATGATCTGGTCCTCGGAGCTGCCGGGCGCGAAGATCAGCTGGCCGCAATGCCTGAACTGGAACGCCACCGAGCCTTCGGTGCCGAGGTTGCCGCCATGCTTGGAGAAGGCGTGACGCACTTCGGCCACGGTGCGCACGCGGTTGTCGGTCATGGTGTCGACGATGATCGCCGCGCCGCCGATGCCGTAGCCTTCGTAGCGGATTTCCTCGTACTGGATGCCTTCTAGGGCGCCCGAGGCCTTGTCGATGTTGTACTTGACACGGTCGGCGGGCATGTTGGCGGCCTTGGCCTTGTCGACCGCCAGGCGCAGGCGCGGGTTGGCGCTCAGGTCGGGACCGCCGGCGCGCGCGGCGACCGTGATCTCGCGAATGATGCGGGTCCAGATCTTGCCGCGCTTTTCATCCTGCCGCCCCTTACGGTGCTGGATGTTGGCCCACTTACTATGACCTGCCATGAAAACCTCGTTTAATGGAAATGCTGTGCGTAACCGCGCATTGTACTTTTTCAGGCCTCGGGCGTGATGGCGTCGGCGTAGTCGTAGAGCTCGGACAGGATGGCTTCGGCGCGCTCGTCCTCGCGCTCGGCGGCTTGCTCCTGGAGCTGGTCCAGCCGCGCGAGCAGCGCCTCGGTGCTGAGCGAGCCACC